>NSIM01000039.1 GCA_002737705.1 Flavobacteriales bacterium
ATCCAATGCCCAACAAAACATCGCGTGGGACGGCCGCAATCACGCATCGGGCCAAAGCCAAAACAATGAACCAACAGAACTCCTACCCGAGGGTGTCTATTTCATCGTCTTCAATTACAACGACGGTCATCGACCCAAGCTATCCAAGAATATTTATTTAAAGCGTTAACCCCGCAACTCCCAAAGTCCAACATTCTCCACGTGGTGCGTATGAGGGAACATGTCTACTGGCTGCACCTTCACCAAACGATACGCCGCATCCAACAACGCCGCATCGCGGGCCTGGGTCGCTGGATTGCAACTCACGTAAACAATGCGCTTGGGTCTGGCCTCCAACAATCGCTCCACCACACTTGGATGCATACCATCGCGCGGAGGATCTGTGATTACCACATCGGGTCTACCTTGCTCCGCAATGAACTCAGCCGTCAAAATATCCTTCATATCGCCTGCATAAAATTTGCAGTTCTCCACCCCATTCAACAGCATGTTATCCTTGGCATCCTTGATCGCCTCTTCCACATATTCAATCCCAACGACTTCCCTTGCCTGATCGGCCACAAACAAAGCAATACTGCCCGTTCCCGTATACAAATCATACACCAACTCATCGCCCGTTAACCCCGCAAAATCCTTGGTGATTTCATACAAATTCTCGGCCTGCAACGTATTGGTCTGAAAGAAGCTCTGCGGCCTCACCTTATACGTTCTGGTGCCCAATCGCTCCGTTAAATAGGGCTTGCCCGCAAACAATTGTACCTCCAAATCCTGCAAGGTATCGTTGCGTTTAGGGTTGATCACGTACACCAAACACACAATTTTATCAAAAGTATCCGCGATGTACTGCATCAGCCCCGCATTCTCTTCGCGCTCCTCGTGAAACGATACCAAAACCATCCACTCTCCATCGCGGTTGCATCGAAACATGATGTTGCGCATATGGCCTTCCTGCTTAATCACGTTGAAAAAGTCGATCCCATTCGCCTCGCAATACCCCTTCACCCCGCGCTGAATCAAATTCACATAATCGGGCATCAAATGACACGCCTCAATATCCAACACCTTGTCAAATTTTCCCGGCATATGAAACCCCAAAGCCGTTGGAAAAGGCTCACCCTCCGCAGGCATTGCCGTCACCCAACTGCGATCGGCAAACGTCAGTTCCAACTTGTTGCGATACCCATAAACCTGTCCGCTACCCAAAATCGGCATCACCTCAAATCCCTCCACCTTGCCAATCCGCTCCATCGCATCCACCACCTGCTGCTGCTTGAATGCCAACTGATCCGCATAGCCCAAATGCTGCCATTTGCAGCCACCACACGTGCCAAAATACTGACACGTAGGATCCACCCGCAACGATGATTTTTCGTGGAACTTGATGATCTTGCCCTCCATGAAGTTCTTTTTCTTCTTCACGATTTGCACGTCCACCACATCGCCCGGTGCTGCGTATTTCACAAAAATTACCTGTCCGTCGTGACGGCCAATACAATGACCTTCGGCTCCTGCAGATTCAATTTTTAATTCTTCATAAATACGAAGACCGTTGAAGCGTTTGCCCATCAATTATTTGCGCTTCAGCACCTCAACCAACAAATTCAGGAACTTATCGGGGGGCAGATAACCCGCCTGTGAAGCCCGACCCTCACCATTGGCTGGATTAAAAATAAAGTAGCTGGTTGGGTATCCTCCAGGCTGTCCCTGTGCCAACCAATTTAGCAATTCAACGCTGCCAAAATTGTACGTGGAGAATACATGGGTTTTTTCAAGCTCAGGATTAAACTTAACACAAATAAAATCTTTGTTTAAGGCAGCAATGACTGTAGCATTTGCATAGGTTTCACGGTCCATAACCTTACACCATCCACACCAATCGGTATAGGCATCAACCAAAAGGGTTTTGCTCTCTGATTTTGCCTTCATATACCCCTCTACAAATCCAAACCAAACAAGTTTGCCATCATATATACTTGGATCAGATGGACTACCTTCTTGGTTATTGCCAGCATTTGCATTCGCCGATCCTGTGTTTTCTGGGGTATTATAATCGTCTGCTGGAAGTGTAGCGTCGATATTTTCGGAACTTGAATGGGAGTCATTCGGTTCAGCATTGGCATCGCCTTCATTGCTAACAGAATTGCATCCTCCTTGGAAACTGAACAACACAAGTATCAGGGGTGTCACAATGCCATACAAAGAGAATTTTATCAGGTTGCGTTTCATGGGGATTGAATTTGTGTTTTAAAACTAATATCGAGCGAGTGGACACTGTGTGTAAGAGAACCCAAAGAAACAAAATCCACACCAGTTTCTGCATACCCACGCAAATTATTTATATGAATCCCTCCAGAAGCCTCAGTCTCACATCGGCCCCCAATGAATGAAACAGCTTCCCTACAATCTGCCAAAGAGAAATTGTCAAGCATGATGCGCTGAATCCCCCCTAAATTCAATACCTCTCGCACCTCCTCAAGATTGCGTGTTTCAACCTCAATACCCAAAACCAGTCCCTTGCGTTTTAAATAGGCTTGGGTACGCAATACTGCCGCACTAATCCCACCCGCTGAATCATTGTGGTTGTCTTTAAGCATAATCATGTCATCCAAACCCATGCGGTGATTGCTCGCTCCACCCAATCGCACCGCCCATTTTTCTAAAGCACGCAATCCAGGGGTTGTTTTTCGTGTATCCAAAATTATTGTCTCAGTACCCCTAACAATCTCAACAGCTTGTTTTGCTTGGGTTGCGATCCCTGAAAGCCGTTGCATAAAATTTAACATCAACCGCTCTCCAGCCAATAAAGCATGAACAGAGCCACGCACCGATGCCAACTGGGTGCCCGAAGTTAGAAAATCGCCGTCTTGGGCCTTGTCTATCCAAACAATGTTGGGATCCAATCGTTCAAAAATCACATGCCCCAATTCCAATCCCGCAACAACGCCATCTTGTTTAAGCAATAAGCGAGATTGCCCTTGGGTGCCAGCAGCAATTGATGCAAGGCTTGAATGATCGCCACCACCTATATCCTCTGCCAAAGAGCGATCAATCAAAGCCAATATTTCGGGACTACGGAAATTCATATTATTGAATCACAACCTTGCTTATAGCCTGCTTGTTTGCAGAACGAACCATCAATAAATACGTGCCCGCTGAAAAACTTTTTGTTTCAATTATTGTCATTTTATTGGGTCCAGAAAATTCGCAATCCTTGCGTTCAAAGACGGTGCGTTCAAAAAAGTCTACCAGGGTAATCGTGGTTGAATGGGGATAAAATGACGTTAAATCTACTGAAAATACAGCGTTTGTTGGATTTGGATACACGGTTAAGGATACAATTTCGGGTTGAGGAATGGCCGAGGTTTGTTGCTTCGCACAATTGCCTCCAGGAAGGTATTGCATTTTACTGAAATCAATAAAACAAGCCCAATCGGGATGGTCAACAAAGGGATTGCGATTCTTTTGTACCGAAGCAATATATTCATGGCGCGCAACCTCCCACGCATTGGGTAAAAATTGTTTATTCCAACGTTTTAATACGGTTTGATCTTGGTTGGTTCCCAAAAAATCATTTGCCGTAGGAAGGGTAAATACAGCACCCCGTCGGTTATAGGTGGCACAAATATAAAAATTTGAACGCGCAATGGCACCCTTCGCAAAATCACGGGGTTCATAAGCAAATCCCCCGCTCGAATCTGTGCCAAATTTGCCCCCATAAAATTGCATGGTCACCTTTTGGAGATTGTTCATCGGATAATTGCTGCGCACCACATTACTTTTATTCTGGTGAACAGGATACAACATAAATAAATCACTGTAGTTTGCGCTGTCTTGACTCGACTCTCCCATCCAAGAGTATGGATAGGAATGCTCACGGCTCAAATAATTTGGATCGTTCACGTCAAAAAAGAAAGGCGGTGTGAATACATAGGGATAACCGGTATAGAAACAGTTGATGATTTTTTTACCGCCAACCGTGTCTCTGGATTCGAAATGTGTAGCAATGGTACTTCCGAAATTTGAATAATAAACCTGAAAATGGGGACGCACAATACTCCGCAGTTTTTGCAGTAAAAGAGTATCTTTCTCATTTAGCTCGCCATAAAAATTTCCGGGTTGTAAGCCCGGTGTAGTATACTTAACATCAGCCGTTACACCCGTATAATAATTGAGATACTTACCATACCCGTTGTATGCGAAAACCTTGACATAATATGTGGTAGAGGCGCCAATATTGTCGAAAACAGACTCCAAATTTTTATCACAATGCATCACACGTGCAGCTCCCAAATACTGCCCTCTTTCATACACAATTCCATCTATAGGTGACTCTGTAATCGGAGAAGTTTTTAGGAGTATCAAATATCCATCTGACGGAGCCTCTGAATAAGTGACAACAGTTTTCCAAGCAGCATTGACAGAAACAAGCAAATTGCCCGGGGGGGCAGTGGGCTCGGTGGGCAAGCTCCCTTTAATGGCATACATATTCAAACGAAAAAGAAGTTGTGTGCTGTCGTTGCTGTATATCTCCAATACGGATTTTAATGACCCATCGGCACCCGCGCTGTTGACATCTATGGCCACACCCAGTGTTTCACCAGGCTTTATGGTTGCCGGTAAAGACTGTTTAAAACTGAAACTTGACGCATTGGCGCCACCAAAAATAAATTTGTTAACCGCCAAATCTGAAACCTTGCTATTGTTTTTGATCCCAATGGAAAATTGGGATCCATTGCCTGGTTTAATCTCCGATTTGTCTGGCTGAATCTTGCCGTTGAACAATACCTGTAATTCGGGCATACTCCCACCCTTACCTGGAAAAACAGTAATGTCATCCAGTGCCATATTATAGCCCGAAACCTTGGAAGTAAACATAAACCGTGCAAAGCGCGCAGTGCTTTTAACTTGGGCAAATTGCTGAACGATTCCCATGGGCATATTGTCTATATATTGCTTAACAGAAGTCCAAGAAACGCCATCATCGCTTTGTTCTATATCAAAAGTTCCTTTCCAAGAAGTTACACCAGAAGCCCCTGTGCCAGAAATATAATACCGAATGGTATCTGCACTCCCACTCCAATTTACCTTAGCCCATTCACCTGTAACGTCTAATCGCAAAGAGGCCGGTGAACTCTTAACCAAATTGGCGGAGGTATAGACAAAATTGCCTGAACTGCCTTGGTTCAATGTCCAACCCGTAGGTGCTTGGCCAGGGTCATTGCAATTCCAATAGGCGGGCAGGGTTGCTTGTGCGTTGCCATCAACAAAACCTAGCATACAAGCCAAAACAAAACAACATACATATTTCTTATTCATACCTTTTCTTAATAGCCAATTTTAATTCCCGTAGTAAACCGCAATCCTTGTGATACAAAAACCTCCAAATTTTTGGGATTAAATGTATGGCTTGGATTGTCGTCTAGTTTTCTGTGCTGTGCATCCGTTATATACAGGTTATTGGTAATATTGGTAACCATCCCATAGAACTGCAAGGTTAGGTTGTTTTTCAATCTGGTTTTATATCCACCCGAAACATTGACATACCCGTAATTGGGTAAAATAAAAGACTCCTGCCTTTTGTATAGTCCCGTTAAAGACGTTGGATCAAAGTCGGCATAGTGTTTCCCGAAATTGATGTATTGCATTGAAAAATATGCCCCCTTAAGACAAGTGGGCTCCCAGCGAATCAGAAACGCCATTTGTTTTTGGGCCGCATCTCCGACATGCACTCCAATGGCATCAAAATTGACTTTGGCAATTGAATCGCCCAAATCATTTCTCACAATTACTTCGCTGCCCGAATTCCAAATCCAATCACCAACAGAAAAACTGCTTTCTAGAGCAATGCCATCTATTGGTTTAAAAGCCGCTTGCAATTCTAGACCCATATGGCGAGCCCCCAAACCATTGATATTAAAACTATAATCATTGCCGTCCACATCTCTGAAAGTAGATAAAAAATCTACGGGTTTGTTTTTCCAAAGAGTATAATATGCATTCACCGTTAAGGCCAATCTTTTTGTATTGTATCCCGATCCCCCCTCCAAAGCATATACTTTTTCATTTCGGATGTCTTTGATTTGCTTGTTTCGGTTGTCAAATACATTGCTAAACCGCGTTGGTCGATCTAAATACCCCAGATTAGAAAAGAAATTTAACCTGCGGGAGACATTGTGGTTCATTCCTGTTTTTAGCGTTATTCCCTTGCAAAGAATCCATGGGGTTTTTTGGCCAAAATTGCCTCGTTCATCCTTCTTGAAATAATCAATTCGCTTCAACCAAGTATTCGATCTACTGCCATTTATAAATGCGGTTGTTCGATTTTTGCTGTATTCAAGCTCAAAAAATAAACCTGCCCACCGCACCAATCCATCGTTATTATATCCGAATATATCACCTGTTCGATAGGGCAAAGAATCATTGATGCTCGGATTTTTCTCCGCTACAATGGGAATAAAATAATCGCCACCCAATAAATCATAGCCCTCTCGATAATGTCTGCCACGGTAGGTTCTTAAATCAATGCCCCGCGTAAAAACCCAGTTTGAATGGAGTTTTTGTTGTGATGTGTTTAAGAGTCCATACCAATTGTGGTTGTTTACTGCACGTTGTAAAATGCCTGTCGATTTGTTCTCGGTAAGGGAATATTTTGGATCGATAGATGAAACAAAATCGTTGCCAGAAGTATTGAGGAAGTATGCGCTTTGAAAATCGAATTGGCCGTAATTCTGGGGTATTTGGGATATTTTTAAACTGCTATTCGAACCAACCCCACCCCCCCGACCATAGGAAGCGTATACAGTAGTGGTGACAATTGTTTTTGGAGATACTACCCAATCGTGTTTCACATACAACTGGGGTTTATGAAACATATTGGCACGCTCATTTACAATGCGTGATTTACCCCAAATTGTATCCGATTTGTCTGCATTGATAGTGCTCTCATGAACATTGCCCCAATGCTGGTTGTATTTTCGTCCCTTATCATAGGCCATCCGAGGCAACAGTGTATCGACACCCAACTTCTCTGCCAGGTTTTTATCGTAGAGTGATACCCTTGCACGATAACTGCGCTGACCATGACTTTGGGGTGCACCCAAAGCCACAAAACTAAGGGTTTGTGAACCCTGCGATTTGCGCTTCCATTGCTTTTCTACTTTGACAAAATACGCATACATGTCATCATACAAATAATCAATATACCCCGCACTTTGACGTTTGGTAAAACTGAGCAATACGCCCCAATCATTTTGCAATTTGCCACTGCTATAATTCACTGAAAATTGTTCGTATTTCGAATCGCCAATTTCTACCACTGTCTCTAATTTTGATTGTTGCGAAATGCCTTTCGTAATGTAGTTTATGCTTCCGCCCACTGCAGGGTTGGCAATGCGACTCGAACCCAATCCGCGTTGAACTTGGGTTAATGCCGTAACGCCTCCCAAGCCAAACCAGTTACTCCAATATACCTGGCCGTTCTCCATATCGTTCACAGGAATACCATCCACCATCACCGCAACATTTCTTTGACTAAATCCCCGTATAGTGATTCTTGCATCGCCCGCACCCCCCCCCTGGGAAGTGGCATACACCCCCGGTATTTGGTTTAATAAAAGGGGCAAGTCACTGCTTCCCAATCGCTCGGAAATCTCTTTTCCCGTCAAATTTGAATAGGCAACGGGTGTTTTTCGGTTCTTTGCAATGGCCGCAGTTATCTGAACTGCCTGCATACTTGCACTTTGATTCTCTAATCTAAATACTACATTGCTTGTTTTGGTTCGATGGGTTTGAAACACAATACTATCGCTACTATATCCTTCTAATTTAGCGATAAGCAAAAATTCGCCCTTGTCAAGCTGCAATATAAAATTCCCTTGTTTGTCAGTCTGAAACGAACGGGCAACCCGAAACCTGTCGGAGGAATGAAAGATATCTATGCTGACATTTTCCAATAATTCGCCACTCGCTGCGTCGATCACTTTTCCTTTGATTGTAGTCTGGGCATCCCCCGTGTCTGGAACAAGATTTACTTGGGCATATTGAGCACTGGACATAAAAAAAAGAACAAAAAGAAGAAACCCTTTTTGCATTATTTTAGCATCCTGGCGCTGGCTCTTGCCCCATCGGTTCCAAAAAATTCTATATAATAAACTCCTTTTTCTAAATTCTCAACCTTGGCTGATACCAGTACCATTTCCCTGCTTTGAATTATGGAATATTGTAAGGGAATGGATTGCCCCTGAGCATTTATACAAACAATCTGTGTAGGAAGAAATGGCAAAAAAGCGTTGGCCACTGTAACCACCGGATTCGGAAACAATACTGGCATTTCACGTGTTGTTTTTTGTGCCGAGGAAGTGAACGCTTTTGCACACAAACAATGGTGAAAACCCAGAGAGTCAAACATATCTCGCGGATTCAACAACCATTCTTTTTTGGGGTTAAATTCGGTAGGATTTGTCTTTATACCTGCCATTACACTGTCATTTCGAATGAGGGTTTTGTCCATTGTATACCATGTTCCTAAACCAGTATAGGGTGGTTTGTCACTCCAAGCTGGACTTGGCCTTTCTCCAATTTTACCCAAAATATCAACGGGTATCCACTTGCTGGTTGTTGGGTTTAATTTGTCTAGTGACATGGCATCATCGCCGTTAAAACTCATACTGTAGCTGGTAGTGTAATCCTTGCTTAAAAACAGGTCGGCTTTTAAACGCAGGGAACGAACCACTGGTGTATCTATGCCAGTTTTGGTGGTATCACGGCGATCGATAACCAGAACTATCACATCTTTTGGTTGAATTGTCCCTGACAAAAGATCCGACATTTGGGCTGTCCATGAGGCAGAACCATTCTGCCATCGCGTTACGCGATACTGAGACAAATCAATAGGCTTGTCTGTTGGATTGTATATTTCCAAGGCTTTGTTATTGCGAGAGCCTTCGATATATTCAGAGATAAACAACTCGCTACACTGGGCCTGTAATTGTAAAACTTCCATGAAAAAGAGGCAAACAATACCTAATTTTTTTATCATGTTGCAAAAATCACACAAAAAATCCAACTTAAATCATTTGATCAACAATTTTCAACCGTTTATTCATAGATAAATGATGAAATTTGCATTTGGCGCGGCTTTACTTGGAAAATCACAAGGAAGGGCCAATGTATAGGAACAAAATTACAAGGCAAAATAGCAATGAATAGGACAAAAGTTTCGCTTCTTCTGGTATTTCTAATGGTCTTTTTTTCCTTCTGTGGAATGGGCACACAGCGTGTTAAGAACAAACAATATACAAAAAATGCCCATCCTCCAGTTTTAAAAAACATTGCTGTATTGCCTGAAATACCCGATGATAGCCTGGCAATACATTTTTTACAACCCTATTCCGATTTGTTAAAAAATGAATTATCAACTTTTATTGCCACAATTGATTCGCCTTTTTACAATACTTTTGGCACAGGCAATCTCGGTCGTTTAAGTGCCGACTATATGCTGCAAAGTGCTACAAAGTTTAGCCAAAGCACACTGGGTATTCCCTGTCATTTCGCAATTGGCAATAATGGTGGAATCAGGGGAAACTTGTTTCCTGGAGAAATTACCATGAAAGACATTTACGAGGTGATGCCTTTTGAGAACGAACTTGTCATTGTTCGGTTAGGAGGTATTTATGTAGATAGTTTAATCCAATACATTGCCCAGCTTCAAGGTAGTCCTGTTGCAGGATTGCTCGTGCAATTCAAAAAAGGCAATACACAAAAAGAGAATACCCCTGTCTCTGTAATGGTGAATGCGGGTATTGTTAGCACCGAAAGTCCTGAACCACTCCGTTATTTGCCTTTCGATCCGAGTCGCGACTACCTCATAGCCACAAACTCATACATGGTGTTGGGGGGCGATGGATTTACAATGTTTACCCATGCAAAGGCCCTCTATTATCCCAAACTTCTTTTGAGAGATGTGGTGGCAACAGGCCTAAAAAATGAATACGAACACAATAAGACGATTGCCCACAGAACCCAATTACGGATAAATAGCCTTGACCACTAGATAAATAGCCTTGACCACTAGAAGAAAATTTATAAAGAACACCTTAGTGTTTGGTGCCGCTGGCATTATCCCAGTAAGGTCTTTGGCCAATTGGGTCATTGCAAATCAAAGTGTTTTACCCATAGCGAATAATGCCATAATCCAAAATTCATCGCAACACAAAATTTCATTATTGGTTCTCCACACCAACGATTTTCATTCGAGATTGGAACCGTTCCCATCGAATCATAGCCAAGCAGGCAAAGGGGGTATTCGCAATTTAGGCAGCCTGATTCGACAAAAAAAAACCGAGGCTGACAATGTGCTTTTGCTCGACTGTGGAGACGTATTTCAGGGCACACCGTATTTCAATTATTTTGGCGGCAAAATTGAATTTCAATGGATGAGCATGCTGAATTACCATGCAAGTACCATGGGCAACCACGATTTTGACAACGGAATCGACCACCTCGCAAGAATGCTCGAACAGCACGCCAAATTTCCCATGGTCAATTGCAATTACAACCTACGCAACACACCCCTACACAATTTGGTTAAGCCCTACCGCATAGTGGAAATAGCCGGTAAAAAAATTGGCGTCACAGGAATAGGAATCAACCCGGAAAATCTCATTCTCGAAAGGCTGATCCCCGGACTTACCTATACTGATCCTATTTTGCCCTTACAAAATACTGTTAACCACCTCCGTGAAATAGAATATTGCGATGCTGTTTTTGTTTTGTCGCACATAGGATACCAATACAATTCAGACAAAATTGATGATATCAAATTGGCAGAACGAACCCACGGAATTGATGCAATTATGGGTGGTCATACCCATACTTTCTTGGAACAACCCTCTGTGGTAAAAAATATAAAGGGAAAGATTGTTTTGGTAAATCAAGCGCATTGGGCAGGATTAATGCTCGGACAAATGGAGTTTAGCATTTAATTTGCAAGGTGATTCGAAACGAAGAAGAAGAAATTGCCGACGAAGGATTATTTGAACATTATTCATTTACGGTTGACCCTGGGCAAGAGCCTGAGAGAATCGACAAGTGGCTCATGCACAAAATTGCCAATGCGAGCAGATCCAAAGTCCAAGCAGGCATTGAATCGGGTGCAGTTGTAGTGAACGACAAGCCAAGTAAAAATAATTATAAAGTAAAAGCCAATGATGTTGTCCGGGTTTTACTTCCCACAGCTCCCAGAGATACCAAAGTACATCCGGAAAACATTCCCATCGATGTTGTATACGAAGATAATGATATATTGGTTGTGAATAAGGTAGCCGGGATGGTTGTTCACCCCGGCCACAACAACTATAGCGGCACATTGGTCAATGCCTTGGTTTACCATTTTGGCAAACTGCCGAGCAAAGACCAATATCACAGACCCGGACTGGTTCATAGAATCGACAAAGACACATCCGGATTATTGGTGATTGGAAAAACAGAATATGCTCTCAGCCATTTGGGAAAGCAATTTTTTGACCACAGTATTCACCGGCGTTATTGGGCTTTGGTTTGGGGCGAACCCAAGCCACAATCTGGCACCATCCAGAGTTATTTGGCACGAGATCCTTCCGACCGCAGACGCTCCAAATGTTTCTCTACCGAAGAGGAAGGGAAAAATGCCATCACCCATTATTCTACCTTAGAGTCATTTTACTTTTCTTCTCTCATTCAATGCGAATTGGAAACGGGCAGGACACACCAAATTCGGGCACACTTTTCAAGCATCAAACACCCCCTGTTTTCAGATGCGATGTATGGGGGGATGGAGGTGAGAAAAGGATCGGCATTGCCCAAATTTAAACCCTTTATCGAAAACTGTTTCGACATGATGCCCAGGCAAGCTTTGCATGCAAAAGAACTCGGATTTATCCATCCTAGATCGGGTAAAACCCTGTTCTTTAGCAGTGATCTCCCCATGGATTTTAGTAATTTACTGAAGAAAATTCGCAAGTATACCCAAAGTGCAACGCCCCCAGAAGAATAAGAAATTGCAGCAAGTGAAATTATCCGTATTGCAGGGTAATCTCGGCACTTCTAGGAACAGACTGGCAGGTTAAAACATAGCCTTCTGCAATTTCTGCATCGCTTAATCCCTCGCGTTCAATCATGTGTATTTTGCCTTTGCTCACCTTGGCCCTGCAAGTTGTACAAACACCCACGGTACAACTATAGGGTGGATCTATGCCTTCTTTCATGGCAGCATTCAATACGGTGGTATTTTGGTCACAAGAAATCGTGTGGGTTTTTCCATAAACAGAAATTGTAATTTTAGCCACGCCATCAAAATCAGTTTCTTGCTGGGGTTTTTCATCTGCGGGCGATTTGGCGATTGGCGCAGAAAAATATTCCGTATACACCTTCTCTGGCGCAATTCCCAAAGAATGCAAACCCTTTTTTACGATTTCCATCATTGGTCCAGGACCACAGATATAATAGTGAAACTGATCAAAGGAGCCTGAAATTTTAGACTTTACAATCGATTCTATTTTTTGAATCGTTAACTGTCCTTTCATACCAAAATAGGTCATGGGGGCTTTGTCATAATTGTGGAATACTTGGAAACGGCCACTGTTTTTCTTTTCCATCTCAACCAAGTCTTGCTTATAAATTACTGACTCAGAATTTCTATTGGCATATACCAAACTTACCTTGCTTTTGGGCTCATCTGCCAATACGGCTTTTGCGATTCCCATGATGGGTGTAATGCCACTACCTCCCGCAAACAACACATAATGCAGAACACGATCCACTTGGGGAATTACGGTAAAATTTCCTAGTGGAGGCATCACGGAAAGAACATCTCCTACCTGCAATTGGCCATTCATGTATTCGCTCATTTTTCCACCCTCAACCTTTTTCACACTCACGGCCATATCGTCGTCCACCCCGTCGTAGGTGCAAAGAGAATAAGATCGGCGTATCTTTTGAGAATCAATTTCAGCCTCAAATGTTAAATACTGGCCCGCTGTATAGGTAAATTTGTCCTTGAGATTTTGGGGGATTTCGAAATAAAAGCTTTTTGCATCTTCGGTTTCACGAACAATTTTTTTAAGGGTAAGGGGGAAAAAACCTTCTGTCATAATTGGGTGCAAATTTAGTTTACTTACAACCATTAGAACACACCAAGCATCAATTGGTTTAAAAAATCAAACTATTTATGCCCAAAAATCAACAATTACATTAATCGCTGGTATGCGCGCCACCATCGATCGGGCATCTCGTCGGCACAAACCTCTTCATAATCTCGGTAGGAACATCCAATGAAAAAATTCCGTTTGTCATACGGATGGGGAATTTCCATCCACCAACGATTACTTTTCAGGCTTTTATAAAAAATAATCTCATGGCCAGTAGAGCTCAATCGATTGCGGTAGATTAAAAAATCTTTTGAATCGTGTGTGGGATGATCATTGTATCTACTGCTAAAGCCATCCAGAAAATACCAAGCCATTTGGGCCAATAATCTCAGAGTGACTGGATCGGTATTTGAATCGTGCAACCCATAAAAAAAAGCCGATGATAGTTGGTTAGAAATACCTGCATACCGTGCAATTCGGACTGCTTCTTCGGCATATAATCCGTTGGGAGAACCCAAACGCAAACCCGGGGCATCACATTGTCTTATGGCATTCATATCAAACTGAAGCATGTGTGCACTGCGTAAAATGGGCTCTGTTTCTTCTATGCTATCGCGTACTTTCCCCAAACGATGATTCTCAAAATACATTTTCTCCAACAAAGCAGACGTTTCCTCGGTAATGTAATATGACTGGGTTGCGATAAAATCAATATTGAATAAATTTGACGGTTTCTCCACCAGTACCTGACGCAAAGGTGTTCCTTCTTCTATTGCAATGCCCGGACTTATCTGCACAATTTCTACTGGTTCAGAAAACTGTCTGTAGGCTTTATAATGAGAATACACATGACTTGAATTCCCCCCTATCATCATCACCTTGATGCCCATTCCCAGCAACTCTCCCATCGCTTCACTGATGGCAAATTGTTGTTGCTTTTCGGTGCTTGCCTCTACCAAATTACCCAAATCGGCCACCGTCAAATCTCCAAAACGCCAAGTTAGTGCATAGAATTGCTTCCGAAAAAAATCGGCTTCCTTGCCCGCTCCTACCAATACCAATTTGGCCTTTTTAAGTTTTGGGAATGTTTTCCCATTGAGCAACAATCGACCACCAACACAATCCTTTATCTCGCGATAGGGTGCCCAAATAGATTCGTCGATAGGCGTAAAAAACGATTCTAACATTTGTATTGCAAAATCGTCACAAAAGGGTAACGATACCAAATCAATGAATCCACATGACTATTAAATTGGAATCACGGTAAAATGCGTTTCTGGGGTTCTTAAGAACCCAAAATTCTAGAAATAGGGATCGCAATGTATTGCCTCGGTGATACAAAACCCCAAGCGGAACAAAACAAGCCTAACGCATTGATTTTCAGTACCAATTTTTACCAATAACCGTAACCCTTTTTTGATTTTCTAAAAGGGGGTACCAGTTAGCTACCAAAAGTTGTCGTTCTTCAGAGTTTCGTAGACACCAAAGTTAAATATTTAATTTACACTTTAACACTTCATAGGGTGTTTTTCCTTTGAACGAGCCATGTGGCCGATTGAAGTTGTAAAACTGCTCCCATTCTTGTAGTTTTTCATTTAAATTGACGTCGTCTGTATAGGTGAGAA
>NSIM01000004.1 GCA_002737705.1 Flavobacteriales bacterium
GCCGACTATTTCTACTTTTTTGGTTGATTCTTGGAACGCTTTAAGAATGTCACTCTTATCGTATTGTCTCGTTTGGTCTGGGGTGTCTTCATTAACTGCTCCTTGGTAATGAGATTTTTTGATAACAACATCTCGTCCATCCAAGCCATTACGTCCGAGTATTTGCCCGACCGCGGTTGCAGCTCCTCTTGATTTTGATTCAAAGTCTCTTTGTCGTTCTTCATTGGGCTATTTAGCAGTTTCTTCGTCTTTTGGTTTAGCTATTTCAGTTCCAGCCCCTTTATCTTCTTCCCATTTTTTGAACATTTTAAGAGCACTAAAAATAGTATATCGAAGAAACCAAAACTGAAAATAGAGTAATAAAAGAAAAATAATAACATACCCCGGTATTTGCGATCCCCCAATAAGCGGTCCCCCTTGTAAAATAACTTTCATAACAACAAATATAATGAAAAAAAAGAAACACTATTATACGCTTTACGATAGGGGCTATCTAACTAATATAATCATTGTTTCAAGATAAAACTCAACTTTCCCAGTACCAATATCATGGCTTCCACCTACAATTCCAATGGCACCTGATTCAAGCATTTCTTTTAAAATCGGGCTCTGTTCCATTATTGCTTTAACTGTTCGTTTTACATTAATGGTTGCCACATTTTCAACAAAATTTTCGTTATCAGAATTACGATTGTCTATTACGGTTTTTTCATCGTCAACAGCAAGTTTGATTTTGCTTAATAAATTAGTCAGGTTGCCCATTTTAAAATTATCGCATGCACCTTTTACCGCACCGCAATTTGTATGTCCTAAAACAACTATAATTTTTGCCCCTGCCACTTTACAGCCAAATTCCATACTGCCCAAAATATCTTCATTGATTATATTTCCTGCAATACGAATACTAAATACATCACCAAGTCCTTGGTCAAAAATTAATTCGGCAGAAGTTCTGCTATCAATGCAACTAAGAATTACCGCGAAGGGGTGCTGTCCGTCCGATGTTTCATTTGCCTGTTGTAAAAGATTGCGGTTTGCTTTAAGATTATTTACAAATCTTTGGTTCCCGTCTTTTAATATATCAAGTGCTATTGCGGGTGTGATGGCTGCCTGCGATTCTTTAGTGTGTGTTTTCATGGTTAATCAAATTTATCAGGGTTACTGTTCTTATTTCTCATATAATTAAATGCTCTTGAAATGTGGTCTGCCTCATCTAATTTTTTGATGATATGATGATCTCCCATATAATTCAGAATAATATAAATTCCGATGGCACTCAACACAGCCGTCAGAAAACCGAAAAACGGAAGCATCAGTGCGGTGTATATCATTAACAAAAGATGTACATTACTTTTCATTGCAAAGATTTCTTTCAATTCATCCACTTTAACCATATTGGTAGCAACATAAAGCAAAATTCCGCCAATGCAAGCCATTGGCACATTTTCTAAATAAATTGCAAGAAATGCAGCCATCAAAAGCTTAAAAGCAAATTTCGCTATTCCGGCTAATGGCGAAATTGCACCGAGTTTTATACTTACCGCAGTTCTTGCCAAAGCTCCCGTGTGAGGAAATCCGTTGAATAAGGGAGTAAAAACATTTACTATCCCTTGACCCCAGAATTCCTTGTTAGGACTAAATGGAGTCCCTTTGTTGTTTGCCAGGCGATCCGCCATTCGGGAGCAAAGCAGACTCTCTACAGCTGCTACAAAATAAATTGCAACAACATAATATGCTAAGTCAAAAATTATTTGAGCGTTCCAGCTTGCCGGGAGAACAGGCGTTGTAAAAACAAAAAAGTCGGTAGGTATTGAACCGTATTTATCTTTAATCAACACCAAACCATTACCTGCCCAAAATGTTTTTGCTGCAAGAAATCCGAGAGCCAAACCGAGTAATGGCCCCGGTAAAAATGGGGAGACTTTTTTTGCTATTCTGCACAAAATAAAGGTTGCAATGGCAATTATTAAGGCATAGACATTGAATTCACTTAAATATTTAAAAATGTTTTGAATTTGTTCATTTAATCCGTAGCCCAATTTACTTTTGTATCCCAACACTTCTCCCATTTGTGAAAATGCGATAACAACCGCAATACCTGCAGTAAATCCAACTACAATGGAATTTGGAACTTTCGCTATCACCTTTCCCAGTTTTGCCACTCCGCTGATCATTAACAGAATCCCTGCAATAATTGATGCGAGAATTAAAAATCCGTGATTGTAAGTTGCCATTAACCCCCCAATAATGGGGATGTAGGCAGCCGTTGGACCGTATACCTGATATTTTGAGCCGCCAAATAAGGCGCCAAGCAATCCTGCCACGGCACCTCCAACAATCCCCTGTTCAGGACGCAGACCCGAAGCCATTGCAAAGCCCATTGCCATAGGGATAGCAACCATTGCTACAATTAATCCTGCCGTAAGATCTTTAATAATATTTCCTGTTACGTTTCCTTTTTTCAGGTCTTCATACCTTTGGTCAAATGGATTTAAAAAATATTTAAGTGTTGCATATAATGAATGATCTGTTTTCATAGATAGATGTTTTAAGAAGTGAATACAATGTTTAAAACCAGCACAAACAATGAGATGAAGGGGGGGGGGTGCCACTGGCTACGCCTACCACAATACCACCAACAATGCCCGCAATAATGCCTGCAAACAGCGGTGCTCCAGATGCGAGGGCTATTCCCAAACATAAAGGGAGTGCCACAAAGAAAACGACAATACTCGCAGATAAGTCGTATTTGAGATTTCTTAAAAGATGTTTTATAAGGGTGCGGTTTAAGATTGTGCAACAAATATAGCAATACTATTTAATAGATAGTAATACTATTATTAATAATATGTTTACTTTTGTTTTTAAAACAATAAAAAAATGGAGCTATCTCTGAAAATAAAGATGAACGAAAAGCTGTTTCTTCGTAACCCTGAAGAAACAGAATTAGGAAGGAAGATTATACAGCATGGCATTGTCCTTATTCATAAGATTGGATTTGAAGCATTTACATTTAAAAAATTAGCGGAGAAAATTACAACCACAGAATCAGGAATTTACCGCTATTTTGAAAACAAACACCGCTTACTTATATATATTGTTGACTGGTATTGGAGCTGGCAGGAATACAGAATCATTTACCATGTTTACAATGTAAAAAATCCGGAAATAAAAATTAAAAAAACAATACAGCTATTGTCGGCCTATGTTAAAGATGATATGACTACTGATTACATAAATGAAAAACTGCTTTATGAAATCGTAATGTGCGAAGGCGCTAAATCATTTCTTACCAAACACGTTACAGAAGACAATAAGGCAAAGCTATTTAAACCGTATAAAGATTTGTGTGCAAGAATTGCAGGTTTTATAAAGGAATACAACCCGAAATACAAATACCCAAATACATTGGCATCCACCATTATAGAAATGGCTCATTCACAAAAATTTTATATGCAGAATCTTCCATCTCTAACTGATTTTGGAGGAGAGAAAGATGAAAAAAAATTGGTTGCCTTTCTTGAAGAATTGGTTTTTTAAATATTGGGATTTGAGGAGAGTAAAAAATCTTAGACCATTGCCGTTAGTGCATTCCATCTTTTGTCGCAATTATAGGAAGGTTGATAAATGGAAGTAGGGGGGGAAAGATAGGGTAATGGCCTAAAAATTGTATCCATACCTGTATCCACTTAGAAAGCAAAAACCCTGAAAACAAACATTTTCAGGGTTTTAATTCTTTACATGGTAGCCCGTAGGAGAATCGAACCCCTCTTTCATCCGTGAAAGGGACGTGTCCTAACCGATAGACGAACGGGCCATTTAAAAGGGTGCAAAGATACTGAAGAAAATCTCTCCATCAAATGAAAAACAAAAAAACTATTGCGTTTCGTGCTTGCTTATGGTGCCATCACCCCAGAGCTCTTCCAATTGGTAAAAGTCTCTTTTATCTCCAGAGAAGATGTGAACCACTACATTGATATAATCAAGTAAAACCCATTCTGACTCATCGTTTCCTTCTCTGAATGCGGGCTTTTCTTGTAATGCTTTTCTCACTTCATCTTCAGCACTATCTGCCAAAGCATCCACCTGGCGAGCAGAACCCCCATGACAAATCACAAAAAAATCGGTAAACGCGTTTGGGATTTTTCGCAAATCGATCGAAACAATGTCTATCCCTTTCTTCTCTTGTAATCCGTAAACAATTACCGCCACCAAAGTTTCTACAGATGAACTTTGAACTTTTTTTGCCATTTATTCGTTTACTTTTGCTACAAAGAACGTCATTTTGATGGATATTCAGTTTACCCAGACCCTCTCCGGCACACATCTTTTTTATACCACTGGATGTAAATCTACCCAAACCAGCATAAAATTTTGCATTGCAAATAACAGTATTTTCGGACTCTTTCACTCCTCACCCATCGCTTTGTATACGTTTAATCAAAGCCACGGCAAGGGTCAGCAGGATAAAATTTGGGAGGGTTTGGCAGGCCAAAATCTGGCGATTTCTATTGCATTTCCTCTACTTGACAATTTGGAATATCCATTGGTTGTGATCAACAAGGCAATTGCAGTAGCGGTGAGGAATGCCTTGCAATTGTTCTCATCTGATTTGCTTTTTATTAAATGGCCCAATGATATCGTAACCGACACGCACAAAATCTGTGGCTTGCTAATGGAGGTCGTTTCAATTGCAAATAAAAAATATTTTCTCTTGGGGATTGGTGTGAATGTGAATCAGAAATCATGGGATAATCAGCCGAAAGCCGTTTCATTGTGCAGCTTAAATAACGCCCCAATAGACATGCATTCAATGTTGGAGCCCTTGCTTACTGGCTTGGTGAAAGCATGGTCAAAAACCACCATTGAATTTCCACTCAAGGATCGGATTACCGCAGAATTATCGGCAGATTTTGACCGTGTATTGTGGCATAGGGAAAAAGGCATCACGCTTCAAATGGACACATTGTTTCAGAAAAAAAATTCGATTAATCCTTCATTGGTCCATGAGAAAAATTGTTTTGGGGGAATATTATTGGGTGTAAACGATGCCGGATGCATTTTTATTCAATTGCCAAGCGGTGATTTTGGAATTTTTCATCATGGGGAGGTTCGGATTGTATTTTAGGAGTATCGCGATGCCGACCAAAAACACCCCTTATCCGAGGATGGCTATACGGTTCATCAGTCACCTGTGTTAAAGGGAATTGACCTTTGGTACAATTCGGATGGTGCAGGATTTTTGCCCAGTGCAGGATTTTTGTGCGGGGTTATTTAGCGCCGGGGATGACGCGATATAGAAATAGTCGCGAGATCATGCCAAATTACCACAGGAATTTCATGAAAGCATCAGCCTTTGGATTGTTTCATCAGCCATTTGTCTTATTAGTGCAATATTTTCATAATTGTAAAACCAAATGGATGCTATTGAAGTCTCGATGAGGTAAATTTACATTCAAATGAGCAGTCGCAATAAGTTTTTTCGATCTTTTCTTGGCGAAAACCCTGTATTTGGTAAACCCATTTCACCCCAACAGCCGCCAAACGCAGGAACCAATACCCAACATCAAGGAAACCAAAGTAAAAATCTTACCCGACGAACCAATACTGGTATTACTCCCTATGTTGGTGCATTTGGCAAACCAGAATTGCTCCACCTTCTGCGGCGCAGTTTGTTTGGAGTAAAAATGGCTGATATTTCTACATTCACAGGAAAAACGCTTGAACAAACAGTAGATGCATTGCTAACGGTTTCTAGCACATTGCCCAATCCACCTTTAAATGATTATGGCAATACGAACAATGATCCCAATGTGATATATGGCCAAACATGGATCAACGCGCCCTATGATGCCGCGCTTAATAACTTCCGAGAAAAAAGTTTAAAGCGTTGGTTTTGGGATTTAATGGCCAATCAGTCTACCGATTTACAGGCGAAAATGGTTTTGTTTTGGCACAATCATTTTGCAATTCAGTTTTTGGAAATTCCATTGGCCAGCGCATCCTATGTGTATTCCAAGCTCTTATTTACCCATGCTTTGGGCAATGTTAAAACACTGACCCGTGCCATAACCATCGATCCAGCCATGCTGTTTTACCTCAACGGGCGTCTAAACACCAAGCGTGCACCCGATGAAAATTATGCCCGCGAATTGCAGGAATTGTTTGCAATCGGAAAAGGTACCAACAGCAATTATACCGAAGATGATGTGAAAGCGATGGCAAGGGTGCTAACAGGATGGTCCATCAATATACTTACCAACCCAGCCAGCACCGGTTTTGTTGCTTCCAATCACGATACGAATGACAAACAATTTTCTTCGTTTTATGGCAATGCAATCATCAAGGGACAAACAGGAATTGATGCAGGCAATAAGGAGTTAGATGATTTGTTGTCTATGATTTTTAAGACAGAAGAATCGGCAGCTTTTTTATGCCGTAAGCTGTATACCTATTTTGTGTATTACGAAATCGATGATACCGTTGAAGCAAAGGTAATTCAACCATTGGCCAAGGTGTTCAGAGAAAGCGGATACGACATTAAAACAGTACTAAAAATATTGTTGATGAGTGAACATTTCTTTGATAATTGGAACCGCGCTTGTGTTATCAAAGATCCAATCACGCAACAGGGAGGCTTGTGTAGGCAGATGGAGTTGGCATTTCCTGTTACCACCGACTATGCCCAAATGTATAAAATGTTTCAGATGGGTGTCGATTATGGATCCTTAACCCAAATGGTTATTGGAGATCCTCCAAACGTATCGGGTTGGCCAGCATGGTATCAAAAACCCGTGTTTAACAGGAGTTGGATAAACAATGATACCCTCCCGAAACGAAATTTATTTTCGGACAGTTTATTGGTTTACGGACAAAAAGTGGGCACTGCCAAGGTCTATGTAGATCCATGGATTGTAACAAAGAAATTTAGCGCCCCCGGAACTGCGGATACCCTCATTGCCGACGCCATTGAGTTTTTGTTGCCAATGGCTTTGTCTACAAAGCAAATTGCATCGTTAAAAGAAATCTTGTTGCCTGGAGCGATTCCCGATTACAACTGGAGCGATGAATACCTTTCTGCCACAGATGTTTCAGATCCCAATCATACGAAGTCTTTAAATACAGCGACAATAAAATTGCGGTCTCTGTACAAATCCATCATGAACCTAGCCGAATACCAATTGTCATAAGCCATGAAACGCAGATCATTTGTAAAAACCGCAGCGGCAGTTGGAACAGTATTGCCGGTTTCCCTGAATGGAATGGGGCTAAAAACGTTTGAAGATTCACCCCTATTGCGTGCCCTATCCCGAAGGGGTTCCCCGGACGGAAAGGTGCTTGTTATTATAAATTTATCAGGGGGTAATGATGGATTAAACACCCTTATTCCCATAGATCAGTATAGCAATTTAAGCAAAGCAAGGTCTAATATTTTGTTGCCTGAAGAAAAGGTTCTCGCAATGAATGGGACTACGAAAACAGGACTACATACCAAATTAACGGGATTGAAAGAATTGTATAACAATGGATTGGTAAACGTGATTCAATCTGTGGGTTATCCAAATCCCAGCTTTTCTCATTTTCAGGCTACAGACAATTGGATGAGTGGGTCAGAAACAAGCGAGGCATGGACCACCGGTTGGATGGGTCGATATCTCGATGGCCGATTTCCTGGATTTCCCACTGGATATCCTACAACCGCGATGCCCGACCCCTTGGCGATTCAAATTGGCAATTTGGTCAACTTAACGTTTATGGGTGCCGAAATGAATATGGCTATGGCCATCACTGATCCCAATAGTTTTTATAATTTGATAACCGATACCATCGATAAAACCCCAGATACACCCGCAGGGCATGAGTTGGCATTTTTGAGAATGGTGGCACAGCAAAGCAATCAATATGCAACGGTTATTAAAGCAGCTGCTGCAAAAGGGAAAAATATGTCTACCAAATACCCTGTAGGTGGAACAGGTAGGAGATTTCAACTGGCCGACTCATTAAAAATTGTTGCAAAGCTCATTAGCGGGGGATTAAAAACCCCAGTATATATGGTTTCAATGGGCGGATTTGATACTCACAGTCTGCAAGTAGACAACAATGACCACTCAGAAGGAAGCCATGCCTCGTTAATGCAACAACTCAGCGAGGCAATTTCAGCTTTTCAAGATGATATCAAGTTATTGGGTTTACAAGACCGCATTGTGGGGATGACTTTCAGTGAGTTTGGCCGAAGGGTGATGAGCAATGGAAGCGTTGGAACAGACCATGGAGCGGCGGCGCCGATGTTTGTTTTTGGCAGCGCAGTGCAAAGTGGTATCATCGGCGCCAACCCAACGATTGCCTCTACTGTAACCGAAAAAGACAATGTTCCAATGCAATATGATTTTCGCCAGGTATACGCTTCCGTGCTCAAAGATTGGTTTGAATTGAGTACCGCAGATGTGAAAATTGCAATGGGCGGAAAGGACTTTAATACATTGCCTATATTCAAGGCGAATCAGTCAAGCATCGAAGATTATGTTGATTTGGTGAGCCAGATATCATTGAATCGCATTTATCCCAATCCAGCGGTGAATGAAACCAATATTGAGTACTCTACCGAAGCGGGAAATATAAGAATTTCAATATATGATGCCCTGGGGCGTCTCATTGCTGTGCCTAAGGAGGGCTGGCATTCACATGGAAGCTATACCGTTAATGTCGACCTAAAGGGATTTCAAAGGGGCAACTACTATATTCAAATGGCACAAGGAGAAAAACGCATTACAGCGGCCTTTTTGATTCAATAATTTTTTGGAAATACAATTTCCAAAAATAATTTGCCTTATATTTGCAGCCTTAAAAATTGCCCTATCGTCTAATTGGCAGGACAGCACATTTTGGTTGTGCTTGTCTAGGTTCGAGTCCTAGTAGGGCAACAAACAGTAGGTTTATGATATCCGTTGTGCTTCGGTGCAACCACAGAGAAAGTAAAATCGAATTATGACATCATTAATACACCAAGTTAAAATTTTTGCTGGTAGCGCTTCTACCAGACTCACAGAGGATATTTGTGAGTTTTATGGAACCCTTTCTGGAGACATGACCATTTCCAGGTTTAGTGATGGAGAGTTCCAGCCGATTTACAATGAAAGTGTCAGGGGTTGTGATGTGTTTATTATCCAAAGTACCCATGCCAATTCTGACAACCTAATGGAATTGCTCATGTCTATTGATGCGGCAAAGCGTGCAAGCGCAAACTACATTACAGCCGTTATTCCCTATTATGGTTATGCACGCCAAGATCGTAAAGACAAACCAAGGGTTTCTATTGCCAGCAAATTAATTGCTGATTTATTGCAAACAGCAGGAGCCAACCGCGTTATGACGATGGAATTGCATGCTCCCCAAATTCAGGGATTTTTCAATGTGCCGGTGGATCACCTCGAAAGTTCAATCATATTTGCTCCGTATATTAAAACTTTGGCCAATGAAAATATGGTCATTGCAGCCCCAGATGTGGGCGCTTCAAATAGAATTCGTGAAGTTGCTAAGATTTTAAATTTGGGCATGGTAATCTGCGATAAAGAGCGCAGAAAAGCCAATGAAATTGCCAATATGACGGTCATTGGAGATGTTAAAGGCAAGGATGTAGTTCTGATTGATGACATCATCGATACGGGAGGAACACTGTGCAAGTCGTCATTGATGCTCATGGATAAAGGCGCCAAATCGGTGCGTGCTTTGTGTTGTCATCCCGTGCTCAGTGGCAAGGCATATGAGAACATAGAAAACTCCGTTCTTACAGAATTGGTTGTAACCGATACAATCCCTTTGAAAAAACATTCAGATAAAATCAAGGTCGTTTCCGTTGCCCCATTGTTTGCCCGTGCCATTCGCAATGTACATGAACATGGAAGCATCAGCTCCTTGTTTAAACAGGTATTTGCCCACCAAACAAAAATCGAACTCAAATAAACAATAATTAGAATAGAATAGACAATATGAAAACCATTTTTTTAAAAGGCGAAATGCGCAGTGAATTGGGTACCCGTACCGCAAAATCTTGTCGTGCCGAAGGAAAAGTACCCTGTGTTATGTATGGTTTGGCCGATGACAATTTAAACTTTGCCGTTTACCAAGCAGATTTCAAAAACTTAGTATACACCCCAAATGTATACAAAGTAAAAATCGAATTGGAGGGCAAAAATTATGATGCCATTCTACAAGACATTCAGTTTCACCCAGTCTCTGATATGATTATTCACTGCGATTTTATGTCGGTTGACATCCAAAGACCCGTGGTAATGGAAATTCCTATCCGCGTGGTAGGCAATTCTCCAGGAGTGCGTGCAGGCGGTACATTGATGAAAAAAATCAATCGTTTGCGTGTGAAGGGATTAATCCAAAATTTACCCGATTTTATTGATGTAAGCATTGAAGATTTAGAAATTGGCCAATCTGCCAAGGTTTCACAAATTCAGGTGGACGGTTTTGAATTGCTGAATTCTCCTGCCAATGCCATCTTGACGGTAAAAACCACCCGTGCCATCATACAAGCGGCAACAGAAACACCAAGTTAAGAATAGCGGGTTTGTCACACCGTAAATGGTGGTCTCTTTTAATCATTTCGACACAATGTGCTTCTCTTTATTAGGGGATGCGTTGTTATACCTATCTTGGTTTTGAGAAACTGTCAACAATACAAAGGAGTGGTTCAGATTGTCCAACTTCTATTCAGTGGCGTAGCGAACAACCAAATTAATACCCGCCGTTACCATTGTTGCGGCATGTATTAATGCAGAAACTGGTGTTGGTCCCACGGTTTGAATCCTGTCAAACCGCGAATTATTTGCATACTTCATCCACGAAACCGGTGGCGAGAAATTCAGTGCGTTGCGGCTTTAAAGTTTGCCGATACCGCATCCCAATTAACCACATTCCAGAATGCAGCAATGTAATCGGGTCTGCGGTTTTGGTAATGCAGATAATAAGCATGTTCCCAAACATCCAGGCCCAAAATCGGAATCCCTTTTACGTCAACAACATCCATTAGCGGGTTGTCTTGGTTAGGAGTAGAGCTGATGACCAATTTGTGATCGTGAACAATCAGCCAGGCCCAACCACTTCCAAAACGAGTGGTTCCTGCACTGTTAAATTGTTCCTTCATTGCTTCAAAACTTCCAAAATTGGCATTGATGGCTTCCATTAAAGCACCTGTTGGGGTTCCACCCCCCTTGGGTTTCATAATGCTCCAGAAAAACGTGTGGTTCCAATGGCCTCCCCCATTATTTCTAATTGCGCCACTGTAGCGAGAAATATTTTGAATGATAGTCAACAAATCGACCGTTGCAGCCGGAGTGTCTTTGGTAGCATTGTTTAGGTTATTCACATAGGCTTGATGGTGTTTTCCGTGATGGATTTCCATAGTACGTGAATCGATATGTGGCTCCAAAGCATTGTATTCGTAAGGAAGTGTAGACAATTCGAACATATTTTTAGGGATAGATTTAAAACAAAGTTACGGAAAAGTAGTTCTCTTTTCAAAGGCGAATCGAAAACCCAACTTTTAAAGAATCAGCGCTCATCCAGCAGTTATTGAAAATGGATTGGGAGTTGTCCCGACGTTTGGACTAATCAATGAATACTATTCTTACCGATTGTATTACATCAGTTGCGTTCACCATTTGTATCAATGGCTCAGCGAAACGGTCATCTGTAACCCAGAAAAAAGTTTTTCCACCGCAAAAGCGGTGAATACGATTGCGGCTCCTTTCAATGACTACCTTTGTGAGCCTATAGCCATGGCCAATATAGCAACCCTGATTCTTCAATACATATACGCATCTGGCCTTGAATTATCTGCCGCTATTCTTTCTTTATACTGTGTTATTTTGGCCGCCAAGAATAACATTTGGAATTGGCCAGTTGCCATGATTGGTTCATTGCTTTATACAAAGATTTTTTTTGAAATTGGTTTGTATTCTGATGCGGTTCTCAACACAATTTTTTTACTGTTTCAAGCCTACGGACTTTGGGTTTGGATGCGTTTGGGTAAATTGCAAAAATCGGGTTTAACAATAGCGGCTTCCAACGTTGGACCAAAACCAATCTCGGCGCAGGACGACTTTCTCCACAACAACCCCAAAAAAAACCAAAATTCCAGCATTTCATGGGCAAGCAATACCCAAATAATCGGTGTGTTATTGGCGGCAATCCTTGCATATTTTCCATGGGTACTCTTCGTTCAATACAAGCTAACAGACATTATTTTATATTTTGGTTTACACGCCAGCACCCCACAATTTATATACTTGGATGCTGCTATGCTTTTTCTGAGTCTTGCTGCACTGTTTATGCAAGCCCAAAAATGGATCCAACATTGGTTTTTGTGGATTCTAATTGATTTGATTTACGTCCCGATGTATATGAGTACAGCAAACTACACAACAGCGATTCTTTATGTTCTGTATATGCCGATTGCGTTTATGGGCTACCATTTGTGGCAAAAAGAATATATTATTGACTTTCAGGAACGTAATACAAACGATTGAAAGATTCTTCGTTGAGTAATTCATTGGCCACATTCAGCAAATCGCGCGCACTTACACCTTGAATTGAATCAATTGCCGTACCAATAGAGGTAGCCTTCCCTTTTCGCAATACACTTTGACCCAGGTGCATCATCAAGCCGCTGCGGTTTTCATTTGATAAAATTAATTGCCCAACATATTGGTTTTTTGCCCGAGACAATTGGAGGGTTCCCAACGATTGTTCCCGTAATTTCTTAAGTTCCCTAAAAATCAAGTCGACCGACTTATGAATATATCTCGGCTCGCTGCCTACAAAACAATGAAATAATCCCGCCTCTCCAAATGCGCTATACCCGCTTTCTACATTATACGTATACCCATATTTTTCTCTGATGGATAGATTTAAACGGCTGTTGAGGACCGGGCCACCCAGTAGATTGTTTAGAAGCAATAATTTCCAGCGATCGGCATGGTCGATCGGATATGCCAAACAACCAACAATTGCATAAGCCTGTTGGAATTCTGTTTTTTTACTTATATTAAAATGCGTTTCGAATTTAAAATGCGTGGGTAATTGAATGTTTGATTTTGCCGCAGACAATGATTTGGGAAGAAATTTGTCTAATGCATACAGCGTTCTTTCGATCGAAACATTGCCTACTATACAAAAAACCATATTGCTAAATTGATAGTGCGTGTTTACAAAATCCAGTAAGTGTGTTTGTTGTATTTGTTGAATCGATTCTTCTGTGCCCAATATATTGTGTGCCAATGGGTGATTGTCAAAAAACCGCTCTTGAAATTCATCAAAAATATTTTCCTCGGGGGTGTCGATATACATGTTTATTTCATCAGCAATAACTTTTTTTTCTTTCTCAAGTTCGTTCATTGGAAAAGAAGACCTAAAAACAACATCGCAGAGTATGTCTGTTAGCCTAGAAAGATGTTTCGATTGAACGGTACCATACACTGTTGTTAATTCTTTTGTAGTGTAAGCATTGAGCTCTCCGCCCACAACTTCCAAATGATTCAATACATGAATTGTTTTGCGGTTGGTGGTTCCTTTAAATAGCATATGCTCGATGCAATGGGCCAATCCCGGATTTAGACCATCATTTTTACTGCCTGCCATGATCGAAAATCCCGCATGAACAAGCTGGGTTCCTTTTACTCTTTGATGCACCACCCTTAAGCCATTCGGAAAAGTGATTAATTGGTATTGTTCTAAACCCATTGTTTCACAAAAATACCTTCTGTTTCGCGTATTTTTGTAGCATAAAATGCTAATTGACAATACATCTTCATTTGTTGCCGACATAAAGGCGGGTAAAATCACAAAAGTGGTTATAACAACGCACCACAAACCCGATGGGGATGCGATGGGCTCTACATTAGGACTATATCATTTTTTAAGGGCATTCATTTCCGATGTGGTGGTTTGTGTTCCAAACGATTATTCGGAAAACCTGTTTTGGCTGCCTGCAAATGATACCGTTGTCAATTTCGAAAAAACCCCCGAAGTGGTTTCGGCCCTGGTTAATGAGGCAGATGTCATTTTCTGCCTTGATTTTAACCGTTTGTCAAGAATCAATAATTTAGGTAAACTTGTTGATGAATCAAAATCTATTAAAATAATGATAGACCATCACTTAGAACCTGATACATTTTCTAAATATACCTATTGGAATTCCGAATCAAGTAGCACATGTGAGCTCATTTACCAGTGGATAGAAAACTATTTTGGCAAACAGTATATTTCGCCAAAGGTGGCAACTTGTTTGTACACGGGATTGATGACAGATACAGGCAATTTTCAGCACAACAATACCAAACCATCTACACTTCGCCTGGCAGCAGATATGATGGAATCAGGAGCGGATCATTTGCAAATTCACGCCAATATTTATGATGTTTTTTCATTGAATCGTACCCGATTATTTGGCTATTGCTTGTTCAAAAAAATTGAAGTTCTCGCAGAGTTCAGGACGGCATTGATTTATTTGGATCGCCATGAGGTTAAACAATTTGATTTACAGACCGGCGATACCGAGGGATTGGTAAATTTTGGCTTGGGCTTGAAAAATATTGTGTTGAGCGTATTGATTATCGATCGTACTGAACGGGTAAAATTGAGTTTTCGCAGCAAAGGCGATTTTGCAACGAATGCGTTTTCTGCAAGATTTTTTGAAGGTGGAGGCCATAAAAATGCTTCTGGGGGACAGAGTTCACTGAGCCTCGAAGAAACTGTCGCCAAGTTCAAATCGGGATTGGCCCTCTATAAAAAAGAATTGTTGTTGGTTTAAGGCAAGTGTTATGACTATAAAAACCCATTTTTTGTTTTTCGGATTGTTATTTGGGCTATTATTTTCTTCTTGTGGAGAGGGCTTTACTACAAGCAAATCTGGACTTGTTTACCGGTTTAATCTCGGTGAACCTTTGGATAAACCATACGGGCCCTATCACTTTATGCTCTTGCACCACATGCTCATAGGCCCCAATAACGACACCATCGAAAATGCATTTTTATCAGATACCTTAGAAGAGTTTCCGTATCCTTTGGAGGCCCGAAACGAACTGCTAGAGGCCCTTCAGATGCTGGGTCCCGGCTGTGAAATAGAAATTAAAATCAATACCGATAGTTTAAAGCGCAAAATTGGTGGGTCGCCCAAGGTCAATTTATTGGAATCCAACAAAATTGCACGGTTTATAATTAAGGTCGAAAAAATTCTAAGCGCTGAGGAATACGATGCCTACCGAAATCAAAAACTGTTATTCCGCATTATGGAAGAGAACAAATTGATTGATGGATATGCATTGCAGCACAGCTATGGAAATTCGCCAGGAGGGGCTTGGGTTTTAGATTCTTTAAAAATGATCAAGTACCGCATCACCCAAGCGAATGGGATGCCAGATGTTAGCAGCAGACAATTGGAAAATTCTCCTGTGCAAGCAAACGTCAATGCCCTTTCTTTTGAATGTGAGGTGATGAATATCGATGGAAGATTAATTGCCAATAGCGAAATGGAAGGAAGGTCTTACCGGAGCGAAAAGAATAAGATGTCTTTTGAAATTAGGGCATTAAACGAATTGCCTTATTACCTTAAAGAAGGACAGACTGGAGAGTTTCTCATTACCTCAGATTGGGGATATGGTGCAAAAGGCAGAATTGGCGTACCGAGTTACGCCCCATTGAGAATAATAATTAAACAAGTAAAACCTGTTGATTAGTCAAGGGAATTCTTAAAAATGGATTGTACAACCTAATTTTGAATTGATATGAGTGCTAAGAATATAATCATTACTGGTGGTGCGGGCTTTATTGGGAGTCATGTAGTGAAAAGATTTGTGAAGAACTACCCCGATTTGCATATTATCAACATGGATTCCCTTACCTATGCTGGCAATTTGGAGAATTTAACAGAAATTGAATTGGCTCCAAATTATGAATTTATTCGCATGGATATTACCGATTCCCATGCTGTCAATGCATTTTTTAGCAGCCGACCAATCCATGGTGTTATTCACCTTGCAGCAGAAAGTCATGTAGATCGAAGTATCGTAAATCCCATTGAATTTGTGATGACCAATGTGGTGGGAACAGTGGTTTTACTCAACGCCTACAAAACATTTGGCCATACCGACCAAGGGAGGTTTTATCATGTAAGTACCGATGAGGTTTATGGAACTCTGGGTGATGAAGGAAAGTTTACCGAACAGACCCCTTACCAACCCAATTCTCCCTACAGTGCATCCAAGGCATCCAGTGATCATTTTGTACGGGCCTACTATGAAACCTACCATTTGCCGATTGTTATCAGTAATTGTTCTAACAATTATGGCAGTCACCAGTTTCCAGAAAAATTACTCCCACTCATGATTCACAACATCAAAAATAAAAACCCACTTCCGGTATATGGCAAGGGTGAGAATGTGCGGGATTGGCTTTGGGTAGAAGACCATGCGCGGGCCATAGAGAAAATTTATTTTGAAGGGAAAGTGGGTGAAACTTATACTATTGGTGGAAATAATGAATGGAAAAATATTGATTTGGTCTACAAATTGTGTGAAATAATGGACCGAAAATTACACCGAGATTTGGGAGAATCTTGCAAACTTATCACCTTTGTAACCGACCGAAAAGGCCATGATTTTAGATATGCAATCGATGCCAGTAAATTGGAAAAAGAACTGGGTTGGAAACCCAGCGTTGCTTTCGATCAGGGGTTTGAAAAAACCATAGATTGGTATATAGAAAATAAAAATTGGCTCGACCATGTAACCAGTGGTTCCTATACTGCATATTATGAATCAATGTATAGCAAAGGATAATTGGAAGAGACAATAATCAATGAATATCGGCATAAGAGAAATAAAAGTTCATCCAAAAAACATCCCCAAAACAATGTCTAGTTTGCATTTATACAATACATTATCCCGGAAATTGGAATTGTTTCAGCCTATCACTGAAGGACATGTGGGCATTTATATTTGTGGTCCAACAGTATACGGACCACCCCATCTTGGCCATGTTCGTGGCCCGATTGTTTTTGATGTACTTCGAAGGTATTTGATTCACAATGGGTATAATGTTAGGTTTGTTAGAAACATAACAGATGTTGGACATCTTGTGGGAGATTTTGATGGGGGTGAAGACAAGTTGCTTAAGCAGGCTAAGGTAGAAAAATTAGAACCCATGGAGGTGGCACAGACGTATACCAATGCGTACAATGCTGTTATGGATAAAATGAATATCATCAAGCCCAGCATTGAGCCCCGGGCTACCGGTCACATTATTGAACAAATTGAAATGATTCAAGCCATCATGGATGCTGGTTTGGCATATACTATTAATGGTTCCGTTTATTTTGATGTCATCGCTTACAATACAAATAACAATTATGGTGTGTTGAGCGGAAGGATTTTAGAGGATTTGCAATCGGGTCATGATGCAATTTCCTCTGGCCCAAATTTTGTACCCTCTCAGGGACGGGCATTGGAATCTCAAAATGAAAAACGCAATCCAAGCGATTTTGCACTCTGGAAGAAAGCATCGCCAGAACATCTTATGCAATGGAATAGTTCTTGGGGCAAAGGATTCCCGGGATGGCATATCGAATGCAGTGCAATGAGCGCTAAATATTTGGGTGCCTATTTCGATATTCACGGTGGCGGCTTGGATTTATTATTTCCCCACCATGAAGCCGAAATTGCACAAGGTATTGTAGCGCACAAGCACACCCCAGCGAAATATTGGATTCACCACAATATGATTACCATTGCTGGCCAGAAGATGGCCAAGAGTTTAGGAAATGGGGTGTTGGCAGAACAATTATTCAATGGATCGCATGCTTTATTAGACCAGCCCTATTCTCCGATGACCCTGAGATTTTTCGTCTTACAGGCACATTATCGCGGAACTTTAGATTTTAGCAATAATGCATTATTGGCTGCGCAAAAAGCTTGGCAACGCATGCAATCGGCAATCAATTTAATCGACAACCTAAAGGTTGTTGATGGTAAGGGTTCAATGGAGGTTGATGACATTGTTTTGGGTATTCGTGAGAGCATGAATGATGACTTAAATACGCCGCAAGTAATTGCCCATTTGTTTGAATTGTGCCGGCGTATTAATTTGGTTAATGACGGAAAAGACCAAATTTCGCTTCGCGTCAAAACCCTTGTCCAACAGTTGAGAGATGATGTTTGCTTTGGATTTTTGGGTCTAATATTGGACGATAAATCAAATTCAGATGGATTGAATGATGCCATGCAGATTTTACTAGACCTGCGCAAAAATGCCAAAAAAGAAAACAATTGGGTTTTGGGCGATCAAATCCGAGATGCTTTGAAAGAAAAAGGTTTTGAAATCAAAGATACTCCCGAAGGAACCGTTTGGAAATTATAAAGTAAAATCGCATAGTTTATGCCAGGTCACTTCACGTTCTACTCCAACAAAATTAACAACAATATTGCCGATTTTGACTTGTCTGAATGCAAGCATGCAATTGGGGTTTTGCGTTATTCATTGGGCGATGGAATTTGGTTTACAGATGGGTTTGGGAAACGCTATTATGGGATAATTTCAGTGAGTACAAAGACGGGATTTCAGGTAGAAATCAAGCAAACCGTGTTGGTTGATCCTTTGCCCGGCATTCATGTTTTTATGGCAATTTTGAAAAGCCGTGAGCGGATGGAATGGGCCGTAGAAAAATGCAGCGAGCTTGGAGTAAATTCCTTTACTTTTTTTCATGCCGATCGGGGAGAAAGGGCGAAGCTTAATATAGACCGTATGAATAAGGTTGCGATATCTTCCCTCAAACAATCGCATGGAGCCTGGATTACGAACGTGGCAGTTCTTGGTTTCGATGCTATTTGTCGTGTCGGCTTGTCATCGCCTTTATTCCATAAATACATTGCTTTTTGCTCCGATTCCAAGAAAATATCTCCCCCAGAAATTCAGTATCCAATGGCATTGTTAATTGGCCCTGAAGGAGATTTTTCTACCCGCGAAATAGAGATTTCCAACGCAAACAATTGGATACCCTTACACTGCGGGAATCAAATCTTGCGCAGTGAAACAGCCGTTGTTTCTGTTGCGGCCGCCCTGCGTTTGAGCAGTCGTTGAGTTGATGGTCTTACTGGGGATTTTGGTATCTTTGTAGTGTGAATATTCTCTTGCTTGGCTCGGGTGGACGTGAACATGCTTTTGCATTAAAAATACATGGGTGTATTGGCCTTGAATCCTTATATATCTCACCTGGGAATCCTGGGACTGCCGAATTTGGAACCAATGTTACGCTGGATCTTACAGATTTTTCTGCTGTGTATGCTTTTTGTAAGGAGAAAAATATTTCTTTGGTAGTACCCGGCAATGAAGTTCCTTTGGTTGCTGGAATAACAGATTATTTAACGCTGGAAGCAAAAAAAGACGGGTTTACATTGGGTGTTTCAGGTCCTAGCACTTGGTGTGCCCAACTCGAGGGATCTAAAGAGTTTTCCAAAGAATTCATGTTTCGCCACGCGATTCCAACCGCTAGATATGCTTCTTTTTGCCAGGGACAAATGGACGAAGCAAAACTTTTTTTGCATACGCTAACCCCACCTTATGTGTTAAAAGCCGATGGTTTGGCTGCAGGAAAAGGGGTTATAATTACCCATTCCTTCCAAGAGGCCTGCGAAACGCTTGAAAGCATGACGAATCTCACGCTGTTTGGAAAGGCGGGTGCGCGGGTGGTAATTGAAGAATTTTTACAGGGAATTGAATTGAGTGTCTTTGCCATTAGCGATGGTGACACATGGCAGGTATTGGCTTCGGCGAAAGACTATAAAAGGATCTTTGATAACGACCTGGGATTGAATACAGGCGGAATGGGCGCGATTTCTCCTGTGCCTTTTGCCGACAAGGAATTTATGGAAAAAGTCAAATCTCGTATTTTAATACCCTCTTTTGAAGGTTTGAAGGCAGAAGGTCATCCCTATACAGGCTTTTTGTTTGTGGGATTGATGAATGTCGGTGGTGATCCCTTTGTTATTGAATACAATGTGCGCATGGGAGACCCAGAAACAGAAGCCATTTTCCCTCGCCTCAAAACACCCCTTATAGACATTTTGTATGCGATGGCTTCGAGAGGATTGAATACTATTTCTATCGATTTAGATTCCCGGACTGCAGCCAGTATTTTTTTGGTTTCAGGAGGTTATCCTGGTGAAATTTGTAAAGGGGAAGTGATCACCTTGCCCCGTTCATTGCCTGAAAAAGACCAATGGATATTTCATGCATCCACTACATTAGAAAAGGGTATACTGAAAACCAATGGCGGAAGGGTGATTGCGGTTACTTCTTTGGGTAAAGACATCAAGCATGCGCTTGAACGATCCAATTCACTCGCAAATCAGATCAGTTTTAACAATAAATTTAACCGCACTGATATTGGTTTAGACCTCCTATATTTTACCTAAAAAAACCTTTTTACAATGAACTCTCCCAAAAAATATACACTTTACGATCAACTAATTAAAGCCAGATTAAAGACTCCCGGTCAATTATTCGTTGAATATTTTCTCAGGGGCATTTTGGTAGTATTGCCAATTGCAATTACAATCGGTATTTTAAGCTGGATACTTAAAAGTGTTGGGGGATATTTTGATCTTCAAAAACTCGGCTTTGGCACCATCATTTTATATGCTTTGGGTGTTGTTGCATCCATTATTCTTATAGGTTTTATTACAAGGGGGGTCTTCGTGCAACAGCTATTGGGATTTTTTGAAGGTCTCATTGACAGGGCTCCAGGACTTAATTTTATTTTTGGAACCACAAAAGACATGACGGAAGCGTTTGTGGGTGAAAAAAAGAAATTTACAAAACCTGTGGTGGTAGAAATTGAAGCAGGTGTCTACAAAATTGGATTTCTCACGCAAGAGAAAATGGATATGCTCAATTTACCCGATTGCTGTACTGTTTATTTGCCCTACAGTTATACGTTCACGGGAGAAATAGTGATTGTGCAGAAATCAAAGGTTCACAGCATCTCTATAGAAAGTGGCACTGTTACCAAGTTTGTTCTGAGTGGTGGCGCTACAAACATTAAATAGTTCTTTTTTGGGGATAATTTTTAGGGGTGATTCACATTGTAGTAGGGGTTTAAGGAGTTAATTCGCATACTATGTTGTCTACTATGTTAACACTACTTCAAACTGCGGGTGTTCCGCTAGATTCTGCCGCCATCAAAGTCGCCAAAGATGCCGCCATGCACGTCTCCGTTCCGGTATTGGAAATGATGGGCAATGGAGGGTTTGTGATGTATTTACTTGCCGGTTGTTTACTTTTGTCGATTTACTTTATTGTAGAACGGTTTATCTACATTCGAAATCGCGCAAAAATGGATCCCAATTTATTGGCTGTGGTGAAAGACAATTTGAAAGAAAATCGAGAAGAGGCGGCATTGGCATACTGTCAACGCATCCCCACTGCCCAAGCACAGGTAATGGCGACGGGTCTTAATTTTTTGGGAAGCAATATGCGGGAAATTGAAAGCGCAATGGAAACACGAGCCAATGTTGAACTTAGCGCCATGGAAGGAAATTTGGGATACCTCAGTCTTGTTGCACGGATCGCACCAATGTTGGGATTTGTTGGCACAATTTGGGGTGTGATTAATATTTTTTATACCATCTCCCAGACCAATGGTCTCGAAATTGGTGGCATTGCAGAAGGATTATACATAAAAATGGTTACAAGTTTTGCGGGTTTATTGGTCGGCATTATTTCATTCATTGGTTATCAATTGTTTGTGCGCAAAGTCGATCGTTTTGCTGAACGTTTGCAAGAACAAAGCTTAAGCTTGTTGGAAGTACTTAATAAAGCAAATCACTAATTTATGAAAATCGGCAGACGCAGGCGAGAGGGAGCCGAAGTTGAAGCTTCATCTATGAATGACATCATGTTTTTTTTGATGTTGTTTTTCTTAATAGCCAGTACTTTAGCCAATCCCAATGTAATTAGCATCATGCTGCCCAAGGCCTCAACTACAAACCAAATCCAAACCAAAACATTGCCGCTAACGGTTAAGTTAGAGAACAAAGGAACCGCGCAAGAAGAATTGGGTATTTACATTGAGAAAAATAGAATTCCCTTTGAAGAATTGCACGATCGATTGGAAGCTGAAAAAATAAAATATACCAGTACAGAGGGGCAAGAAAGTGGGTTAAATGTAGTGCTAAGATTAGACAAAGACCTCCGGGTTCAAGACATGGTTGATGTGATGCAGGTGGGCGCCAATTTGGGAATCAAGATGGTATTGGCTACCGATAAATCAAAAAGATAATGAAAGCATTGCTTTTGGGATTATCGGCTTTTGGGCTGCTAATACCCAATATTGCAATGGCTCAGTCTGATTCAATGATGGCTGTGGACACAACCCATACCCCTGTTCTAAACGATTCATTGAAGAACGATTCTAATACTGTCTTAAAAGAGATTTCTACAATACCCTTGTTCAATACTTTTTATCCACTTAGAATCAACCAAGAATCAGAATGGGGGATGCACGTATTGGGTGGCTTTGTGTTGCCCCACCATTCCGATATGATGGCCCTGTATAGGCATATTGGAGGCTTGGGTATACGGTACAGAGCAGCGATGAAAGAGTCCAATTTTTCAGGAAACGATTTTGATAAAATATCCCATGGATATGCCTTTAATTTTTTGAATTTGGGTAGCCGTGTAGCAGGCTATGGTATTGGTATTTCGAGCATGTTAATGATTCAATCTAGGCGTCATAATTATTGGTTGGTTGGCATGGGGTTGGGGTATTTGTCTCAGAAGTTTGATGCATTAGACAATCCACGTAATGTTGCAATTGGCAGTCATTACAACGGAACAATGCAGTTGGGTTATCATTGGGAATTTTCTCATCTGCTCAGGGTTAAAACCCAGTGTATACGAGAAAAAATATCGGCCGCAAAGTACGCCTCATTGAACTCCGTCCCGATTCGTCATGTATGGAAATTGAATGCAGAACTTGGATTGATCCATTTTTCCAATGCAAATTGGAGGCAGCCCAATTTTGGTATAAATCTTCCATATTTGTCATTTGGAATCAAACGCGCATTGGTTCATAGCTATTATCACTTGCCCAATGAGTTCAATAAATCTGGTGTTCAAACCACACAAATTGAAGACTTTGACCGGGTTAAAGTATTGGGTTGGAAACATCCAAATACATACCAAAAACGTCTGCCTACTCATAAAAATTCTTTTTTTATCCATACCCTTGGATTGCGTTTTGGAAGACGTCAAATTGAAATAGACCAGAGAAAGACGTTCACAAATACAATAATAGAATATATGGCAGACCGAGTGAAACCTTTCTCCACTCACCAATGGCGAATGGGATCAGTTGTTTTTATAGATCCCTCCTATCCCTATACCAAATTTGACCAAACAAAGCCTTTGCAAAATCCCAAGCGCCCCATTGATAATCTTGAAATTGCCATTGCGGGTGGGCGTAAATGGATTTTTGGAGACTGGGGAATTATTACAGATATAGGATTGTATTTGTACCGACCCAATACGACCAAAAGACGCTATTTTGAAGCTATAGGAATTAGTTACCAAGCATCGCCACATATTCAAATTGTTGGTCGGTTAAAAATCCATCTCACTACCGCTGATTATATGGAATGGGGCCTAGGATATACATTGTAATTGGCCCTACAGGGTAATATTCATTTCCAATCAGTATTGGACACAATGAGAACTTCAGGCCCAACTTCCATTACTTTGTGTATCCATAACAGATCCTTGTGGCACAATCACAATTTTCAAAATTTCTTACAACGCGGCATTGCCCTCTAAATACCGAAAATACAATCCAACCGAAAAAAGAAACCATTTTTTATAAAAATCATAACTTGGTTCTATTCGGAATTCCATGCGCATTTTTTCTGAAAACAAATTTTTTGCCAGGGTATACCTTGCCGTAAACAATTGTCGATTAATGGCATAATAGGAAGGGTTTTCGTAATTTACACATTGGTAAATAGGGGCGCCCAAGGGTGTTGAAAATCGATTTGCAGTGACACTGCTCAGAACCAATTGCTGGTTTTTAGCCAAACGGATTCCAAAATTTAACAGTATTGCTGAACCTGTCTTGAAGGATACATTTTTTTGTCCGGAATCGGCAATGATATCTTTTGCAGAAAAATCCTGGTGAAAAAAATACAAACCTTCAAAAAAAACATTCTTGTTTTCAGTGATTTTAATGCCACCACCCCAAACAAAACGATTGCCAATGGCCTGTTGTTTGACAAATCCCTCACCCCCTTTGTGCATAAGCAAAGCAAATCCTTTAAAATGCATATTTCGCTTTGCTGAATTGGCTTTTAATACTCGAAATTCTATGCGGTTTCCAAATGATATGATTTCTTGCCTGCCTGAGGAAATATCCATACGTTGTCGCCATTCTATCCAATTTTCTGAAGATAGATGGGGGGTTTCGCGCGTGAATTGCAATCCATATTCAATGGGGGTTTTTAATGCCAAATCATAGTTAATTAATAGATCAGGCAGGAGATGTTGGGTTTGTGAATGAATATTCCCTGCAATGAAACTGCGGCCACCCTTATTCCAATAAAAGTTGATAATAGGCCGAAAAACGGGCTTAGATTCCCAACCACCAAACTCGTATTGTACCAATCCACCCAATCGAATACCCATGCTTACTCGCTGTGGCAATGGCGTATATTTTAGGCTAGTAATACTATCCATGTCTCCAGCAATGCTTTTTTGTGGCTCGGTAATGCTTGGATAGTTTCCCAATCCAAGGGCATTTGGTGTCGGCACATTGGGGTTATCGGCATCTTCTGCAACAATTTTGATGGATATCTGATACCAAATACGTGAACCAAAAAAAGTTTGTCCAGGATTGATTTTTTGGAGGTATTCATTGTCTTTGGTATACTGTAAAAAACCAAATCCCTGTTTTGACTCATTAATATCTGGGGATACTTTCGATTCTTTGTTTGTATAAGGCCGGCCGCTAAAAATGGCATTGTCTAATTGGGCGTTACACGCATTGCTCCAAACTGCAAGGGCCAAGAAAAAAATAAAACAGAATGTATGTATGGTGTTTTTATTGCCAAGCATGGTGCAAGTTCGTCAATAACCGCGAATTTTTCTGTATTCGCGTCTCGCATCTACAATGTATACACTGCTTCCATAAGTTTCTATGAGTTTTTCGAACCGCTCCATCGCTTTTGAAGAATCATTGAGTTTATATGCATATAAGAGTCCGAGCTTGTATAGCGCATTGTCAGCCAAAATGTCAAAATTATAGGCTATACTCAAGGTTTCTAGCAAGGAAGCCGCTTCTACATAATTTTTCGTTGTCTCTTTAATTCTGGCTCGAATAAAAAGAATTTCATCCGACAAGGCATGCCCGGGGAATGAAACATTGATACTATCCAGGTATAAAAAAGCTGTTTTGAAATGATGTTGTTTTTCGGCCAATAAAGCTTTCCCATACCAATTAAGCGCGAGATAATTGCTGTCAATTCCTAAATTATCGATAATAACGAGTGCCAATTCCATGGCGTCATTTGAAATCAGTTGTGTGGTTGCGCTTTTTAGTACGTCCAATTGCATGCTAGCCCAATCAAAATCTCCCCGATAAAAACTGAGTTCGGCGCGTTTAAATTTTGCAAATTGTCCAAGTTCTTCTTCCTTGAAGTCTTTTTCCACTTGCGCATACAATAGTTCAGATGTCCACACATCACCAGCGGCAAGCAAAATATCACCCAGGGCAATTTTTACATTTGCAGTGGCTGTTTTTTTAAGTACGTATGGAAAAGAGGATCGCTCATTGCTGCCCGGATCTATTTTTGATGTTCCCAGCGATGGATTACTCTCTCCTGCCAAATACCTTCTTAATAATTGCTCGGCCATATCAAATCCTGTTACGATACCAGATGCTGTTTTGGAAGTAAACAAACTGTCGTTTTGCGCATACAGTGTTGCCAATTTAATGGCTATGGGAATGGTAGCCTCTTGGGGACCATTCTCTTTTTCAAATTTTGTCATCTGGGTTTTTAGATCGACTATTTCTGCAATACTGGCTGTATTGCTTGAGTAGTAATCGTACTTGGTTTCTATCAACATCGCCTGGCATTGCAGCCAATTAAAACCCGTTTCTCCCAAGGAAACACAATATTCAAAACATTGAATGGCCACTAGATATGCCTTATTTGAAATACAAATACCCCCCAATTCAAAAACGCGACTGCCATTTTCTTTCAGTCGTTTGTCAAGAGACCGGGTGTATAAAAACGCGCTGCTCCAATTCTCTTGCTTTATAAAAGTCCATTTGAGTCCTTCAGAGAGAGCCGTTATTTCTGGGTTTTCCTGAATCTGTTCTATTAATATGCGCTGAAAAACAATAAAATCTATGCTGTCAGTAATATGAATTTCCAAAATTGGCTTTATACTTTCAAATGGCAAGCCATTGTATATCATCATATTACTATATTCCCCCAATCCACTCATCCTGTCTCCCGTTTCCATGTATAAAAATGCCAATTGGTTGGATATCTCGGGTATATTTTCAAAAACCAAATCTGCTTGTTCCAATGTTTTAATAGCAAATTCTTTGAGTTGATGTTCATCAAAACGCTTGGAAACAAAAAGGTGTGCATTGGCATCCGGCCTAATTTTTTCGAGTATTAGGTTCAGTAATTCTTGGCTTCGTTCTGCATACTTTTTGTCGAGGTTGGAGCTAGGGAATGTGGTATTAACCCAACATTCGTCAATGACATAAGGCAAAGGGCGCGTTGATTTTTTTATTCTTTTTTTTATGAATTTAATGGCTTTTTCTTGCTCGTTTAGGACTACGAGACAGCGTAAATATCTCTGGTAACTTGTTTCGTCATCGGGGTTTGTTTCGACAATGTCTTCAAAAAATAAAACAGCTTTTGCAAATTCTTTTTGCTCAAAAAGAAGGTTCGCAAGCATTGTATTGCTTTGTGGGGAATTGTCTGATTTTTGACCCCAACCCTCGATGCAGAGGGTTGCCAACAAACACACAATAAAATACCGATGCCAGAATTTACGAAGCATATTGCAATTTACGCCGTTCCAAAGAATTCCAAAGGATCAATTTGTTGGTCTACCATTCGGCGGTAATGACCGCCCTGTAATTTCATTAATGCAGAATGATTGCCTTTTTCGATAATAGCACCCTCTTTTACTACAGCGATAATATTGGCATGACGAATCGTACTGAGGCGATGCGCTATAACAATGGATGTCCGATTTTTCATCAAATTTCGTAGGGCATTTTGGACTTGTATTTCGCTTTCCGAATCAAGGGCGCTCGTTGCTTCGTCCAGAATAAGCACTTTTGGATTGCGCAAAATAGCCCTTGCAATCGCGACGCGTTGTTTTTGACCCCCAGAAAGTCTGAGCCCTCTATCACCAACCAGGGTTTCGTATTTTTCTGGAAATGATTCAATGAAATCTTTGGCATTTGCTTGTTCTGCTGCTGATTTTATTTCTGAAGGGCTGGCGTCGGGTTTCCCGTAACGAATATTATCGTAAATAGATCCACCAAAAAGCATGACATCTTGCGGAACCAAAGCAAATGCTTCTCGGTATTCCTGTAAATTAAATTGTGTTATATCCGTATCACCCAAGAGAATTTTCCCTCGAGTGGGTTGATAAAATTGGTAAAGCAAATTGGCAATGGTTGATTTTCCTGAGCCAGATGGACCCACCAGGGCGAGCACGTCTCCAGGATTCACACACAGAGAAATTTCTTTGAGTACAGTAGATTCGGGTCTTGATGGGTATGCAAAGCAAATTTCTTGAAAGTACATAGCACTTTGCCAATTGGGGTGAGGGGATAATATGTGTGCTACTGTCTTTGTGGATTGGATATTTTTATGAGCTGATGGTGGATTGTGGGTCTTGGAAATCTTCAGTGCTTCTCCTGGCATATCGATGATATCGAGCACACTTTCTATACTTCCCAATGTTTTTTGAAGCTGCACAAATTGTTCGGCCATTCCCCCGATGCTCGTACCCACAAAAGCGGTAAGAATCATAAAATTAAACAACTCTCCTACGGCCATTTCTCCCGACTGTACCAAACCCAATCCTTGATAAATGAGCCACACTATGGCTCCAAACATACAAATAATAATGAAGGAGCTAAAGGTTCCACGCCAATAGCCTCGTGAAATTGAATTGTGCTTAAGATGTAGTGCGTTTTTCCGGTAGCGTTCATTCTCAAATTCTTCATTCGTAAATGATTTTACCGACACAATACCACTGAGTGATTCTTCCACAATGACGCTATTTGCCGCAGTAATATCCTGCACAGCTTTTGATTTTTTTCGAATAAACCGTCCAAATAATAGCGCAAAAACAATAATTGCAGGAAGTGTTGCCAGCATCATCACTGCCAGTTTACTCGAACCTACAAACAACACTATAATGCCTCCCACAAGAATCAAAATTTGCCGAATAAACATCGCCAAATTCGTCGTAAATGCATCTTGAATTTGCGCAATATCTGCCGAAAATCTGCTGAGGAGCTCTCCGACTCTATTTTGGTTGTGAAACGACATATTCTGCCGAATTACTGCAGCAAACAAATCGGTTCGCAAGCCAAAAGTCATGTCTTCAGTAACCCTCACATATATGGCAATTCGAGCAAAGCTAAAGACTGCTTGAATGATAAAAAGATATACAAAATAGCCAGCAATTTTTTCCAGTGCACTTGTGTCTGGTGCTTTGGAAATACCCTTTCCATTGTATATAAATGCACCATCCATTAATTGGCCGAGCAATTGGGGAAACGCCAAGGATGCCCCTGCTGAAATTGCCAGAAACAAGGTACCAAGCAGAAACCACCACCGGTTGCTGCCCGACATATACTTAAATAGGCGGATCGATTTTTTGAGCGTAGCCATAGACAACTTCGCCTTTGGTATATCGCGATCGGATTGATGGCGTGATGACATGCTTGCAAAGTTCTGCGTTTTTAATGATAGAGTTAAGGGTATTTATACAAATGTGGGTTTTAGGCATATGATACGGGCAAAAAAGGTGCAGCAGTGAAACGTAAACATTCTCAGAATACTGGAAATCAAGGCACACCATTCGTTAAGGGAATGCAAACATTTGCCTCGAATACCCTAGATTTTTTGTTTCCGCGTTCCTGTGTTGTTTGTGGCGATCTATTGCTAAAAAAGGAGATGGAGGTCTGTTGGTCGTGTTGGAGCGAACTGCCCTTTTCACTCCATGGATATGGTCCAGACAATCCTTTGGCCAAGTCACTTTTTGGTCGAATTGCCCTTCATGGTGCCTATTATTTTTTGCTTTACGAACGCGGTGCTTCAGTGTCTAAGGTACTCAAGGCAATTAAATATGAAGGGGCAAAAACCATGGCATTTAGGTTGGGTGAAGAAATCGGAAGAAAATTACTAAAATCCAATATTACGGGCCCATTCTCCCACTTAATTCCTATTCCAATGCACCCCAAAAAAGAAAAAATACGGGGGTATAATCCAGCCTGTATTTTGGCACAGGGAATTTCTAAAAGTATGGGTATCCCCGTGGTAGAAAATTTTTTGGTCAAGGGCAAGGAAACAAGCTCACAAACCCTTCGGGGTCGTCTAGATCGTTGGTATCAGACTGAAGGGAATTTTGAGTGCAATTTCAAAGGCGAAAAATTTACACATCCTGTCTTGGTAGACGACGTATTTACAACCGGTGCAACTATTGAACGCTGTCTAGAAGCCCTTTATTTGGTATCTTTTCCAAAGGCTTCTGTAATAAGTTTGGCGCTTACTGTATAAAACATGTTAAAACATTTCATATTTTGTTGCTGTTTGATTATTTTTGTTGAATATACCCCTTAATAATTGATTATGAAAAAAATAGCGTTGGCATTGGGAATGATTTTTTCGGTACAGCTTATGGCCCAGCTTCCATCAAGACAAATTTTGCCCATTTTGGTTCCACAGTTCGCAGCAACAACCAAGTCGGGTACTGGAGACACAACCCGAACTCCGATTATATTTAGGCTTCGTCTCAACCAAATGAAAGCCAATACCAAATATCGTTATATTGTAAAGGCTTCTAATTGGTTAGATATTCGAACAAACACACTCAGTGTAGGTGGTGCGGGGAATGCTATATTTATTGATACACTTGGAACCTTCAAATACGGAATTAGTCCGAGTTTAACCTCTAGTAGTTTTAGCAACGATACTTTCCAAACCGATATAATGGGTGACTACGAAGGATGGTTTGGTATATTGAATACATCAAATGCACGCTTTGCTGCTGGAAAATATATTTATCCTATCATTCTTGCTGTGAGTATTTCTGGCAATGATACATTTAAAAATTATTGCACTGACTCAATTAAAATGATTGATTATGGCAGTTCTTCCTCGCAGGCTACACTCATTTGGGGCAGTAGCATGGCAAAAGACAAAAGCTTTGTGGTACTCTACGACGCTGTTAATCCGTTGAGTGTTCGTCCACTGAGTATTGCCATGATCGAAAATACAGAGATAAGTTCTTTGTGGAAAGCTTATTTACCCTATACCGTAAAAAATAAGGTGCAGGGCGTAGCGGGCAATTGGGCAACCTTTATTCCCAATGATTTATCATCGGGATTGAAACGAGTAGAAAATTTCAGTCTTCAAACTGGGAATTCCTTGTTCGCAAATACAGACCCTGACGGTATTTGGGGCCCATCTAAAAAGTCAACACTCAGCACCTCAGGCGGGAGTTCGTCTCCAATTTACTTGAGCAATGATGATGCTCCTTTGGTACAACCTAAAATAGAGTTTTGGCTTCGTAATTCGAGTACCAAAGAGGATATTGGTAAATATAAAGTGTTTGTTTCTCGAAAATACAGCAATGACAAAGACCAAACAGTTCGGTTTTTTGTGGCCGGAGGAACAGCAAGCAAGGGAACTACGAATGATTTTACTGTTGCTGAGCGAACCTTAACATTTAAAGGATCTGGAGCAGCTGGATATGATACGTCTGTAATTACGATTAATGATGATAATTCCGCGGAAGGTACCGAATCTATTGTATTGGGTATTGACCAACCTATGAATTGTGTCATTGGCGTAGAGAAGGCACACACTATTGATTTAATTGACAATGATATAGCCAATATTATTATTCCAAATTCTCCGATTGTTGTGAAAGAAAATGCCGGTAGAATTGGTATTATTTTAAAGATGGACAAGTCGGTTTCAACCGCATCAAAAATTATGTTGGCTCTAAAACGAAAAGGGGATAGTACATATATTCCTGCAGAGTTTCAATTGGGGAAAAATGCCAAAGATTCTACCTTTATGCTGGGGAAATCTACAAAAGCAGACTCGTTGATGATCTATGCCAAAGTATTTGATGATTTTGACATTGATTTTAATGATACGGTGATTTTGGTCGTTCGCCAATTAACAGGTTCTGCCTATTTGAAAGATTCATTGATTACCCTTGTCATGACAGACAACGATGGTCCTGCCAACATAGAATTTATTGATACCAAACTTACGGTTACTGAAAAAGTAGGCACTGTATTGATTCGGATAAGAGTGGCCTCTCGTTCCGATGCCGATGCAGACTTTACACTACGGTGTTATACAGCATTAAGTTCTGCGATAGAGGGTACTGATTTCTCCTTTAACCCAACATCAAAAATTATCACCGTATCATCAAGTACTCCCGATACAATTGTAGTTAAAATACCTTTCTACGACGATAATAATTTTGAGCTTATCAAAAAAGTTTATTTCGGTTTGGGAAATCTTTCAAATTCTATTATTACCAAGGGAAAAGACACCCTCATCATCACATTGTTAAACGACGATTTGCCAATTTATAAAATTGGTACTGTAAACAAACAAAACAATGCCAATAAAAGTGCAGATAGCTTAAATGTTCGCTGTAGGGTTTATGGAACTGTATATGGAATGAATATGCGTACTGTTGGCATGAATTTTACAATAATGGACAATACCGGGGGTATGGGAGTATTCAACTCTCCAAAAACATTCGGTTATACTGTAACTGAGGGAGATAGTCTGATGATTCAAGGAACCGTAAACCAGTTTCAGGGATTGGTTCAAATCGACAAGCTGGATACCATCATTAAAATCTCTTCTGGCGCTTCAATTAAGAAACCGCTGGGTGTAAGTGTACTAAATGAATCAACCGAATCCAATTTGGTTTCAATGCGCCGCTTGAAGTTGGTTGATGCAACAGAATGGCCTTCAACCGCTTTGGCACCAAATGCGTTTAAAAATGTTCGGGTAATGAATACATCCGGTCGGGTTGATACTCTCAATATTGATGCAGAAACCGATATAGACGGCAATGCCGCGCCACAAGGATATTTTGATGTGAAAGGAATTGGTTCACAATTTGACAATAGTTCACCTTTTACTTCTCGGTATGTCCTAACACCGCGTTCTATCAAAGATTTTAACGCATCAACTTTACCCACTGTTAATTTTTCCAAAACTACCGACCAGATTTTTGAACCTGCCGATTCCTTTAGAATGGATTTTTCGATTAACCCCACAGATGAGAATTTTTCATTTGATGTAGCTATCAAGGGGGGTACTGCTGTATCTCCAACTGACTATGATTTTGCCACCCGCAAATTGAATATAGCCAAAAATGTGAGTAGCTTCTTTATTCGTGCCAACATCTCAGATGACGGAGATCCTGATGGTGATAAACTATTGATTTTTGTAATTCGCAATGCACAAGGTCCATGTTTTATCGGCAATGATTCTATGCTAACTTTAAGTATCAAAGACAACGAGGCCAGTGTGGTAAAGCGATTTGAGTCAGGTCAAATTAAAATGTATCCAAATCCTGCCAGTGGCTTGGTAACAATTGAAAGTGTCATGGCATTAAAATCCCTCCACGTATATACTTTGAGCGGACAATTAATTCGCACCATTGCTGTGCAGAATGGACCGAATCATTTGGGTAATGGCAGGAATATTAGTTTTATATTGAATGAAGCTCCAGGCTTATACCGTGTCCAAGCAATCACCGAATCAGGTGCAATGTTCAGTGATTTCTTGGGTGTTCAATAAGAATTTTTTGGAATGTCTTGTAAAATAAAAGGGGGCAATTGCCCCCTTTTATTTTTGCCTTGCATGGGATTGTTTAATTTCGTCTCAATTTGAAAGCAGTTATTAAATTTTTGCAGTATGCTGGCAATCACAAAAGATTGATCCTCGCCAATTTTATTTTTAATCTACTATACGTGGTATTTCAGCTGGTATCGTTGATGATGATTATGCCTGTTTTGCGTTTTTTGTTCTTGAGAGACACCATTACGACACCCTCGTTGGCAACAAAAAAATATGGGTTTGGTCAATGGTTTAATGTCCAATACCATGAATTTATCGAATGGTTTGGTTCGCTGGCCAATGGTGAACCTTTTAAAGCCTTGGCCTATTTGGCTGTTTCTCTGGTAATTGTTACGGTAGTAAAAAATACATTCCGCTATTTGGCAATGAATGTTATGGTTTTGATTCGAAATCGAAGTATGCAAGAGATTCGTTTAAATATTTACGAACGCTGCCTTGCCCTTCCGATTTCCTATTTCACCAATGAACGCAAAGGAGATTTACTCTCGCGCATGAGCAATGATGTAAAAGAAATTGAATTTGCCCTGATGGTATCATTAGAGGCACTCTATTTTCAACCCTTAAACATTCTCTTATTTATGTTTGCATTGCTCGCTTTGAGTGCAAAACTCACACTGTATATTGTATTATTTTTACCTATTACGGCACTTATAATTGGAATTATTGGCAGGTCTTTGAGAAGAAAAAGCACCCGCAATCAACAATTACTCGGCAAGGTAATGACCTCCTACGACGAAACATTGGGGGGGATTCGGATTATCAAAGCCTTCAATGCGGTCCCCTTTTTTTCAAAAAAATACAAGGAACAAGATGATGCGTATACCCGCAATAATATTGGCGTACAACGCAGGTATGATTTGTCTTCACCCTTATCAGAAACCATAGGAATTGGCGTTTCTGCTCTTTTGCTTTGGCTGGGTGGGAGTATGGTTTTTCGCAAAGAAATGGCACCTGAATTTTTCCTTACATACTTCGCCATATTTTCGCAATTAATTCCGCCTTTCAAAGCCTTTTCCAATGCTTTGTACGCAGCCCAAAAAGGAATGGCAAGTCTAGAGAGAATTCAAGAGTTGGTTACTGCCCCCATCTCGGTGGCGGATCCTATCAACCCGGTAAAACCCCAATTTAATAAAGATTTGTCTTTTAAGGATGTTGGATTTTCTTATATCAACGGAAATGAAGTGATCAAGGGATTTGAATTGTGTATAGAAAAGGGGAAAACCATTGCCTTGGTTGGGCCTTCGGGCGCAGGTAAAACAACCATTACCGACCTAATCGCCAGATTTTATGATGTTACCCAAGGATCGATTACATTGGATGGAATTGACATTAGAAAATTTACGCAAGACGATCTTCGAAGTTTAATTGGAATTGTAAACCAAGAGAGTATTCTGTTTAATGAATCAGTGCGCAACAACATTGCACTGGGAAAAGTAGATATGCCTTTGGATCAAATAATTGATGCGGCCAAAGCAGCCAATGCCCATGATTTTATTATGGAAATGGAGTATGGTTACGATACTGAAATTGGTGAGCGTGGGGGCAAGCTTAGCGGCGGACAAAAACAACGTTTGGCCATTGCCCGAGCACTGTTGAAAGATCCCGAAATACTCATTTTGGATGAAGCGACATCCTCACTTGACAGCAAAAGTGAAAAAGCGGTACAATCTGCTTTGGATGTCCTGATGAAAAGTAGAACCAGTATTGTCATCGCCCATAGACTGTCTACTGTAATTCACGCCGACCTAATTGTGGTTATGGATAAAGGAAAAGCCATTGAAATTGGCAACCACAAGCAGCTGTTGAAACAAAAAGGCATGTATTACAATCTCATTCAACTCCAGCAACTTATCGCTGATGTCTAAATAGCACAACAGAATTATTCTGCGGGTTTTGCTTTTTTGATTGCGGGAACACGCTTTTTCTTTTTGGGTTCAGCGACAATCGGATCACAGGGGCGTTTGCCTATCAAAATTTCCAAATCTGCCTTAAAAAGGATTTCTTTTTCTAATAAAGCGCTAGCAACAATTTCTATTTCCGACTTTTTGCTAATCAAAAGCAATTTGGTTCTATCATATGCCGATTGAATCAAAGCACGTACTTCGCTGTCTATTAATTCAGCAGTTTTTTCTGAATACGGTCGTTGAAAACCATATTCTCCTTGTGGGTCATAGAAACTCACATTGCCTACTTTTTCGTTCATCCCATATATTGTTATCATGCTGTAGGCCAACTTGGTAATGCGCTCTAAATCGTTTTGGGCACCTGTAGATATTTTTCCAAAGAAAATATCTTCAGCAATACGTCCACCCAGTGTCATACACATGCTGTCCATGAGTTGCTCAGTACGGTAAAGGTATTGTTCTTTGGGAAGATATTGTGCATAGCCTAATGCTGCAACACCCCTAGGAACAATAGAAACTTTGAGCAGTGGGTCGGCATGCTCTAAAAACCAACCTGCTATTGCATGACCCGATTCGTGGTATGCTACAATGGCTTTTTCTTCGGGTGAAATAATTTTATTTTTTTTCTCTAACCCACCAATAACCCGATCGATAGCATCTTGAAAATCTTTCATATCAACGGCTTTTTTGTTGTGACGGGCTGCGATAAGAGCTGCTTCATTACAAATATTTGCAATTTCCGCACCTGCAAATCCCGGTGTTTGGGCTGCCAATTTATTGGGCTCAACATCAGCGGATAATTTGGTTAATGGTGTGAGATGCACACGGAATATTTCTTCCCTACCACTTAAATCGGGACGGTCAATGGTTATTTGTCGGTCAAATCTACCAGGACGCAGCAGGGCAGCATCCAAGACATCAGGTCGATTCGTGGCCGCCATGATAATTACGCCACTGTCTGTTGCAAATCCATCCATTTCCGACAATAACTGGTTGAGGGTGTTTTCACGTTCATCGTTTGAACCCTGCATTGAGTTTTTACCTCGGGCACGGCCAATGGCATCTATTTCATCAATAAATATAATACAGGGAGCTTTTTCCTTGGCCTGTTTAAACAAATCACGTACCCGACTGGCTCCAACCCCTACAAACATTTCAACAAAATCTGATCCAGACAATGAGAAGAAAGGCACATTGGCTTCTCCAGCAACCGCCTTCGCCAGCAAGGTTTTCCCTGTACCTGGAGGGCCAACCAACAACACACCCTTGGGTATTTTTCCACCCAGATCGGTGTATTTTTTGGAGTTTTGTAAGAAATCAACAATTTCCATTACCTCTAATTTGGCTTCATCTAAACCTGCTACGTCTTTGAAACTTTTATTCACCTTGGTGTCTTTGTCAAAAAGTTGGGCCTTTGAACGTCCGATATTAAAAATATTGGCCCCACCACCACCACTACCACCACCCATTTTTCTGGACATAAGATTATATAATATGAGAAATATTCCTATAAAAAATACCCACTGAAATAAATTTCCAAACAAATCACCCTGGGTTTCATATTGGAGAATAAACCCATTTGGATCAAGTTTTCTTTCAATAAATGTTTTCTTTAGGTCTTGAATTTCGTTGTTTAAATAGTCTTTTTCGATTTCAAAACTAAAATCTGGCTCTGCAGACCCCATATAATTATCGCGTTTACTGACGGCTTTATACCGCTTTTGTTGAATTGCGGCAGGGTTCAGGTAAATTTGCAGATTGCGGTCGTTGACCAAGACAAGTTTTTTAACGTCGCCTTGAATAATCATTTCTCTTACCTCTTTCCAATTTGTGGATTGCCCAGATTTTTTGGGTAAGAAAAGCATCGCCATTAAAATCAAAAAAAGAATCCCATAAATCCAGTAGGGATTGAAACGAAATCCACCCGGCTTTTTACTCTCCGGTTTTACTTGTTTATTTTCCATATTATGCCTTTTAATACAAAGGCTGAGCCATTCGTATTATGCCTTCCCAAAATTACAAAATTAGGCATGCATTTACTATTTAATGTGTCGTTTCGACAGCATTAATTTATTCAAACTGCTAAATTGTCACAGTCCAAATGTTCTCGATTTCCTAAAAGTTCTTAAAATTTAGATTCTCTATGTCTTTCGTTTACCAAACGATATTGTATAATTCGTGTTTAAGCAGTCACCTGAATTTTAGATATCATTTTCTCAAGGTGGATAAAAATACCAGAAACTATCTTACTATTGTAGTAGGTTAATGGTATAACATGATTAGTAAATTTTTATCTAACAAAAAAAATATTCTTCTCTTTTTTGCAGGCAGTATTGTGCTGATTTCATTTTTCATTTTTTGGCCCACTAAGGCCATGCGTAATGATAGCAAATGGCAGACCATGACCAATGCCGATTCTATTATTGTTGTAGTGGCCACAATGCCAAAAGGAGAATACGAATCCATGGCTTTTGCAAAGCAAAATGAATTGTTAATCCTCGATAAGGAAACAGAGTCCCAAAAGTTAATGTCTTATTTGGTCAACAGGGTTGAATCTGAAAACAATGATTATGGGCGTGGAATTTATGCAGCCAATTTGGGGTTTGCATCCCTTCGTCGGAAGGATCTTGATTCTGTTTTACTTTTCGCAAACATGGCAGAAAAACTCATCCCCATTGATTCGAGCCATTGCGATGTTTTTCAATTGTTGTATCTTCTGCATCAAGCAAAGGGCGATGTTACACAGGCAAAACAGTGCATGGCCAATGGATTGTTGTCCTCTGAAAAAGAAGGAGATATTCCTCACATTCGTTTCTTTGCCAATGCATTGGGCGAGTATTATTCGAACCGTTTGCTTGCTGGAATTGCCTTAAAATATTTTGTTAAGACCTACGATACCTATACCAATGACGAACCACCCCCATCCACATTATTGGCCACAATCATTTCCATCAAAATAAAGGAAGGCGATTTTTTGGGTGCCCAAGCATTTTGGAAAGTCAATGAAGAATTGTTGCGCAATGCCAAGGATACCTATACGCGTCAGCGATTGCTCATCAATAAAATTGCTTTGAATATCAATTTACAGCGTTGGGATGAGAGTGCAGCCTTATTTAGTAGTTTACCAGATTCTGTTGTTGTGGCTGATTTTCGTCTTGAATACCTTACCAATAAACTCTTGCAATTAAAACAGGTAGAACCTTCCGATTTGCCCAAAGCCATTCATCATTTCACTCCATGGCTTTCGCACAATTATTCCAAGATTACCAACCCTTTAAAAATGGTTATTGTGGATGCCATAAAACTCAACCCATCAAGTTTGTCGGCCGACAGCTTGAACAGCTGGAAGGAGCAAAATAAAGAACTATTTGCAAACAATGACTTTGCCAATGCAAATCATTATGAATTGATTTCCGTGGTGTACAATCACAATGATGATCCCCGAAAAGCCTATGAATGTCTATCTAAATCACGCAATTATTTAGCCAAGTATGAGTTGGTTAAAGATTCTATACGCTCTGCAGATGCCCTTGCTAGAAAAGAATTTGATGAGATACTTTCCAATCATTTGTCTGATGAGAGCACTCTTATGAATAAGACAGAACGAGATAGCAATCGTTTTTACATCACTATTTTTCTGCTATGCCTATTTTTCTTTCTGGGATTTTTTATATGGTATCGCTTTCCCTCAATTCCTGTAGTTCCAAAACAATATACTGTCGCACAGCAAGATCACGCTCCAAAAAAGCAGAATTTGCTCGATGAAAATGAGGTAAATGAGCGGGTATTACAATTGAGCGGGGTTTTGAAGGAAAAAAGTTTAGAATTGAGCAAAAAACTGGGAAAGATTAACAAGCGCGGAGCCCCCGATATTGAAGCAATCCGAAAAGAGTTGGAGATTTTGGGAAGTATTGGACTCAGTACATTGCCCCAGTTTTCGGATATTCGAATGAAAGAAAAATTTGATGTTTTTCATGTGTTTCCACAAATGAAAACAATGAATAATACCGAGAAGAAAATTTTTTTACTCAGTATTGATGGACACAAATCGAAAGAAATAGCTACTGAATTGGGTGTTAGTATTCAGTATATTCATAATGTTAGGTCAAAAATTAGGCGCGTATTGGGAATTGACAACACCATCAAATGGGATTCATTCAAAGATGATCATTCTTAGTATTTTATGTTAAATTGGTATACGTCAAATAGGCTTGTCCAAGTGTATATACATCTTCGAATGAATTGTAAAGTGGCGTAGGCGAAATTCGAATGACATTGGGTTCTCTCCAGTCGACAATGATGTTTTTGTCAAATAAATGATCAAAAAGCGCCTTTCCATTTTTGTCGCAACGCATACTTAATTGGCAACCCCGCTCTTCTGAAGATTGAGGCGTAACAATGGTAAATTGTAAATGGGTATTTCTAGAAAGGGCATCCAATAAAACAAATTCAAGGAAATCCGTAAGACGCTTGCTTTTTGCACGCAGATTTTTCATACCAGCACGGTGGAATATCTCAAGGCTAACCAGATGAATGGCCATTCCAAATACCGGGGCATTGCTCATCTGCCATCCAGCAGCACCTGGCTCGGGAATATAACCCCGCTTCATTTCAAAGCGTTCAACTTCATTGTGACCCCACCATCCGGCCATTCGGGGTGTGGCTGGATTGAGTCCATGTTTTTCATGAATAAAAACCCCTGACACATTTCCCGGTCCACTATTCAGGTATTTATAAGAGCACCATGCTGCAAAGTCAACCCCCCAATTGTGCAATTCAAGTTCAATATTGCCTGTTGTATGGGCCAAATCAAAACCTGCCAAAGCGCCGACGGAATGTGTTGCTGCGGTTATTTCTTTGATATTAAATAATTGCCCAGTGTAATACTGTACACCACTAAAAAACGTAAGCGCCAATTGTTCACCGGCTTTTTCGATGGCACTTAGGATATCCTCATTGCGCAGGGTGTATTCACCGCTTCGGGGTGAAAGTTCAATGACAGCATCATCATAATGTAACCCATGAGATTCAACCTGGGTTTGAATTGCATACATATCACTGGGAAATGCACCCGCCTCCATAATGATTTTATAGCGCAAGGGCTCATTTTTTCCTGTTGCAGTTTGGAATTGTCTCGTGGGCCGATAAAAACTAAACAGCAATAAGTGAAGATTTACTGTTAGGTGATTCATAACCACAACTTCATGGATTTTGGCTCCAGCAATTTCAGCTGTGTAATCCGATAAAAATTTATGGTAATGAAACCAGGGTTTTCTCGATATAAAATGTCCCTCAACCCCAAATTTCGCCCAATCTTCTAGTTCATTGCACACAGCCTCTTGCGCTGCCTTTGGCTGAAGTCCCAATGAATTACCACAAAAGTAGATTTGGGGTTCACCAAGAGAAGTAGTAGGAAAAATAAATTCTTCCCGCAATACCGATAAAGCATCTTTAAGATCCTGCTCTTTGGCATAGGCCAAGGTATTTTCAAAAGGCTCACTCACGCCCACAAAGGTAATACGTGAGCCTGATAATGCTTAGTATTTTCTGAGCATGGTTAGACCATCCCGAATGGGGAGCATTATACTTTGTAGACCTTTAAAACCCATGGCATAGGTATTAAATTCATGCATATTCTTTGTATCATTATCCGATTCAATATCCCTCGCATTCAGTACCCGCTTGCTCCACAATGTATTGTCAAAAATCAGCACCCCCCCTGAAGGAATCATATCGAAACAAACATCCAGATAGTTTTTATAATTGATTTTATCTGCGTCGATATAAACCAGGTCGGGTCGAATAGTAAGTGTGTGAAGTATCTGAAGTGCCTCGCCGACATGCCATTGGACTTTGTGATGTTGATTGAGGTCTTTCCAAAATGCCTGGGTTTTATTTGCTGTTTCTGCATTTGCTTCGATGGTGTGCAAAACTGCATCCTTGTGCATGTTTTCGAGTAAACAAGCTGTACCGTATCCTGTAAAAGTGCCGATTTCCAATAAGGTGAGTGGTTGTTTAAGTGCAGTTATCATCGATAAAAACTGTCCTTGGAGATGCCCAGTCAACATTCTTGGATTAATCATTTTTTTCCAAGTAAAGTCATGAATTGCCTGCAAAAACTCACTTTCGGGTGAACTCATCGACCTGCAATATTGATTAATTTGCTCTTCAAAAACTTCTTCCATAATTTTATTCAAATTTCATGTTGTTTTTTTAAATCAAAAATCTATTTTCGCGTCATTGTAAAAATATGTATTGGACACTTGAATTGGTTGGCTATTTAGACGATGCTCCATGGCCATCCACCAAAGACGAATTGATTGATTATGCGATTCGTTCAGGAGCACCATTGGAAGTTATTGAGAACCTACAGGAACTCGAGGATGATGGTGAACCCTACGAAAGTATTGAAGAAATCTGGAGTGATTACCCTACAGATGATGATTATTTCTTCAATCAAGACGAATTTTAATCTTTGGACGAATTTTATATGCTTGGGCAATTAAGCGTTGCCCAATTTTATTTGCAGAAGCAACTCAACGAGGTTGAGCCTTAATTTTTCAATGTTCCAATTGTTTTGGGCTGAGATAAAGACTGCGGGTGCATTGTCTTTGGCAATCCATCCTTTTTCAAATTGTTCAATCGTAAGCCCTGTTTGACCAACAAAAAAATCATCGTTTGCTCCCCTGAAGGCATCTACCTTATTAAAAACAATAAGGGAGGGTTTGTCACCTGCGCCAATTTCATGTAAAATTTCTTTTACTGTTAACATTTGTTTTTCGAACCCATGGTTGCTGATATCAACCACATGGATGAGCAAGTCAGTTTCAATAGCCTCAGCAAGCGTCCCCTTGAAACTTTCGATGAGCAAGGTGGGCAATTTGCGAATAAAACCCACAGTATCGCTTAGTAAAATTGGAACCATTTGTCCAGGTTCGTGTGGATGGGGTAAAATTACTTTTCGAACGGTGGCATCGAGTGTTGCAAACAATTTATTTTCTACCAGAAGGTCCGACTTGCTCAGCAAATTCATGACTGTGCTTTTGCCAACATTGGTATAGCCAACCAATGCACATCGAAAAACACCCCTTCTTGCTTTTCTTTGTGTGCTTCCAATTGTTTCAATTGCTTCCAATTTTTTGTGTAAAAGAGAAATTTTATCGCGAAGGACACGGCGGTCAGTTTCAATTTCTTTTTCACCAGGACCCTTCATGCCAATCCCCCCTTTTTGTTTTGAGAGGTGGGTCCACATCCCTGTAAGCCGGGGAAGCATAAAAATACTTTGTGCCAGTTCTACCTGTGTTCTCGCTTGGGCTGTTTTTGCATTGTTGGCAAAAATATCAAGAATCAGATGGGTTCTGCTGAGAATTTTGGTATCGGGGATTTCAGTTTCTATGTTTCGTACTTGTGCCGGTGTTAGTTCATCGTCAAAAATTATTAAATCAATGCTATTGCGGGTTACATATTGCTTAATTTCATCAAGTTTTCCTTTTCCAACATAGGTTTTCGGTTGCGGATGATCAAGATTTTGGGTGAATCGTTTTTGGGAGATGGCCCCAGAAGTATAGACCAGTTGTTCCAACTCATCCAAACTTTCGTCAATGGGAATGATTTGGCGGGGAAGCCCAAGGCCAATCAGTATTGCGGTTTCTTGGGGGTTTAACGTAGAATGCAATGATTTTTAATTAAAAGTGTATATAAAAGCACTCAAAATTACGGCTGCGCTTGGCAATTCAGCACACTACTCCGATTTTTGAGTGCGTGAAATTGAAAATTTTGATATGCTTGGTAATCACCCTGTGGTCTGCAAGGCTCTTTTCGCAGTCTACATTTCTTTCGAACAAGCCCCAAAACACCAAAAAGAAAACGCAATTTCACCAAACCATAGGCCAAGTTGGAGACGCAATTTTTACTGTAAGTTTTAGCGATTATAGGCTCGAAAATGGATTTGTTTTGGATCGGTATGACGACCAAATGCGATTTATCAATGGCCGGGAGATAAAAATGCCAGGCAAACAATGGATCCTGAAGGTTTTTTATAGCGATTCTGCAATTTGTTGGATTTCCGTTGTAAGGTTAAGGCATAAAATGGCCACAATTTATTGGAATTCGCTCGATTTTGGGTTAAATGGAATTGTCAAATCAAAGGAATGCGCTTCTATAGACCTTGGCGATGTAGACGAAGACAATTTTGTTGTCAACTATTCACCCAACCGCAAGTTATGGTCACTTGTTGCAATCTATGGCAGTGCAAGTGGTGTAAAATCATGGATGATATTGTCTGATATGTCGGGAACCATACTCGAGAATCATATCCAATCTTTGCCCGATAAATTTAAGCTTTTTGAATTGAATTGGACTTCTCTGGTATTGGGAAATGGCGGAGAAGTGGTGGGATTGTATGAGCAAAAAAGAAATGGATTTTTAAAATCCCCTTTCCCCGATAGAAAGTTTAATACAAACCATTACTGGCTTCGCTTTTTCAAAGATACTTTGTCTAACGGGGCCGTTGAAGCTGATGGAAATGTATTGGATGCAGCCATTTTCTCTCATCCCCAAACTGGAAAAATACTCATCGCAGGATATTTTAATACCAGCCGTTCCGATGGCATTGAGGGATATTTTATGCAATCATTCCTCAATGCAGAAGTTCTCGATAAAAAACAGTTTGAATTTACTGCTATGCAGTTAAAACAAATGGCAGGATTGGCGAGTATCAGGCGTCAAAATAATCCACAAAATTATTTTTTTCGCAACGCAGTTCCCTTAACAAACGGTGGCGTGTTGTTCATTGCAGAACAGTTTTATGAGAGCCGACAAATGGAAACTCAATATGTGAATGGGCTCCCCCAGACGGCATCTAGAATTTTGTATCATTACGGAGATATTGCACTTCAGTATTGCAGACAAGATGGCATTATAGATAGTTTGGTGATGCTGCGTAAAACACAGATTGGTGGGATAAATAGTGCCCAATTTTTTGGCTTTGGTATGTATGTTTGCAGCAACAGTGTGAATATTATGTATAACGACGACGAAGGCAATATCAAAAGGGTTGCGCACATAAAAATTGACAATACATTCAAAATGGAAAGCGAGTGGCTTTTCAACAATGAAACCAGTTCCGTTGCTATTTTGCCCTATGAAGGTCGGCAAACAGAATATGGTATGATAACAATACCGATTTTAAAGGATAAACAATGGTTTTGGTTGCAAGTGCTATCCAATGATTAAACGCTTAACAGAACGCGGAAATTTTCCCTTGTTTTTAGTGCTTTTACTCGCACTGCTTATCCGGGTTCCCGCATTGTTTTATTTGCCCAGGATAGAAACCTTGGTGAAAACAGGAATGCTCTACGATTGTGTAGCATGGGTTAACCAATGGCCTGTAATTTCTCTCTTATTGGCTCTTTTGATTGTGCTTATCCAAGCTTTTTTTTTGAATGAAATATGCAGAAATCATGGATTGGTAAATCCATTGGGGTATTTGCCTGCCTATTTTTTTATTATCGTACAAAGCCTCTATCCAGAAAACCTCCTTTTAAGCGAATATCATTTGGGAAATCTATTGGTCTTTATTGGGCTTTCCTGTTTTTTTCAGTTAAAGGATGGCTATTCAAGGGTTATCTTGTTTTATGGATCACTTGCCTTTGGGGTCGTTGTTTTAATTGTTCCCGATCATTTAATGGTACTGTTGTTTATTTTGGCGAGTGTCCTGGTTTTTAAGAATATTATGGTCTTGGATGTGATGACTATATTATTTGGTTTGGTTATACCCTATTATATTGTTAGGTCATTGGCATTTATTAACAATTGGGGTTTAACATCCATTGACCAAGTGCTGACCACACCCATAAATATTCAGGTATTTAGCAATGGTATTGGCATGGTCATCGAAAGATACGCTTTGTTTCTTTTTTTATTGCTGTGTATTCTTATGGGATTACTAAAGCAGGTCAGCAATTATTTTCAAAACAATGTTGAAGTGCGTAGAAGCAAGCTGGTGGTAATTCTATTTTTTACCTATAGCCTATTGTTAATGCTATTGCATTGGAAGGAATTGCGGAGTTTTCATTTGCTTTCAGCGTTCCCGGCTGCTGTTTTTTTGTCTAGTTTTTATACGGGCTATCGAATTCCATGGTGGAAGGAATTGTTAAACTTGGCTATTTTCTTGGCTGTCTTATACTCACTGTATGGTTCTTTTTTGGTGTTGTGAAATCATTCGCGCAGACATTAATTTTGGTTTGTACTTTGAAAATTTTTATCGACTTTTGATGTGCTTATGCGCTGTGGAAGGAGTCTGATTTTATACTTGTTTATCTTGGCTACGATGCCATCATTTTATGCTTGTTATGCAAAAATTTCACCCGCAGACACGCTCTTTAAAAAACGCACAATACAAAAAAAAATGACAGGATTTTCAGTGGATAAAACAGATGAGCAGTGGATGAAGCAATTGGGTGAAGAAGCATTTCGTGTATTGAGAAAAAAGGGTACAGAGCCTTCATTTTCTAGCGAATATGAAACTTTTTGGGAGCCAGGAATCTATGTTTGCAAGGGATGTGATGCTGAATTATTCTCCAGTAATACCAAATTTGATGCGGGTTGTGGGTGGCCAAGTTTTTATCAGTCTATTGACAAAACCAAGGTGAGAGAAATTGAAGATATTTCGTATAACATGAGCCGAGTGGAAGTGGTTTGCAATGCCTGTGGAGGTCATTTAGGGCATGTTTTTTCTGATGGATTTGGACAGCCAGGTGGTTTGCGGTATTGCATCAATGGGGTGAGTTTGGGATTTAAAAAGAAGGAGTAATTTCTGTAGTTGTGATAGGCAATCATAGGGCTTTGTTGTAACTTGGCTCTTTGTTTATGACGAAAGGAAAACTTTTTTTATTGGATGGTATGGCCCTTATATATCGGGCTTTTTTTGCATTTAGCCAAAATCCACGCATGACAAGCAAAGGGTTTAATGCCAGTGCAATGTTTGGATTTACAAATACCTTATTAGAAATTATTCGAAAACAAAAACCTACGCATATCGCAGTGGTATTTGATACTCCAGCCCCCACAAAAAGACATATCCAATATACTGCATACAAGGCACAAAGAGAAGCGATGCCAGAAGATTTGCGCTTAAGTATTCCCTTTATTTTCCGCATTGTTGAGGGATTTAATATTCCAGTAATTGCCATGGATGGGTATGAGGCTGACGATATAATTGGAACATTGGCCTGGAAGGCGGGAGATTTGGGATATGATGTTTTTATGATGACTCCCGATAAAGACTTCGGTCAATTGGTCCGCGAAAACGTAAAAATCTTCAAACCCGGTCGAATGGGCAATGATGATGAAATTTTGGGTATACAAGAGGTGCTTAGCAAGTGGGAAATTTCTGACCCTAAGCAGGTAATTGATATTTTGGGGCTTTGGGGAGATGCATCTGACAATATTCCTGGGGTACCAGGTGTGGGCGAAAAGACAGCAAAAAAGTTGATACAGGAGTTTGGCAGCATGGAGGTAATTCTTGAAAATACCCATCAACTGAAGGGCAAGTTGCAAGAGAATTTTATTGCCTTTGCCGAACAAGCAAAAATGAGCAAGTGGTTGGCAACCATAGATACCGCCGTCCCCCTTGAATTGGACATAGAAAACTTTTCCTTAAAACCCCTCGACGAAACGCTCTTGCGCAATGTGTTTGACGAATTAGAATTTAGAAATATGTTGCGCAGAGCGATGTCTGAAGCAGCTGCGGCTCACTCTATGCCAATACCAAGGCCTTCTTCGGCACCAGTTCCTGGCCTTGAATCACCCCGTGTCGAAAACAATGAAGACAAGAATGCGCATGCCCCAATGGGATTTGATTTGTTTGGGCAGCCCATCAGCACCGCTGTAAAAAAGCAAAGTAGAAATGCAAAAATTGCTTCTGTAGACCAAGCAAAGCCTTTAAACATATTCGAAGAGTCATACCCAGAAAACAATGATGAAACCCTGCCACCGTTAAAGTACAAAACCCTGGCGGATGTTGATCATCAATACCGCATTGCAGAAAACACATCCGAGAGAGCCAAACTATTGGCAGAATTACAAGCTGCTGAGGCCTTTTGTTTCGATACCGAAACCACCGGTATAGAATCCATGCAAGCTTCACTGGTGGGCTTGTCGTTTTCGACCAAAGCGTTCACGGGTTGGTATGTTCCCATTCCCATTACTAGAGATGAAGCAGCGCTTATCCTTGATGAATTTAGGGATATTTTCGCTTCGCCAAAACGCAAAATTGCCCAAAATATTAAATATGATATTTCGGTATTGCGAAATTATTCAGTGGCAATAGCGCCTCCGTTTTTTGATACGATGTTGGCCCACTATTTATTGGAGCCAGACCAAAGGCATAACATGCAATGGATGAGTGAGAAATTTTTGGGATATACCCCCATTTCAATTGAAACACTCATTGGAAAAAAAGGGAAAAATCAAGGCAATATGAAGGATGTTCCTTTAGCGCAAATTGCTGAATACGCCAGCGAGGACGCCGACATAACAATCCAATTGTATGGGATTCTTCGAGATGCCATTGCCGAAAGGGGCCTGGATAAATTACTCAATGAAGTAGAAATGCCTCTTGTGACAGTATTAGAGGAAATGGAACGGGAGGGCGTGAAGATCGATGTTGCATTTTTACAGGACTACAGCAAAGAATTGCTTACCCAAGTCCGAATGGTTGAATCTACCATTTTTGGTCTTGCCGGGAAAACTTTCAATATTGCTTCTGCACAGCAAGTGGGAAATATCTTGTTTGAGCAATTGAAATTGTTAGAAAAACCCAAGAAAACCAAAACAGGCCAGTACCAAACAGATGAAGAGTCACTGAATTCAATTCTTGACAAACATCCTATTGTCCAACAAATTTTGGATTTTAGAACCCTTCAAAAATTAAAAAGCACCTATGTAGATGCTTTGCCGCTTTTGGTAAGTGAAAAAACCGGTCGCATCCATACCCATTTTAACCAAGCCGTTGCTGCAACAGGCAGACTGAGTAGCCAAAACCCCAATTTGCAGAATATCCCAATTCGCACAGAATTGGGTCGAGAAATTCGGAAAGCCTTTGTGCCACAGGGTTCCGAAAAACAGCTCTTAAGTTGTGATTATTCTCAGATAGAATTGCGAATCATTGCCCATATTAGTGCCGATAAAGCCATGCAAGAGGCATTCCGTCAGGGTATAGACATTCACATTGCTACTGCTTCAAAAGTGTGGGACGTTCCTGTAGATCAAGTAGATAAAGAAATGCGCAGGAAAGCAAAAACTGTAAATTTCGGAATCATTTATGGCATTTCCGCGTTTGGCCTCAGCCAAAGAGTTGGAATTTCCCGTACCGAAGCAAAAGAAATTATACAACAGTATTTTATTCAGTTTGGGGGAATCAAAGACTATATGGATGAAACCGTCTTGAAGGCGAAAGAAATGGGTTATGTTGAGACCATTCTGGGCCGCCGGAGATATATGCGAGACATCAATTCGGTGAATGCGGTTATGCGCGGATTTGCCGAAAGAAATGCCATAAATGCTCCCATTCAGGGCAGTGCAGCCGACATGATCAAGCTCGCTATGATCCATATTCAAGATTGGTTAAAAGCCGAGAAGTGTAAAACCCGTATGCTATTGCAGGTGCACGACGAATTGCTTTTTGAGGTGCCCCGTGAAGAATTGTTATGGGTCGAACCAAAAATAAAATCACTCATGGAAAATGCATTGCCTCTTAACATACCTGTACTGGTAGAATCGGGTATAGGGTCGAATTGGCTTGAGGCCCACTAATTAAAGAATTTCCATTGTAAGCCAAATCGAATGCGATAGGGCTGTGTTGGATAGCCTTGAATGTACTGGAAACGGGTATTGAAACCGGGAATCACCACAAGTTCGTTGAGGTGTTCAATCCTAACAAAAATGTCTATCCATTGAACCCGCGCATTGGCATATACATCAAGCTCTAGGTAATTTCCAAGCTGCTTGCCTTGACTTGCGTATATAAAGCTAGCCGCATCGGCCCGATAGAATATATTCTGGTAATGGGACACATAACGAAGATCTGTTCCAAGGCGAAGTTTCATTGCTTTGTGAAAAATCGGGGCCTCGTAAAAAATAGACGTCGTGCTCAACCATTTGGGCATCCCCATATTAAATAAAATGTTTAATTCATGTTTTTTATATGATTGATATAATATAGATTGTAAAATTGTAATTTTTTTGTATTTGATGCATTTTTGCAATTCAATTTTTGCAAATTGCACGCTTAGTAGTTGTGTTGCTGGTAAAGAATCGATGGAAACCAATGGCCGATCCAAGATTCCCAAATCTGAAAAAATTCTCAAAAAAGATTTTGAGTGAATACCTTTTTTATGCGTTATTCCAATCTGCAATGACCTGGATCCTGTTGGCTCAAAATTTCTTTCGAACTGGTAGTGATTGCTCTCAAATTGGTATTGAAATAGTGAGGCATATTGCATCTGACTGGTGATTCCAAGTTCTATTCCCAATGTTTGCTTTGGTACAAAGAAATATTTTGTTAATCCTTCAAGGCGAAACGAATCAATTGGACCCTTTTCGTTTACAATAAATCGCATTGATTTAACACCTTCCAAAAATACTGTGTCAGATTTATTGCGCAGGGGTATGCGGAGGGTATTTGATCGTAAGGTTAGAGTGTGACTTCCCTTTGAATACCCACTGAACATAAATTCACCATTGAGATTGATTCTATCCGAATTCCATTTGGCTTGAAATCCTTGTGAGAACACTTTTTTTACCGATTGTTTGTTCAAAAAATTGGGTTGAATAAATTGATATTGACCGCTTTGAAATACGTGATTTAAGCCAATGACTGCATTTCTATATCCAAGGCCAAGATGGCGCTCAAGTCCGAACCTATGGGTAAAGAGGTTCCAGGCACTACTGTCTGCTACCTTTTTTGTTTCATTAAAGGTTTGAGAACCATAGTAATTACTGTCTCGATTTTCATCTTTATACTGGAATTTTACCTTCTCCCATACCATTGATTCTGTGAGAAACCATTGGGGTCTAGTATTCAATTGGTAGCGGTTCCACAGAAGGTGTTTATTGTTTTCTATTGATGATTTTGCTTTGTCTAACTGGGGAGTGTAATACCCAAGAGGTCGCATTTGCCACTGGGAAGAATTGACGGGAATAAAGAACAGGCTATCATTTGCCAGACCTCCATTTTCAACCCTTCTTGATCGATTCCAACTGAATACAATAATTTGTTTAAAGCGTTTATTTTGGGATTGGAAAAGACTTCCGAAACGAATTCTTTTACGGGTATTGTTTTGAAGAGAGCCCAAATATTGCTCTTGATTAACACTACTATTATAGTCGAGTGCGATGTTCCACCCCGGGCTAAAATTTTGGGTGTGCAATGCCTTTAACGCAATGGTATTACCCGGACCTTGCATATAATTAAATTGCGTAAAAGGGGCGAAAGCCTGATAAAATTGCATGTCTTCTGGGTAGTTGTCGGAACAAGCAAAAGGATTAAATCCGATGCGGATTAACCCATCCAACGACAGGGGATTTTTATTGTGGACCATCAGCGATTGCCCTGTAAGTGTGTGCATAGGACTTCCAGTTTCTCCCAAATCGGCCATTGTATACCGTGTTTCATTTCGATAGAAAGAAGTATTTACCGCATTGGTGTCGTAGGAATACGATTCGTAGGCAAGGGTATCCTTTGGATTCGAAGGATTACACACTATGCGCAAAGGATACTTCCCTGTATTCCCCATGAAATAAATCAAATCAGCTGTTTGTGGGTGTATTTTGAATTTTACATTTTTCTTATTGACTTCTGCCCTAACTTTGGAAGAATCGTAAGATGACAAATCCATTTGCAGGGCGCCTATGCCTTGTGCATACGAAGGAATAGCAACGGCAGCGAATTGCAGTATTAACGATATGTTCAGAAGCAGTCTAGTCAAAATGAAATAAAATGTATTGCAAATTTGCATATAATTATCCACGCTTTGACTGTAAGCCATTATTTTGAAACGATGATCGATACATTTCTATTGTTAAAGTACTTGGCGGTCTTAATCCTCAGTACATTTAAGTATATTTTAGGGGTGTTGGCACTTTTAGCCAGTCCACAATCCAACCCCTTAATTGATTTCTGTGTAACCTCTTTCGGGGGGATTTTGGGGGTATTTATCTGGATTTTTTTGGGTTCGCTAATCCAAAAAACCTTTATTCGGTATAGCGTAATTCTGAGACAAAAAAGAAATCCTACAGGGTCAATAACCCCAAAAAAGTTTAGTAAAAAAAATCGCATTTTAGTAAAAATTAAACGTTTTGGGGGCGTGCCCATTCTGGCTTTTTTATCGCCTTATCTTTTGAGTTTGCCAATTGGATGTTTCATTTGCATTGCAATGGAATCGAATCGATGGCGGGTATTTGCCTATATGGTACTGTCCATTTTGTTTTGGGGGTCCATCACATTTGGATCAAAATGGATTTTTGCTTCATAAATTATTCCTCACAATTGGCCAAATTGACTTGAAAAATCTTCGTGGTCACGTTTTGTGTCATTGTTTGGAAATCATTCCTTTTTTTGCCAGCCTATTGAAGGAGCTAGTACACTATTTTGGCAATATTTTAATTTTTACGGGTGGAAAGTTTCACAAACCAAAGACAAGGCGTTAAATTGTGCTCGAATGCGTAAGCAATACATTGTTTCTTTCTTTTTGGGTGTAGTATTTTTTTTTGCGGCGTGTAAGCGTGAGCCACTCTCTTGGGATGTAGCCGTTTCGGTACCCTTGTTTAAGTCCAATTTAGGATTGGGTCAGATCGATGCCAAATTTCTGAAGAACACAGTTTCTGATAGTGGTTATTTGCTCAATTACGAAAATTTACTTTACAGCTACCGCATGGCCAATATACGGGTTTATGATACGGGAATCTCCGCATCTTTTACCCTCCGCCGATTAAAATTGAGTGACCGCAGTATTCTACAAAAGATAAGCTTGGGTCAGATCAATCCCTTGTTTAAATTATTAGATGGACAAACTGCCAATATTCCTGAGCAAAATCAGGGAAATCTATCTCCCGTTGATATAGATGCCAGCGCATTTTTTGAAACCGCTACATTGGATAGCGGATTTTTAGATATTGGCATTTCTAATGGATTGCCAGTTAACATAAAATTGGTGGTTTTTGAACTTGCAAATGCGAATGACAATAGCCAGGTTGCCTATGATTCATTTACCAATATTCCCATTGGAGGAAAAGTCACAAAACGCATCGACTTAAGAAATAAAACTGTTTCAAAAGGCCTTAAAGGGAGTATCAAGCGCCTTACCACCGAGGCAAGCTCAGGACCCGTATTAATAGATGCAAGCAAAGGGGTTGACATTGAGCTTTCCTTATCTCACTTGCGACCTAGGTATGCAATAGCGGCCTTCCCATCCCAAAATGTGATCGAACAAAATGAGGGTCTTACCGTATATATGGGTGGGGCCGAAGTGAAATATTTTAAAGCCAAAAGTGGGATGTTGCGCATGAATTTGGTTAGTACGATACAAGAAGACATGACCATGTTCTTTGAAATTCCCAGCGCCATCAAACAAGGCAAAAAACTCTCAAGAATTGTTAAATTGCCCGCCGCCAAGCCCGGAGGAATTAGTACCCGCGATGAACTGTTTGATCTCACCGATTATTTATTTGATTGCCGTGGAAAGAATCCAGACACCAAGGATACGGTCAATACATTCCACCAGATTCTGATTGTTACGCTCGATAGTTCTGGAAGAACGGTAGCTGTCGGACTCAAAGATAGCATCCGAATTGATTATCATTTGGAATCAATGATCCCAGACTATGCCATAGGATATATGGGTCAAACACTTACCCAAACTGGAAATCAAGTGGCTCCATTTGATTTGTTTAAAGGCTTGGACGGCGATGTAAAATTCAAGGATTTTAAAATGAGTTTATTGCTACGCAATTCCATTGGTAGCGATGGCCGCTTAAAAGTAAATAGCCTGGTAGGAGAAAATGTCTTTACAAACAAGAAAACACCCTTAACGGCCACTCCCTTCGCCAATGACATTTTGATTTCATCTCCCCCTTTTGTGAACAACGCATATACCGAAACTGAAATTGAGTTAAACGGCAACAATTCAAACATCAAGCAGTTTATTGAAAATTTACCCCAGCGTCTTCAGTATAATATTGATCTAGAAACAAATCCCAATGGCAATGTAAACCTCTACAAGGATTTTGTTTTTGAAAATAGCAAAGTAGATGTTTTGCTGAAGGTGGAGGTTCCGGCAGAATTTTCATTGGGTAAATTTGCCCTCCGTGATACGCAAAGTGTAGATTGGAATGCAATTGGAGGACTAGACCGTGTTAAGTCGGCTAAATTAAACGTGAGGGTAAAAAATATGTTTCCGTTGGGCGCGAACTTACAATTGGTTTTACTCGACAACAATGAACAAGGGATTGCTGCATTGGATATAAATCCATCAGAGGGTATTATTTTACCAGCAATCGTCGATTCGAAGGGATTTGCTACGAATCCTTTTGATGGGGCGTTTTCCATTGCCATAGGAAGAGATAAAATTGATGCGTTAAAAAAGACAAAATTTATTGCCATCACAACCACTTTAATTGGCAATGGAAAAATGCAAAAAATATACGATAATGCCCGTGTTATCATATCAACAACCATTGATTTTGAGTATGAATCGCGGTATAGGAAGTAATTTTTTGAACGGATTTTTTGCGTGTATACCTATTCGGGAAAGTGTGCTTTGTTTGCTGTTCTGTAGTTTCTCTCTTGGTAAGTCACAATCACAAAAAAGGCATTTAAACAGAGACAGTCTCGGGAATTCCTTTGTTATGAATCGACAAATTTCTCAGAACCCATTTCCATTGGAAGATTGTTTCCGTTATAAAATCGTTACGGGATCAAATGGTTTGCCTTTTGCATTTATGAAAAAAATGGCATTTGGAGGCTATATCTCAACCAAAAACACAACAGCGGCTGAATTACAATTAAGAGATGTAAACCGTGCAGGGTTCATACAAGAATTCAGCCTAGCTGTATTTCCATTAAAACGCCGGCACCTTGAATCAGTTGACATTGATGCAAAAAATTCCATAGGAATCGATAAAATTTCCATTCGGAACACCCAAATGGCGGGTTTGGTTTTTTCCAAAGATGCCTATCGTTTGCTGTTCCGAGGCAATGGATATTACAAAGGGAAATGGTTGGATTTGGGGCGCAACAAAATATTTTCTATTGGGCTAAATACCATCGATTTTGGCATTTCGCTCCCAAAAAAACAATGGGGTGAATGGCAGTTTTCCTTGTCGCAGGTTAACAATTACTACACAGTATCAACAGAGAATATTCATTTGTTCACCAGTGAAAATGCGGATGTGATCTCATTCAATGGAAATTTTTATTCTCAATCAACAACCAGTGCGAGATTTACAGAAAAGGGTTTAGGCATTACAATGAGTGCAAAAAAAAACCTGCATTTTGGCAAACGAAACAGTGTGGGATTGCGACTTCCAAACCAATTGTTGATCGGCTTTAAAGATCTTGGAATATATCATTTACCGGCAGTAAAAGTAAATAGTAGGGGCATGATTTGGTCTGCGAACGGACGCGGATTAAAACCATTTTCTTCACAGACAATGCAGCCGGTATCTTTACAGCAAGTGGCGTTGAGCCCAAAGGAATTACAATTGGGCAATTGGTTTAATCGTCAACGTGACACTGCCCTTGACAGGTTAAATATTATAGATCAGGAACGCTCGGGGAATGTATTGTCACCCTTTACTTTGTTTGTAGAAATGCAAATGTTTAAGGCGCAGTATACTGGTGCATCGTTTCGCTGCGATTATGTTAATATTCCAGGATATATTCCCCGTTCTACTGTTACTTTTTCCAAACGCATCCCCCCACAAGTAAAGCAGAAATGGGATTATTTTGAATTGAACCCCTATATGGGGATTGGCGGTTTTGATACTTGGGATATTGGCTGTAAACTCCTGATTTCTTCTCCCATTCAGGGTTTTGGAAAGGCGTATTTTACCTTGGATTTCATCGGTATAGAATCGTTCATCGCACCCGGAAAACAGCATGGCGCCGGATTGGCAACCTCTATTATTGTTGGTTTATAATGGCGGAGTTTTTTCGAATATCAGGCTAAGATGGCGTAATTTTGACGAGCCAATCGCTACCGCATGGATTTGTTTACGGGTATCGGGTAAGGAAATATACAAACCATTTTCACAATGTTAAATTCTCATTAACGCGGTCTGTGACCACGCTAATTGGGCAGGGCGTTTACAGTGGGCTCAAGGCTGGGTTTTCCGTAGTCTTGAATTTTGGCAGCCTTTCATCTTTTGGGATTTTGGCAGCCTTTCATCCTTACTGCAATACTTCAAAGTACTGTTTTTGCACAGCTTATTTTTTCAGTGATGTGCCAATGGAATATACAAACCATTTTCCTTGATTGAAAAGGGCTTGGTGATTGGGAGTTGGAACAGAAGTATCGGCATATTCTGAAAACCATCGGCTGGTATCATTGGTAATAACATAGCCCAGGCGGCGGTTTTTTTCGGAGAAATTTTTGCATTTTGCATTGTAAATTTCTAAAGCTAGACGCGGACCATACCCAGAAGCCAAGCGCACACCTTTTGTTTCTAATAGGTATAGAACTGTATTGGGAGAGGGGTCGAATGCAACAAATACTTCTCGGTCTTTTACATTCACTTTTTTTAGCCATGTCCCAATTCTAGTTAAATCATCAACTTCAACCCCGTCAACATTTTGGCAATAATACTCATTGGCCGTAAACCGATACGTGAGCATTGTTTTAGCCTGTCCAAAGTGAACAAAAGGAAGGATACACAAGCCCATTAAACTCAGTAATGCGGGCCAACCTTTCAAGAATATTTTGCCGTTCAGATAGCGTTGTTGTAGCGCAAGAATGGCAAAGAAAACAAAAGGCCATGCACTTAAAAAATAATAATCGTGGTATCGAAACTGCAATTGAAAAAGTATAAATACCGCGCCAAAACCCAGCAGCAACCAAATACTAAGCTCTTCTAAAAGTGTGAGTGATTTCCGAAACCTGATCATACTATAGACCCATAACATTATGATGCCCAATATGGGTAGGGTGGGATACAACGAATCAATCCAAGTATTGAAGCTATACCGAGAAATTTCTATACATTCTGTGAGGCTGTTACTGGGATTTATTTGTTGCAGAAAATGTGTATTCCCGGTTGTTTCGGTAATTTTTTTTGCATACGCATACCAACATACAATGGGAATTATTGGAAGCAGTAAAGTATACCATGGGTATTTTGGCAAAGCGAGGGTTGATGATTCATCTATGATTTCATAGCTATTGTCGTTGTTTTGTTTAACACGCAAGGGTTTTTTTAATTTTTGGGTAAGGAGCAGCAGAATGATGGCAACATGTACAATGAGAAATGATACTTTTATGAGTCCACACAATGAGATAAACAACAAATAAAACCACCAAGCCCTTTTGGTGTCGATGTGGTAATGCCATTTAATCCAATGGTATAATGCGATCATTCCCAGTGAAAGAGCAACAGGATCGGCAAGGAAATTCCAGGTATAGAAAACCAGTGTTGGGGAAAGGTAAAAGATTGCCAACAATGCCAATTTACTCAGCGTACTCCTTATGTGCATGGATAAAATCCTCCAAGCGGCCCACATTCCAAAGCCCACAATCAGCCCTACAATCAAACGGTAAAAAATATCGTGAAATCCAAATACCGAATAAGCCAAAGCAGCGAGATAAGGAATGATCGGAAATTCCATGCCCGCGACGCCTTCGGCGGCGCGATTTTCCATCACACGTGGCAAAAAAAAGTTCATTGATTCATGCCAAAAATTCCATGCAACACAGGCGCGATCCGCTTGTGCCCCTTGGTGCATGCCAAACGGTGGCATATTTATATAGTCTAGCCAGCCCAAGCCCAATTGAATCCCTATCCAAAAAATCCAAAACCACCGATCGGGGTTACTTTGTAAGCGTAGCCTAGTATTTTCATTGCCTTCTTCGCCGCTATTTGGCGGGGCACCTCCAAAAAATCGGCTACCCATAAATGCTTGTCTGAAGTCATTATAGGGTACTTTTGATGACTGATTAGGGCTTTGTGGAAATGGGAATGACATGCTATTTCTTTTCTTTCAGTCCATCAATATTAGAATCTCTAACAATATACGTGGGCCGGTTTTTTACATTTTCACTCACCCGCCCCAGATACTCACCCAGAATTCCAATTCCCAACAATTGTACCCCGCCCAAGAAGAGAACAGAAATATGCAATGATGTCCAACCTGCTTCGGTATACCCAAAGAATTTTTGATACAAACTATATAAAATAAGCATAAATGCTATGCCCGAAACTAAGAATCCCAAGAGTGTAGCCATACGCAAGGGCCAGTTGCTAAAACTACTGATGCCATCCGTAGCAAAGCGTATCATTTTTGAATAGGTAAATTTGGTATTGCCACCCATGCGTTCCTCCCGGTCATATTCGATAAAGCTGGATTTGAATCCAATCCATGCAATCTGACCGCGCAAGTATTTGTGCTGTTCAGGCATTTTAAGCAAAATTCGTTGTACTTTTTGGTGGATGAGTCTAAAATCTCCCGTGTCTATGGGAATGTCAATCGTGGTAATATTGCCCATAATCCTATAAAAAAGCGATGCTGTAATTTTTTTGAGCCAATTTTCACCCTTTCTTTTGAGGCGTTTTGCATAGACAACTTCATACCCTTCCAATGATTTTTTGTACAGATCAGGAATACGTTCCGGTGGATCCTGACCATCTCCATCCATAATGATGATGCGTGTACCAATGGCATGCTCTAAACCAGCTGATATGGCAATTTGATGGCCGAAATTTCTAGAAAAATCGATGTATTTTATGCAATCATTATTTTCAGAGAGGCTTTGAATGATCGCCAAACTCGCATCGGTAGAGCCATCATTTACATAAATTAGTTCGTAGGATACGCGCAGTGTAACAAAAACATTGTGTATCCTTTCACTCAATCCAAGGATATTACTTTCCTCATTATTAATGGGCACTATCAAGGAAATTTCTACCGTAGATGAAGACATATAGCAAAAATATGCAAAACCATGAACTACCTTTGTGTTTCATTATAAAACTCTTAAAAAATGCGAATTTCTATTCACTTTTCCTTGGTTTTTATTGCCTTTGCAATCATTTCATGTGGTTCTTGTCAGTCTAAACAAACAGACACCCACAATGCAGAAGTCTCCGAGAAAGAATTTGATAAAATTATTGTTGGAGACAAACTTGTTATGGTCGATTTTTATACTACATGGTGTGGTCCCTGTAAAAAAATGGCGCCATTTGTGCAACAAATCAAGTCTAACCGGATCAAAGATGTTGTTGTGCTTCAAGTAGATGCAGAATCTCAGTTTGGCATCTCCGATCGATACCGTTTAGAAGGATATCCAACCCTGATCTTCTTTAAACGAGGGCAAGTCATTGGCCGTGCTTTGGGCTATCAAAACTATGACGCTCTCTCGACTTTGGTCGATCGTTTTAAATAAAGGTCCGATACCAGCGGGGAAGTGGGTGAAGACGGAAACAAAGAGCCTGAAAAAAGGGACAGTGAAATTAAGTGGCTTTCACGAACAATTTTATCCTCATGTAAATGCTACAACTAAGAAAAATACAATTCAACCAAACCATAGGGTAGAACGAATTACAAGGGTTTAATTTGATCGGCTACAGCGATCGATCAAAGATTCTTATCTAAAAAAAAATTGAAACTGTCTCCGCGCAATCCAAGGCGAAGTGTTTCCAATGAAACAAGTTCATTTGGCGAGATGTTTCCGATATTTACATTGCACCCGTATAATTTTATAAACCAAACTTGCTGTTCTTTTTTTGGTGCCTCCCAAACAATCTGATTGATGGGTATCTTACGAATAATTTCGGCAACCAATCCAGATCTAATCTCACCCGATCCCCGGAATATTCCTACATTTCCCGACTCTCTGGCCTCTGCAATTACTTTCCATGCACCCGCTTTTAACTCCGATTGCATTTGTTCAATCCATTCGTAAGGAGGTATAATTTTTTCATCATCTTTGCTTCCAACTTCGCTCAGAACGGTATAATTTTTGGCTAGGGTTTGAATGTATCCACATTTTATATCATGGGGCATATCCAAACTGCCATCGCTCACTTCGACATGTGTTAGTTGCAATTTCTCAATCAAACGCAGATAATCATTAAATTGATTGCGGGCAACGTAGGCTTCAAAAAGGGTTCCACCCAGATAAACCGGAATCTTGGCAGAATGGTATAACTGAACTTTTTCAAGCAAGCGCGCAGTTGCAAAGCTGGTTCCAAAACCCAGTTTTAACAAATCTGTATATGCAGCGCCATTTTCTATGAAATTCTCTGCTTCCTGTATGCTTAATCCCTTATCCATCACCATTGACAATCCCTCGATTCTGGGTTTATTCTCCCGAAACGGCAATTGGGTCAAATTGAATAATTCTGCGTTCATAATCCTGTTCTGGCTTGGGTGAATTTTGAAATACAAGACAGTATTTGCGTTGCGTGTCGTAACTCAGGCGCAAATGTGAACAATTGAATGTGTTCATTTGCATTTATTTCCAAAGCTTTTTCTAAAACAAATAGGGCAGCCGAGGCTTGTCCTGAAAGATAACACAAGGCAGCCAATCGGTAAAGAAGTCCGCAGTGCTGTGGGATATTTTGAAGGCCAGTCTCAACAATTTCCAAGGCACGGCCAGTCTCGCCAATTTCGTAAAGAGAAGTGCTGTAATTAAGCCATACCTCTGGATTTGAGGTATGCTCAATACGCAACGATTCGTATAAGGTCTCCCATTTTTCTTGCATATGCGCACCAAAATAGGCACTTGCCAAAACCATTCCGTAATCAGATTCAAAGTGGTCTAGGTTATATGCCCTCTCTAAATAGGGTATTGCAGCACTATAATTTTCTTCGTAATGCCAGGTAAGTCCCATGCTATACCAACACTCAGCATCTTGGGGTTGTTGTTTGATGATTTCTTTGTACAGGGTTCGGCATGTTTTAACATCCCCTTGTTCATAATAACTCCAAGCCAACAAACCTTCTATTTCCGCAAAGGTTTTTTTGGGAAACTTGAGTTGAAGTTCGTTATAGTGTCTAATAAAATCTTCATACCGGCCCAATTCATAAATACACTCGAGGTAGGTAATCCATGCATCTGCAAAATTGTCGTTGATAGTGATTGCAAAATCCAGGGCTTTAAGCGCTTGTTCGTGATCTCCTTTTGCCATGTGCCCAGATCCCAAAACATACCACGCCTCTGCAGAATATGGATCTTGGTCAATAATGCGCTGAATCATGGGTAAAAGAGATTCGATTAAACCACCTTCTTCTGCTTTTTCGATGTATTTTTCAAGAATTGCGCTTACCTCGGCTCCTGCATCCAAGGCTTTCTCGAGAATGGGCATCGCCAAGTCAAATTGGCCATGGTAAAGAGAAATTTCCAAGAAATCTTCAAGCATTGCTTCCTCTTCGCCAGCATTTTGCAATACTTTCAGCACTTCATCCATTGCTTTCTTTTTATGACCCTGCAAACCAAAAATAAGGGCTTGCATAAATTCCAAGGCGGGTTCAAATGGCGCGTATTGAAGTGCCTGATTAATACAACTTCTTGCCTTGGTATATTTTTGATCGCGCACCAACCACTCAACCATGTGCAAAGTAAATATGGGCATGTAGGGATACTGCTGTATGGCGGTTTCTAGAATTATTTTGATATAGGTATCTGCACGGTATTGCCCAGTTTGTGTGGGGAATTGGCCCGCATAGAACCGGTATAATTCCAACCATTCTCTGGCCGAAAATTTGATACGCTGTTTGCTTTCAAATTCACGCACCATTGCATCTACATCGCCTTGGAAAACATCTTCTTCTTCCTCGTCGTCCCAATCTGATGAAAAGAAACTCATTGCATCAAAATTACTCTTTGTTGGGATTTTACCCCCATACTATGGGATGAGTTCTTCCCCAACTTTTACACATACTTTTAGGTATGTCACGAACAAGCTTAATTTTATAGGGATTTTTCGGTTTGCAGGTAGTAAACTTGTGCTTTGATTTGTTTACTTGCAATTGCTCATAAAATTTATAGATTTAAAGGTTAACCTCTTGTTTTGATAGCGCCCATTATTTTTGGAATTTTTACTGGCTTTGTAATGAGCATTTCACTGGGGGCAGTTTTTTTCTTGTTGGTACAAGCGGGATTAATGGGTGGTTTGAGAAAAGGAATTCCCCTAGCACTAGGGGTAATTTTTGGCGATTTTGTATGCATGGTACTTGCATTAAATTTTAGTGATTTTATTACAAATTTTTTAAGTACGTATCAGTTTTGGATTTCAATACTGGGAACATTGGTTTTTTTTACACTTGCATTTCACCATTTTTTTCATCATTATAAATCCAAAAATAAAGGATTGGAAGTGCGATTGGCCAATATGTCAAATTGGCAAATGGGGTTCAAGTCGTTTGCCATTAATATGGCAAATCCCATAAATGTAATATGGTGGCTTGGCCTTTACACATTGCCGCCGGGTGCAGACTTTGATTATTCCTCGAAATGGGTTTTTGGTATCACAGTAATTGCGAGTGTTTTTGCAACAGAGCTTTGTGTTTCTTGGAGCGCAGGGAAGCTTAAATTATACCTTACCGATGAGAGAATAAAACAGCTGGACCTAATCATTGGTTTATTGTTTTTTTTTATGGGCTTTTATTTGCTGTACCGATGTTATTTGTGTTTCCCCAAATAGTTTCCAAAAAAATACAGATCTAAAATTTCCCAAGCTATGCAAATTGGATATTGCCACCCGTAATGGATATTCATATTTATGTATCAACCCCTTTGGTTAATATCAAATGGGTATTTTATCAAAAAACTATAGATTCTCGTTGTAATTTTACCCCATGGATGAGATAGAACAGAATAATCCGGCGCGCGCCCTATTCAACAAAGCAAAGACCGCCTTTGCTTTAGGGGAGATTTACGAAGCCAATATAGTTATTCGAAAGGCAATAGAATTTGAAGCCAACGAGGAATATATTTCCCTTGCCAAGGATATAAAACGAGAAATCGGACTCAAATCCCTTCGTAAAGCACAAGTTTTATTTGATCGTGAACAGTATCATGAATCTTTGGATGAGGCCACCAAAGCACTCGACTTGCTTGAAGAATCTGTCGAAGCCGAAGAAATTATTACCCATATCAAATTGCGTATTAAGAAGACAAAATCTAATCGACGCTATATTGGGATAGCAGCTATATTGTTTCTGGTTATTGTTATATCAATTGTTTGGGTATCTTACGGCAGTTATAGTGATGAAAATGATGCTTTTAAAGAGGCTGAGGCGCAAATGAGTATTGCTGCGTATCAACACTTTTTAGTGCAGTATCCAAAAGGAAAATTCGCAAAAAGAGCCAGGGAAACCATTAAATCTATTGATGAGCAAGATGAGTCCCTTTGGAATTTTGCTGTCAACGCACCCAGTAAAATAACTTTAGAGCGATATCTATTCAAAATGGAATCCCTGGGTGGAACACATGTTTCCAGTGCCAGACTCATGATAGACTCCTTCGATTTTGATGGCGCATTAAAAGAAAATTCCTTAGAAGCAATTCAAAAATACATAGCCGTTCATCCCAATGGAAATTATCTGCCAACTGCGAAACGTTTGCTGATTACATTGGTTACACCCGAGGAAAGAAATGAATTGTTGGTTTACTTCAATACATTTTATGAATTATATGCCAGTGGTAATCATGAATCCTTGATGGGATATTTTAATTCCGTTACAAAGCGTTTTATGAATAAAACAGATATCTCGAAAGCCGATTTGCTCTTGTTGTTTAATAAAAATCAAGACGGATATTCAAGTGAGAATATTTCCATGGATTCATCAACTTTCGCAGTTGAAAAGGCGCTTAATGGAAATTATACCATTCATTTTACGATTGACGCAAACAAAAAAAAGAATATTGGTGACAATTCACTCAAGGGCAAAACAAAGCGTTTGGCCAAGAAATTTCGTGGAGAAAGGACTACGGTTTCGTATTACAGCAATCAAAGGGTTGAATTAATTCTAACACCTGAAAAGAAAATTAACTCTTATACAGTCCGTTTGCTGAGTTCAATAAAACGCTAACTCCTTCCTCTAAAATCTTTTTACATTGAAGTCGTATTGAAGTCGTTCACTTGTTGATAATTAAAAATTGTCAAAGGCACTATTGTCATGTTCAATGATTATTTGATTAACAAAAAAATGTGTTTTCATTATTTTATAACTATTATTGCTTAAAATATAAAAAATGACACATTTAACAACCTTACTACCAATCGCCTCTGACAATTACGTAGCATTTACGTTTTTTACCGGAACAATGGCCATGATGGCCGCATCCTTATTCTTCTTTTTTGAACTGAGTAACACAAAGCCAGAATGGAGGACTTCCATTCTTGTTTCTGGCTTAATTACTTTCATTGCAGCAGTGCATTACTACTACATGAGAGATTACAACTTAGGTACTGGTCAGTCACCTATCTTCTTCCGATATGTGGATTGGATTCTTACTGTTCCATTAATGTGTGTTGAGTTTTATTTAATTACCAAAAAAGCAGGTGCAAAAATTAACTTGTTATGGAAATTGATTTTTGCTTCTCTAATTATGTTGATTACTGGTTATTTTGGAGAAGCAGTTTACAAAGGTTCAGCCGCAATATGGGGTTTATTTTCAGGTTTAGCTTACTTTTATATTGTGTATGAAGTATGGATGGGTGACGTTGCTAAACTTTCCAAAGGAAGTACGCCTGCAGTTCAAAAAGCTGTTGGCTCACTATTGAAGTTTGTTGTTATTGGTTGGGCTATTTATCCTATAGGTTATCTGGTAGGAACTGGTGACGGACAGTGGTATTCTTTCATGGCTGATTTGGGTTGGAATATGGACATCATTTACAATATTGGTGATGCTGTAAATAAAATTGGTTTTGGTTTGGTTATCTATTCTTTAAGCAGAAGCGAAGACTAAGATTTTTATTTTTTTACTCTAAAGGAGTTTCTCTCATGATGAGAGAAACTCCTTTTTTTTTATATAAAACCAATACTCCATTTGGTTTTATACAGTATTTTTATTTTTTTACTCCATTGATTCACGAAGTGGGGGTCATCAAACAATCCTTTATTTGCATCTCCACTGGTATTGATTGGGCAAAAGAAATTTTAGATTCTCAAGTCAGCCCCGAACTTCGGGACTTCTTTTATACGAAATACGACTAATTTCAAAATACCAAGCTGGAGATAGTGTTCAGAATTATTTCAAAGGGTACTTTTGTGCCGTCAATGCAATTTTATCACCCTCCCATTCCACCTTGCGATGAATAAAACACCCCATTTGCTCTTGGCTTCCAAGTCGCCACGTAGACAACAAATTTTGCACGATGCGGGTTTTGATTTTGACTTTGTAGAAATAGATGCCCCGGAAGATTTCTCATCCCATTTGCTACCTTCAAAAATTTGTGAATTACTCGCAATACAAAAATCAGAGCACTACTTGCTGCCCATTAAAACATCAATTTTAGTAACTGCCGATACAATTGTTTATGTCAATGGCAAAGTACTCAATAAACCCAATGATCGGAATGAGGCATTTGCAATGCTCACCGAATTAAGTGGCATTACACACAAAGTTTATACGGGTGTTTGCCTGCGAAACGATACCAAAAAACACGTGTTTCACGACTGCACTGCTGTCACTTTTTATCCCCTAACCGCAGATCAGATATGCTATTATATAGACACATTTGATCCTTATGACAAAGCAGGATCCTACGGTGTTCAGGATTGGATGGGCTATGTGGGTGTGAAAAATATTGACGGTTGTTTTTACAATGTGATGGGATTCCCAATGGCAAAATTTTACAGAGAACTATCGGCTTTTTAGTTTTTCACTTTCTTCGCAAGATTCATTGCATTGTTGGCATTGAGCAAGCCCCCCGTTTTGCTCAATGCGCTAAAAGGCACTTTGCTTAACTTAGAACCTGGCAAACTCACTTTATTGTTGACAGTGAATACACTGCCTTCCAATACCTGTTTTACTTGTTCAACAGTAAAAGTTGGAAAACGACTCCAAACCAAAGCGGCTACTCCCGCGCAAACCGGCGCCGCCATGCTTGTTCCGTCAAAATAGGCGTATTCATTGTTGGGAATACTGCTATAAATTGACTGTCCAGGTGCAAATAAGTCTACATTAACCAACCCGTAATTGCTAAAATTTGTGGCCAGTTTCTTCCTTTTTGGTTGTGAAGCACCCACCTCAATCCAGTTTGGGGCAACGTCATTTCCTCCCAAAGAATCATTGGGATAATTTGGAATTACATCATTATTTTCGGCGTTATTACCTGCTGCGTGAACCAATAAAACTCCATGATCTTTGGCATACAACACAGCTTCATTAACCACATCTTTATCCCATGAAAATCCCTTTCCAAAACTCATATTAATAACTTTAGCACCATTGTCTACAGCATAGCGTATACCATTGGCAACATCTTTGTCGCGTTCATCTCCATCGGGAACGACCCGAATCGGCATAATTTGCACATTATCAGCAATGCCATCCAGTCCAATTCCATTTCCACGCACAGCCCCAATAATTCCCGAAACATGCGTTCCATGAGAAGCATCAGGTCCTGAAACATTGTTATTTCCATATCCGAATTCATGGGCATTGTTATAATCATCCCCTACAATTAAGCGCGGATTATACGATAAATTATATTGGTATTTAACCGAAGCTTCCATTTGGTGAAGGGCTTGATCTAACATTGTTAAGAATGTTGTATACCCATACAATCCAACGAGCATGGAAATTCTATTCTTCTTTTTTTCATCTTCTTTATCAACAACAATCGCTTTGATTTCATTGCCTTTGGGCTCTTGTTTTCCTGTTTTTAGAGCATAGTCTCTTAAGGTTTTTTTCAATTCTTCTATGCTTTCGAATTGTGTCTTATTGGACTCGATTTTCGACTCAATTTCAGCTTTGAGTTTAATGTAAAGCGTGTATTCTGTAGTATTTTTTTTATTTTCGCCTTCGGCATTCACGTCTTTATACCTTTCGGCAAGTTTCATATAAATCCGTACTTTTTCGAGGTGATCGTATTGAACCATCCCCCCACCTGCACCGCCAATAAAATTCCAACCCACCGTATCATCTACATATCCATTTTTGTCATCATCGATATTGTTGAAAGGAATCTCACCGGCATTGTGCCAAATAACCTCCCTTAAATCTGGATGACCGATATCTACACCCCCGTCTATAACAGCTACTACAATTTTAGTTGATGGTCTGGCTGCGGCAGAAGTTTTATAGGCTTTGTCTAGCGCAATTCCCATATTTTTCTTTTTAGGCGATTCGTGGTACCAGTTTTTTGAAGGGTTTTTCTGTGCCGAGACAACATTAACCATTCCAACGCACAGCAACATTAATACTGCGTTTTTCATTCCTTTATTTGTATAGTTTAACTTCATGGTATTGTGTTTATTTTTTTCGTCTGCAAATTACCAAAATACTGACAGCTTTGAATGGAATTGACGTTGTATCACCAAAAAAAATCCACCGCCGCAAAAATTTTTGAAAGGGCTTCCAACGAATTACGTCCATTGGCGCAGTGATTAAATGTGTTTCTATTATTTCAAAATCATGCTTTTCGAGAAGTTTGCAAATACGTCTTTTGGTATAAATTCTTGCGTGGGCCCAACGCTCATGCAATGGCCTTGGCAACCAACCAAAAAATGGGACACGATTCCAAGGCAAATAGGGTAATTTGGCACCATGGGTTTCAAAAATCCACCATTTATTCGGAACAGATATCGCCGCAATTCCTCCAATTTTTAGTGATTTAACATAATTTGCCACCCCATCTTCAGAGGGAAGATGCTCAATTACTTCAAAACTAATCAATCGATCGGCAAGGGGCTCATAGGGTTTTGTCATGATATCCCACACCACAAAATGTGCATTTTCTGCGTTTTGGTCCTGTTTTAATTGGAAAAAATCAGCAGAATGAACGTTGGCATACTCGAGGCCTATCGCTCGACAAAATTCTCCTGCTAAGGGAATAATGGTATTGCCGTTACCACAACCAATCTCTACAATATTGGCATTCTTATCCAAAAATCCCTTGTGATTTCGCAACACATTTAGTCGTCGTTGAACCAATAAATCAGAAAAATCAGCAGGCTTTCCAAGATAATGATCCGACTCGAACAAAGATTTATCTACGCGTGTTGTATTGGCCATAAACGATTTCTAAAAAATATATTGCTTCTTTCCCAGTAAATGACCATAGAATAATAATCGGCGAATCAGTATCCATCCATGGGCCAAAAAATTGGGTAGGACACCATACTGTCTTTGAAGAACTAGATATCGTTCTTTCCAGGCTTTCCGTGTGTGTTCTGTACTGCTACCTCCAAGCTCAAAATCACTGATTACAAAATTTACCCTACACGATTCTCCTTGCATTTTTTTCAAAATTCGGATAATCCAATCTATATCAGACGCCTGTTTGTATTGTAAATCAAACGCATCGCATAGAAATCGTTTTGCCAAAAAACTTTGGTGGCAGATATTCATCCCAAAACGAAAACTGTTGCCATCTAATGTATGGGGGAATGGCTGTGGCTTACATTGGGAAATCAAGCCACCACGACTACCATCTTGATTTACAAATTGTGTGTCTCCAAAAATAACATCCGGGCGAGCTTTTCCCTGCTTGACATATGTATCGATGCCATCCATTATTTTTTCAACCACATCATGGCCATGAATAATATCACCGGCATTCATAAACCAAACATATTCTCCACTACAAAGGTTCAATCCTTTATTCATGGCATCATAAATACCCTTGTCGGGTTCTATCACCAAATGGTCAATTGATTTGCCCAATCCCTGCAGAAATTCAACACTTCCATCTGAACTGCATCCATCGATAACAACCCATTCCACCAAACTGCGTTTTGTTTGCGCCAAAATTGATTCTGCGGTTCGCTTTAATCCTTCACAGTGATTAAAATGAATGCTGATAATGGAAATCGGCTTGGACAAAAGGTCGGGGCTGGGCGTCATGCTACACTGGGGTTTTATTATTATCTACATTCAGCCGATACCCAATAAAGTGGCAATGGTTTTGGATCCATCGCCATTTTCTTTCAAATCATCTTCTTTTTTGAAGGCACTCACACACAAACTGCCCGCCATCAACAGCAAAATTATAGCAGAAGAAGCCCACTCCATAATGAGGTATCCACTGCGATCGGCAGGTTTGTAAACCCAGCTTATGGCATGATTCCCTGCAGGAATTTCGACACCGCGCAAGATGTAATTGACCCGCAAAGATTTGGCTTCCTTCCCATCGATGTATACCCGCCAAAAACCATTTTTTTCGTTGTAGTATATTTCACTGAATACGGCCAATCCTTTGCCCAAATTTTTACTTTGGTAGCGAATGCTGTCATTGGAATAAAATATTCTAACAATCCTTGAAGAACTGTCTGTGAGAAACAATTTCGATGAAATTTTCTTGTTCATGTCAGATTCCACAATGACATTTCTATGCAAATTCTTTGTATTGATATCAAGGAGCGCCTGCTTTGCTGTAGGGGATTCGCAGACAGAGTCTACAAACCATGCTGCACCCATAGCAGAATAACGTGGTGCAACTATTTCTGATTTTTCGTCCTGTGATATACCCAAAATATAGCCGCAATTTAACATGTCAAGTGCATGATTGTTCATCAAATCGCCACTGCCAGTTGAACCATTACTGGCAATACAATATGAAATAACATCTTGGTACCGACTCATTTTTGCTGGGTGGTATCCGCCAACATTGTGGTGAAATGCACCCGCTGAATTGTCGTTAAATGTGCCATTGATACCGCGGCGATAATCAATGACCCGTTTCCCGTCTTTATTGTCTGCGATAATCTGGTTGTCTACAGAACTTGGCAATATGGCTTCCTCTGTATTTTTGTCTTCCCAATTCTTGTAACCGTCTGTCTCAACCAATAGGTTGTCGTTTAAATATCGATTCGCAACCCCCATCATATCAAAAGAAACGAGGAAAATAATGAGAACCCCCACCAAGATTGAAGCACTAGAAGCCATGGTCGTTGCTTGTTTCTTCATAACAAGATAGACCAAGCCAAGCAAAACCCCCATCAACATAATACTGCGATAGATATCATTCCAGACCAAAGAACTGCGGAGGTCTTTGATTTTGTTGAGTGTTTCCTTGCCACCCTGCTCAACAATTTTTTTGTCGGTTTCGATAGCAGAAAAATCAGAAAAAACCGTACACACAATAGCCAATCCAATACATGCCGCCGCAATCATGGCAGTGTATACAAAAATGTTTTTCTTTGCCTTATCCGAAATTTCGTCGCCATACACCAACGAAATAAATTGGTGAATTCCCAGTAAACCTATCATTGGAATTACCACCTGTGCAATAACCAGCGCCATCATCGGTGTTCTGAATTTGTTGTAGTAGGGCAAGTTGTTGAATAAGAATTCATTCATAAAAAAGTTGCGTCCAAGACCCAGAATGATTGAAACCACTACGGTAACAAGTCCAAAAATGGCCCACCAATAATTGAGTTTGGCAAATCTATCAGAAGGCTTTTCTCTGATCCAAACAAAGGCTACAACCATGCCCAATATAAATAAAAAAATCAGGGTCGCACCCATGTAAACAGGTCCGCTTGTAAACTGCAAGTCTCCGAAATACAAGGGTAAAGTGGTTTCATCAAAATCCTCATTGTTGACATACTCGCCAGAACTACCTCCTTTAAATCCAGGCACCAAAAGGGTAAACGTTTCATCAACCCCATAACTCCACGAAAATGCATACCCAATATCCAATCCATTTTTCGCAACCTGACGACCTTTCTGGCTATTGTCTGATTCTACGGCCGATCCACCCCGCATCGTTGATTTTGCATATTCATTTGTATCCGACAATTTTCCAATACAAGTTAAAACAGCCAATCCCATCGAAAACACTGCGATACCTGTCGTTATTCCTGCATGTCTAAAATCTTTGTTTTTGATTGCCGCAATCCATTCAACAATAAAATACAAACCAACCATTATACCTGCATAGTAGGCTATTTGATAGTGAAAATAATTAACGACCATCCCAAAGAAAAGAGCCGTGACACCCGCACCCAAAAGATATTTTTTTCTACTCAACAGTACCAATCCGGCAAGTACGCCCGGCATAGCACCCATGGCCAATACCTTGGTTATATGCCCAGCTTCATAACTCGATATACTAAAAGTCATAAACGCATATCCAATGGCTGCAGCAGCTGCGAGTAATCGATCAACTTTGAGTGAAAGCAACAATATAAACATACTGAGCATGGCTACAAATAAAAAATTATAGGGGGTTTTAACCAATCCGAACAACTCGATTACCTTGTATTTAAGCAATAGGCTCGATTGCTCAACCCCCGTAATTAAGCCAGAAGGCATTCCGGAAAATAGTCGGTCGTTCCAATTGGGTAATTGTCCGGTCTTTTCTTTAACCAGTTCAGCGGCATAACGCATCAAACGCACCTGTTGCATATCACCTTGCTTTAACACCATCCCATCTTCTGGGGGCGCAAGAAATACCCGAGTCAAAAGCCAAAAACCGAGGACAAAACACATAAAAAAAACTGCTTGTTTGAGAAAATTCTTATTTATATTCATGGGTTTATTGGGCGAATTTCAGCAATTTGGATTAAAACACAGATAGTATCTTGTAAAAATTGTATCACAGATCCTGAATTTGTTGTTTACAGCCCATCGATGCAATTACTGGCGAGACCTAATTCAATATCATCCCGGCGCCAAAATCGAAGGGAACCCTAGAATATCATAAATGGTTTTTTTGGGATAACTCTCTTCAATATAATCCCATGGACTGAATTGGTTTTGGGGCGGGTGGTGCCCCCGTTTGGTCGCCTTAAAAGTGAAAATAACCAAAACCAATCCCCGCCTATCGAATGCTTTGGAAATGAGAAATGAAAAACTGTCTGAAATAAAAAAACCACTGTTTTTCCTACCCATTAAATTGTATGTCTTCCAAAAGATAAGTGTATTTTTGAATGGCATGCAAAGAGATACCCTGATTTTTGATTTAATCCAACAAGAATTTCAACGCCAAACTGAAGGAATTGAACTCATTGCCAGTGAGAATTTTGTCAGCAAACAGGTAATGGAAGCCGCGGGTTCTGTCCTCACCAATAAATATGCCGAGGGATTGCCTAATAAAAGGTATTACGGAGGCTGTGGTGTGGTAGATCAAATTGAACAATTGGCGATCGACCGCTTGAAGGAATTGTTTGCGTGTGAGTGGGCCAATGTTCAACCCCATTCGGGAGCACAAGCCAATGCAGCTGTAATGTTGGGTGTTTTAAATCCGGGTGATAAAATTTTGGGATTTGATTTGAGTCATGGAGGGCATTTAACACATGGGAGTCTGGTTAACTTTTCGGGTAAATTGTATACCCCCAGTTTTTATGGTGTAGAAGAAGATAGCGGATTGATAAACTGGAATACGGTAGAAGAAATTGCCTGCCGAGAAAAACCCAAATTGATAATTTGCGGTGCCAGTAGTTATTCTCGCGACTGGGATTATGCCAGGTTGCGAGCCATTTCCGATTCGGTGGGCGCTCTTTTATTGGCAGACATTTCTCATCCTTCAGGTCTGATAGCCAAAGGTCTCTTAAACAATCCCATCCCCCATTGTCATATTGTAACAAGCACTACACACAAAACATTGCGGGGTCCCCGGGGTGGCATTATTATGATGGGAAAAGATTTTGCCAATCCATGGGGAGAAAAAAATGCCAAAGGAGAGCCCAAAATAATGAGTGCAGTATTGGATGGCGCTGTTTTCCCTGGAACCCAAGGGGGGCCTTTAGAACACATCATTGCTGCAAAAGCCATTGCCTTTGGCGAAGCATTAACACCAGAATTTGAACACTATGGAAAACAAGTGATCGTTAACGCCCAAGCGCTTGCAACATCAATGGTCAATCGGGGATATTCGATTATTTCAGGAGGTACAAACAACCATTTAATGCTGATTGATTTGAGGAGAAAAGGCAATGAATTTACTGGTAAATTGGCTGAAAATACCTTGGTTAAATGTGATATTACCATTAATAAAAATACCGTCCCCTTCGAAACTAGAAGTCCTTTTATTACATCGGGAATGCGTTTGGGAACCGCTGCAATAACAACCCGTGGATTGAAAGAAAATCAGATGGATACCATCGCAGACCTAATTGACAGAGCCCTAATAAGTCATCACAATGATCTGCGTTTGTCGGAGATCAAAAAAGAGGTTCACGCCTTAATGTCGCAATTCCCGCTGTACAATTAGGATGTAATTTGTCTTCTTTTCTGATACCAATCTGTTGTTTCTTGATAAAAAAGCAAATACCCAGCTAAAACCGAATACATGGCTATGGATATTACCAATCCATTGATTGATTTCAATCCGAGCCCATTTCCTACCAACACAAAGGATAATAGACCAATGAAAACCATAAAAATCAGGGTTTTATAATGCGATTTATTCCATACAAATCCTAAACTTCTTTGTGTTTTTACAATACAAGCCAATGCGAAAATAAGCTGTGTTAGAAGGCAACCCGCAGCGGCACCCAATGCGCCAAACAGCGGGATTTCAATGGCATTAAATACCACATTTAGGCCCACGCAAATCAACGCCAATGTAGCCAACCATCGAACATGCCCTGCAGCCGTTAAATACGTGCCAAATACATGAACAGTGGCCATGGGTATAAAAGCGATCATCAACACCTTGAATATCTCTGATGTGGTTCGAATTTCATCTGCACTATTGGAAGCTTTATGATACATTAATTGCATTAAAGGAATGTCAAAGAACCAAGCAGCCAATGCTGCCCCAAATCCCACCCATATCACCAAGCGGAAACCCATCCATATCAGCCTGGTATTGTCTTTCTTTAAGGCAATTCGACCCGTAAATTGGGGCAGTAATTGGGTGCTAAGCAAGGTGCTAAAAATTAAGGCCGCATCAAGTAAGCGGTATCCCTTTGCGTATAAACCCACCTGATAAAAACCATTGTCTCCACCCAAAAAAACGCGATTTTCAGGTGAAAGACTTCGAATCATTTGAATGTCTATGCGCGTAAATACACTCATTGAAAAAGCCATAAGGGCAAACCAGGCAATTTTTTGTAGCCAGTGCCTATAGGATTCTTTCTGGGATTGATTGGTTACAGGAGAAAAATTGTCAATTGCTAGTGCAGAATTATCAATTGTGGGAATAGAATCATTGGATAAAATAGTGTGGGATTTGATAACACCCAAGGGGTTTTTGTTCCAAAAAACCAAAATACATCCAAGCAGCAAAGCACCTGCATAACCCACAAACTGGGCCAACAAAAACAACCGAATTCCACTATTCATCACAAAAAGCTCTGGCAGAAATACCAAGAAAAGTGAACAGGTTATGAGTGCCCCTAAGCGGTCTGTAACACTAAGCCAACTATCGGAAACAAAACGCTGCCCGCCTTGAAGAACTGCCCGTAAAAGCATCACGATTGATGCCAACACTTGGTTTAGAACTACCCAAGCCAATAAATCAAGTGTGAGAGAAAAGTACCAGCCTACAATACCCACAAGCACAACATACAATACCCCCAAATACAAACGCAGTAGCAAAATCCTCTTTGCATGAATCAAACGTCCGGAAGAAGCAATTTCTTTGGCTATATATGTGTTTAGTCCTGCATCTAACAATACTGCAAACAATAAACCCAAATTAAACAATACACCATATTGTCCATACCAAACATCACCCAAACGCATTTGCATTTCACGCTCTATTCCCAAGATCCAAAGTGGCTTTACCAACCAATTGAGAAGCTGAAGCCAAACCAAATTTTTAAGAAATACGCGCTGCATGGGCAAATATTCGCAAACAAAATTACGTCTGCTGTTTTGCGAAGATAAGGGAAAATTTGACGGGTTTGGGCTTATGGTATTGCGTTTTCATTCTCCCTTTCAACCTGTCTACGAACCAATATTTTGTGTATTATCTTTGCAAAAGTGCACACCCTAGAACCCCATTTCGCTTGGCTAAATCTATACTCAGCTTCACAAGATGAACGTTCACCATTTTTTGAACGGGCGTATAATGAATTCTATTTTGACAAAACCGTTTACAACTATTTTATCCATCCCCAATGGGATAACTTTGGCTCCAATACCCTGTATATCAAAATTTTATTTGCTGATTATCAAACAGGATTCGCCATCATCGAAATGATTGGTGAATGGAACGATGCACTGTACAATGATATCATGATGCTCAAACGTGAAGTACTAGAAATATTGGGAAAAGAAGGAATCAACAAATTTATTTTACTGGGCGAAAATGTAATGAATTTTCATGCTTCCGACGACAGTTACTACGAAGAATGGTTTCAGGACGTAGAAGACGGATGGATTGCTTTGCTGAATTTTAGACAGCATGTAATCGATGAATTTCGCCGAGAACGCATCGATTACTATATAAACTTTGGGGGTGAATTAGATGATGTTTCTTGGCGCAAACAAGGCCCACGAGATCTTTTTGGAATGATAGATGGTATTTTGAGCCGCAGATTACAATAAAGCTTTGGGTATCCTGATTAACGTGAAAATCTCAAAAAAGAGAAATTGGACAAGCTCAATGCCACCAACATTGGCTCGTATATACCGTGGGTTTCCCTGTTCCAAAACACGGATTCATGATGGCAAACATTGAGGATTTTAAATTGTTACACCAACCAATGAACCAACATATAGAAAAAATTAGAAAGTCCATAGATCCCTTTAGACAGGAAATTATGAATCACAAGGTATATTCAGCCATTCAAGACATAGACGATCTGAGGTTGTTTATGCAATATCATGTTTATGCTGTTTGGGATTTTATGTCTTTATTAAAAACCCTTCAAAACAACTTGACATGCACTGTCGTTCCATGGTTTCCAAAAGGCTCTGCAGACACACGACAACTGATTAACGAAATTGTTGTTGGCGAGGAATCAGACGTTGATATAGATGGTATAAGAAAAAGTCACTTTGAATTATACCTTAATGCCATGAAACAATGTGGTGCTGACACGTCTCAAATTAAAAATTTTATAACTGTATTAAAAAATACGGGAGACTTTGATTCGGCATTTACTTCATCTGGTACTCCAAAAGAAGCATCAGACTTTGTTGACTTTACCTTCAAGATTATTGGCAGTAATAAAGATTATTTGCAATCAGCCATTTTCACATTTGGACGGGAAGACCTAATACCGGGTATGTTTATTTCAATTGTCAACGACATTCATAAAAACTTTCCTGATAGTATTTCAATTTTCAAGTATTACCTCGAAAGACATATAGAAGTTGACGGAGACCACCATAGCCATCTTGCCATACAAATGACATCAAACCTTTGTGGCGAAGACGCGCAATTCTGGAAAGAAGCAGAACAAGCGACTATTGAATCTCTAAAAAGGCGTATTGAACTTTGGAATGGCGCATACAAGCAAATAATGAATAGAACCACTGCCCATAAAACCATGTCCTTGGTATCCTAAGGAGAATGGCAGTGACGCAATAAATCATGGGGTTTATCACATCAATCACAAACTTTCGCAAACCATTTTTTGGGCATTGCCCATCCAAAAAATCATAAAAACAGCAGTGCAGCAGCTTTGCGTATTTCCCCATTGGCAATTAAATTTTTTGCCATTGTATGCTTTGTTCCTTCGACCAAAATGGTTTTGGCTTCTTCCAGCTCTTCCTTGCTTGGCATTTCTAAAAGCCCTGCCAATTTTCCCAAATCATTGGCACTTAACACCTTGCTTTGAATGACATCGTTTGGCAATGCGTCATACCCGAGGGTTTTTGTCATCGGTTGTTCCAATTGAAACATGTTTTCAGGACCAGTTTTGCAATACCATGAGCCCACCATACGGCCCACCAATGACATTTTAAAAGGATCTATTATGCCATCTTCGCCCAGTACTTCTCTCTTAATATGGATGCGCAATACCTGCGCCATGATCAATTTTCCAGATCCACCAACATCGCCAAATTCCTTGATATCAATAACTTTACATTCCATTTGAACAGGCGATTCGGCCACGCGTAAGGGCCTAACCAAATCTGAAGGAATACCCGTAAAACCCGCTTTTTCAAACTCGCTCACTCCATGTTCCCAAGGCGCCGCTGTAACATTCATTTGCTCAACCATATCTAGCGTTACAACATTCACAACCACTTCCCGCAAAGCCTTTGCATTTAAAAATGTTTGTTTAGGGATACCGTCCCGACCACTATTGTTGGGTGAAAATACAACAACTGGCGGATGAACACTGACCACGTTAAAAAAACTAAATGGTGCCAAGTTGGGCCTGCCATCTAAATCCATGGTACTGGCAAAACAAATGGGCCGCGGACCCACACTGCCCAATAAATACTGATGCAGTTGCCTTAAAGGTGTATTCTCTGGATCAATGACAATATGCTGCTGATTCATCAATATGGTGTTGAATGGTTATCGTCTCCTGATTTCAAAAATAGTTTTAAAGTGGCATTTAATACGCACTTGTGAAAAATAGTGATTTGTGAAGAAAACACAATTAGAGCGAATGTCCCATTTTGATTTTCTTGGTATTTAGATATTTCGAATTGTGCGGATTTGAAGGAACCAAAAGGGGAATGTTTTCTACGATTTCTAATCCATACCCAATCAATCCCGTTCTTTTCTTTGGGTTATTGCTCATTAAACGCATTCTTTCTACCCCCAAATCACGAATAATTTGAGCCCCAACACCATAATCACGTTCATCCATATTAAAACCCAATTTTATATTGGCCTCTACCGTATCCATCCCCTCCTCTTGCAATTTATAAGAACGCAATTTATTCAGTAACCCAATGCCTCTTCCTTCTTGGTTCATGTAGACAATCAGGCCTTTTCCTTCAGATTCTATCAATTCCATGGCTTTTTGCAATTGTTCCCCGCAATCACACCTACAACTCCCGAAAATATCTCCAGTAAGACAACTGCTATGAACGCGCACAAGAACTGCTTCGCCAGGTTTCCAAGTTCCTTTAATGAGTGCCAAATGCTCTTGTCCAGTATCTTTTTGGCGAAAGGCTACCAAATCAAAATCACCCCATTTTGTGGGCAATTGAACGACAATCTCTCTCTGAATAAGCGACTCGTTTTTAAGACGATAGGCAATTAAGTCTTCAATCGATATGATTTTTAGCGATAACTCTTTGGCGATTTGCACTAAATCATTGAGACGAGCCATTTCTCCATCTTCTTTCAATATTTCTACAATACAACCTGCGGGTTCGAAACCTGCCAATACAGACAAATCAATCGCAGCCTCGGTATGTCCTGCCCGACGCAATACACCCCCACTTTTTGCAACCAAGGGAAAAATATGTCCGGGTTTACCCAATTCAAAGGGTTGGGTATTGGGATTGATTAAGGCTAGAATGGTTTTTGATCGGTCAGAGGCACTGATTCCTGTAGTGCAACCATAGCCAAGTAAATCTACAGATACAGTAAACGCCGTTTCGTGGGTCGCCGTATTCTTGTTTACCATCATGGCTATTCCGAGTGTTTGACAGCGTTCTTCGACCAATGGCACACAAATTAGACCCCTTCCCTTTGTGGCCATAAAATTTACAAGCTCAGGAGTCATATTTCTCGCTGCTGTAAGGAAATCGCCTTCGTTTTCACGGTTGCTATCATCTACAACAATGACAACCCTACCCGCCTGAATTTCTGTAATGGCTTCTTCTATTGTATTGAGAATAAACCCACTGTTCTTGTGCTCCGAATCCTTTACTTCTTTCATTGAATTACAAAGTTATGAAGGTTTTATGACACGAAAACAATTGCAATCCATTTATGTTTGATTATTATTGAATAGAAATTACCCCTGATGTTGCCCCCTAAAAAAGATATTAAAACTTTCTGCTTGGAATCCATTGATGGTATGATAAGTGAATTTAGTGCATCTATTAAAGAAATTCAGCTGGGTATGTTTGAAGAAACAAAAAGTTCTGTGGGTGACAAATTTGAGACCACCCGCACCCAATATCAGCGAGAAATAGAACGATTAACGATTCAATTGGCGAACTCCCACACAACAAAAATATGTATTCTTTCCATGGGTGATAGCAAATCTCTAGCGGTTGGAGAAGGCTCTCTTATTCAACTTAAATCTGGCACCAATAGCCCCATGATTTATCTTGCTGCAGCGATGGGAAACCTGAAATTCAATGGGCAATCTTTGCATGTAATTTCTTTGCAATCTCCATTGGGAATTGCCTTAATCGGCAGAAAAAAAGGAGACTCATTTAAATTTAATACCATCAATTATTCTATTGAAGAATTGCAATAACTACCCATTTAAGATCATTATAAGCTTATTGAATACCTTGTCTGCATTGGGCAACATCTCAGCTTCCATACTGATGTTAAGCGGGACTGCTGGCAAATCAATACTTCCCATTGTATAGATAGGGGCATCCAAATACTCAAAACACTGCTGAGAAATCCGCCCCGCCAGTGACTCAGCAAAGCTGTTAAGAAGGGTTTCTTCTGTCAATATCAATACTTTTCCATGGGTCTTAACCATGTCTACAATAGATTTTTCATCGTAAGGGGAAAGGGTTCGTAAATCCAAAATAGAAACTTGTCCTGACATTTTTTTTGCAGCACCCAAGGCCCAGTGTACGCCCATTCCGTATGTTATAATCGCAACCGAATTGCCATTTTTCACCGCTTCTTCGTTGGCTTCCAAAACAATCCGGGCTTTGCCAAATGGGATAATATACGCCTCATCTGGCTCAGGTGTCTTGGCTTCTTCAGTGCCCATAACTTTACTCCAATACAGGCCTTTGTGCTCAAATATTACCACAGGATTGGGGTCGTAATAAGCAGATTTTATCAAGCCTTTCAAATCTGCAGCATTGCTTGGATAGGCAATTTTAATTCCTTTAATGGGCAAAATGGAACTTTCGACCGACCCACTGTGGTATGGACCACCCCCTCCATATGCTCCCGTAGGTACCCTAATAACACAAGAAACAGGATATTTACCCATACTCAAATAAGCACTTTTACTCAATTCTGTAACCAACTGATTTATCCCTGGCCAAATGTAATCGGCAAATTGAATTTCCACAATGGGTCGAGCACCCACAGCACTCATACCCACAGTACTTCCAATAATATACGCTTCTTGTATGGGTGTGTTAAATACCCTTTTGTTCCCATATTTTTCTGCTAGGGTAGCAGCTTCACGAAACACACCGCCCAATCGATAGCCTACATCCTGTCCGTATAAAAGAGACTCGGGATGTTTTTTTAAAATTTCATCCACAGCATGCAAAGCCGCATCTACCATCATTATGGTTTCAGCACCCTCAGGAGAACGAATTCCCAACTCCTCGGAAATGTCGGTTGGCGCAAAAACATGCAACATCAGTGAATCAGGTGAAGGGTCAGCGGCAAGTTTGGCACGCGCAAATTGTTCGTTAACCGATGCGCTGGCTCTCATTTGAATCTCGTTGAGTGATTCCTCTGTTTCGGCTAAATTAATGAGCAATTCTTTAACGCGGGGCAAAGGGTCTTTTTGTCTGTGTTTTTCTAAATCATCCCGATACCACTCACTTCGAACACCACTGGTATGGTGTCCAAGCAAGGGAACCTTTACATGCACCAACATTGGAGATCGTTCCAATCGAACATATTCAATGGCCTTGGCCATTTCGTCATAGCACTGAACAAAATCACTCCCGTTTATGCGTATTCTGCGCATTCCCTTGAAACCCAAGGCATAATCAAAAGCATCCATTGCCCGCATTTCATCGGCACTGGCAGAAATACCCCAATCATTGTCTTGTATCAAAAATATTATTGGTAACTTATGCAAAACAGCCATTTGAAAAGCCTCTGCCACCTCTCCCTCCGTTACAGATCCATCACCCAAAGAACACAAAACAATGGGCTTCTCAGCCCCACGCAACAAGCCTTGACTTTCTAAATATTTCAAACCATGGGCTGCTCCTGTAGCGGGTATAGCCTGCATACCAGTAGCACTGCTTTGGTGAGGCATTTTGGTCGTATTCGGTCGATTCAAGGATGGGTGTGCATAATAAGTTCTACCCCCGCTAAAAGGATCTTCTGCTTTGGCTAACAATTGCAACATGAGTTCATACGCTTGCATACCCATCGCCAACAGCATAGATTCATCACGGTAATAAGGGAACGCATAATCAATATTTTTTAAATGGAATGCCGTGGCAATTTGGATGGCTTCATGGCCTTGAGAAGTGCTGTGGACATATTTTGCTATTTGTCGATTCTCCTCATACACATTTGCCATAGATCGGGCTGTACACATAATTTCCCAAGCCCTAAGCAGAATTTCCTTGCCTACCATAATTTCAACTGCAAGTTTACGGAAATTAACCCGCAGGTTTTTGATTCAAAAATCTAAATACTGCTGCGAAGAAGACTAAATACAATCCTCGTTCTTAAATTGTTTGTTATATTGCGAAAGTATACATCCGATATTGCCTATGAAACAAACTGTCATTGTATCTCTTTTCATTCTATTTTTTTCCATACCAGGAACCGCGCAAATTTCTAGCGCGGATTCTTCATCCCCTAAGAAAGTATATCGTATTGAAGAAGTTAGTATTCTACAAAATCGCCTCAAAGAAAAACTCAAAGAATCACCGCTGACTGTCGAAAGCATGGGAGCCCAAAGTATCAAAGAAACCCCTGCAAGTGATTTCTATGAAGCATTAGGCCACCTCAAAGGAGTTGATGTTACGAGTGCTAGTTTGGGATTTAGAATTATCAATACCCGGGGATTCAATAGTACAAGCCCTGTAAGAACTCTCCAATTAATTGATGGCGTAGATAACCAATCTCCTGGACTAAACTTCTCATTGGGAAATTTTTTGGGCGCCAGTGAATTGGATGTACTGAATCAAGAAATTGTAGTGGGTGCCTCTAGTGCTTATTATGGTCCAGGTGCTTTTAATGGTGTAATTTCAATGACCACCAAAGACCCTTTTAAATACCAAGGACTACAATTAAAACAAAAGATAGCCGAGCGGGGATTGACAGAAACCGCCATCCGTTATTCAAAAGCTTTTGGTGGGAAGCCTGGACAAGAAAAATGGGCAATGAAGGCAAATTTATATTATATGAAAGCCTATGATTGGGTAGCCGACAATATGGATGCTTCGAAATCTGGCGGGCCGGTAAATCAAATAAACAACAAACTCAACCCAGGGGGTTACGATGCAGTGAACCGGTATGGTGACGAAATATTGCGCCCTGGTGAAAACGATGCAACTGCAAAATCACAAATGGCTGACTTTCCAGGATTAATGCGTTTCAACCGACAAGGGTATGCCGAAAAAGATATTGTGGATTACAATACCTATAATTTTAAAACCTCATTAATGACCGCCTATCGTCCCAAAAACGGCAGTCCGAGGCAATTTGAATACCAAATAAATTATGGGATGGGAACAACTGTTTATCAAGGAGATAATCGGTATAGCCTTCGCGACATCAAATTTTTGCAGAATCGTTTAGAATATAAAGATAAAAATGGTTTTTTGAGAGCCTATTCTACAAATGAAGATGCTGGTAAAACCTACGATGCTGTTTTTACAGCTTTGCTGATGCAGAAATATGCCAAACAAGACGATTTATGGGGAGGAGATTACTATTCGCTTTGGAGAAAATACTTTGTGCCAAAAATAAAAAAAATCTCAGGCTTCCCCACGGGTGATTGGGGAAACAATCCCAACTGGTTTAAAGAATTGGATGCCATCCTTGCTCAACATCAAGACTCTTTGTTTATATGGCACGAACAATGCGCCAATTTGGCCGACCGGAAAAATGACTGGCAAGGTCTGCAACATTCTATACAACCCAATACTTACAAGCGTTTTGCCCCAGGTACAGAAAGATTTGATAGTCTAAAAAATGCCATTACCACATTGAGAAGTTTTGGTCAGGGTGGCAGTGGGTTTTACGATAAGAGTGGGCTTTACCACATTCAAGGTGAACATCGCTTTAATTTACGAAACAACATTTCACTCACATTGGGATTCTCCAACAGATTGTACAGACCGAACTCTATGGGAACGATATTTTCTGATACCAATAACAGAAAAATAAAAAATCAAGAAGCTGGTGTTTACGGAGGTTTGGAACGTAGGTCTAAAGACAACAAACTCAAATTTAACGCCACAGCACGGGTAGATAAAAATCAGAACTTTCCCTTCATTTTCTCCCCCGCAGCTTCATTGGTATATACACCCGATAAAATTACATATTATAGAATGAGTTTGTCAGCCGGGGTTCGAAATCCTACATTGGCAGATCAATACTTGTACTATAACGTGGGAAGAGCAATTTTGCTCGGAAATATATCGGGTTACGACAGTTTGGTTACCTTAAAATCTTTATACAACGCATTGAGCGGCCTTACTACGCAATTGGAAAAGTTAGATTGGTTTAACGTTTCCCCAGTTCGTCCAGAAAAAGTAAAAAGCATAGAAATGGGTTATAAGTCATTCTTGTTTAAAAATAAGATAAATATCGATGCCAGCGCATACTTTAGTTATTACCAAGACTTTATTGGTTACAAAATTGGCATTGATCCAACCATCGACTACAGCATTAATTATATCAGTGGCGGACAAGTATATCGCATTGCCACCAACGCTGAAACCAGTGTAACAACTACCGGTATAAGTATCGGATCCAATTATTACTTTGCCAAAAATTATACCGCTGGAATAAATTATTCATACAATCAATTGCACAAAAAAGACAGCCTCGATCCAATCATCCCAGCATTTAATACACCAAAAAATAAATATAATTTGTCCCTTTCAGGTCAAAATATCAGCATCAAAAAATGGAAGATGCACTATCTCGGATTCGGCGTAAACTTTAAATGGATTCAAGGATTTACCTTTGAAGGTAGCCCTCAATTTACAGGAAATGTTCCTACCTATTGGCTATTGGATGCAATGATATCCAAGACTATACCGAAATATGGAGCCATGATTAAAATGGGTGCGAGCAATATTACCAACAATATGACAATGCAAGTTTATGGTGGTCCAAGAATTGGTAGAATGGCTTATTTTACCCTCTATTTTGACATGTAAGTTTCTTGTTGCAATCTTTACAGCTAATCGTTATGTTTGCGAGTAAATAATATACACATTATGAAAAAAACCCTACTAACCTCATTAATTGTTTTACTGGTATCTAATTCTTTTGCCCAAATTAAATATGTGGACAAAATTTTAACTACCGACAAAATCAAAATTACCAAAAACACTGCTTATGGTGACAACTACACCGTAATTACAGGAACTCCAACCATGGCCAGCAAAGTAATGCCGATGGTAATGGACATTTACGAACCCCAAGATGGTGCTAGCAATAGGCCCTTAATTCTTTTCTCACACTCAGGTTCTTTTTTGCCACGCTATTCTAATAACTCTCCCGTTGGTTATAAAGATGACAGTGCAACAGTGGCCTTGTGTATGGCATTGGCCCAACGTGGATACGTGGTGGCGTCTTTTACCTACCGAATGGGATGGAATCCTGCTGCTGCGACCGTTGATTTGCGCAAGCAAGGTATCATTAATGCTGCTTATAAAGGAGTTCAAGATTTAGCAACCTGCGTTCGTTACTGGAAAAGAAGTGTAAAAGAAGCTGGTAATCCCTATAATATTGACACCACCAAAATTGCTGTGGGTGGAAATGGCACTGGTGGTTATATCGCAAGTGCTTATGCTTCTCTTGACCGTCAAAGCGAAATTAAAAGCACCAAATTTCGGGACGCTTCTACAGGTAAATATATGGTAAATGATACCATGTGGGGTAACCTCTCAGGCCTTGGCGTAGACAACCCAGCCATAGGTATGTTCTGTAAATCTAATCACGCTGGATATACTTCAAATTCTAAAGTTGCTTTTTGTGTTGGTGGCGCTATTGGTGACTCTTCCTGGATAGAGAAAGGTGAAATTCCAATCATTTGGAGCCACTCAATAATGGATCCTTTTGCTCCTTATACCACTGGAATGGTAAACGTACCTGGTACTACTTTGCAAGTGGTTGAAGTAAGTGGTGGATACGATGCCATGGCTCGTTGCCAACGTTTAGGCAATACTGCTCCCTACAAAGGGAAAGTAATGGATGACTATACCCGCTCAATCAATAAATTGAACAAGGGTATTGACGGATTGTATCCAATTGCGGGTCTTGCCAACGCTTCTGGCCCCTACGAATGGTACGATACTGCAAAAATAAAATTGTTGCCAAACCCTCCATACAATCCTCCTGTGATTTTGGCAGGAATTAAGGCATCAAACCCCATGTGGAGCAAAGCAAAAGCCATGAGGTATATTGATACCGTTATAGGCTATATGGCGCCTCGAATTGCTATAAGCTTAGGCTTGCTTACTTCGGTTGGTATTGAAAACTCAAACTTGGCTACAAATGTAACCTTGGCTCCAAACCCTGCTAAGAACCAATTAATCATCCACAACAACTGGGATAACCGCGTATTGCTGGGTGCTAGCTTGGTAGATGTTACTGGTAAAATAATTCGTGAATTTGCAATTTCTAGCAACCACAATGTATTTGAATTGAATGTTCCTACAGGTATTTATGTAGTGAGAATGCAGTTCAACGACGGCGTTGGAAGCAGCAAGTTGATGGTTGATTAATTCGCCAAAAACAAACATTTTTACTCCATTGGATTTCTAAAATATTTAGGGATTCAACTTCAAATAAAAAGGGGAGGGACGGCCATTGCCGCCCCTCCCCTTTTTATTTCATAACGAACATTTAACTGAAAACCTGAGCGTTAATTCTGGTGGTTTCAAGTCCCTATTTCAAACAACATATTTTTTTAACCCCTATTTCCTATATAATTTTACACTTAATGAACCGCATTTTGTTGTGTTCCGTCATGGTTTTTGCATTGCTCTTCTGCGGATGTAATTCGGCTTATGCAGGAGCAGCCAGCATGATTGAAAAACGCCACGCTCGATATACTGTGCCACAGTCATTTTCTATTTCAAAATTATCCGACGTCTCAACCATCGATTGCGCCAACCAAGCCATATTGATCAACGACATACCCATTCCTATCAATCCAAATCCAACTCCTTTTTTATCGGAAAATTATGAAAAAAAATACCAGTTTATTTTTTCAATTAGCCGTGGATATGGACTTAATCAGTACCGATCAACAAAGATGAGGCGATCCCAAGAATCCCGAGTTAACTTACCCTCAAAAATGGCGTCAGGGATTTGGAGTTCTTATAGTTTTCAAATTCAGCCCAACGCAAAATATCAATGGGGTTATAGCTACCACGCCAAATTAGATGCGGACTTATCAAGCAACTACCTCCTCAATGAAATTGGATATCTAATACCCCAAAAAAAAGGCAGTCTCGAAATTGGAGTCGGCCTTGGATGGGGTATGACAAAACGAATCAATGGAAACAACTATGCAGATAGTTTCGATACATTTCAAAATATAAAATACGGTCGAGATACGATGCTCGAAGAAGCCTACTCGTTTATTCCCAATGCGAAGCACTCATTTATGCCCATCAATGGACACGTTAAATTTATTTATCCCGTGTATAAAAATATTGAATTAACTGCTTTTGCAAGCTACACTAGAATTCCTTGCTATAACGATTTTTACAAAACCGAAACTGTATTAGTCAAGGAAACCATTACACCAACCATAACAAGTTACAAACGAGACGAATTATCGATGCAAAGAGTTACCTCCATCTCTTCATACCAAATTTATACTCTTGGTTTATCCATTAGAATTAAAATTTAACCCCCATGAAAACAGGAAAAATTCTATTCACAATTTCGGCAATTATAGTAATCCTCTTCACTAATTCTTGCGAACATTTTCACGTTATCACCGTTAATTATGATGTCTCGCAAACCATCCAAAACGACAAAACCGACACGATACATGCCAAAACATTGATTGTGACTTCAAAGGACCAATACAATTCCACCATTCCTGTGATAGATTCACAGAGCTATGATTATACGTTGGCTTCTGGCGAAAAGAGGACCTTCCACCATCCAAATAGTCAACTTTACTCTGACAGACTAGATACGATTTTTTATTATTTCGACATCACTGATGCGCAAGGAAAGATGGAATCATTCATGCGAACTATTGCAACGAAAGAATTTTACTTGGATACTAAAATCTCCGAAACAATCGTAATAAAAGACTAAAGACGGCGGTTCTTTTATGCCAATTGATTATCCCATCTCTGTTTCCCTAGGAATTCAGTAAATTTGTACTTTTTCAGTACAACCGCGAATGTATCCTACACTCAAACAATTAAATTGGCCGCAAATCGAAGCCGAAATATTGGCTTTTTGGGAACGGGAATCTGTGTTTCAGCAAAGCATCGATCAACGCAGCAATGCCTCCAGTTTCACCTTTTTCGAAGGGCCGCCAAGTGCCAACGGAATGCCAGGCATTCACCATGTAATGTCCAGAGCGATTAAAGATATTTTTTGCAGATACAAAACCCAACAAGGATTTCGTGTCGGACGAAAAGCGGGATGGGACACCCATGGATTGCCAATTGAACTTCAAGTAGAAAAAAGACTTGGTATTAAAAAAGAAGATATCGGCACCAAAATTTCTTTGGAAGATTTTAACCGCGAATGCCGAAAAGATGTGTTGATATTCAAAGACAAATGGGATGAACTGACCAAAAAAATTGGATATTGGGTAGATCTAGATGAGCCATATGTAACCTACGAAAACAACTATATCGAAAGTTTGTGGTACTTGCTAAAGAAGCTTCACGAAAAAAGATATCTATACAAAGACTTTACCATTCAACCATACTCTCCTGCAGCGGGTACGGGTCTCTCTAGCCATGAATTGAACCAACCTGGCACCTACCAAAATGTAAAAGATACCAGCGTCGTGGCACAATTCAAGGTTCTAGGTACACAGAATGAATACTTCTTGGCATGGACCACCACCCCTTGGACACTGCCGAGCAATACTGCTTTGGCAGTTGGCAAAAATATTGATTACGACCAAATTGATACATACAATCCCTATACAGGCAAGCGCATCAAAGTGACACTTGCTTCGGCCTTGGTAAAAAATTACTTCAACACTGAGGGCGCTGAAGCCAATATCGACGACTACACCGTACAACAAAAAATTCTCCCTTGGAAAAAATTGGGTACTCGAAAAGGAAGCGAACTGGCAGGTACCCGCTATGAGCAACTTCTTCCCTATGCCCAACCCGAAGAAGGCGATGCCTTCCGGGTCATTATCGGCGATTTTGTTTCCACTGAAGACGGAACAGGTATCGTTCACATCGCTCCAAGTTTCGGTGCGGATGACTACAAAATTGCTCGTGAAAATGGCATTGGAACGCTTACCCTGGTGGACAAAGAAGGAAAATTTCTGGATTGTGTGACTGATTTTGCAGGTGAATACGTCAAAGAGGCCTACCTATCCGAAGAAGAAAAAACGGAAGAAACAAAAAAACAAGGGCGTGAAAAATATCTCGGGGTTGATGAACGCATCGCCATCAAACTCAAACATGAAAACAAAGCCTTTAAGGTTGAAAAATATGAGCACACGTATCCACACTGTTGGAGAACCGATAAGCCCATCCTTTATTATCCTTTAGAAAGCTGGTTTATTCGAACTACTGCCGTAAAAGATCGCTTAATAGAACTCAATAAAACCATTAACTGGAAACCTGCTTCCACCGGTGAAGGCCGTTTTGGAAATTGGCTCGAAAACTTGGTTGATTGGAACCTTTCACGCTCACGATTTTGGGGAACCCCTTTGCCCATATGGCGAACGGAAGATGGCAGCGAAGAAATCTGTATCGGTAGCATCCCGGAGTTGTATCAAGAAATAGAAAAGGCCAATGCAATCCTCGGTCTCAAACAGTCTTCTTATAAGGAAAACCTCGACCTTCACAGACCCTTTGTAGACCAAATTACCTTGGTGAGCCCCAATGGTAAACCCATGAAACGAGAACTCGACCTCATCGACGTGTGGTTTGATTCTGGTGCGGTGCCGTATGCGCAATGGCATTATCCTTTTGAAAATGAAGGTGTTTTTGAAACCAATTTTCCTGCAGATTTTATCGCCGAAGGGGTAGACCAAACCCGGGGTTGGTTTTTTACAATGCACGCTTTGAGCACACTTCTTTTCGATTCTGTTGCCTTTAAAAATGTAATTGCCAACGGACTGATTCTCGATAAAAATGGGAATAAAATGAGCAAACGCTTAGGCAATGCGATAGACCCTTTCGAAACCGTTTCCAAATACGGGGCCGATGCGGTTCGATGGTATATGGTAACAAATGCGCAACCCTGGGACAATCTAAAATTTGATATGGAGGGAGTTGTAGAATCTCAGCGAAAGTTTCTTGGAACCTTGTACAACACGTATAGTTTTTTTGCCATCTATGCCAATCTCGATAATTATGTATTTGACAAACACAATCCTGTCGAAATTTCTCACCTCAAGGAATTGGATCATTGGATTTTAAGCAAATTGAATTCCTTACAACAGGAAGTTGAAACCGCATTGAACGATTTCGATCCAACACGGGCGGGCCGCGCGATTGAAGATTTTGTGGGCGTTCAGTTGAGCAACTGGTATGTGCGTTTATCACGCCGCAGGTTTTGGAAAGGTGAAATGAATGCCGACAAACAAGCCGCATACGAAACCCTGTATCGCTGCCTAAATACCCTAACCCAACTCTGTGCCCCAATGATCCCTTTTTTTGCCGATTGGCTTTTTAGGGCACTAAACAAAACAATCATTGCCAATGGTAATTCACCCAAAAGTGTCCATCTCACTGATTGGCCAAAATTCCATTCGGCGGAAATTAATAAAGACTTAGAAACAAGTATGTCTGTCGCTCAAACAGTTTGTAGCCTGGTTTTAAGCCTTCGGAAAAAAGAAAAAATTAAGGTCCGACAACCCCTTCAAAAGATACTCCTTCCTGCAGACAATTCAGAAGTAAAGGAGATGATTACCCGCATGCAATCCTTAATTTGTGGTGAAGTGAATGTAAAAGAAATAGAATTTGTATCCGCCAATCATCCCAGTTTGATTAAGCGTATCAAACCAAATTTCAAAACATTGGGTAAAAAGTTAGGACAAGATATGAAGGCCATGGCGTCCTGCATTCAAAGCTTTAGCCAAGAACAAATTCGCAGCATCGAAAATGATGGGAAAATTTCATTTGCTTTACAGGGTCAAGAAACGGAACTGTTGATTGAAGATGTGGATATATCAACCCAAGACATGCCAGGATGGTTGTTGGCCCATGAAAATGGAACTACAGTGGCCTTAGACATAACCATTACAGAAGACTTGCACCTTGAAGGAATGGCACGAGAATTTGTAAACCGCATTCAAAATCTTCGCAAAGAATCAGGATTTGCACTCACAGATAGAATCCATATTTATTATAATGGAAATGAATTGCTCACAAAAAGCGTAAACCATTTTAAATCTTATATTTGTGATGAAGTATTGGCTTTGTCAATGCAAAAAACCGAAAAATCCCTTTCGCATTTGATCGATGTATATGAAAATAGCGTTCAAGTGTCGTTAATTAAAGTCTAAATCATGGAAAAAGAAAAATCCCGCTACAACGACGATGAGTTAAATGAATTTAAACAACTCATTCTAACGAAATTAGACATTTCTAAAAAAGAATTTAAAACAATACAGACCAATCTAAAGGACGGCAGTGAAAATGGTTCTGACGGAACAAACAATAATTATCTAACCCTCGATGACGGGGCAGACACGTTTGAAAAAGAAAACTTGAATCACCTGGCAGCACACCAACTTAAATTTATAAAAAACTTAGAAGCTGCATTGGTGCGAATCGAGAATAAAACCTACGGTGTTTGTAAAACAAGTGGTAAGCTCATTCCCAAAGAAAGGCTTCGTGCAGTTCCGCATACCACAGAAACCATTGAAGCAAAATTGAAACGATAATACTCCCTTGTCTACTAATACTGTATCTTTTAGTAAAAACAGGAAATTGCTGATTCCTGTTTGCCTTATTTTTATGCTGCTGATTGCAGATCAATGGATAAAAACCTATGTTAAATTACATTTTGAGCTGGGCCAAATGCAGCCCATTTTCGGAAAATGGTTTGCATTGTATTTTATCGAAAATGAAGGCATGGCCTTTGGAATGAAACTGTTTGGTGGAGGTGTTTTTGGCAAATTGGTTCTTACAATTTTCCGTTTGCTCGTGTCGGGTTTTGGCCTTTATTACTTGTTCACCCTCATCAAAAAACAGGCACATTGGGGTCTTCTAATTGCCGTTTCCTTTGTTCTAGCGGGGGCGATTGGCAATATAATTGACTCTGTTTTTTATGGTGTGCTCTACAGCAATTCCAATCAGTATAGTGGATCGTGGTTCGAAGGGCAAGTCGTTGATATGTTTTACGCGCCTTTGTGGGAAGGCCATTTGCCTGAATGGTTGCCCCTATGGGGAGGCGAGTTTTTCGTATTTTTCTCACCGATTTGGAATTTTGCAGATGCTTGTATTACCGTCGGGGTCGCCATCATGATTGTCGGGCAAAATACTTTTTTTGAAACCCCTCTTTCTTCTGAAAAATTAATCGGCGACTCGCCTCCCAGCGACTCTACCCAATAATATCAGCATTTTTGGCTAATTTCGCAGGTACTATCGAATGGAAAATTCTCTCAACGAACAACAAATTTTACGCCGACAATCGCTCGAAGAGATTAAAGCAATGGGTATCGATCCCTATCCTGCAGCACTGTATCCGGTCAACTGCATGGCCGCCGACATTCGCTCAGATTACACCAATACTTCTGAAGACAAGCGCTGGAAAGATGTCGTTCTGGCTGGCCGTTTAATGACCCGACGCATCATGGGAAAAGCCGCATTTGCCAATTTACAAGACGCCAGTGGCCGCATTCAAATTTATGTAAACCGGGATGAAATTTGTCCAGAGGAAAATAAAGAACTTTACAATACTGTTTTCAAAAAACTGCTGGATATTGGTGATATAATTGGTGTTAAAGGGCATGTTTTCATTACCCAAACTGGGGAGATTTCGGTCCACGTGACTGGGCTAATGCTTCTTTCAAAGTGTCTTAATCCCCTGCCCTTGCCCAAACAAGACTCAGAAGGAAATGTATTCGATGCCTTTACCGATCCGGAATCTCGCTATCGAATGCGCTATGTGGACTTACTGGTAAACCCGCACATTAAAGACACATTCATCAAGCGCGGCAAAGTGATACAAAGTTTGCGAAATACCTTTAATGCCAAAGGATACCTAGAAGTAGAAACCCCTATTTTACAAACAGTCCATGGGGGCGCTGCTGCACGTCCTTTTTTGACCCACCACAACGCATTGGATATTCCGTTATACTTAAGAATCGCCAACGAATTATACCTTAAGCGCTTAATAGTGGGTGGCTTTGACGGGGTATACGAGTTTGCCAAAAACTTTCGCAATGAAGGTATAGACCGCACGCACAATCCCGAATTTACCGGATTGGAAATCTATGTTGCCTATAAAGATTATTTCTGGATGATGGATTTTGTGGAGGATATGTTATCCCAATGTGCCCACGATGTCGCAGACGCTTCCACCGTAACTGTCGGTGAAAATCAAATCTCCTTTGCGAAACCCTATACCCGCCTCACCATGGCCGATGCCATTATGCAATATGGCAATATTGATATCGAAGGAAAATCGGAAGACGAATTGGGGACTGCCGCAAAAATATTGGGTTGTGAAGTGACGGCAAATATGGGCGTGGCGAAATTGATTGATGCGATTTTTGGGGTTTGTGTCGAAAAAAACCTTATTCAACCAACCTTTATTATAGATTATCCCATTGAAATGAGCCCGCTCACAAAAAAGCACCGCTCTAAACCGGGCTTGGTAGAACGTTTTGAGTTGTTTGTCAATGGAAAAGAGATTGCCAATGCTTATACCGAATTAAATGACCCCATCGACCAGCGCAAGCGCTTCGATGATCAATTAAAATTGGCTGCACGGGGAGATGAAGAAGCCATGGCTATGGACCACGATTTTATAAGGGCATTGGAGTACGCCATGCCTCCTTCCAGCGGTTTGGGTATCGGAATCGATCGGCTTACGATGCTTCTTACCAATCAACAGAGTATTCAAGAAGTATTGTTTTTCCCGCAAATGCGGCCCGAAAAATTTGAGTGATGCTTGAAATTGGCAAAGACGAACGCAAGGTGCTTTTTTGCCTAATTCACGCGGAAACCCCACTTGCTGTTATTGAAGATACTGCATTGCCAGTTAACGTGGCGATCGATATTATTCGCCAACTGCATCATTATCGATTTATTAAAGCCATGGGTAAAAACAACCAATCCATTGGGATGTTTGATACAGACGCAATCAAGAGAACACACTTTCAGTTAACCGCCAAAGGGTTCGATGAAATTTTGGGTTGATTTTCTGCATTTTTTTATAGCGGGATTTATCCACCTACCTTGCAGATTTTTTCTAGATTGACTATATTCGCATCGGCGAAATTATTTATAACAACCCCCAATACATGTCTGAAATAGTAAAAATTATCGTTGAGGGAAAAGAATTTGAATTCCCACTAATTACAGGTACTGAAGGAGAAAAAGCCATAGATATAAGTAAGCTCAGAGAATTAACAGGTCTTATCACACTTGATATTGGCTATAAAAATACAGGCGCTACCACCAGTGCCATTACATTTTTGGATGGTGAAAAGGGAATTCTTCAACACAGAGGTTATGCCATTGAAGATTTGGCTGAACACGCCAGTTTTTTGGAAGTGTCCTATCTTTTGTTAAACGGAAATCTTCCCAATGCCACTGAATTCCAAAATTTCGAACACGCTATTAGTGAACACACATTGGCAAACGAAGGATTGGAAGCTATGTTTAGGGCCTTCCCCACCGGAAGTCATGCAATGGGGCAGCTTTCAAGTATGATTGCGGCACTGGGGTTATACTATCCCAAAGCACTCAATCCCCACCGCACAGAAGAAGCTATAAACCGTACAACCATTCGGTTGATGGCCAAGATGCCCACTATTTGTGCTATGATCTTTAAAAAGCGCAATGGGCACCCGATGGTTTATCCCAGAAATAGCCTAGGCTATGTTGAAAATTATCTCAATATGACATTTGGACAAGTGACCAAGCCCGATTTTGAAGTAGATCCCATTTTGATAAATGCAATGAATAAATTATTGATTCTACATGCCGATCACGAACAAAATTGTAGTGCCAGCACTGTTCGAATGGTGGGTAGTTCACAGTCTAATTTGTATAGCAGTATTTCAGCTGGTATTTCGGGGCTGTGGGGTCCACTTCATGGGGGAGCCAACCAAGAAGTATTGGATATGCTTGAACAAATCGAAGTGGATGGGGGAAATGTCCAAAAGTGGATTGACAAAGCAAAAGACAAAAACGATACTTTCCGATTGATGGGATTTGGGCACAGGGTATACAAAAATTTTGACCCCCGAGCCAAGATCATCAAAAAAGCATGTAATGAAGTATTGAATAAATTGGGTAAATCTGACCCCATTCTTGACATTGCCAAAAAATTGGAAGAGACCGCCCTGAGTGACCCCTACTTTATTGAACGCAAATTATTTCCAAACGTCGATTTTTATTCGGGTATTATTTACCGTGCAATGGGATTTCCACCAGATTTTTTCACGGTCTTATTTTCTATGGGACGCCTTCCTGGATGGATTAGCCAATGGCAGGAAATGCGTAGAGAAAAACAACCCATTGCCCGACCTCGCCAGATTTATACTGGCCAAACATACCGTGTTTTTGTTCCAATGAAAGATCGGCCATAACAATATAAGATGTTTTGAAATCTCCCCTTAAAACGCTGCAAATTCTGAAAGTACCCACCAGCATAAACATGCTTACGAATAGTTAGGGCTGAATCCATCGTCTCCCACAGCACGTAAAATTTGACAATGCATTTAACTTTTTTGACATTTAAATGTCAAACCCCCTACTCAATAAAAAGAACCCCCCCCACTATCTTTGCATGACCCAATATTTTTGGTCCAATTTTCATCTTTGATTGTTATATTAAATAGATTTTTACATCCCTATGCACCGCTTGTACATTCTGGTTTTCACCGTGGGTTCCATGGGCTATACTACAGCCCAAAATTTTACCCTAAGCGGTTACATTCAAGACAGTATTAACAGAGAAACCCTCAGCAAAGTACAGATTATTGCAACAGACTCAGAGGGCAAAGAACTGCGCTCAACTACCAATGGATATGGATTTTATAGTGTAACGCTAAGCAAGAGCATCCAACAGATTTCTGTGCTCAAGCCAGGGTATTTGAGTATAAAAGAATCCATCATACTCGACAAGCACCTGAATCGCAATTTTTACCTTAGTCCAGAGACTGAATCCTTGGATTTGGTGGATATCCGGGCAAAACAAAACAACAATGTGAAGTCCCTCGATATGTCAACCCAAACTATTTCTGGTCAAACCATAAAGAAAATTCCCTCCTTTCTTGGAGAATCTGATGTTATTAGAAGTATTCAATTACTTCCAGGTGTAAGCACCGTCGGTGAAGGGTCGTCAGGGTTCAATGTGCGTGGGGGGAGTATTGATCAAAATTTGGTGTTGATGGATGAGGCTCCAGTATTTAACTCTGCCCACCTGTTTGGTTTCTTTTCGATTTTTAATCCTGATGCAGTAAAAGATGTCGAACTAATAAAAGGGGGTATTCCAGCAAATTACGGAGGACGATTGAGTAGCACTTTGGATGTAAAAAACCGTGATGGAAACAAACGGGTATTCCAAGCAAATGGTGGTGTTGGAACAATATTTTCACGACTTACAGTAGAAGGTCCCATCGTTATTCCTGAAAAAAATTTAATTCGAACACCGAGAAAAACACCTGCTCGGTCTAGTTTCATCATTTCCGGACGAAGATCTTATATCGACTATTTGGCCAAACCCTTCCTACCTGCAAATTTAACGGGTAGTCAATTTTACTTTTACGACCTAACGGCCAAGGCAAATTACAGCTATAAACGCGATAACCTTTTTATATCAACCTATATCGGGGATGATGTGTTTACTGCCCAAGGATTGTTTGGAGTAAAGTGGGGGAATTCAACCGTTACGGGTCGTTGGAACCATGTTTTTAACAAACGTTTGTTTGCCAATTTTACCTACTACTATTCACGGTACCGCTACAATTTAGAATTCATGAACCGTGGTGCCACGTTCAATTGGCAGAGCTATATCATTAACAACAGCGCCAAGGCCGATTTTAATTATTACCTCAGTCCAAAAAACAATTTCTCTTTTGGGTTTCAAACGACCCACTATCGATTCATTCCAGGAAAAGCCATTGCGAAGTCTGAAACACTAAACCTGAAATTTGGTTTGCCAGACCGATACGCCATGGAAAGTGCGGCATACCTTTCAAATGATTGGAATGCAAACGGTCGATTCTCTATAAGGGCTGGAATTCGCTTCAGCCAATTCGCATATTTGGGGCCGGGACAAGTATATGTGTATACCCGTATTCCAGGAAAACAAGGTGTTCTCGATACTGCATACACCACCAAAAATGGAGAGCTTGTTGTCAATTATTTCAATCCTGAACCACGATTGGGATTCAAATTTCAAATTGATAAAACCAGCTCCATCAAAGGGGGATATAACCGTATGGTACAAAATTTACACCTCATTTCAAATACAACAGCTTCTGTTCCCTTTGATGTTTGGCAGCCCACAACAAATAATATTAAGCCCGAAATAGCCGATCAGCTGGGTCTTGGATATTTCAAGAACTTCGGGCAAAATGGCGAATACGAAACCAGTATTGAAGGCTATTATAAATCACTGCAAAACCAAGTTGACTACATAGACGGCGCCACCCTGCTTTTAAATGAATATTTAGAGGCTGACCTGTTAAATGGAATCGGTCGCGCTTATGGTTTGGAAGCCTATATTCGCAAAACAACGGGGAAATTTACTGGCTGGATTTCGTATACCCTTTCTCGTTCTGAAAGAAAGGTCATTGGGATAAATGATGGAAATTGGTACCCAAATCGATTTGATCGCTTGCATAATTTATATGTCGTAGCCCAATACAAATTAAACAAAAAATGGGATCTCGCAGCGAACTTCGTATTTAGTAGCGGCACGCCAAGTAATTTCTATAGTGGCCAATACAGTGTTCAGGGTTATGTGATTCCAGATGCTGGAAGCAATGCCCGGAATAATGTGAGAAATCCCAATTACCATCGTCTGGATATTAGCGCAACGTATACGCGAAAAAAAACCAAAAAATACAAAAGTGATTGGGTTTTCTCCTGCTATAATGTCTACAATCGCAGAAATCCTTTTAGCATATATTTTAGTACCAATCACCAAGAAAAAGGACAAAATGCAGCCATTCGATTTAGCGTCATCGGAAGCATTGTCCCCGCCATTTCCTATAATTTCGCATTCTAATTGCCCTGAATAATATGAACCTCCACCTCAATCCAAACAAATTATTCAAAACCATTCGTTTGCTACTTTTTCTGGCTACGCTATTTGCACAATTTGCTTGTGAAGATGTAATCCAAGTGACAGTTAAAAATCAATCTGCGAAAATAGTGGTAGATGCCTTTATCAATACTATAAATCAAATTCAAACCATCCACATTACTCGAAGTATTGGCTATTTCGATTCTTCACGTACAGAACCCCCGATAACCAATGCGAAGGTTGCCATTGTCGACCAAACAACCCTGCCCGGAAAACTCTTTGTTTTTACGCATGCAAAAAACGGAAAATACCAATTTACACCCAACACTTTAACTGGAGATACCTTTACAATTGGACACGATTATGCGCTTTTGGTTGTTATCGATCAGGATACATTACTGGGTTTATCGCGTTTAAACCCCACTACGAAAATAGATTCTATCCGTCTGGTTGAGGTTGAAGGCAATGGTCCACCCATTAATACCACAGGAAAATACGTTGAACTCATTGCAAATGATAGAAAAGGAAAAGGAGATTTTTATTGGATCAAAACTTTTCGGAACGACAGCTTTTTGAATTCCATTAACCAATTAAATATTTCTCCAGACATGGGAAATGTTTCAATCAAAGAGGATGGACAGCTTTTTATATATCCCGTTCGATACACTAAAGTCAACGATTTTTCACGTTCCTATAAAAGCAGAGAAACCGTAAGAATTGAAATCCACTCTGTGAATGGTTTGGCATTTGCATGGTTTAATTTAATTGCAAACGAAAACCAAAATGGTGGTTTATTTGCCACCCCTCCAATCAATATATTTACCAATATTGTGTCTTATAATGAAAAGAAAAAAATTGGACTTGCCGGATTTTTCTGCATGAGTGCTGTGGCTAGCGCCTCGGTCGTGATTCCATAATTCTCGCCACTGATGCCACCAAAAATTAAGCCGATTGTTACACTCCAGTGGCTTAATCCAATTGTTTCACCCTTAATCGAAGTGCTTCTAATTCGTCACGAATACGGGCAGCTTCCATAAAATCCATTGCTTTCGCAGCACGTAGCATTTCTTTTTCGGTACGTAAAATCATTTTTTCTAAGGACGGTTTGTCCATATACGCCATAATAGGATCTGCCGCCAAATTGAAATTCCCTTGGGGTAATGCATAATCAACAGCGGCAGAAATTAAATCAACATGCCGGGCATCCGCTAAAAATGTTTGGTTGATAATTTCTTCCTTGCTTTTGAACACTGTTTTTGGTATAATCCCATGCTCGGCATTATACATCACCTGTTTTTCCCGGCGTCGGTTTGTCTCCTCGATGGTCTTTCTCATACTTTCAGTGACTCGGTTTGCATACATAATTACCAGACCCCTTTCATTTCTTGCCGCCCTTCCAATTGTCTGAACCAACGAGGTCTGGCTTCTCAAAAACCCTTCCTTGTCGGCATCCATAATGGCAACCAGGCTAACTTCTGGTAAATCTAGGCCTTCCCGAAGCAGATTTACACCAATTAACACGTCGATAAGCCCCAAACGCAAATTTCGCAAAATATCCACCCTGTCTAAGGTTTTGACATCGCTGTGAATATAATTAACCTTAATGCCTATCCGCAACAGATATTTTGTTAACTCTTCTGCCATCCGCTTTGTAATTGTGGTTACCAGCGTTCTATCTCCCATCTTAATGCGATTGTGGATTTCTCCAATCAAATCATCCACTTGGTTTCCCAATGGACGAATCTCAATCTGGGGATCGAGTAAACCGGTGGGTCTTACCAATTGCTCAACAACCACTCCCTCGCTCTCAGCAATCTCAAATTCGGCAGGAGTGGCGCTTAAATACACTACCTGATTGACCACCTGAAAAAATTCATCGAACTGAAGTGGACGGTTATCCATTGCCGCAGGCAATCTAAACCCATAGTCGACCAAATTTGCCTTTCGGCTGCGATCGCCCCCATACATTGCACGAATTTGCGGAATGGATACATGACTTTCATCGACAATTACCAAAAAATCTTTGGGAAAATAATCAAGCAAACAAAACGGTCGATCGCCGGGATTTCTGGCATCAAAATACCGTGAATAATTTTCTATCCCACTACAATAACCCAACTCTCGAATCATTTCCAAGTCGAAATTAACCCGTTCCTCAAGCCGTTTGGCTTCCAAGAAACGACCAATATCCCGAAAATATTGTAATTGCATCACCAAGTCGTCTTGGATTTGGTAAATGATATCTTTCAATCGATCCCGTGGACTGACATATAAATTGGCAGGGTAAATAGCCACATCATCGTGAGAATCTATCTTTTTTCCTGTTTTTGGATCAAAACTAATGATGCTTTCAATCTCATCTCCAAAGAACGAAACCCGATAAGCAAAATCGTTATAGGCCAAATGCACATCAACGGTATCGCCTTTAACACGAAATGTACCGCGATTAAAATCTTCAGTCGTTCGACTATACAAACAATCTACCAATTTAAACAACAGTGTGTTGCGTGAAATAATATCCCCTTTGGCAATACGAATTATACAACCCTCAAAATCCGCAGGATTGCCAGCACCGTAAATACAACTCACACTGGCAATGACAATTACATCGCGCCGACCACTCAGCAAACTAGAAATGGTTTTCAAGCGCAATTTTTCAATTTCATCATTAATATTGAGATCTTTCTCGATATATGTATTTGAAGAGGGTAAATAGGCTTCTGGTTGGTAATAATCATAATAACTGACAAAATACTCTATCGCACTACCCGGAAAAAATTGCTTAAATTCTCCATATAGCTGGGATACCAGCGTTTTGTTATGACTCAATACCAATGTGGGTCTCTGGGTTTGGGCAATTACATTCGCCATGGTAAACGTCTTTCCAGAACCTGTAACACCCAATAAAGTTTGCGCCCTCAGACCCAAATTTAATCCATCAACCAGCTGCTTAATTGCATTGGGCTGGTCACCGGTGGGTTCAAAAGGAGCAATGAGTTCAAACGTTGACATGAAAAGACAAAGTTAACAGATCTGCCACACAAGCTGGTAGGCATTCTAAATCTGCTCCAAATCAAATTTGACTATCTTTGTAAATTCATGGAAGAGTCAGGCAAAAAACCCTTAAACATCAGTAAAGAAGAATTTATAAGGGAAGTACTCGAGGATTACCGCATCGGGTACGAAAGCCGTCAAGCAAGTTTGATTGGCAGAAAAGAAGTCCTCACTGGAAAAGCAAAATTTGGAATTTTTGGCGATGGTAAAGAAGTAGCACAGCTCGCCATGGCCAAGGTGTTTCAGAAAGGTGATTGGCGCAGTGGTTACTACCGTGACCAAACTTTTATGTTTGCCAAAGGAATGAGCAGTGTCCACGGATTTTTTGCGCAACTCTATGCGATCCCGGATGCCACAATTGAGCCCGCAAGTGCTGGACGCAGTATGAATGGGCATTTTGCTTCACGTTTTTTGGATGATAGCGGAAACTGGCTTTCACAGAGTGATCGGTATAATTGCAGCGCCGATATTTCTCCAACTGCCAGTCAAATGCCACGCCTATTGGGACTGGCACTTGCTTCAAAATTATACCGCGAAAACCCAGAATTACATGCCTTTACAGAATTTTCGAAGAAAGGAAAGGAAATAGCCTTTGGTACAATTGGAAATGCGTCTACCTCAGAGGGTATTTTCTGGGAAGTGATGAATGCCGCTTGTGTGATGCAAGTGCCGATGCTCATGAGTGTCTGGGATGATGGGTATGGAATATCTGTTCCTGCAAAATACCAAACTGCCAAAGAAAATATCTCTTCAATAATGCAAGGATTTCAGAGCGATTCGAAGGATTTAGGCATGGAAATTCTAAGTGCCAGGGGTTGGAACTATCCAGAACTTTGCCAGGTATACAAACAAGCCGCTAATATTTGCCGGGAGAAATCTACCCCCGTTTTGGTCCATGTAACTGAGGTAACTCAACCCCAAGGTCACAGCACAAGTGGGAGTCATGAGCGATATAAAAGTAAAGAAAGGCTTCAATGGGAAATAGATTTTGATTGTATAGACCAAATGCGCAATTGGTTACAAGTGCAAGAATTTGCAAATGAAGACGAACTAATAGCGATCGAAAAAAAAGCCTTACAGTCGGTTCAATCATACCAAAAAAAAGCTTGGGCAGACTATTTAGAACCCTTGCAATCTGAAACAAAAGCAGCGATTGCCTTGCTCAATACCCTCGTTGAAAAAGGATTGTCAGCAGGCCTTAAAAATATATCTGAAGAACTCGCCAATACCAAAGAACCCATGCGCCGCGACATTGGCAACGCGATCAACAAAGCACTCAGAATCACAACGTCTGCAACTGAAATCGATCGCCTTCCTTTGCTTGAATACCATACCCAATATACAGCAGAAAATGCAAATCGTTACAGCAGCCACCTTTACAGTGAGAGTAAGCACAACGTCAATACCATCCTTGAAGTGCCAGCAATATATTCAGATGAGGAAGTAGATGGGTATCAAATAGTCCGTGCTTGTTTCGATGCCAATTTGGGCAGAGATCCCCGAATCTTTGCATTCGGAGAAGACATGGGAAAGATTGGAGATGTAAACCAGGGATTTTCCGGTCTCCAAGAAAAATATGGCGAATTGCGTGTAGCAGATAAAGGAATTCGTGAATGGAGTATCATCGGAGAGGGCATTGGAAGCGCCATGCGGGGCTTGCGTCCGATCGCCGAAATTCAATACCTAGACTACTTGCTATACGCTTTAGAACCCATGAGCGATGATATTGCAACCATGCAGTATCGGACAAAAGGTGGCCAAAAAACGCCGATCATCATTCGTACCCGTGGCCACCGATTAGAGGGAATTTGGCACAGCGGAAGTCCAATGGGAATGATAATCAATGCGGTCCGTGGAATGTGTGTTTGTGTTCCCCGAAACATGACACAAGCCGCTGGAATGTACAATACCCTTTTGCGTTCAGATGAGCCCGCATTGGTCATCGAATGTTTAAATGGGTACCGCATCAAAGAAAAATTGCCCACCAATATCGGGGAATTTACCGTTTTGTTAGGCAAGCCCGATATACTTCGCTTTGGAGAAGATATTACCTTGGTTACCTATGGTTCTTGCTGTAGAATTGCGCAAGAGGCCTGTGATTTACTAGCAGAAAAAGGCATACGCGTAGAAATAATTGATGTGCAAACATTATTGCCCTTTGATATCAAGCACAGTATCGTTGAGAGTTTGAAATCTACCAATAAGATTGCCTTTCTGGATGAAGACGTTCCGGGTGGGGCTTCCTCGTATATGATGCAAAAAGTATTGGAAGTTCAAGGGGGTTATCAATACCTTGATAGCAAGCCCATCACCATTACTGCAAAAGAACATAGACCCGCTTACGGCAGTGATGGGGACTATTTTAGTAAGCCTTCAGTGGATTCTGTTTATAGCAGTTTATACCAAATGATGCACGAGCATAACCCACAGAAATGGCCTACCCTATATTAAACAAAATAGCCAGAATATTGAGCCGGGAGACCACTCGAAAATTGTCCCAATTCCCCCCACAGGATATTCCTTTTATACAAAACCTGACTTTAAATTAAGAACCGCCCCATTCATCATAAAACTTCTCGAAATTTGCCCTTAAAATAAAATACACCCCCCCTTGAACACCCTCCAATTTCCTGCATTATTCAAACTCAGTGGTCTTGAACCCTTCACCCTCACCAACAATACAAATTTTGTAAATATCGGTGAGCGAACAAATGTAACTGGAAGTCGACAATTTGCCAAACTAGTGCTTGCCGGCGATTATTCAAAGGCCTTAGATGTGGCAAGACAACAGGTTGAAAATGGTGCACAGGTCATTGATGTCAATATGGATGAGGGAATGCTCGATGGCAAAGAGGCCATGGTTGTCTTCCTCAATTTAATTGCTTCAGAACCCGATATTTCGAGGGTACCCATCATGGTTGATTCAAGCAAATGGGAGGTAATTGAAGCCGGTTTAAAATGCTTGCAAGGAAAAGGAATTGTGAATTCTATTTCCCTTAAAGATGGCGAGCCGGCCTTTATTCACAAAGCCAATCTCGTAAATCGGTACGGTGCCGCAGTGGTGGTAATGGCTTTTGATGAAACAGGACAAGCCGATAGTTTTCAACGCAAAATAGACGTCTGTCAACGAAGTTATACCTTACTCAAAGAGATCGGCTTCCCTGTAAACAATATCATTTTTGATCCAAATATTCTCACGGTAGCAACCGGCATTGACGAGCACAACAACTATGCAGTTGATTTTATTCAGGCAACAACGTGGATAAAACAAAATTTACCAGGTGCGAAGGTGAGTGGAGGTGTATCCAATATCAGCTTCTCTTTTCGGGGAAACGATCGGGTTCGGGAAGCGATGCATGCTGCCTTTTTATTCCACGCAATTAAAGCGGGACTTGATATGGGTATCGTCAATGCAGGAATGATAGAAGTCTATGATGAAATTTCCAAAGACCTGCTTGAACATGTTGAAGATGTATTGCTAAACCGCCGAAGCGATGCCACTGAAAGATTGGTTACGCTGGCCGAAAATTTCAAAGGAAAACGGGAAGAAAAAATTGAAGAAACCCAGGCATGGCGATTAGAAAGTGTTGAAGACCGAATATCGCACAGCTTGATTAAAGGCATTACAGAATTTATTGAAGCCGATACAGAAGAAGCCCACCAAAAATATGGAGATCCACTCACTGTTATTGAGGGGCCCTTAATGGATGGAATGAACCATGTTGGCGATTTGTTTGGCGCAGGAAAAATGTTTTTGCCCCAGGTTGTAAAAAGCGCTCGTGTGATGAAAAAATCAGTTGCGTATTTACAACCGTATTTGGAAGCCCAAAAAGCATCTCATGCCAATCCAAGAGGACAACGAAAAATACTGCTTGCCACAGTGAAGGGAGATGTTCATGACATTGGAAAAAATATAGTCGGTGTTGTTTTGGCCTGCAACAATTACGACATTAAAGATTTGGGTGTCATGGTTCCGGCAGATAAAATATTAGATGCCGCAATAGAATGGGGGGCAGACATAATAGGGCTTTCGGGTTTAATAACCCCCAGTCTCGATGAGATGGTGTATGTTGCGAAAGAGATGAAACGCCGGGGCATGACAACACCCTTGCTCATTGGGGGTGCCACCACCAGTAGAATTCACACTGCTGTAAAAATATCACCCGCTTACAACCATCCAATCGTTCATGTTCTTGATGCTTCTCGTTCAGTTCCTGTTGCGGGAAGTTTACTCAATAAAGATACAAAAGAGGCATTTCGAGACAAAATTAGGGGAGAGTACGAAGCGCTAGCCGAATCTCATGCCAATCGACAATTATCAAAAGACATTATACCCTTTGCGGAGGCAATAAAAAATCGTTGGATTCATGATGGTCAAATACTTATACCCAAACAAATGGGTGTTCACACGATTGAGATTCCCCTTGCCGAATTGGTAGACACCATAGATTGGACCCCTTTCTTCCAAACCTGGGAATTGGCCGGAAAGTATCCATCCATATTGGAAGATACAATAGTGGGTGTTGAAGCCAAAAAATTACTGGTGGATGCAAACTCTCTTTTGCAGGAATTGATATCTAAAACACAACTCCAAGCCAAAGGAGTATGGTATATATTGCCTGTTCGAAAACAAGGAGAAGATGCCAAGGTGTTTAAAGATATGCAAGATGCCGAGTCCGATTCCAATAGCATACATACCTTTCACTTTTTGCGTCAACAACGGAAAATGACTTCTGGCGTAAACAACCTTTCACTGATAGATTTTATTGCAGATGACAGGGTAGACTTTATGGGGGGATTTGCGGTAACTGCTGGAATTGGATTGGAACACATTGTCGCAGTTTTTGAGGCTGATTTAAACGATTATAAATCCATCATGGCAAAAGCCTTGGCCGACAGATTGGCCGAGAGTTTCGCAGAAAAACTGCACCAGAAAATACGAACCGAGTATTGGGACTATTCCGATGAATCCTTGATTGGACCCGAAGATCTTATCCGAGAAAACTACCAAGGAATTAGACCAGCCCCTGGCTACCCAGCTTGCCCAGACCATACCGAAAAATTGGGTCTTTTTGCATTGCTTAATGCAACCAATAGCGCGGGGATACAACTTACAGAATCGATGGCAATGCTTCCCGCTGCTGCTGTTAGTGGTTGGTATTTTGCTCACCCCCACAGCAAATATTTTGGCTTGGGTAAAATTAACAAAGACCAACTCATTCACTATGCAAATCGAAAAAACATGGATATCGAAACCGCGGAACGTTGGATGAGTCCCGTATTGGCATACTAAAACAACCCGTCCGCAAATTTCAATTATCCGTTAATTTTGGTCGAGGGGTTTATTGTGTGAATCCTTACAAGATTGGTCCGCCGATTCTAAAGTTACTCTCCGAACCCCATTAGAACAGATTGCGGATGAATTTGTGGTTTTAAAGGTCAAATTTTTTTTGCCCCTCTTTTAGCAAAATCTTCAACTATGAGAACAAGGCCATTTCCATCATAGATAGATCGACAACCGCATTGTGTTAGAGACCTCGGGATACTATCTTTGTCTCATGTCTGTTGGAAAACTGTATCTCGTACCAACCCCAATCGGGAACCTTGGAGACATTACATACCGCGCTGTAGAATTGCTCAATTCAGTGGATAAAATATTGGCCGAAGATACCCGAACTACACGTGTCTTACTCAACCATTATGGTATCAAAACCCGTCTTGAAAGTTTTCACCAACACAACGAACACGGCAAACTAAAACCCATCATCCAAGAACTTATTGACGGTACAATCATTGCCCAAGTGAGCGATGCCGGAACGCCTGGTATATCAGATCCGGGTTTCCTTCTTGCCAGGGCTTGCCTTAAACAGAACATTCCCATTGAGGTTCTACCTGGCGCCACCGCTTTCATACCTGCCCTGATTAAAAGCGGATTTGCCCTGCACCAATTTCGATTCGAAGGGTTTTTGCCACAAAAAAAAGGACGGCAAACACGCATCCTTGCCCTCTCTAATAATCCAGATACAACTTGTTTTTATGAAAGCCCACATAAAATTATCAAAAGCTTAGAGCAACTTGCGGTTGTCTGCGATCCAAAACGGCGCATAAGCATTTCGAGAGAAATCAGCAAAAAATTTGAAGAAACCGTTACAGGATATATTATTGACGTATTAAATCATTACAAACACCATCCAGCCAAAGGCGAATTTGTTGTAGTTTTGGAAGGGTGCAACATAAAAGAAGAAGAGGAAGAACGAAGTGAAACAAACCATTCGTTGTAATTTTTGGAATCCGCTATATCCCAACAAACCACCAAAGAATAATTAAATCCCTACCCCCATTGAAAATAGAATGATCTGCAAAACCTTGCATTATTGCCACTCAAATCATCGGATTGACTTGCCATACTGAAAACAAATTTGTTGGATAAGACTATGCATACTATCGATTCAGCGCTCCAACACGACCAACAGACCCCCATCTCCTTTTTTAGGCGGTCGGGTCTATTTTCGCAGCCATCGACCCACATAAAAAAGGATGTTTTTTCGCGTATTCCATTGATATTGTGGATATTTTTTCCCGGCTTGTTTTTTTGGCTTGCCTGGGAACCCATGCCAATAACACCCCTTGTTTTTATTGCATTTGTTCCACTGTTTTATATTTCAGCCAAACTACTTCACAGATCGGGATGGCGATATTTTGGAACCCTTTTTTTGTCACTGTTTTTTTGGAATATCTGTAATACGTGGTGGGTGTGGTTTGCCTCAGATATAGGGGCAGTAACCATGTTGTTCATAAATTCAATGCTCATGCTTTTGCCGTTTTCTCTTTTTAGGTTGCATGCCCGTTTCGTGAAAAAAAATCCTCTCTCTTTTTTTTCAAAATTGGATGTTCATTGGTTGTTTATCTTGGTTTGGTTGTTGTATGAGTTTGGCCACCACCGTTGGGATTTGTCCTGGCCATGGTTGTGTCTTGGAAATGCTTTTAGTGGGATGACATGGTTTGTTCAATGGTATGAAATTACAGGAACACAAGGTGGGTCTTGCCTAATTCTCATCGTAAATTATTGGCTTTTTAGGGGTTTGATAATCGATTGGAAGACTGTGTTTTTTGAACGCAGGACAACAAATAGCAAACAAAATGCCCGTGTATTCTTCAATCTAAAAATTGCCAATAAAACTGCATACTTTGCCTGGATAGTGGGTTTATTGGCAATGCTTACTGCCATTTCATTGGCAATGCTATATCGGATCAATCCAAGCGAAGGGAAGCCCTATCGTGTCATTTCGATCCAACCAAATTACGATCCTTTTGAGGAAAAATTTACCCTGCCGCCCATGGCAATGATGCGTCAAATGTGGCAAACAACCTATTCAGCAATACAAGAAAATTCTTCCTCCAGTTCGGCCAAACAAGAAAATGCCCCTCCGATAAATTGTATACTTTGGCCAGAAACCTCTTTAATAAACTCTGTAAATGTAGATTTTATGCAAGGCGACGAGCAAGTGGATTTTATTCTACAAAAATTTTCTACCGACCCACTTCTCCGTAATGCCCAAATTCTGGTGGGTGCAACTATGGTACAGTGGGATCAATATACAAAAACCACGGGAAAGCCCAACCCATCAGCAAGACAAAGCAATGACCCCTCATTGTGGTATACTGTGTTTAATTCTGCTCTGATGTTTTCACATACTGCGAGTTTGAAAAGCCCCATTGGCAAAAAGCCACAGCCAGAACAGCCATTGATTGCATCACAAAGCAATAAAAAAATACACGTTGCATTTTATCATAAATCAAAATTGGTTCCGGGAACTGAAAAATTGCCATTTTCACAAACATTTCCCTTTCTCGAACAATTGGCTGTTTCCTTGGATGAAAATAGCACAACGGGAAGCTTGGGAAAAAGCAATCAAGCCATTGCTCTGGGCAAATCGAAAAAAACAGCACCCATTATTTGTTATGAAAGTATTTATGGTGACTATGTATCTGAATTTGTAAAAGATGGTGCACAGTGGCTGTCAATCATTACCAATGATGCATGGTGGGATAACACTCCCGGGCACAAACAGCACTTTGCTTATGCAAAACTTCGTGCAATTGAACAACGAAAATGGGTTGTGCGCAGCGCAAATACAGGTATTTCAGGATTTATTGATCCCAGAGGGACTGCTACCCTAGAATCTATTTGGTATGAGGGAAGGCCAGAAAAAATGGAAACCTCCGTCGGCGACCTAGAAAATTTCCGGGAAAACAAAAAAATATCGACAACAACCAATCAACAGGCCACCGACCCTTACCAGTCGCAAATAAGCTCAGAAAACAATCAATTGAGCCTGTGTCAAACCATTTATTTGAATGGCAACAAAACCCTCTATAACCGCCTAGGGGATACCGTTATCCTGAGCTTACTCTCTACAATTTTACTGTTATTTGCCTATTTTGACTCGCGGTACTATTTTCGTCTTTAATGTGATGTTCACGCCAGGTTAACTTGCTAAACTAAGCGTACTATTTCTCGTTATATTTGTCCAATGCTTGAAAATTCCTATACCCGATTGGTTCAAATCCATCAAAAAGTGGAGGAAATCGTAATTGAAAATAAAGATTTGAAAGAAAATCAGGCAGAAAATCAATCTCGGATTGACGAATTGCAAAAAATCATTGAATTACAAAAAAATGCTCTCTCTGCGTTAAAAGAAGAGAATAAAATGATTAAATTTGCAAAGGAAATGTCGACCACCAATTCTGACGTTCATGACCTTAAAATCAAGATCAATGAACTGGTGAAAGACATCGATAGATGCATTGATTTATTGAACGAATAATATTTTTTAAGTGCAAGCAAACGATACCATACTCATCAACGTAAACATAGACAATCGCCCCTTGCGGCTGCGTGTTTCGCTCAAAGACGAAGAGGGTGTTCGCTTGTCTGCTCAGGTACTCAATCAGCGTATTAACGCCTTTAAAAGTTTTGATACTCAAGATCCCTTAGATCGTATTTCTTGGGCCGCCCTTGATTTGGCTGGTGAAATAATTCGCTTAAAGCAAGACCATGGGGGAATAGAACATGCCCTTGAAGAAGAGATTGCTGCCATCGAAAGCCTGCTTTACGCTTAAAAAATTGCCGTCCATTTTACGCTGCATCTATCCTTAACAGTTTTAAAAGGAATAGAACCAAATGGAACCCATTGTATTTGTCCTCGCCGGCCTTTTTGGAGGTCTTGCTTTAGGATATGTTGTATTTGTTGCGATGCGCAAATCACAACTAGAAAAAGAAAAAAAAAGTATTATTGAAGAAGCCAAATTGCAGGGTGAAAACATCAAAAAAGACCGCTTATTAGAGTCTAAAGAAAAGTACATGCAACTTCGATCTGACTACGAGAGAGAGACAAACCAACGAAACAATGAGATTCTTGGTGGCGAAAATCGAATCAAGCAAAAAGAACAGTCATTGGATGACAAATTGCGGGCAAGTAAAACAAGGGAAGATGAAGTGCAACAAAAAGGAGAACGCCTTGATGCACAAATTGAGACCTACAAAATAAAAGAACGCGAAGTCCAAAAAGTCCTTGATCAACAATTGGTTCAACTCGAAAAAGTAGCGGGCTTATCTGCTTCAGACGCCAAAACACAAATGTTGGAAAACATCAAAATTCAAACGCATACCGAAGGGCTCACCCTTGCAAAGAATATCATCGAAGAGGCCAAGCTAAGTGCCACACGGGAAGCCAAGCGAATCGTTCTCCAAACCATTCAACGGACAGCTGCAGAAACGGCAATCGACAATACCGTAACCAGTTTTCCCTTAGAAAATGATGACGCAAAAGGAAGAATTATTGGCAGAGAAGGGCGCAATATTAAAGCGTTTGAAGCCGCCACAGGGGTTGAAATTCTCATTGACGACACCCCCGAAACGATTGTGTTATCTTGCTATGATCCCATCCGACGAGAAATTGCACGGATGTCTTTAGAACGATTAATTCGCGATGGACGAATTCACCCTGCACGGATTGAAGAGGTTGTAGAAAAAACAAAAAAACAAATTGAGCAAGAGGTTGTAGAATGGGGTGAAAGAACTGTAATAGACTTGGGAATTACGGGATTACACCCAGAATTAATTCGATATGTTGGGAGAATGCGTTTTCGAAGTTCTTATGGACAGAATTTGCTCAAACACAGCAGAGAAGTAGCCCGCCTTTGCGCCACAATGGCTGCAGAAATGGGTCTAAATGTAAAGTTGGCAAAACGAGCAGGACTTCTTCATGATATAGGAAAATGTCCCGACAATGACGAGGAAACCCCCCATGCATTGCTTAGCTTAAAATTGTGCGAAAAGTTCAATGAGCATCCAGAAGTCTGCAACGCGGTAGGTGCCCACCACGATGAAATTGAAATGACATCCTTGTTGAGCCCGGTTATACAAGCCTGTGATGCCATCTCTGGTTCTAGACCAGGCGCACGCAGAGGCGATGATCAGTATATCGAACGCATCAAGGAAATGGAAACCATGGCATTAAGCTATCCTGGTGTAGAAAAAGCCTATGCAATTCAAGCGGGTAGAGAACTGCGCATCATAATGGCTGCAGAAAAATCAAACGATGAAAATGCTGATACATTGGCGTATGAGTTGTCAAACCGAATTATGACGGAAATGCGTTATCCTGGACAGGTAAAAATTACTGTTATTCGAGAAAAACGAAGTGTTGGCATAGCAAAATAGTCTATAATTTGACATCGGTACCATGTACCTTACCCTAGATTTTGGCAATACTGCTTCTAAATATGCCCTCTTCACAGAAGCGGGCATATTCCATTCTCAAGGAATATTCCATGAATCATTTGATTTTGATACCCGTGCCATCTCATCTTGCATATATTGTAGTGTGCGAAATGAAGTCCCTTTATTGGCTGGCTTAGATTGCCCAGTTCGGGAGCTTGCGACAACAATGAAATTACCCATAAAAATTGCTTACAAAAGCCCTGAAACACTCGGAACGGATCGACTGGCAGCGGCCTTGGGTGCTCATAAACTTTCCAAGAAAAATACTGCTTCCCTCATTGTTGATGCTGGAACTTGTATCACATTTGATTGTCTAAGCGATGATGAAAGCTACCTGGGAGGCAGCATTTCCCCCGGACTTCAAATGCGGTATTTGGCCCTACACCAAAACACCTTTAAACTTCCTTTGGTTCGGCATACCCCCTTTCATCAAATCCTGGGTCAAACAACCAACGACAGTATACTCTGTGGTGTCCAACAAGGGGTTCTGGGTGAAGTAGAACGACAAATTCGGCTATTCCTCGAAAAATACCCCTCAGCACAGATTTTTCTGAGCGGTGGAGACCATCCTTTTTTGGCGGAACAACTGAAAACAAAGATATTTGTAGAACCTTTGCTTAACCATTACGGACTGCTGCACACGATGCAATACCATGAGAAACACTAAACTACACATTGTCTTTTTTGCTTTACTCTCTTTTTTTGACACGCACTCCCATGCACAAACTACGGGCGGGCAAAATATCACTCTGTCTCCCTACAGCAATTTTGGTATCGGTGAATGGTTGGATTATGATTTTGTTCAAAACGGTGCAAATCTTCATACCCGCACAGGTGCATATTCTTACTCATTGTCCAATCCAGCCACCTTGGGAAATTTGTATTATACCACATTTAATCTTGGAATGTCGGTTAAGTCGTCTCAAATTTCTACTTCCAATGCATCCCAAACTTTTCAGGGAGGTGGATTGAGTTATATGGCATTGGCTTTTAAAACCTGGGATTATTATGTGCGAAAAGTCCATTACGATAGCTTGTTAAAAATCAAAACCATTGCCTCTACACGATTTGCTGTTAACAGCAGTTTTTCCCTTCACCCAATAAGCTCAATTGGTTATCAATACACAATTGAGAACAAAACCCCTTTTCTAAACCGCACAACGCACAACGGTTTTGGTGGATTGAATGCCATTGAAATGTCCCATGCCCTTAAATTGGGTTCACATGCAAGCATTGGTTATAGTGCATCATACCTATTTGGTGACATCAACGACCAATCTGTGTTCAGTATCCCCGACTCAACAAGCCTGCATATTTTAGAAGATCTAAAAGCGGTTTCAATGCACGGTATGGAACAAAAATTGGGCGTGCTTTTTTACGTAAAAAAAGACTCCACCTACCATACTTTTGGAGGCAGTACGCAATTTTATTCCAATTTGAACGGTCAAGAATCGCGCTTGACCCGGACCATGGAATTGGCAGGAAGCAATGTGTATATCGTAGATACTGTTCTGAATCTAAATACTCCCAAAACAGCATTTTCCTTGCCCAAAAGTTTCGGTATGGGCTATACCTTTCAATATCGCCAAAGTTGGAGCCTAGCCCTAGACTACCGCCAACAAGACTGGAAAAACAATTCGGCCATATTCTTCGATGCAGGCAGATCATATACTACGCGAAAAGATTACGGATTTACCTTCACCATTCACCCCAATGACATCAAACTTCCCAAACAAAAGAAAATTAAATCCCCCATTCGATTTGGAGCAGTACTTTCAGAAACACAATTTGAATTTGCGGGAACCCCTGCTGTCCCAGCATATCAATTGGCCCAGCAACGGGCTTTCATAGGTTTTGGTTTGCCCATCAAAACACGGTATTATGACAATACCATCCTCACGAGTTTAATTCAAATCCAACTTGACTATACCCAACGCGGAACAACCAAATTTGGATTGGCAAAAGAACAATTCTTCATGGTAAAATTGGGATTTCAATTGGGAGATGTTTGGTTTCAGCGTCGAAAATTTAATTGATGACAAAGGTCTCTCTACTAGCCATTTTCGCAATTGCCTTGTTTGCGTGTAGTGATTCGCAAAAGCCCAAACAAGTGAAAAAATCGCCTGCAAACGTATTTGGTCAAGAATATGCAGAAAAAGTAACCATTGAATATACCGATTCAGGAAAATTACGGGCCCGTGTGTTTAGTCCAATTGTCAAAGCAGTTAAACAAACTAAAAGCCCGTATATGTTGATGGATAAAGGTTTAAAAATTGATTTCTATGATAAAAATGGTGTTCTCGAAAGTTATATGACATCAGAATATGGCATCAGTTATGCCACTGAAAAAAAAATCATCGTTCGACGTAATGTAGAAATTCTCAACCTAAAGGGAGAAACCCTGAATACCGAAGAATTGATATGGGACCAAAAAACAGGAATTATCCGGACCGACAAATTTGTGAAAATAACCGGTGAAAACCAAATAACCACAGGAACAGGTATGATCAGCAACCAATCATTTTCGGATTGGGAAATCATTAATTATTCCGGCACCATAAACTTAACCCATGATTCTAAACCACATTCTCGCCCTCTTATCGCTGGTCGCGGCCGCTATTAGCGGAACCGAAGCCATCGTACAATTTACCATTTCCACAAACAACAATCAGGCTTGGTATACCTCGGGCAAAGCTTGGCTTATGCTGGGTGTCTTTGTTTTGAGTAGTTATTTCTACATCCGATTTAAAAAAGCCAGACGCGATATGATGCAACAAGGCAAACGCTAAATCTTTATCTTCGCATCAAACCATGAAAATCTCTATCGATTGGCTTAAGTCAATATTGCCAACCACTGCCTCACCCCAAGAAATTTCCGACCTGTTGTCGGTTTCTGGTTTAGAGGTTGAAAAGATAGAGCCTTGGTTTAGTGCCCCAAAAGGAATGAAGGGTTTTGTTATTGGAGAGGTTCTGCATTGCGCCCCCCATCCCAATGCCGACCGCTTACGCATTACCACCGTTGATATTGGTGGACCAGCCCCTTTGCCGATTGTCTGTGGTGCAGCCAATGTTGCAGCCAAACAAAAAGTGGTGGTTGCTTTGGTGGGTACAGAAATCGAATTGCCAGGTAAAGAACCCTTTACCATTGGAAAGGCCAAGATCCGTGGAGAGGTATCCGAGGGAATGATTTGTGCTTCAGACGAATGTGGAATGGGTGATAGCCACGAAGGAATTTTGGTTCTTCCCGAGAATGCCACTGTAGGAATGTCTGCTTCAGCCTATTTTGGCATAATCAGTGATTCTGTCCTTGAAATCGGACTTACGGCAAATCGTGGTGATGCAGCCTCACATATTGGAGTCGCCAATGATTTGGCAGCACTATTGCAATTGCCATTTCAACGAATTGTCAAAAAAGCATTGCCAACATTACCAACAGGAAGAAAAATAACCATTTCCGAAGATTTGCTCTGCGGACGATACACCGCGATAGAAATTGAAAATATACAACTTGGCGAATCTCCTCAATCGACATGCAACAGACTCCGCGCAATTGGCGTGGAACCCCGCAACAATGTAGTTGATGCCACAAATTATATTCTTCACCATACCGGGCAACCCGCTCATGCCTTTGATGCCGATTTGGTCCATGGAAATATTGCGGTTCGCCTTGCACTCGAAGGAGAAACCCTGACCGTATTGGATGGAAGAATCCTGAAATTACATCCCTCGGATATTGTGATTGCCGATGAAAAAAAAATAGTGGCTCTGGGAGGTTTAATGGGAGGTTTGAACAGTGCCATCGGGCCAAAAACAAAAAATATATTGTTAGAAATAGCCCATTTTAACGCAACCAACATTAGAAAATCAGCAAAACGCCATGCCATTCATACAGATTCGGGTTTCAGGTTTGAAAGGGGTATTGACCAACAAAACCTGCACCAAGCCGCGAGCTTGTTGGTCGAACAAGTAATCAATGCTGCCGGGGGAACAGCAACCAAGCTTTCTGAATGGTATCCAATTCCTTATAAGCAAAGAGAAATTCTACTGGATATCCATTCATTAAATTCTTTTGTAGGACATGAAATAGATGAAAAAACCACGATTCGGATTTTAACACAATTGGGATTTGAAACACAACAAAAAGAATCATCATTGCTTGTGGTTGTTCCATCATGGCGCAATGATGTCGAACAGGTCGTTGATCTTTATGAAGAAGTAATGCGTATTTATGGCTATGACCAAATACCCATGAGTGGCAAATTGCAGGCAAGCCTGGGTACTTTTGAAGGTATAAAAACTCCTAAAGTCGAACATAAACTTCGTGAGTATTTGAGCAATCAGGGCCTCTTTGAGGCCTTAACAAACTCATTACACGCCAGCCATTGGTACCCTGACACCCCCGATTTGATTCGCTTAAGCAACCCATTAAGCAGTGATATGGATGTCATGAGGGCGTCTATCATTCCGGGATTATTGCAATCGGTCGCGTATAATATTAACCGAAAAATACAAAGTGTTCAACTTTTTGAATTGGGACTGATATACGAAAAAATCGAATCTGGATTCAAAGAAACCCCCACATTGTCAATGGTTTTTTGGGGTACTACACAACCCGAAAGTTGGGAGAGTAAAAGCGTCGCCATTGATGTATATTATATTAAACGAATTGTTCAAGGCTTATTACTCCGCATTGGAAGCAAAAAAAGTGTAGATACTATTGCAATATATCCAGCATCACAGATATTGTTGAAGGCAAATAAAATACCCGGAACTGTTTGGTGTGTAGAAATACCCTGGCGAACATTCATCAATAAAAAAGCGGACACTATTGCCGTTACCCAAGCAGCCAAATTTCCTGTTATGCGCCGAGATTTAAGTTTGGTTCTAGAAAAAGATATCGATTTTCATACCTTAAAAAATATTGTTGACAGCGCAAAAATATCAATACTCACAGACACCCGTGTGTTTGATATTTTCGAGGGAAAACCGCTTGCTGATGGACAAAAAGCTGTTGCACTCTCATTCCACTTTTCAAATCCATTTGCAACACTTACCGATGCTGAGACAGATACTGCGATGAATCAACTCATGCAGGCATTCGAATCGATGGGGGCAATTATTCGCAAGTAGCTTAGACTGGATGAATGTGGGTTTCCCACATGCCGAGATTTTTAATTGCAAGGCCGGTAAAATTGGAAAGTTTGAAGTGGCGGATTCACCCGAGCCTAAAATGTAACCCGTAGTGCAATTAACACAAGGCGAATTTAAGGTAAACTGTATTACTTTTGTATTATGGATTTATCGACTGTCTTGTATGAGAAAAATGGCCCCGTGGTTACTATAACACTCAATAGGCCAGATGTATACAATGCATTTGATGATGACCAGAGTTATGGTTTACAGGCGGCCCTAAAAGAAGCAAACAAAGACGAAGAAGTTCGGGTACTGGTATTGACTGGCGCTGGCAAAGCCTTCTGTTCTGGACAGGATCTGAAAACCATTTCTGACAGCAAAAATCGTTCGCTGGCTGAATCACTCCACAAAAGATATAATCCGATTATCAAAGCAATGCGGGAAATGCCCAAGCCAATCATTGGAAGAATCAATGGTGTAGCTGCTGGAGCAGGTGCATCGCTTGCATTTGCTTGCGATTTTATCATTGCCGCCCAAAACACCTCTTTTATAGAAATATTTATACAGGTTGGATTGGTTCCAGACTCAGGGTCTTCCTATTTTTTATCAAAATCACTATCGCCCGCCAGGGCTTTTGAAATGGCGAGTATGGCACCCAAAATATCGGCGCAACAAGCATTAGAATGGGGCTTAATTAATCGGGTTACCCCTTTGGAATCAATCGACGAAGAGGTTAAAAAAGCCACAGACTATTATTCACAAGCACCAACAAAAGCCATTGGAATGATCAAAAAAATGCTTGTAAAGGCTGGACATTCTAGCCTAAGTAACCAGTTGGAGTATGAGGCTTATTGCCAAGAAATTGCAGGCGCTACCACTGATTATACAGAGGGTGTGGCAGCCTTTATTGAAAAACGCAAACCCGTATTTAAAGGAAAATAAATGATTTATGCATCCGTTGACAATACAAAAGTACCAAATACCCATCCTTAAGTGATGCGATTGATACGTTTATATACCATTCTCTTATTGGTTTTTGGGTTATCGCCCCAAAAAATCAATGCCCAAAACACTACGAATTATCCTTTGGGTGAGCCCTGCGGATTCTCTACAGTGTTAAATCAATTAGAAAAACAGTATCCTGGTTTTAAATCCCATTTTGACCTCAAAACTCAAAAGCTACTTGCCAAAACAATTCGCGTAGAACCCCGCAAAAAACGCATTACCGATACCCTCTATTCTTATGATACACTCTATGTGATTCCCTTGGTGTTTCATGTGATTTACAATGTGGCGAATGAAAACATTCATGATTCCTTGCTGCAATCACAAGTTGCCGTTTTAAACCGTGATTTCAATCGTCTCAATGCAGATACCGTAAAAACGCGAAGTTTTTTTAAATCTCGCAGCGGCTCGGCACGCATACAATTTGAATTGGCAAGCACAGATCCTATGGGTAAGGCTACTTCAGGAATCATTCGTAAAGCAAGTTCAGTTTTGACATTTGGGTCGAATACTGGCACCATCAATGACCTTATGAAAAAATCCGCCACTGGGGGTGATGACGCTTGGAACCCCGAGAAATACCTTAATATATGGGTTTGTGATTTAAGTGTAAACAACAATGACTATCTATTTGGTTATGCTTACCCTCCCTATGGTCATCCTTCTTGGTCGAGTAATTCTTGGGTGGCCGACCCTAGGCAAGGGGTGGTATTGCACTATAAAATAGTAGGGAAAAATAATCCGAGAGCAACTGGAGCCATGGCTAGTTCAAACATGGGAAGGGTTGCTGTTCACGAATTAGGTCATTATTTTGGACTCCGTCATACCTGGGCTGATGACCAAAATTTGATTAATAAGTGTAGCCTAGACGACTATATAGATGATACACCACTGCAAGGTATAGGTGCTGCATTTGCCTGTAATTTGGGGAGCAATACTTGCATAGAATCATCCAATGATTTACCCGATATGATTGAAAATTATATGGATTACGCCTCGCATTCTTGCCAAAATATTTTTACCAAGCGACAGATTCAAATGATGCGTAATTCCATTTCTGATTATCGTACTATTTTACCCTTGCGTATCAACATTGTTTCCCGTGCTACAATTTTTGATACGGTTGTGTATGATAAGGTAATGGTTTATGCTCTAGGAGATAAAAAACAATTGGTTGTAGAGGTGGACGATGAAAATGTATTGGGGGCACTTCAAATTCAAGTTTTTTCTATACTCGGTCAAGCGATTAGCAACGCAAAAACCATCACTAACAATGAAACCTTTATTTCTACAATGGGTTTTAGGCCCGGAATGTACGTTGCTGTATTAAGCAGGTTGTCCGATGGAAAAGTGATTCGTAAACAAAGCATTTTCATCGATTAATCCCGGAAAATTCTGGCTTGAAAAAATGCCTGCATAGATTGGTCTCGATATTGCTGGCAAAATGATAGAGGAAGGTGCCGCCATATTGCCAATTTGAATCGCCAATAGGCCATAGATAGCGGAATTTAAGTGCGGTGTAGATGAAAAAGCCCCTGTTTGGAATTGGGATTGACTACCAATATTGTCGTTGTCAAAGGGGATTGACCTTATGGTCTATAACTCTTTTCTCAATCTGGCAACCGGAATTCCCAATTGCTCCCGATATTTTGCGACCGTGCGACGGGCAATATTATATCCTTTTGCCTTTAAAAGTTCCATCAATGTCTCGTCGGTCATGGGTTTCTGTTTGCTTTCCAAATCCACGGCATTTGACAATATTTTTTTAATTTCTCGGTTGCTTACCTCTTCTCCCTCATCGTTGGTCAATCCTTCTGAAAAAAAATATTTCAAAGCAAAAATTCCAAAATCTGTTTCCACATACTTGCTGTTGGCAACCCGAGATATGGTAGAAATATCTAGGAACACTTGTTGTGCAACATCTTTCAAAATCATAGGCTTAAGAAAAACCTCATCACCCCCCTCTAAGAAAAAAGCCCTTTGTCTTTGAACAATGGCTTCCATGGTTTTCAAAAGAGTGTTCTGTCTTTGCTTGACGCTATCAATAAACCATTTAGCACCATCCACTTTTTGTTTAATATACTGAACCGCATCGCGCAATTGTTTTTCTTTCTGTGCACTGGATTCATAGGCTTTCAACGTTTCCACATAGGCTGGACTGAGACGAAGTTCGGGAGCATTTCTGCCATTCAATCTTACACTTAATGTACCATCTTCATTGATAACAGAAAAGTCTGGAACAATATATTGGGTTTTAGCATGACCACCTCCCCCAGTTTCACCAGGTTTAGGATTCAACTTTAGTATCTCCGCCATTGCTTCCTTTAATTGCTCCTCGGTAATTTTAAGCGATTTTTTTATTTTGTCGAAATGTTTTTTTGCAAACGCATCAAACTGCTCGGACAATAATTTTTCGGCTAAATCTATGGCTTTATTGTTTCCATAATCTTTTTTGTACAACTGCAATAACAAACACTCCTGCAAGTCGCGGGCTGCAATGCCTGGAGGATCAAAATTTTGTATTTTAATCAACAAGCGCTCTAATTGAAGCTCTGTTACAATTTTGTTCTCATTGAATGCCAGGTCATTTACAATGCTTCTTAAATCACGGCGTAAGTACCCATCGTCTTCAATGCTTCCAATAAGGTGATACGCCAATTCCAATTCTTGGTCTTCAAATAAAACCCTTGCCTGCTCAATCAAATATTCGTGAAAGGTTCCAAAAGCGGCTAGGGGCATCTCGCGGTGTTCTTCACTGTTATAGTCTTCACCCATTCGGAAACTATCATAGTCATCATCTGCCCCTGCACTCAATAATTCTTCAACATTGATATCCTGATCATAGACATCATTTGGTTCAGGGGTGGTATTAAAATCTTCACTGGAAAAATCATCCGTTGTTTCTTTCTGTTCGTCCGTGCTTCGATCCTTTCCAATTCCCTCAAAATCAATTGTGTCTTCAAGCCCATCACCTTTTTCCAATGCAGGGTTGTCGAGTAATTCTTGGCCCATTTTTTCTTCGAAATCTAGGGTATTGAGTTGCAACAATTTGATAAACTGAATCTGCTGTGGACTCAGTTTTTGCATCAATTTGAACGACATCTCCTGTTTCAGGGCCATGATACAAAGGTAAGAAAATGTGCCATTATTACAAATATCGTGCCAAAAAAAATTAGGTGGGGTTTTTTAACGTATACGAATGTATATACCAACGTAAAAATCAAAATTTTGTTGCCCAAGTGTTGAATGTCAGCGGTCAAAACCCCCAAAAAGTATACGGGGAGATCTCAAGACATATCTGTCGCTATTGCCTTTCAAAAAATCAATAACTCAGGTAGAGACTTTTTTGTTTGTACAGTTCTCTAAAAGCGGGATCTTGGATATCTTTTATAAACAGTATGCTTTCACCGGTGCTCTTCATTTCAGGACCCAGTTCACGACTCACACCAGGGAATTTGTTAAAGCTAAAAACAGGTTGTTTGATCGCAAAACCGGTGGGTCTGGCAGAAATTGTAAAGTCGGCAATTTTATTCACGCCCAACATGATTTTAGTGGCCATGTTTATATAGGGAAAATCATAGGCCTTACAAATAAATGGTATTGTTCGTGACGCACGGGGATTTGCCTCAATTACATAGACTTTTCCCTCTTTAATTGCAAATTGGATATTCAGCAGTCCGCGAATGTCTAATGCACGCGCCAATTTTTCTGTGTACTCAACCATGGTTGCTTGAACCTTTTCGCTCAATGAAAAAGGGGGGAGCACCGCACTTGAATCTCCAGAATGAATGCCTGCAGGTTCAATGTGTTCCATCAATCCTACAATATGAACCTCCACTCCATCGCTGATGCTATCGCTTTCGGCTTCTTCGGCACGGTCTAAAAAATGGTCTATTAATACTCGATTACCGGGTAAATCACCCAACAATTTTAACACAGCCTTTTCCAAATCCTCATCATTGATCACGATGACCATTCCCTGGCCACCCAGGACATAGCTGGGTCTCACCAAAACAGGATACCCAACCGTATTTGCAATTCTGATTGCATCTTCAGCATCCAACGCAACGCCAAAATTGGGATAGGGAATTTCAAGCTTGGCCAACAATTCACTGAATCGACCGCGGTCTTCAGCGACATCCATATTGTTGTAATTTGTCCCAATAATTTTTATGCCCTTTTCTTGCAATTTTTCTGCGAGCTTCAAGGCTGTTTGGCCACCCAGTTGCACGATCACACCCTCGGGTTTTTCGTGTTGGATGAGTTCCCATAAATGTTCCCAATAAACCGGTTCAAAATAGAGTTTATCGGCAACGTCAAAATCGGTACTTACGGTTTCGGGGTTGCAGTTTATCATAATTGCCTCATAACCCGCTTCTCTTGCCGCTATAATACCGTGTACACAACTGTAATCAAATTCAATCCCTTGGCCTATGCGGTTGGGTCCGCTGCCAAGCACAAATATCTTTTTCTTATCGCTGACAATGCTTTCGTTTTCACCGTCAAAAGTTGAGTAAAAATAATTTGTCTTACTTGGAAATTCCGCACTGCAGGTATCAACCATTTTATACACCCGCTTAATACCACCACTGATTCGCTTTTGATACACGTCTTCTGCGGTGGAATTTCCACCCATTAGCCAAGCAATCTGTTCATCACAATATCCTTTTTCTTTTGCTATGCGAAGCAAGTTTAAGGGAATATTGTCCGGTTTGTGGCGTCTTATTTCAGTTTCGGTTTTTACCAAGTCTGCAATTTGTTCTAGAAACCATCTGTCAATGCGGGTAATTTTTTGCACGCTACTAATTGGCACGCCCAAGGCAAGGGCATCTTTAATTTGAAAAACCCGGTTCCAACTGGCGTTCTCCATTCCATGAACCAATTCTTCAAGATTTCGGCTTACTTTTCCGTCAGCACCCAAGCCATGTCTTCCAATCTCTAAACCCTGACAAGCTTTTTGCAAGGCTTCTTGGAAACTTCTTCCAATCGCCATAACCTCTCCCACCGATTTCATCTGAAATCCCAAACGTGTATTGGCGCCATGAAATTTATCGAAATTGAAGCGGGGAATTTTTACAATTACATAATCCAAGACAGGTTCAAAAAATGCACTGGTGGTTTTGGTTACCGGATTTTTCATTTCATCCAAATAATAACCGATGGCTAGCTTCGCCGCAATTTTTGCGATTGGATAACCAGTGGCTTTGGATGCGAGTGCCGAACTACGGCTTACCCTTGGGTTTATTTCAACAGCGATGATTTCTTCGGTGTCTGGATTTACGGCAAATTGCACATTGCATCCCCCTGCAAATAAACCCACACTTCGCATCATTTTGAAAGCCAAATCGCGCATTTCTTGGAACGTTGTATCACTCAAGGTCATTGCTGGAGCAACGGTGATCGAATCTCCCGTATGAATTCCCATCGGATCAAAATTTTCAATGGTGCATATAACAGCAATATCATCTTTGCCATCGCGCAGCAACTCAAATTCATATTCTTTCCATCCCAAAACTGCTTCTTCTACCAATACCTCATGAATTGGGCTAGACTCTAATCCATATTGAAGCGCACGGTCAAATTCATCTTTTTTATAAACGATGGCGCCACCAGTACCTCCCAAGGTATAGCTGGGTCGAATCACCAATGGGAATCCAATGCGTTGTGCAATTTCTTTTCCAACCAAAAAACTATTTGCTATCTGACTTTTTGCAACATTAACGCCCAATTCTAACATTAATTGGCGAAATTTTTCGCGGTCTTCCATCTTATCGATGGCCTCAATATTCACCCCAATGATAGTACAATTGTATTTTTTCCAAATTCCGAGTTCGTCACATTCCTTGGCTAAATTCAATGCGGTTTGACCGCCCATTGTTGGAAGTACGGAATCGATGGCTTGCTCTTGAAGAATCTTCTCAATACTGTCTGGAGTTAAAGGCCATAGGTATACATGATCTGCATTCATTTTATCAGTCATGATGGTTGCAGGATTACTGTTTAACAGTGAAACCTTTATACCCTCTTCGCGAATGCTTCGTGCTGCTTGCGTTCCTGAATAGTCAAACTCACAAGCCTGACCAATAATAATCGGCCCACTGCCAATAATTAATACGTGTTTTATAGATGGGTTTTTTGGCATATTTGCAAAATTGTACAAATTTAGGGTATACTAATCTCAGTTTGAGTTTAATTTTCCACGATTGATGAATTTACATTAGACTCACATTACTTACTTACAAGAATCAATATCCCTGCCCTGGTATCCCAATACAAATGATTTTTTTTGGCACGCATCAGCCTTTAATGTGTTACAAAATGATGGGAAACATCAAGTATTCAAGAAAAAATAAACACCAATAAAACATATAAAACCGGTGAATGCTTTTGGGATTGTTGAGATCGCATCGCCTTGATTGCCAAAGAAAAAGTAACAATGCCAATAAATGGGCAATTCCTGCAACCCTGTTTTGTTGAATTATCGGCTGTGCTTCGCCAATTGCAATAAAAAATCTTGACCCCATATTGGGCATCAAATAATGCCAAGCAATTAAAACATAAGCCAACGAAACTACTGTAACCCCTGCTCGAAATGCCTGGGTTTTATTCCATATAACCGCTACTGTGCGTATGCCAAATTCTGCATCTCCTTCGGTATCTGGAATGTCTTTAAACCATGCAATGCCTAAACTAAACGCACTTACAAACAGGGTTAAAGGAAACAACCAATCTGGAGAAATAAACGAACAGTTGTAAACCAACGTATAAAAATGTACTGTTAACCCAATATTAACCATTGGACCGCGAACCAATGCAATGGCCGATGCCGCCCAAACATGGTAACGCTTGAAACGGATGGGTGGCATAGAATAAAGGGTTCCAATGAGTGCTATTGTGGCAATTAAATAACCAAAAAAAGGCTGGATACTCCAAGATATTGCCAATGCCAAACACAAAGCAACCAAGCAAATTGTCCACGCTTGCTTCAGCGAAAGTTCAGAAGATGCCAAGGGCAAATTGGGTTTGTTTATTTTGTCTAATTCTATGTCGCTAATTTGATTCAGGCCGGTAATAAATAGATTACAAGACAAGCAAGCAATTAAACTCGGAAAAAACAAAGTGAAAAAAACAGATAATTTTTCTACCACTAAGGGGATAAATCCCACCACCATAGGCATATTGGCGTCGGATTTAGGTATGCTGGAATCTGACAATAAATACAAGTAATCATTATGGATTAAACAATCTGTATTGGGCAGTGGCGTATAAAACACAACCAAAACCAACAAGGTAAAAACGCTCACTGAAGAACCGATGATTGTGTGTGGCCTGGCAAAACGCCAAATTTTGTGTATCATATCTCAAAGTAACAACCAAGCGTTCCATTTTGTGTTCCTTTGTTAAACCATTCTTTGTTCAAGCTTTTTGTATCCCACTCAAATGCCAGCATTTTTCATTATCGTCATTCTAATTGCAATGGGTATTACATTGTTCACCCTACTGGAAAAACGTTTTCCTAAATCGATATTTTTGTGGCGAAAACTTCTACATATTTTAGTGATATTACTGTGTAGTATAGGAATTTTAAAAATACCATTTGTTCCCATTTTTTGCATTTCGATTTTTGCCACCTTGGGTTTACACTATGCCATATCGAAAGGTTTTTTTGAGTCCTCAGAACATTCTGGATCTCAGAGAAAACCTTGGGGCATGGTTTATTTTGCCGCAACTTTTACCGGAATGACAATCTTAAAAACGATAGATAGTGGTGGTGCCCTGTCTTTTATTTGCTTCATTGCATTAAGTGTTTTGGCTTTGTCTGATGGTTTTGCAGGAATTATTGGTGCGTGGGCTTCCCGAAGAGAGGGAATACATAAAAAGATGAAAAAATGGGGTTTGCCCTTTTATTTAACATGGGGAAACAATACCAAAACCTTGGCCGGTTTTATGGTATTTATTTTGTTGACGTGGTTAATTTTATTTTTTGCCCCAAGTATCGCGCATCAATTTTTTCCAGAAATTGGTATTCACAATATTCCCATTGGATTCGATTGGATAATACTTACATGTATAATGGCATTTGCAATTGCACTGGTTGAGATGGTTTCGTCGGGTGGGAGTGACAACCTATTTATTCTGTTGTCTTCCATTGTTATTTGTTCCATTCTCTTTGTTCCCCATCCTGCGAATCAACTGCATTCGACGGGCTTGCGATTGTTACAACTTTCGAGCAATACACTGTTATTGTATTTATTGGGATCGGTGATTCTTGCAATGGGTTTTGTTCGCTGGCGATTGCTTAGTGCATCAGGAGCTGTAATGGCTTGGCTATTGGCATATACGGTAATGATATTGGCGGGTTGGAGCATCGTATTTCTCTTTGCGTTTTTTTTACTCGCAACCCTAAGCACTAAAATTGGAAATGGGTTTGGTATTGTTAATACCGATTCCAAATCGGGTAGGCCGAGAGACCACTGGCAGGTATTGGCCAACGGTGGGATTGTAATGGGACTCGCCCTTTTGTCATCACTTTTTGGCATTGACCCAGCTATGTTTGGGCGCTGGAAAGACCCTAGTGGAAGCCAAGATATTTTCTATTTGTTGTCGTTGGTCTCTGTTGCTGTTGCTTGCTCCGACACCTTGAGCAGCGAATTGGGAATGCGTTTTGGGAAGAAAACACACAACATTATATTTCTTCGGCCGATTCCTAAGGGCGTCTCTGGAGGTGTTTCAATCAATGGGCTTTGGGCTGCAGTAATGGGTGCCTCGATTATTGCCCTATTTTCCTTCACTGTCAATTGTAAAATAATAGGCTATTGGGGTTTCGTTTCCCATGGCAGACTATTTTTTTTTATTGCCAGTTTGGGTTTTTTGGGGTCGATTTTAGACAGCATTTTAGGTGCCTTATTTCAAGTCAAATACCAAAAAGATAACGGACAACTTTCAGATACTAAAGAAAACAAAACAACAACAATACGTCATGGATTCGCTTGGTGCACCAATGATGTTGTCAATGCATTGAGCAATTTTCTCATTGTAGGCATTGCATTCTGTTTGATTTAAAACAATACTATACAGACCTAACCAGAAGTAATAAATTGTCAGGACACACCCCCGCAATATCCCCTACCTGCAATTGAAATTACAATGAAGTGAGGGGAAGTTTGAGAGTGGAAGGCCGACCATACCGGGTCAGAGAAGAACCGCTACTTATTTCTATTTTAACATCTCCAAAGATTCGAAACCCGTCTCAACCAAGGCCCGGTCAGACATGTCAATTGCATCTGGAAGTGGCTAAGGAAAACCTCATTCCCGAAAGAAAATACGCTTGCATAATGCGTTACCCAATAAACCTTATACGATTGATAAAAGATTTTTTTGGGGGATGTTGGTGTGTTTTTTGTTTTAGGGTAATGCAAAGAAAATATACCATAGGGTTTTGTTGTTTTGTCTAAAAAAGAATACAAAATACTGCCACGTTGATTGTATAAAGCGCCTCTCTCTAATCAAAAATGACAAACTGTACTACATTTGCTTTATTGTCAAATTACATCAAACATTATTTGGGACAAATTAAAGTTTTGTCAGGGGGTTTCAAATTGTCGAATTCGCCCAGATCTCAAGTTACAGGTATTGGGTATTGGGTATTGGGCCTAAAGGGGTTTTGTATCCATCATACAACATTGTATGTCTATATTTCGTCTGAGTATACATACGCATTCGGTTTTAACAAAAAATTAATAAAATCTAAATAACAATGAACACAAGTAAAAAAATATACCTGCACTATCTTCTTTTATTGGGGTTGGTGGTTTTTTTCTGCGGCGATTCCAAGGCACAAATTACCGTAACAGCAAACACTACAAATGTTTCGTGTAATGGTGGATCAGATGGGGCAATCGTTGTGAGCGCCAGTGGGGGTTCATCAAGTTATCAATACCAATTAAATTGGGGCTCATTTCAGGCTTCTAATACATTCAGTGGGCTAAGCTCCAAAACTTATAGTATAATAGTCACAGATGGTAGTCTGAAAGATTCTTTAAACGTGACTATTTCAGAACCATCAAAACTTAATTTAAAAATAAGTTCAAAAACCAATATTTCATGTAATGGTGGGGCAGATGGTAGTTTATCCCTTTCTGTTTCTGGAGGAACTTCTACTTTTTCATACAGATTAGGCTCTGGTACATATCAGTCAAGTAATTCGTTTTCTGGTTTTTCTGCCGGTACCTATACACTAGAAGTTAACGATTTTAATAATTGTAAAGATACCGAATCCGTTACCTTTACCCAACCCACTGCCTTGGTTTTGTCTGCCAGTGTAACGAGTCCTGTTTGTGCATCGAATCAAACTGGAAGCATTGTTCTGAGTGTTTTAGGCGGTACTTCTGGCTATACCTATCGTTTGGACTCTTCTTACAAACAACCAATTTCTGCCTTTTCAAGTAAAACTACATATAGCAACTTATACAAAGGTAATTATGCTGCAGAGGTTAAAGATTCTAAAGGATGTATCGATACTGTCCAAATTGCCATCAACCATTTAGACTTGGTTAAACCCGTTCCCCTGCCCTACAAAAAACTTACTGTTTATCTTTCTGCTACTGGAAGTGTCTCCGTTTCTGCACTTATGGCCGACAGTGCCAGTTCTGACAACTGCGCCTTGGCTTCAAGGTCCCTTTCGAAGACCTCCTTTGATTGCAAGAATATTGGATTAAATACCGTCAATTTTAAGGTTGTTGATATCAATGCAAACCTTGACAGTGTTGATTTTATTGTAAATCTTAAAGACAGTACTCCACCCACAATTAAAGTTCGCAACTTTACGCTATACCTTAATTCTAGTGGCAATGCAACCCTGTTAATAGACAGTGTTGACCAAGGCACATCGGATGGATGTAATTCCTTCACACGCGTACTTTCAAAAACCTCCTTTGATTGCAGCAATATTGGTTTAAATACAGTGCAACTCAAAGCTACCGATGCAAGTGGAAATAAAAGCTCGGTGAATATTACCATAACAGTCCGCGACAAGATAGCCCCAACACTGGTTTTAAAATCTGCCACACTATACCTTGACAAGTTTGGAAAAGCCTCCCTAATCACCGCAAACATAGACAATGGTAGTTACGACAACTGTAAAATTGATAGCCTGCTGAAGAGTGACTCTCTGTTTAATTGTTCAAAAAAAGGAGTCAATACAGTTACCATAACGGGAGTAGATAAAAGCAATAATAGAACATCGAAAACCGTTACTGTCACCGTATACGATACCCTTAAACCTGTATTGCAATTGAAACCGCATACTGTTTACTTGGACACTGCAGCCAAAGGTTCTCTGGTTAAGTCAGACATCATTGCGCTACTTTACGATAATTGCGGTGGCATTCAAACCCTGAGTATTAGCCAAACAAAATTTTCCCTAGCCGATACAGGGGTCCAAAAAATAATTGTTTGGGCAAAGGATTCTTCGGGCAATCTTGTGGGTCCGGATACAGTTCTGGTTACGGTAGTGGCCAAAGATTCGGATGGGGATGGGATTCCTGATTTTATTGAAGGCTCAAAAGATACGGATGGAGATGGTGTATTTGATTATCTCGATCTGGATTCCGACAATGATGGCCTCCTTGATTATACAGAAAATAATTACCAATCCCTTGCGATTGACCTTGATGGCGATGGCATACCCAATTTCAAAGACCTTGATTCGGATGGGGATGGGATTTTTGATATCTACGAAGTAAATGGAAATGATCCTGACAAAGATGGAATCGCAGGTCTTGGATTGCCAACTATCAATATAAATGGCGTCCCTTTGGTGGCTCTCAGTGGAAATGGTTACAACGAAATAGACACGGATCTTGATGGTAATCCAGATTATTTGGATACCGACTCCGACAATGATGGTATTTCTGATAAAATTGAAGGTGTTGTCGACACCGATGCAGATGGCACAGGCGACTGGCGCGATTTGGATTCCGATGCAGATGGCATCTTGGATAAAATTGAAGGGACTGTTGATACCGATGCAGATGGCACCAGCGACTGGCGCGATCTGGATTCC
>NSIM01000040.1 GCA_002737705.1 Flavobacteriales bacterium
TTCAAACAAATATCCCACCATCCCAATTCGTCAAATGAAAATACCGGATTTTGATCTTTACTCGTATAGACAATCGCTCCTGAAGGGGAGGTCGCCGTCCAATTCCAAATGTAAGCACCATTGGTACTTAAATCAGAAAGCTGTGCGGTATAAAAAACTTCTACTTGGTTACTCGTTGCAATAAAATCAGCCACGGGTGCCACTGTTGGCTTTTCGATTTTTACGGATTTGATAATTGAATCAGACATTCCACAGAACTGCTGTACCAATTTCACATTATAGTATCCAATATTAGCCCAAGAACCTTTACCCTTTGCACCGCTACCAATAACAGCCGTTCCACTTTGGAAGGTCCATTTCTGGGCATAGGCTGAATTTGTTGCTGTAGAGTTAAAAGTAATTGGCGTTTTAATAAAATTGGGTCCTACTGGAACTGCAAAGTCTGCTAGAGGTGGGCTTACAGATTTCACATTCACTTCAAAATCCAAAATATTACCATAATTTGTTTGTGTACCACAACCTTGGCTCGCATTGAACGTTGTATACATACAACGAACACGCAAAATGGCCTTACCGGCCTTCGCTCCAATACAAGGAATCGTTAAGGAAACAGTTTTAGTAGTATTGACCGGTATAGAACCAAATCCATTTGAACTTGTACAAAGACATTCTGCAGCAGAAAAATCATTGCTACCATTCAAATCAATCCAAACACCTACATATTCCGAAAATATACAAGTATTCTCAATGGTCATTGTAATAACCTCGCCCGGAGTTATGTCCATCACCACACCGTTGGTCATCAATTTATTTGATGGGCCTGTATTCACGCAGTTCATACCTGAGACAGAATAAGAGGTACCGCCGCTGTTTTTGAATGTAATACCCGAGAGGTAATCCCCCGTACAGTTCAAACTGTTATTTGCTGCACAAATTTGAGCATTCGATTGATTGAACCAGCCAAAAATCCCAAGAACACTAGCCAATAGATTGGCTTTAGTAAAAATATATTTCATAACTGTTTATTTTTTCGTAACTATCACATAGTGAACTCATAACATTATGAGAACTTTTAGTTAAAAAGAACTCGCAAAATAGTATTAATTCATGAATTAATGATAATAAATGTCTAATTAATGTCATAATTAGTGAATTCGCGTTGATTGTATTCACCATTCGAATGTAAAAATATCCAATACTTTAAGAATAATTAGGCCATGCTGAAGCCTGCCGCTAGCGTTCATCCTGAGCCAGGATCAAACTCTCCATTGTAAAAGTTTGTTTGATCCGGCTTCCCAAAGTATTCATTTTTGGGTGGCTTGTTATTCCTTACTCTGTATCTTTCAAAGAACTTTATAAATCTAGCCCGAAGGCCGTTTATTTCAAATCATCCCTTTTCTCAATGAATCGGGTAGAAAAATACATTGTTAATTTTACTACTATATCAAGTAAAAAAATAAAAGTTTTTAAAACTATTATTTGTATTGCGAATTTGCAATTCCAGATTCTAAAGAACGGGACCGAAAAAACAATATGATTAATTGTATTTGTGAGGATTAAGTATGAATAACTTTCCTCTTTTAAACAAATTGACTTTTTCAAGTACTGTTACAAAAAATATTGACATAAAATCAAACAGCAGTATTTCAACACCTTAGGCTTTGATTTTTTCTTTCCAAAGTAAAGAACCATCTCCATAACTTAAAAAATGATACCCTTTTTCAAGTGCGTGTCTATAAATATTGCGCCATTCCTTACCCACAAATGCAGATACCAGCATTAAAAGGGTTGATTTGGGTTGATGGAAATTTGTAATGAGTCCATCGCAAATCCGAAATTGGAATCCCTCAACAATAAAAATATAAGTATACCCGCACAAAATACCTCCCTGCAGTAGACAATACTCTCGTAAAGATTCCAATGCCTCGAGTGTGTCTATTGTCTTGCCTTTAAAAGTAAATGCATCCGCTTTATAGGGTTCAGCACTTTCTAGGATTCCTGGGTCCTGCCCACGCATTGCCTTTATTCCCAAATAATACAAACTCTCTAACACCCTCATAGAAGTAGTTCCGATGGCTACAACCCTACCTCCATCAGCGAGCAATTGATGCATTACCCTGTCTAATAAATCTGCCCCAATTTCAAATCTTTCTCCATGCATTATGTGTTTATCGGCAGTATTGGCGGTCATGGGCTTAAATGTCCCTGCGCCAACATGCAGGGTTAGAAAAGAAAAATTTACACCCCTGTCTTGCAATTTGATTCTCAATGACTGTGTAAAATGAAGTGCCGCTGTGGGGGCTGCTACCGCTCCCATTGTTTTTGCAAAAACTGTCTGGTACCGATGTGAATCGCTATCCATAATCGGACGGTCAATATAGGGCGGCAAAGGAATTTTCCCAAAATGGGCGATGGCGTCTGCCATAGTAAACAGTGGATTGGGCAGGATGAATTCAATGTGATTTTCCGAACGATCGATCCATGTCAAATACAATATGTCAAAAGGTTTACTGCTCTTTATTTCATTGATACCTATTCCACCCACGTATGCCTTCATTCCCAATTTAAACTTACGCTTGTTCCCAACCATTACTTCCCACTGCGTCCAATTGTCGTTGAGCGGATTCAATAAGAAAATTTCTATGGCGTGTCCGGAATCTGTAAATCCCTGCATTCTTGCAGAAATTACTTTTGTATCGTTGGCGATCAGCAAATCTCCTGGACTCAGGCATTGGGGCAATTCCGAGAAAACATGGTCTGTAATATGGCCATTTTCCCAACACAACAATTTTGAAGCATCGCGGGGCTCAATAGCATCCAAGGCAATCTTGGTCTTTGGCAATAGGTAATCAAATGTTGAAACCTGTAATGCAGGCATCGTGTTCAATGGTGCATACTGATTCTTTACCATACCAAACAACATCGGTCAAATTAGTTGACCTCCATACTAGAAGATGCATACAAGTCCATCAATTCTTTAAATGCAAGTGCTCGATGACTGATTTCATTTTTAGTATCCGCATTCATTTCTGCAAAGGTTAGGTCATAGCCCTTCGGCTTAAAAATGGGGTCATATCCAAACCCTCCAGATCCAGCTATTGAATCGGTTATGGAACCGAATACTTTTCCTTCAACATATAGGGGTTGTTCTAAAACCCCAACAATACACAATACGGTTATAAAGTAAGCTTCCCGATTGGGCACACCGCTTAAATCAGCAAGCAACTTGTCGATATTGGCTTTGTGATTAACAGGTATCCCGGCATATCGGGCGGAATATATGCCAGGTGCATTGTTCAATGCCTCCACACACAAACCGCTGTCATCTGCCACACAAGGCAGTCCTGTAGCCTCCCAAACTACATTGGCCTTGAGAAATGCATTTTCTTTGAAAGTATTTCCTGTTTCTTGGACCTCATCAAAAAAATTCACTTCAGACAAAGACAATAAATATATTTTGTCTGCCACAATTTTTTGAGCTTCTTCAATCTTGTGTTGATTGTGGGTACAAAAAACCCATTTGGGAATTGAATACATGGCATTAATCAACTTTAGGGCTGCGCACCGTTCTTTGTTCGATGCGTTTTTCATAATTAGAACCTTTGAAAATTCGGTGGACATACACCCCTGGAATATGAATATCATTGGGTAATAGTTCTCCCGGAGCGAGCAATTCTTCAACCTCTGCAATGGTTATTTTCCCTGCCATAGCCATCATCGGGTTGAAATTACGGGCAGTATCCTTAAATATAAGATTTCCAAAATGGTCTCCTTTCCACGCCTTTACGATCGCAAAATCAGCGTCAAATGCATGTTCCAATAAATATGTTTTTCCATTGAAAATTCGCAACTCTTTCCCTTCAGCTACTTCTGTACCAACACCTGCGGGTGTAAAAAAAGCCGGTATTCCTGCACCAGCAGAACGACACCTCTCTGCCAATGTGCCCTGTGGAATGAGCTCTACTTCCAACTCACCAGATAATAGTTGACGTTCGAATTCTGCATTCTCACCCACATAGGAAGCAATCATTTTTTTTACTTGTCGACCCCTTAACATGAGACCAATCCCAAAATCATCAATGCCCGCATTATTGGAAATACAGGTGAGTCCACTTATTCCTTTGGCGACAATGGCAGAAATAGAATTTTCAGGTATTCCACACAAACCAAAACCTCCAAGCATTAAAATTGACCCATCTTGTATATCATGAATTGCAGCATCGGCCGATAAAAAAACCTTGTTCATACTTTACAAATTTACTGCTGCGATAGTTCTGCCAACAAACCTTTTTCGCACAAGACAGAACAAATCGGCTCCAAGTCTTCGTAAGTCCCAAATTTTACTGTGTACTTTCCTTTATTGTGAACAAACCAAGCACACTGTTCTGCTTGCAAATTCGTATGCCCACAATACCGAATCAGATTCACAATAACCCAATCAAAAGTATTGAATGCGTCATTGTGCAACACAATACACCATGCGGATTCAATGAGAATTTCTATTTCTGATTGCGACTCCTCTTTAATATCTATTGTATTCAAAACCATTACAGAGTATCTCTTTTTTTAAACTCAATGGTAAATTTCATTTCTTGTCCAGCCAATAATCGATTAATATTTTTTCTATGGGTATAGACAATGGATAATGAAATTCCAATACTAAAAATAATAACACTGGGATATTGTGAGTAATCAAATAATGTCACGAACAACAGAGGTACTGAGATTCCCGCCATCATTGAAGCCAAACTAACAAAACCAGAAATAAAGTATGTAATCAGAAAAACCAACAATGCGCATATCGCAACCCTATAATCCAGCGCAATCAACATCCCAAATGAAGTAGCAACCCCTTTTCCGCCCTTGAATTTTGAAAATAAGGGGAGTATGTGGCCTACAATCGCGAATACACCAAACAATACCTTCAAAAATATAAAGTGATTGTCTGTTGCGGGGGTGCTTGAAATGCCCATTACTGAAGTTTGAAAAACACTTATCCCATTCGCCAAATTAACTGCGAAAACTCCTTTGGCAGTATCCAAAAAAAGAATCAAGAGTCCAGGGCCTTTGCCAAGCACTCTGAAAACATTGGTTGCTCCAGGATTTCCACTGCCATAATCTCTTACATCTACGGAAAAAAAGAGTTTCCCTATAATCAGTGCATTGGGAATAGATCCAATGAGATATGAGAAAATTCCAAACAACCATTCTACTTCAATCATGTTCAGGCATGAAAGAGGAAACCCCAGTTCATATAGACAAATATAGCAAAAAGAAAACTTATGGCTTAATTAACTTCACGCTTGCTTGGTAATCGCTTGCTGAAATTCGCAATTCATAGATTCCAGAATTAAGATCACTGAGATCCAAACGCATCCCGCCACCCTCTAATTTATCAATGAAGATTTTTTGCTGTTTTCCTTGTAAATCATAAACCTCCACATCTGAAATTTTATAAACATTCATGGGCTCAATAAAAAAATCGTTATTTACCGGATTTGGGTAGGCGCGAAACCAGGCTAAGTCTATTCTTTTAATAGCACTTGGTTCGGATGGCGGCATATCAAAGGCCTCTTCCCCATCGGCGCAATTATTAGGATCTCCTTGGGCAGCAGAATATCCCAAGCCCCTTCTAGCAAAAGCTTCCCATATAATTTTCTTATTGGCTCCACGATTGCGTATGCTGTCAGCTGCCAAAATTGCGTCCCTTGCGTCCACAAATCCAGGTCCACAAGGTTGCAACTTCATTCCATCAAAAACAAGTTGAATTGCCATGTTATTCCCTCCTTTTCCATTGTATAGATCTCCATCAAATCCGTATTGATCTACAAACTTCCAATACATATCCCAGAGCATTGAACACCATATTTCTCCCGTGTAATGAACTTCTGTTTTTGTTCCACTCACAGCTTTGGCTAAACTGGCATAAGTGAGAAGATTGATCCCCATATTTGTAGTATACGGATACGAACGAATGCCCCCGCCTTTTTGATCTTCGCCAACCAACCAATTGCCAACACCCCGATTTTTGGAGCCCATATCGCCTTTAACTGACGTAAAGGCCAATCCAATGAAATCGCTCCACCCCTCACCCATCTGTTCTGCATTACTCAAACCATTGGAATTGGAGGGGCCACAGGTTAATCGTATCGAAATACCATGAGTGAATTCATGTGCCATCACACCCATATCAAGGTCGCTGTCGGTTTTTTTGGCAAAAGTAGAGCTGTCGTAAAAAGAAATATTAATGGATGAATCAGCCAATAATTTGCGCAATTTGTTGGCATCTGAAAATTTGACAAACACCACTGGAATTTTTATCTTGGCAGCCTGTGAAGTATTGTCGTTTGCCATGGTGATGACCTGGTCTACAGAAGATGTATCCAACAATACAACCGCTGTGGCACCATAAGACTGTGCGCGGTATACCTTCTGCACAAAAGTACAAGAGCCACGGACAATGGCTGCAATATTCCCTTTGACATCTGGGCCATTGGCAAGATTTGTACAACATTTACTGGTAGCAGAGGCAACATTATCCTTGACCAAAACGAGTTTGCCAGAAACGTTGGTGTCGGTAATTTTTTTACCCCAATTGCCATCGGTAATCCCTACACGAAACTTAATCCCTGTTCCGTCATTTACCTTCAGCGAGGCATTTCCCATAACACCATCCCAAATAAACATTTGCATCCTGGGCGAACTTCCATCTGGAGGTGTCGAAAAATTGGCATTGTTTTTACCAGAACCATCTTGGGCATCGGCATTGATTGCATCATTGTCTATACCAACACCTTTATAATTCATTGACTGAAAATTGCCACTTACTTCGTCAAAACCATAATATTGTGATATATCATGCAGTAAATTATTGGCAACAAATAGGTTCGAGATGGAAAAATCTTTGTGACTTGCTGGATTATTATCGGTGACATTATAGTTGAAATCAAATTTGAGCGCAGATCCACCATCGGGTGAATACCCTGGGTTGTTGTTTGCATCGCCATCTTCGGTTGCATAGACATTGTTACCACGAGTAATCGTGTACTCAGCTCCTGAAATACCATTTACATCGTGCCAACCATAAGGAGAAGCAACAATATCCGCAGGGTTGTAAATTGTCGTTCTATTGCCATACAATGGACTTTCGGTAGGAAAAGAAAATACATTATACGATGAACCATCTCCCCTGCGTTTTATAGGGCCTGAACCTGTCAAAATTAAACTGCTCACAGTTGATATCGGCCAAGATGGTTCCAATAAATTTTTTGTTCTCCTTGTCTCAGATTGTATAACGCCATTTGTGTTACAATGAACGGTCCAGCTGTGACGCTGGAGTAAACTCCCATCGGCGGCCATCCATATATTTACCCAATCTGAAGTTTTATGATTGTAAAAAACAAAATATTGAGAAAACACCAACTCGCCTTTTTCATTGGGCCATAAAACAGTTTGGGTATAATTCTTAGACTCTTCGTATACCATGCCTTGGGTTATCGGCTCCCAAACAACTTCGTCTTTGATTGACTCATTGAGCAATGCTTGTTTTCCCAAGTTACTTGTATTCAATTCGGAAATATTTCCGATAATGTGTTCGACAAGATGGGGCTTTGCGCGATTGGTAGCGTATACCAAAGATCCTTTATTGTCAAAATGCAATCCCATTATGCCATTCATTACAGGAACGCCTTTAAGGGTTTGCAAAACGTATGCATGGGAAATGCCATCAGTACCATAAACAAAATCTTGGATTTTCGCATCGGACATATCTCCTTCAATCATCCCCCAACGTCCGCTTTTGGCCATTTCTGAAGCAAGCTTAAGGGCTTTACTTGCCAAATTAGAACTAGAATTTTGGGCGTACAACGTGGAAAACCCAAATATCAAAAAAATAGTACCCAAGCAAACTGTTTTTCTCAATTGCATAACAATCAAATTTACATTTATTAATTCAGTATATTTTTTTCTACTTCAAACATTTTTTTGAGATGGGAAAATCCACTCCACCTGAAAAAAAGAACCGGATGACTGGCTTAATAAGAATTGTATCCCATACACATGGTATGGATTCATTAAAACCAATGATCCTATGCAAATTTAAAAGAAGTTCCACCGTAGATGGCAGTCCCTTCTAATTCTTCTTCAATTCGAATCAATTGATTGTATTTCGCCATACGGTCACTGCGAGACGCACTGCCTGTTTTGATTTGACCGCTATTCATCGCGACACTTAGGTCTGCAATTATACTGTCTTCAGTCTCTCCACTGCGGTGACTGATGATATTTGTATAACCATGCATACTGGCCATTTGGATTGCGTTGAGGGTTTCGGTAAGTGTCCCAATTTGGTTTAACTTGATTAAAATACTATTGGCTACCGCTTTTGAAATACCCATTTCCAAACGCTTGACATTGGTAACAAACAAATCGTCACCGACAAGTTGTATTTTCTTGCCTAATTGTGAAGTGAGTTTTTTCCAGCTATCCCAATCATCTTCTGCACAACCATCTTCAATTGAAACTATGGGGTAGCGATTGGCCCAATCGGCCCAATAGTGTACCATTTCATCGCCCGTAAAAATTCTGCCATCCGATTTTTTAAAGGTATACAATCCAGTTTTTGAATCGTAAAACTCACTTGTAGCCGCATCCATGGCAATGAATATGTCTTCCCCCGGACGATAACCGGCCTTCTCAATGGCCTTTATTACAATCTCAATGGCTTCTTCATTGCTTTGAATATTGGGAGCAAACCCACCTTCGTCACCCACATTTGTGCTATACCCAGCGGTTTTTAATACCGATTTTAAGTGGTGAAAAATCTCTACCCCCATTCTCAGGGCATGGCTAAAACTGTCAGCCTTTACAGGCATAACCATAAATTCCTGAAAATCTATTTTGTTGTCGGCATGAGAACCCCCATTCAGGATATTCATCATGGGAATCGGCAAAACTTTGGCATTAACGCCCCCTATATATTTATACAAAGGCATTCCCAATTCGTCTGCAGCCGCTCGGGCACAAGCCAATGAAACAGCAAGAATTGCATTGGCCCCCATATTCGACTTGTTGGGCGTGCCATCTATATCAAGTAAGGCGGAATCTATCTCATTTTGCGCACAGACCTCCATCCCCTCTAAGGCATCGGCAATAATGTTGTTTACATTTGCTACTGCTTGAAGAACTCCCCTTCCAAGATATACATCATTATCCCCATCTCGAAGTTCCATGGCTTCATGAATCCCAGTACTGGCACCCGAAGGCACTGCAGCCCGACCAAATCCCCCATCTTCAGTAAAAACTTCCGCTTCGATTGTTGGATTGCCACGAGAATCTAAAATTTGACGGGCTTGGATATGGGTTATTTCACTCATATTGATATGGATTACACCTTGTGATTTTTAATTAATTCTATGAATTGATCAAATAAATACATCGAATCATGGGGTCCTGGGGAAGCCTCTGGATGGTGTTGAACCGAGAATGCCGGAATGTCTTTGCGGGCAATGCCTTCCACACTATCGTCGTTCAAATTTATATGGGTCAGTTGAATTTTGTGTGCCAGAGATTCATCGTATTCAATCGCAAATCCGTGATTTTGGCTTGTGATTTCACTGCGACCCGAAACGAGATTTTTGACCGGGTGGTTAATCCCCCGGTGTCCATGGTGCATTTTATACGTTTTAAGACCGCTGGCCAAACCCAATAATTGGTGACCAAGGCAAATTCCAAATGTAGGAATACCCCCATCAACCAATTCTTTAATTGTATCAACCGCATATTGCATCGCGGAAGGATCGCCCGGACCATTGCTGATCATTAGTCCGTCCGGAGCCCAAGCTTTAACCTCTTCTGCAGAGGTATTCCAAGGAAAAATACCCAAATAACATCCCCGGGATAGTAGACAACGAGAAATATTTGATTTGTATCCATAATCAAGCAAGGCTACCCGATAGGGGGCGTTTTGATCGCCCATAAGGGAAAATTGACTAGAAGATACTTTCTCAGCAAGGTCTAATCCGTCCATAGATGGGATATTTTTAAGTCGGTCTAGCAAAGAAGGAATATCAAAATTCTCACTCGAAATAATGGCGTTTTTTGCCCCTGTTTCACGAATATGACGAACCAATTCACGCGTATCAATGTCTGAGATCCCAACCAATTCATTGTGCATGAAATAGCTGTCTAGGCTATCTGTGCCTTTTTTTCGCGAATAATACTGCGAAAACTTTTTACACACCAAGCCAGCGATTTTTATCCCATCACTTTCAATTTCTTCATCATGAACCCCATAATTGCCAATGTGATCAGAGGTCATAACCAATATTTGACCAAAATAGGAAGGGTCTGTAAAAACCTCCTGATAGCCTGTCATTCCTGTATTAAAACAAATTTCACCGGCAGTTGTACCGATCTTGCCAATGGCTGTACCTTTAAAATTGGCACCATCTTCTAACACCAAGAGCGCTGGGGATAATTGTGTATTCACTTCTAGGATTCGAATTTCGCATATTTACTTCAACTACTCAAGCAATGTGGGTATTTTTTTTCTAGCTTGTTATTTTTGAGTGGGCTTGGGAAAGATTAGAGACCAAAAAATACTCAGACCCAAAATGCCTATTATCAGTATAAGATTGTGAAAAGCTGTAAAGCCATAAGACTTGGCATACTCTTCAAATACTATCTTAAGGCCTATATAAATTAGAATAAAACTCAGACCCCCCTTAAGGGCATAAAATCTATCGATACCAGCACCCAGAACAAAATACAAACTCCGCAGTCCCAATATGGCAAAAATATTGGATGAAAATACAATGTATGGATCAGTAGAAATACTCAAAATAGCAGGAACACTATCTACAGCAAACACCAAATCGGTAAGTTCGACAATGAGCAATACCAAAAACAAAGAACTAAAAACTCTTTTACCATCGACCCTAAAATAAAAACGGGTTTCATCAGGATTGTCGGCTGCAAGGGGAAGGCATTTTCGGGCAAATCTTGCTATAAAATTGGTTGATGGATCCATTGATTCTGCATTAGACGAGAACCCCATTTTAAATCCACTATAAATAAGGATGCAAGCAAATATATACATGACCCAATGGAAACGATGAATTACTTCGCTGCCCAAATAAATAAATAAAAATCTTAACACAATGGCCCCGATGATTCCAAACAACAGAATCCGTTTTTGATTTTCGAGATTGACCTTGAAGGATTGAAATATCAAAAACATTACAAAAAGATTGTCTATACTCAGGGCGTATTCAATCAAATATCCACTCAAATAATTCAATGTGGAAGTTTTGGTAAAGGTATTTAGACCCGTATCCAAAGACTGAAATGACCCGATGGGCAAGTTGTAGCGATTTGCATAGTGTTGCAAGGAATCCATGCTGTGAATAGCCAAAAAATCATCATAAAAAAAGAAAATAAGGATGGCGAATGACAAGCCAGAAAAAAACCATATCAATGATCTCCTCAAGGCAATTTTAATACTGTTCTCAGATTTTTGTTTTTTGGACCAAATACCCAAATCCCAGATTACCCCTAAGCAAACAATACTAAAAAAAGAAACAATACATAAAGACTTCATTGAATGAAGCAAAGATATACATGATACAGAAAGAAATATTTAGATTTGTCAAGAATGAAAAAACTATTTTTATCCATACCAAAGCCAGTACTTCCACTATGCACAACACTCCTACTCATTGCCCTAATTTTACAATCAAGTAGACCAGATGAAGGCCTATTCCCATTAAATTACATCAATATTCATGCGTTAAAAAATGCGGGGCTAAAACTTGAGACAAAAGATATTTTCAATCCCGATGGATTGAGCTTGACCAATGCGCTTGTAAAGGTGGGGGGCTGTACAGGGAGTTTTATTTCGGATGATGGATTAATAATTACCAACCACCACTGCGTGTATGGCGGTATTGCAGGTGCCAGTAGCCTTGAAAATAATTACCTGGAAAATGGCTTTGTAGCCAAAGACAAAACCCAAGAAATTCCCATTCATCTTCCGTGCAAAATAACCAGTAGCTATGAAGATGTATCCATAAGGGTTCTGGTGGGAATTGATCCTGGTCTTAGCCCCAGTGAACGTGCAGGCAAAATAGCCAAAAATATTGCTACCCTTATTGCGGAGGAGAAAATTAAACAACCCGAAATGAGCATTGAAATATCCGAAATGTTTGTAGGGAAAAGTTATACCCTTTTTCGATATATTTATTTAAACGATGTGCGCTTAGTTTTGGCACCTCCATTAACAATAGGTCAGTTTGGAGGGGATTTAGACAATTGGGAATGGCCGAGACACAATGGCGACTTCAGTTTGGTGAGGGTGTATACAGGAAAAGATGGCAAACCCGCATCCTTTAACACAGAAAATATTCCTTATAAACCAGCCAAAAAACTCAAGATAAATCCGAATGGAAGCAAAGAAGGAGATTTTGTATTTATAATGGGTTATCCTGGCCGCACTTTTCGAAATGAAACTGCGCCCTACTTGGCATTTCAAGAGTCCATACATTTGCCCAAAATTCAGGCATTTTATGCATGGTATTTGGGCCAAATCAAAGACATTACAAAAAACAATGAAGCCGAACACCTTGCCTTTGCTGGGGATGTCCAAAGCATAGAAAACGTAGAAAAAAACTACCGCGGCAAGATTCAAGGACTCAAAAGAACAGGCATGGTAAACGGCCGCAACAAAGAGGAAGAAGAAATGCTTAATTGGGCGAAACTGCAGCCCCAGTATCAAAAGATTGGGGTAGAAGCTATCTGGATTTTGCGCGAATCTTGGGCCTATAAAAACGCAGTGCAAGACATCCGCTACTGGTCACAATTCACCAATAACCAATCTAAATACAGCAGAATCGCTGCAATTATCGAAACGGCCAAAATGCAATGGGCCAATACTGAAGCAAATAAAACACTGGGAAATTCCCAAAAAACGGGCACTAAAAAAGCCATTCTTAACGCACTATTCAAGCAGCTCGGCACCATTGAAGGTCCGCTCAATAAAGAATTGGAAACCCGGGTATTGGTTAAACTAGCCAAAGAGGGAATTGCGCTGATGCGAAATACTACAACTATCGCCGGTCGTTTTAATGCGCCCAATATGTTTGGTGAACCGCAAGCGTATTTTGATTCCAAAGTAAAAAAAATGCTCAACAATCAAACTCCTGAACAATGGGCAACCCAGGCTGCCGGTATTACCTTCTATTGCAATTTAGAACAATTGAAAAAATATGCCTCAATTGCCAGCAATGCCGCAATCGCCATAACCGACAAAAACCAAGCCACTTACGACAACAAATGGTGGGAAAAGCAACTCACCCACAAGGATGCACTGAGTCAGTGGGGGGTGTTGGTGGACCGTATTTCGAATGCCGTGGGAATCCAATCACAAATCATTGAAGAAAAAATTAAAGCAAGTATGCCCATCTATTTAGACATGAGAAGAGATTTCAAGGCCACACAATTTATTCCTGATGCCAATTCTACGCTAAGACTAACCTATGGATATATTCGCAGATACAGCCCCAATGATGGAGAAGTTCATCTTCCCTACACTTTTCTTGATGGGGTATTTGAAAAAGCAAATACACAACCCGCTTATCGCTTGCCCTCTGTGGTGGCAGACAAACTGCGGGTGAAAGAGATCGCCGGTATATTTAAGGACGAAAAAACAGGTAAAGTTGTTGTTGGACTACTCTATAATTTAGATACCACGGGAGGGAATAGTGGTTCTCCTGTATTCAATGACAAAGGTGAACTGATCGGCATAAATTTCGACAGGAGTTATACGGCCACCATAAATGACTATGCCTGGAACGAAAATTATAGCAGATCCATCGGTTGTGATATTCGGTATGTCCTATTTGTTATGAAGTATATTTCAAATGCCGATACGATATTAGAAGAAATTGGTATCACCAACGACATGCTCCAAAATTGAAATTTTTGCGCCCGAAACGCAAGCAGATGAAACGCTGAAGTACGACACCCGCGTGTTTGAATGATTCGAATTCGCAAAATAAAAGGCAAGACAGAAGACTGTCTTTTTATATCAGCAATGCTCGTGAAGGTAGAAAGGTTGGAATTATTGGAGAAGGCAATATTGGAATTGCACAAAAAAAATAGCCACCCTTTTGGTTGGCTATTTTTTTTGTGCGCAGTTTACTATAAATTATTTCACAACATCTTCTGAAGACGTTTCAGAATCTTCTTCTGCGGATGGCAATTCAGGGCTTTCCACTTCTGGGGTTTCTTCCACAGCAGTGATTTCTTCCACAGCAGTGATTTCTTCCACAGCGGTGATTTCTTCCACAGCAGTGATTTCTTCCACAGCGGTGATTTCTTCCACAGCGGTGATTTCTTC
>NSIM01000041.1 GCA_002737705.1 Flavobacteriales bacterium
CACTCATAAATAACGTCCCAACCTCTCAGTCCAAAGCCGTTTTTTCCAAAAAATCCATCCCATTTGACGCTTTTTCTGAAATATTTTGGTGTCTTTCTAGATACGAAGAATATCAATGGGAAAGTGCGCATAAAATACCAAGTCATATTGTTGACAACAGAAAAAATCTCCCCCAGGTCGTTGGTGTTCCAGAATTGTATTCACCAGATATCCATGGAAGATATCCAGCCAAACAGAGCCTATTGTTTCAAAACGGGTGGTTGGAAATTCCAATAGCGGATAAAATCATTTGGCTCATCGGTTATTGCATTGACATACAACCACTAGACCATTTCGAAATTATTCCCACTGCAGACATAGATATGGCAATGCGTTTTGGAGGAAGATCATTGTTTATTAGGGCTGGAAGTCTTATCAAAGATTTTTTTCTTAGACCCATTTTAATATTAGAAAGACTCAATGCTGTCGCTAGCAAAAAAGATCCTTATCAAATGGATATTACTACAATGCCATTTTTAACATCAAAAAAGAATCATAAGATCTTTGTTCTAAATCATCGGAAAAGAACAGACAAGAACAAACAGATTCATTCAGAAGCCTTGAGATTAGAACTTGGACGCGTCAAGAAGATTTATGGCGCCAAAACAGATCACTGGGGCATGCATCCTTCTTGGCAAGACGAATCAAATGAGTTCGTGGCTCTAAAAGAATGGCAGTGGGAAAAGGCTGAATTGGAAAAGTATTTAGAAATACCTGTATTACACTCTAGATTACATTTTATCCATTTGAGATTGCCAAAAAGTTATCAAATTATAAAGCAACTGGGGATTCTGAATGATTGGAGCATGGGATACCCGGAAGCAATAGGATTTAGAGCGGGGACATCTAAACCCTATCTTTGGTATGATCTTTTAGAGGAAAAATCTACAGCACTCTTTGTTCATCCGTTCTGTATTATGGATGTAACTTGCAAAAATTATCTGAAACTCTCTCATGGAATATCACAAGAAATAGGGACAACTATTAAACAAACTCTTGAAATTATGGGGGGTAGTTTTTGTTTTATATTCCATAATGAATCCATATCAAATTCCTTTCCTTGGAAAGGTTGGAAAAACACCATTATCAATTGGGCAGAAAACCCCAAATCACATAAAACCCAATAATAACATAAGTCATGAACATTCAATATGTTGACCACCATCAGATAGACCCCGCAAAATGGGATTGCGCCGTTTTGCAGAGTCCACATCCTTTGGTTTATGGTTTGTTCAATTACCTAAATGCCGTGTGCGATACTCAGTGGGACGCGTTGATATACAATGATTATGAAGCTGTTTTTCCTTTGCCTTTCAAAAAAAAATTCGGCATCAAATATCTCGTACAGCCTGTATTCTGTCAGCAATTAGGGGCGTTCGGCTCAAACGATCACGTAAGTACTCACGATTTTTTATCGGCAATACACAGACGTTTTTTAAGGGTTCGCCTTCAGTTAAATCCATATTTTGATCAAAAAAACGACGCCCGACCATCTCAAACAAAAACCACTTTTATTGAGGCGTTAAGTGGAAAATTGACATCCAAAACCAACATGACAATTGAGTTGTCGCAACCCCTTAATTATAATAAAGATTGCAAAAAAAACTTGCATCGTCTTGCCGAGCTACCCATAGAATATCAAATCAATGCGATTTCAATAAAAGAGGCAATTGATACGTATCGGAAAGCATGGGGTACACAAAATCCGGAAATTGGAGACAAGCATTATCAACTTTTTGCCAATGCGTGCTCAGAGAAAATATCGTTTACGGTCTCCGCACATCATAAAATTGATGGAACTCTTCTGGGCGCTGCTATATTTCTAATTACGCCTGAAAACAGAAAACGCAGTTTGCATTATGTATGTGCAGGACCTACAGAAGTCGGCAAATCAATCGGGGTAATGCATGGAATTATAGATTTTGTATTGACGCGGTATAAAGGTGAAAATATTCTTTTTGATTTCGAGGGCAGCAGTATTGAGTCAGTTGCGTCGTTTTATAAAAAATTCGGTGCCACTGAAGAGCCCTTTTTCTGTTTCAATCGCGGCTTCTGAACTTTGATTCTCATGGCAGTGATTATCTTCGCGTCATGAATCCTTGGATACAAGCCGCCCGTTTGCGAACTCTTCCTTTGGCGTTGTCTGGTGTCCTTTTGGGGGCAACATTGTCTCATATGTGCGTTAGCGCGGTAATTTTTTCAGACAAACATCTACACGAGACCTTGTCGAATTCAGGCAATCCCATCGGCCTCGAGAATTTAAAATTTGGATTCCAAGCATCCCCCTATGTAATTACACTGTTGGCCATTCTCACGGCCACCGCCCTACAAGTATTAAGCAACTTTGCCAATGATTATGGCGATTTCCGCAAAGGCACAGACAGCAAAGCAAACAGAAGTGATCGAATGCTTGCGTCTGGCAAAATTTCTGAAAAATCCATGAAAAGGGCGATTTGGTTCATGAGCCTAATCACTTTGATATTAGGTATTTTCTTGATTTATATCTCAGGATTATTTGAAACTCGGGGTGGTTTCTACTTGCTCGCCGTAGGTTTGTTGGCTTTGTTTGCGGCCATCACTTACACCGTTGGTAAGAATGCTTATGGTTATTTGGGATTGGGCGATTTGTTTGTGCTGGTGTTTTTTGGTTTTGTTCCCGTTTTGGGAATGGGTTTACTAAACGGTTTATTCGTAAACGAGGCTACTAGCAAATACTTGGATGTTTTCCTTTTGGCAGGGTTTGGCTTGGGTTTGTTGAGCACCGGCGTATTAAACGTAAATAACTACCGAGATATTCCAACAGACAAAGAGCAAAACAAGCAAACACTTGCGGTAAGATTGGGCGCAAAAAAAACCATCGTTTATCACAGACTTCTTTTGCTTTTGGGTGGTGGGCTGATACCACTGTCGTTTCTTACATTTGAAAAACGATATTTCGAATGGCCCGAGATCTTAGGCCTTCAATCTGTTTTCCTTGTAGGGATTTTTTCACCCATTTTCTTATTGCTTTCTAGTCACTATCGCGCAGTAAAAGCGGCAGAGCCTGGCGATCAAGTCACGCTAAATCCACAATTAAAGAAACTTTCCCTCACTGTTCTAGCATTGGTGTTGTTATATGGATTTTTGGCATTTTTTATCCTTGATTTCTTTGGCAATTTATCAATAAATCCTTAGCATCAATATACAATGCACATCCTTAGCATCGCAAATTCTTAACATTCCAAATACAAAAAACCATGCGTTTCGAGATTACTCCACACACCATGGAATTTATTAAGTCTGCCAAGACAAGTAGAGGTGAATACCATCAAAAAACAAGTCATCTCGTTCGATTGGATGATGGCGTTTTTGAAGGCGTGGGCGAGGCAGCTCCCATACTGGATCTCAGCATTGACGGCAATGTGGATTTTTATCAAAAAACAGCATCGCTTCTAGATTGTAACCTAGAAAAATCGGATATCGAATCACTCCTAGAACATTGGGAACCAGGAACTTCCGAGTCCTTGCCATCCTTGCGATTTGCACTTCATTGTGCTTGGCAACATTTGCAATTTCTACAATCTCAACCCAACATTGCCCACCACCCCACAAAACCCACCTATTGGATACAAAACGATTTTACTTCTGGTAAATCAGGTATTCCTATAAACGGTTTGGTGTGGATGAGTGATATTGAAGCCATGTATGAAGAGGCGCTTTTGAAAATCGATGCGGGCTTTGATTGCATAAAATTCAAAGTGGGCGCTTTAGATTTTGACGAAGAATGCAAATTGATAGAAAAAATAAGAAAGAAATACGATGCGTTTAAATTGGAAATTCGTCTCGATGCCAACGGTGGTTTTGGATTGGATACAGCGTTAGAACAGATTCAAGAATTGCATCGTTTTGAAATTCACTCTTTGGAACAGCCAGTAAAAGCAGGGTTCCACGAACTAGATCTCATTTGTCGTTTTAGCAAAATCGACATCGCTTTAGACGAAGAACTAATAGGCTTACACCCTAACAAAATGGGAAATAATTTAACCACTGGCAAATCTTTACTGTCTTGGGCCAAACCTAAATATATCATTTTAAAGCCAACATTATTAGGGGGCTTAGACATGGCCGATCGATGGATAAATTTGGCATCAGAATTAAATATTGGATGGTGGAGCACGAGTGCCTTGGAGGGAAATATCGGATTGGCGGCGATCTCCCAATGGGTATCAAAATACAATCCAAACATGCCACAGGGCCTAGGAACTGGCTCACTATTTAAAGAAAATTATGATTCTCGAACCCGTGTGATTCAAAACAAAATCTGGTATTTACCCCAAGAATGATGCTTGCGCTACCTCAAGATTTTATTGATTCTGTTAACCGCGCATTGCCCAACAATGAAGTAGAAGATTTGATTTTGGCAATTCAAGAATCGCCCAAAGTAAGCATCAGATTAAACGCATCAAAAGGAATCACATCCAACCATTTTTTAGACGATACATTGGGCTCTCCTATCGCTCATTGTCCTGATGCATATTTGCTAAACACGAGGCCATTGTTTACCGCCGATCCCGCATTTCATGCTGGTGCCTATTACGTACAAGAGGCCAATAGCATGGTGATTGGGGAATTGGTGAAGCGGATCATCAACAATTACGATGAGGGGGCAGTTGTATTAGATCTATGCGCGTCGCCAGGAGGAAAAAGTACGCATGTTGCGACAAATTTAAGGCCGGGAGATTTACTTGTTGCAAACGAAGTGATTTCGGGTAGATGCAATACACTGATAGAAAACCTTTGCAAATGGGGCCAGGGAAATCACGTTGTTACTTCTGCCGATGCAAAGCAACTTGGAGAACTTCAGGGCCTTTTCCAAATCATCGTGGCGGATATGCCATGCAGTGGGGAGGGAATGTTTCGTAAAACACCAGATGCCATAGGCGAGTGGAGTCTAAGTAACGTGGATTTATGTACGGATCGACAAAAACGTATTGCGCACGACATATGGCCAAGTTTGGCCGAGGGGGGGGTGATGATTTACAGCACTTGCACATACAATCGTTGTGAAAACGAAGACAATGTCAGTTATATCGCCATAGAGCTGGGTGCAAATATTGTTGAATTTGATTTTCCTGAATCTCTCGGAATAATTGAAGTAGAGCCTGGCAAATATCGAATGTTGCCGAGTCGCACACAAGGCGAAGGATTCTTCTTTGCGATACTTCAGAAAACATCAAAAACCCGTTTGCGATTGCCAAAGGTGGGAAGAATCAAGCCGTGTAAAATCCTACCTGACTTTTTACGTGGTAATTTCTTTGGTTATGATTTGCAGGGGGGTTTAATGATTGTCAAAAATGGGAAATGGAATGACTATTACTTTAATCTTCCAGCCTTGTTACCGGGCATCAAACAAACAGGCGTGAATGCTGGACAATTGATAAAAAATCAATGGAAAACGCATCCAGAATATGATTTATTGGCAGACAAAACGGTGAATTACCCTCTCTATGATTTAACAATAGACGAGGCATTGCAGTATTATAAGCGAGAGTTTCTTTCGATACAATCAGCCCAAAAAGGAATCTCTGGTTTGCGTTGGAACTCTATTTCACTGGGAACGGCAAACGCTGTGAACAATGGGTTTAATAACTTGTGGCCGATGAATTGGCGCATCATTCAATCCAAGATTCAAGCAAATAGTTTGCTCATTGAAAGACCGGTTAAGCCTTGATTGCTTTGGGTTTGGTGCGCTTCAACCGATCAACATAGTTCATTTCTTTTTCGGTTAAAAATCTCCATTTTCCCCTGCCCAATTTCACTTTGTCAAATTCACCCAACAATACGCGGTCCAAGGCGGTTACTTCATATCCAAAATGTTCAAACATTCGCCTTACGATGCGATTTCGACCACTTTTGATTTCTATGCCCAACACATTCTCTTTGCCTTCTTCTACAAATCCGCACTGTTCAAAAGCCATCATACCATCTTCAAGTTCAATACCTTCTACCAGTTGAAGCATGTGGTCCTTACTTGGTTTTTTGTCCAATGTGGCCCGATACACCTTTTTGATTTCAAAACTCGGGTGCATCAATTTTTGCGACATTTCGCCGTCGTTTGTTAAGAGCAAAACACCTGTAGTATTGCGGTCTAATCTGCCAATGGGATAAATACGTTCTTTTCCTGGCAAATCAATCAGTTCCATCACAGTTTTTCTACCCTCTGGATCATCAGTTGTTGTGATATATCCCTTGGGTTTGTTCATGATGATATAAACTGGTTTTTCGGGGATTACTTTACGATCCTCAACCTTTACATTGTCTGATGGGCGAATTTTGGTTCCCAGTTCTTTTACTACGTCGCCGTTCACTTTTACCAAGCCCTGAGTGATCAGGTCGTCGGCTTCTCTGCGCGAACAAATTCCACTATTTGCAATGTATCGATTGAGTCTAATCTCATCGCTTTTCGCATGATTTGCGCTCTTTTCGAGATTGTTTACAACGCGATTAAATTCTCTTTTGCTCCCTTTAAAACCAATCGGGGTATCTGCTTTGTCTGCTTTTGGGATGCCAAAGGTTTTTGGTTTTTCTTCGTCAGAATATTGCGTTCTTTTTTGTTCTGTTGTTTCTTTGTGTTCTCGCTTTGGTGCAGCTGGCTCAGAGCCGATTGGCTTAAATTTTGCCAGTCCTGCTCCAGGTGCTACTTTGGGCTTATTGAATTTTTCGGCAGATTCAAATGTGTCTGTGTGCTCAGTGCGAGGCTTGTCGAATTGTCTTTCTTCCCTCTTAAATTTTGGTCTTTCCGTTCCACGATCTCTTGGCCCAAATGATGGCTTGTCGCCGCCTCTATTTGCGGCGCCAAAGCGATTGCTATCTCCGAATTTTGGAGCGTCGTTTCCTTTGTACCCGTTTGATGGCCTTGGTTTATCAAACCCCCCTTCTCTCGGAAAATTCGGACGGTCGCCACTTCTTGGTGCAGGGCCTTTTTCTGACCCACCAAATTTGGGTCTATCACTTCTATCACCTGCAAATCTTGGATTGCCATTGCGGTCTCCACCGGTAAATCCTTCACTTGGTTTTTTGAACGATCCTCTAGGGCTACCTCCAAATGGTGCCCGATTTTTATCAGGAAAACTCCTTGGTGCAGTACCAAATTTTGGTCTGTCTCCCCCTCTACTATCTGCGCCAAACCTTGGTTTGTCACCCCTATCTCCAAATTTATTATCGCCTCCAAACTTGGGACGATCTGTTCCACGGTCAGAACCGCCGAATTTTGGTCGTTCCGTTCCACGATCTCTTGCACCAAATGACGGCTTGTCGGCACCAAATCTCGGCCTATCGCTTCTGTCGCCACCCTTGTTATCTCCGCCAAATCTAGGCTTATCACCTCTGTCGCCACCCCTGTTATCTCCACCAAATCTAGGCTTATCGCCTCTATCACCACCCCTATTGTCGGCTCCGTATTTGGGCTTGTCCATCCTGTTATCCCCTGATGAAAAACGTGGTCTTTCATTTACATCCCCGCCCTTAGATTCAAATCTAGGCTTATCTACGCCAGAAGCGCCGGGTTTAGAATCAGTATAAAATTTCGTCTTCTTCGGTTCTGGTTTATCCGCATCCACTTTTCGGTTGCGTTTTTCCCCTGGAAGTCGGTTTTGAAACTTTTTACCATTACCCTGTTCTTTCTTTGGAGACTTTGCCATAATTCAATGTTAAATTAAAGTGCAAAGGTAGTGTAAAATCGGGGGATGGCCTTGTTTACAAATACGTTCCTGGGTATTTGGTAATGTGGACCTCGCCATTGGCAACAGGATGATATCCAAAATCATAACAATATCTATATGAATCACCTTTATTTGAGTCTGACAAGTGGGTATAGAAGTTAAATACAAACCCTTTGTTTTCTAATTTTGTTATTGGCACAGTATTGTGTTCTGATTGCTCAAAACAGTCTTTTAAAATTCTGCGATTCTTACTTAAGAGATTATTTATTGTTTTTTGCGGGTTACTAACCACCTTGTTTTTCTTGTTGTGGTGTGCGCTTCTGCAAGCATCATTGCAAAATTTCTTGTCGGAACGTCCCCTGATTTTATCGCCACATTCGAGGCAAATGGGTTTGTCGTTGTTGCTGTTTTCCATGGCTTTTTGCCTAAAACAAAATTTATGGGACCACCCCCCAAAAATGCCAGTGGTGTTTAAACGTTTAAAAACGAATAGAGTCGATTAGTGGACGATTGATGGCTATTTGCCCTGGTATTTTTGAATTGTGATTTAAATAAATCGCCGAAGGCCAAGGTGATTGTTTGTTACACAATAGTTTTAAAGAATGTATAAAGTAATTGACGAGAAAAGAGTTATGAAAAATTTATTGAATTCCGTAAGGTTAATTGGAAACGTGGGTGGAAACCCTGAAGTAAGAGAGTTTGAAGGCGGGAAAAAGCTCGCAAAGCTAAATTTGGCTACCAATGAGAAGGTTACATTGGGCACGGGAACGGTAGTCGAAAACACTCAGTGGCACCGACTGGTGGCCTGGGGAGGCGTTGCGACTTTGATGGAAAGAATGGTGAAAAAAGGCTGCAAACTCATGATTGAGGGGCGTTTACAACATCGATCTTATTTGGGTGCAGACGGTTCTAAGAGAGAGAAGTCAGAGGTTGTTGTCAAAAACATCCTTTTGATTGAAGCGAAAGGGAAAACCGTTTTGTTCACAGAAACAGATTCGGCAGAACAAAACCCAGTATTGGATTAGCCCACACTGTACAGTGTAACGCCTTGTTGGTAATCACCAACAAGGCGTTTTTTTAGGCTCCACAAATGGGATAAATTTGTAGTGTGTATTCATACAATCAATTTGTTTTAAATAACGGACTCCGTGTTATTCATTTAGAGGACAAAACCAGGACTACCATCGTTTTAAATACCCTCTACAACGTTGGTGCACGGGATGAAAGTTCGGACAGAACTGGATTTGCTCACCTATTTGAACATCTAATGTTTTCGGGTTCAGAAAATGTACCCGTGTTTGATAAAGAAGTTGAAGAGGCAGCCGGGCAAAACAACGCTTTCACAAACAATGAAATTACCAATTATTATTTGGTGATGCCAAATGAAAATGTGGAAACCGCTTTTTGGCTAGAAAGCGATCGAATGCTAGCGCTAAATATCAATGAAAAATCTCTTTCCGTTCAGCAAGGTGTTGTTGTAGAGGAATTTAAACAGCGTTGTTTTAATGCTCCTTTTGGGTTGTTATGGCATCATATTAGATCTATAGTATATAAAAATAGTCCCTATAGGTGGCCCACAATTGGTCTAAATTTCCACCACGTGGAAGAAGCCAAAATCGAAGATGTTAGGTCGTTTTATGATTTGTTTTATTGTCCGCAAAACGCCCTCATTTCGGTCGTTGGTGATATTACACTCGAAGAAACAAAGTCATTGGCTGATAAATGGTTTGGTGGAATTGTTAAAACCGCCCTACCAAACAAAAATAATTATATCGAAGAGCCCGATCAAACCGAAAGGCGTTTTTTAGAAACCGAAGATTTAAGTCCAAGCCCGGCCGTTTTTCTGGTTTGGCGAGGGCCTGTTTTTAAAGACCCCAAATCTTTACACTTGGAAATGTTTTCTGAAGTTTTAGGTGGTTCAGATGTGTCTCCACTCCAAATGGAACTCGTAAAAAAACAACACCTCTTTAATTCGTCTGAATGCTTCTATTTGCGTGGTCTTGGCGAGGGTTTGTTTGTTTTGTATGGCATTTTAAACCCAAACATTTCACATGCCGAAGGAGAAAAGGCACTTTATCAAATTATTCATCAAGTAACCAACGGGGGTGACGATATTTTATCTGACTATGAGGGGGTAAAAAACCGACATGTTACCAACCTGCTTTTTGAGGCCACACAACCAATGCAACTGGCACAAAAACTCTGTTACTATGCAAATGCTGGGGATATCGACCAAATCAATCAAGAGCCCAGCATTATTGAAGGTCTTACCTTGGCTGATGTAATGTCAACGGCAACGGCAACACTCAAAGAAAATAAAGTGTCTGTGATTTATTACCACCCCAAGAAATGACGAATTCTTTCAGAGCCACTAGACCCCAAGCGAAAACGATTGAATCGTTAGCGTGGAAAAACCTAACCATTGAGAACCTAAAAACTGGGCATCCCATTTTTCTCGGTGAGCCAAGTTCAATCGGCGTTGTTCGGGTGGAATTGTTTTGGCCTGCTGGAACAAAGCAACAGACGAAACCCTATCAAGCCTCTTTGGCCGTAGACCTTTTACTTTCGGGAGATGAATCACACTCAGAGTATGACGTGATTCGACATTTAGACCATCTTGGCGCCACACACAGCACCGAAACAAACTTGTTGGGTTCATCATTGGTGTTTCGCTGCGCTAAAAAACACGTGTCACCCGTGACAAGCTGGGTTCTCAAACATGTTCACACGGCAAGTTATCCCCGCACAGAGTTTGAAAACGCTATAATGATTAGGCGCGGTTCTTTAGAACGGCAGCAGCAAACACCAAAATATTGGTCGAGCCGCATCGCGCTAGAATCCCTTTACGGCAAATCACACGTTCTAGGAGCTCATGGGGATTTGTCTGAATATCAAACCATTGAACGCAACGATTTGGTCGATTTTAAAAAACAACATCTTGCTTTAAGTGGTTTAATGTTGTTGGTTTCTGGTGATTATGATCCGGAAACCGTGGAACACATAGAAGGGTTGCTCAAGGAATTTCCTTCCATTGGATTTGATTTAAATTTCGGACCAGACGATTCTGCACCCGCAATCGATGGGCAACAAGACAATAATCTTACCACCTCGATACGTAATCACTCCATGGAAAACACGAGTCAAACTAGTCTACAAATGGTTTCTCATGTTGTACCAAAAAACCCAAACGAAAGACATCGTCTCACTTTGTTAAATTTGGTTCTTGGTGGTTATTTTGGATCTCGGTTGATGCAAATTCTTCGAGAAGAAAGGGGTTTAACCTACGGGATCGGTTCATATTTCAGACCCGCTTTTCAAAATTACACCTGGACCATCTCTGGCGAACTAAATAGCAAGCATATCCCAGAATCCATAGAGTGTATCGCTGAGATTTTCCAATCCCTGAAGCAAATAAAAATCTCCCAAGAAGAGCTTTATAAAATAAAACAGTATTACGCAGGACAATTCAGGGGTGGTTTTGACGGGCCTTTTGCAATAAATTCCAAGGTGCAACATTTAATTTACAGGGGCCTACCGGATGATTATTACAATACTATTCTACCTAGTATCTGGGCAATTTCGGCCGAAGATATAATGGAGACGGCCAACAATTATTTAGAGACAACTTCGTTTATAACAGTACTTTCGGGTAACACCACAACATAAAAACCGCTTTTATTGAAAAACCCACTTAAACATATTGTTTTCATTTGGCTCAACATTGTAGCCACGATGAATACATATGGGGTAACGGGTCCTGCTATTTTGCGCCGTGCATGCCAAGATCGGATCACCGCTGAACTAACCCTAGCCCTAACCCCGCCAACCGATGCCTGCGGGAGTTTTGTTTACCACAAATTATATGGTAGGGAGGACGCCGCCTCAAGTTGGCGGCTATTAAAGCAGATAAGTACATTAAATACTAGTACTATAACTGTCATCTTAAGCAGTAAAAAAAAGTGGGAAGTATACTTAGTAACGTCTTTTGCTTGCAATGGAAAAGACACTTTCAGTTCCAATCATTTGTTCATTGATGATGTTGCGCCAAAACAGTTTGAACCAGATAGCGTGAGTATTGATTTTGGAACACAGCGTGTAATTGCGGGTTGGACCAGGCCAAACGAGCCAGATATTTTAGGCTACAGTTTGTTTAAATTTCAAGGGGGGGGTAATGCTCTTTTGGTGGACACGTTTTCAACCAAATACACTTTTAATAAATCACAATTCGACCCTACAATTGCGAACAATCAATTTGCTATCGCCGCTTTTGACAGTTGTCTAAATGGTGGGCTCATAAGCAATTATCATACCCCTATTAAATTAGATATTCAAATAGATGCTAAGTTTTGGTGTTCGAAGAAAACCGTTTTGTTGTGGCGAATTTATCAAGGTTGGCTAGTCTCACAATATGACATTTTTAGATTCGACATCACCACCAACACTTGGTCGTTTTTGGGTTTCACAGCGACAGACCTAACGAACAATCCTGGGACATATCAGTTTCAGGACTCAACCTATACTTTAAATCATAGTTGTCTATATTTTGTGAGGGCACACAAGGTTGGATCATTGATTACGTCTACCTCCAATGCCACGCCGGTTAATTATGCCCACTCAACACAAACACCACCACTTTCTATTATAAATGGCGTGAGTGTTTTTTCGGACAAACAATTGAATATCAATGGTTTGTGGCAAAAAGATGGCTCATCGTCTTCAATGCAAATACAAAAAAAAGTGGGTGCCTCATGGCAAACCATTCAAATATCCACAATGAACGGCGCCTTTAATATTAGCGACAACTCGGTGAGTGCGGGAAATAAATCATACAGCTTTAGAACCTTGCGTAAAAACGACTGTGGTTATATAGATGACAGTTGCTGTTTGCACCATAGCATGCTTCTGGGTTCATCTATGCCTCGTGATTTGAAATGGAATAGTTATTTTGGTTGGTCTTGCCCTTTCATAAAGAGCACCTTCGACTACACGGTTGAAATTAAAGAGGGTTCCACGTGGAAACAACATCAAGTTACGTCGGACACATTCTATGTTATTCCAAACAACTTTTATGGAAAACAACTCTTTCGCATCAGCATTTTTAGTAAAAATGGAATTTTTTCTCCTAACTATATCCTTTATTCTAACGAAATCCAAATGGATTTAGGGGTCGACACTAGCCGTTTCGATACATTGTTGATACCAACCGCGATTACTTCAAAAGGAGAAATACGGGAAAATAAGATTTTTAAAATCAGCAATCCTGCCATTTCTCTTGGTCAATCAACCCTAACAATCATAAACCGTTGGGGTGAAATTATTGCCAAGGTGGACGCATTGGTTGGTTGGGATGGTATTGATCCTTCGGGCAACCATTATCCTGGTGGTGTTTATGTTTATTTGTTTGATGCTTCATATAACAACAAACGAATTAGTAAGTCTGGTACTTTTTTAATGCTTGACTGATGGAGATTATACAGTTCACGGGAAAACATCGATTTTTAAATTTAGCCCAGCGAAAACAAATACGGTCGTTGCTAAATACAATAGCCAAAAAAAACACAAAAGCGATTCAAAGCCTTCAATATGTTTTTGTTGACGACCACGAGTTACATCAAATCAATTTGAATTTTTTAAAACACGACACACTAACAGATATTATCACTTTTGATCTTGGAACCACAAGCTCCACCATAGACGGTGAAATTTATATTTCTTTAGATCGGGTTAAAGAAAACAGCGCAACACTAAACACCCTTTATTTTGAAGAGCTAATACGTGTGATTTCACATGGTTTATTACATCTAATTGGATTCAAGGACAAAACATCAAAAGATGTTGCTACCATGAGAAGCAAAGAAGAGGAGTGCTTATCTTTGTGGAGATCGATTCAGTAGGTTTCACGTGAAACCCCGAACTTTTATGGAATCAAAATACGACGTCATTGTAGTTGGTGCCGGCCACGCTGGCTGTGAAGCCGCCCATTCGGCTGCAACAATGGGTTGTCGCGTATTGCTTATCACAATGAACCTTGAAACCATCGCTAAAATGAGCTGTAACCCAGCCATGGGTGGTGTGGCAAAGGGTCAGATAATTAGGGAAATAGACGCATTGGGGGGTATGTCTGGAATCATCACAGACAACACAATGATTCAGTTCAGGATGCTCAATCGAAGCAAAGGGGTGGCTATGTGGAGTCCGAGGGCCCAAAGCGATCGGTGGCGTTTCTCAGAAGCTTGGCGTTTGGCGCTGGAATCTAACCCTTTAATTGACTTTTTTCAAGATGGTGTATCCTCGTTAATATTTGATAGTCAACAAGTTAGTGGGGTTATTACGAATATGGGTATGTGTTTTTATTCAAAAGCCATCGTACTAACAACGGGTACCTTTCTGAATGGTTTGATTCATATTGGTAGGCAAAATTTTAGTGGTGGGCGAATGGGCGAACAGGCATCAAAAGGAATTACAGAACAGTTGTCGGAAAAAGGATTTACAACCGGTAGAATGAAAACCGGTACACCACCACGTGTAGATGGTAGATCATTGGACTACACCAAAATGGAAGAGCAGGCTGG
>NSIM01000042.1 GCA_002737705.1 Flavobacteriales bacterium
GTTTTACACAAATATACACAATTGTTTGATAGCAAAAATCGTGGCTTAGTCTTTGCATTATAGCATTCAAATCCCATCTACACTATTTTTGAATCCAATGTTTAACAAATATCAAATATCCTTGTTAATTGTGATTATTGCAATAGGAAATGCCTTTTCACAGGCCCCATTAAACCCTTATGGCACAAACAATATCAGTCGTATTGATAGCCTCACACAAATACTGTTAAGTACTATTCCATCCCACTCCCCCGTATCATTTCAAGATCTCAAATACCAAAACAGCAAAGAATTTGAAGAAAAAATGAAACAATTAGGCAGTACTATTCCTTTCGAATACAACCGCTTGGTCGAACAACATATTCGATACTTCATGGGCTATGGGGATGCGTATTTCAACCAAATTCATGAACGCATGAAATTGTATTTTCCAATTTTTGAATCCATTCTTGACAAGAATGGATTGCCAACAGAACTTAAATACATTTCTGTTATCGAATCAAATTTAAACCCGAGTGCGATTTCTTGGTGTGGTGCTACAGGCTTATGGCAATTCATGCCCTATACCGGAAAACTTATGGGAATGCGCATTGGATTTCCTTGTGACGACCGAAAAAGCATTCTTTCTAGTACCCAAAAAGCCTGCGAATATTTTACCAACTCACAATCTATTTTCAATAACTGGCTCATGAGTATTGCATCCTATAACTGTGGTCCGGGGAATGTTCAAAAAGCCATCAGACGCTCGGGTGGAAAAACAGATTTCTGGGGAATTTTGCCTTTTCTGCCGAAAGAAACGCAAAACTATGTACCTAAATTTATAGCCGTTGCGTACGTCCTGAACTTTACAGAAAAAGGCAAAAATGAATTGTTTAATAAGCAAAGCACCATCTTGGCGCCCACCAAGATAGATTCAACACTGCATCTTGGGAAAATTTCTGAATACTTGGGTAGCCAACACAATTTACTTGCGCTAAACCAAGAACTCTTAAACAATAATACCGGTTTGGCCAACAACAACATTATTCTAATGCCCTATCTTGCCAGTATGAAATTTATTGACGAATTTGACAGCGCGAGTTTCTATTCTCATTTTACAAACACCCTCACCTCTGGTCATTACAGATCCCCTTATTCATATCCCAAAACGACTATTCATGCTTCTAAATATTCCCATCAAAGAAGTTATAGGTCTATGCATACCGTTAAGAAAAGCCAAACACTGGGCACGATTGCACGGATGTATGGCATAAGCGTGGCTCAATTAAAAGCGTATAACCATCTTCGTTCTGATCGATTACAAATTGGTCAACGATTGATTACCAAAAAGAAATAATCGCACCAAATCCATAGTCCTGTTTTGGCTATATATTGAATATCATTTGATAGGTTCAAAAAACACCCGCTTAACAAACCCTTCGACACGAATATATGAATCTCATACTATTTGCCTCTCACAATGGATCCAATGCAGAAAATATTGCCAATTATTTTAAAGATAGTACCGTAAATATAGTGGGTATTTTAAGCAATAATACTAGCGCCGGTGTGTTGGAACGCGCAAAAAGATTGGGTATCCCCACTGTGGTTTTTAACAAGTACGAATGGGAAACTGGCGATCGTATTGACGAAATTATTGATGCCTTTAAGCCCGACCTGATTGTTTTGGCAGGTTTTCTTTGGAAATTTTCCTCACGGTTACTGTATAAATATCCCACAATAAATATTCATCCTGCACTGCTTCCAAAATATGGGGGCAAAGGAATGTACGGGAGGCACATTCATGAGGAAGTGATTCGCAATAAAGAAACTGAATCAGGAATTACCATTCATTGGGTAAACGAAAACTACGATGAAGGAAAACAAATTTTTCAGGCTACTTGCCCCGTAGAATCCAATGATACCGCTGCATTACTCGCCAAAAAAATATCTTTATTAGAATTTGAGCATTTCCCCCGTATTATTGAAACCTTATTGTTTAATTCATAACTATGCAGTCCAAAAATATTGAAACACTTGCTTTGCATGCAGGGGTCGAACCCGACCCGAGCACAGGTGCTATCATGACTCCTATCTACCAAACCAGCACGTATGTCCAAGCTGCTCCAGGCGATCACAAAGGATATGAATACGGCCGAACACAAAATCCAACACGCCATGCCTTACAACAAAACTTGGCGGCATTGGAATCGACAACCTATGGATTGTGTTTTAGTACTGGAATGGCGGCAATTGACGCCTGTATAAAGCTACTTATTCCAGGCGACGAAGTGGTGTCAACCAATGACTTATACGGAGGCACATACCGCTTATTTACAAAAATTTTCGAACCCTATGGCATCAAATTTTCCTTTGTTGACATGTCCAATGAGGCCATCGTGAGGGCGGCAATGACCGAAAAAACAAAAATGATTTGGATTGAAACCCCCACAAATCCGCTTTTGCGCATCATCGACATTGAACGCATGATTTCCATTGCCCATGAAAACAAATGTATTTCCGTGGTCGACAATACATTTGCTTCCCCCTATTTGCAGAATCCCGCAAAAATGGGCGCAGATATCGTAATGCATTCAGCAACCAAGTATATAAACGGACACAGCGATGTTGTTATGGGTGTTTTGTGTACCTCCAACAAACAACTGTGGGAACAATTGTCTTTCATTCAAAATGCCTGTGGTGCAACTCCTGGCCCGATGGATTGTTTTCTTACGCTCCGGGGCATTAAAACCCTTCATATTCGAATGCAAAGACATTGTGAAAATGGTACCAAAATCGCCCATTGGCTAAAAAATCATTCCAAAGTTGGGGATGTTTATTGGCCAGGATTCGAAACCCATCCCAACCACGCTGTCGCTAAAAAGCAAATGCGTGATTTTGGGGGAATGATCTCTTTTACGCTCAAAGACGATGCAATGGAAAAAGCTTTAATTTTTTTAAGTGCTACCAAATTATTTGCCTTAGCAGAAAGTCTGGGAGGTGTAGAAAGTTTGCTCGGTCACCCTGCAAGCATGACCCATGCCAGTATTCCGAAAGCAGAACGAGAAGCCAATGGGTTAAAAGATAGTTTGATTCGGCTCAGCGTTGGCATCGAACATGTGGATGATTTGATTGCCGATTTAGAACAAGCGTTTGCTTTGGTCTGAGGATAATCGAAAGCGAAATCGTAGCAACATAAATGTTAGAAAGCCCTGGTATCTGCTGGTGATCTAACGTACTATTTATACCATAACTCCCCATTACCTTTTCATGATATTGGCGCACTTCGGCAAAAATAAATTTTCTTTCAACCCGACTAATTTTGTAATTTTGCAAAATAAATATCCATAAAAATGTCAGAAAAATTTACAAGCAGCAACTTTAATGAAATTGTATTGCAATCAGATAAGCCGGTTTTGGTTGATTTTTGGGCAGAATGGTGCGGTCCTTGCCGTATGATTGGGCCCATTGTTGACGAATTGGCCAATGAGTATGATGGAAAAGCCGTCATCGGAAAATTAAATGTGGATGAAAATCCCGATATATCTACAAATTATGCTGTTCGAAGTATCCCCACTCTTTTGGTATTTAAAAACGGACAAATTGTAGACAAAATTGTAGGCGCCGTTTCAAAGCAAACAATAGCCTCAAAAATTGAGGCCCAGCTATAAGGTAATCCCATTCAAAAGATTGTCTAACCGTGTAACTTCGTTCATCAATGTTGTTAGAAGAAGTTCGATTTTTTGCCAATTTTCATCTGTTGGTCAGCAAAGCCAAAGAAGGATTTATGGCTGGATTACACAAAAGTCCATTTCGGGGATTTTCAGTAGAATTTGCCGAACACCGGCCATACAATCCGGGTGAAAGTAGCAAACACCTCGATTGGAAACTTTTGGCCAGGACCGATAAGAAATATACCAAGCAATTTAATGAAGAAACGAATCTAAAAGCCCAAATTTGGATTGATACTTCTAACAGCATGCGTTATCCGAGCATCGGAGAGTTGAAGTTGAAATTTTCGGCCTTAGCAGCTGCCGTTATGGCCACTATTTTGCAAAAACAAAAGGATAGCTTCGCCTTGGGATTTTACAACGAAAAAGGATTTCACCACCGAAGTCCAATCAAAAGCACCCCTTCCCACTGCCAACAAACCATTGTCAATTTATTGCCCCTTTGGGAAAGCAGGGCAATCCCTATCCCTGAAACGTATTTTAGCCTTGAAGAAGTTTCAATACAGGTAAGTCGCAGGAGTTTGGTACTGTTGTTTACGGATTTAATCTGGCACCCTTCGGAGCATGAATCCGAAGCATTGTTTTGGAAAACATTGGCGCAATTGCGCTTTCATAAATGTGAAATTGTACTATTTCATATTTCACACCAAGTGCATGAATTGTCATTAGACTTGGGAAATAGACCCCTCAAATTTATTGATCTAGAGACACAAGAAACAATAAAGTTACAGCCCGATGAAGTTCAAGGATTGTATCAAAAACGAGCCTTATCTCAGCAAAAAGACATTGAAGAACGATGCCTTCAATTGGGTATAGAGTATTGTTTGTCTGATGTTTCTGAACCTTTGGAAAAACTGTTAAACGCATTTTTTGTCAAGCGATCCCGCATGATGTAAGTCATTGTTTTGAAACCTAATACCCCTCAATTTGACAAAAAATACTTGCCCAATGTGTCCAATAAAAAGAATGAAGACCAAGCCGTTTGATGAAAGAAACTTCTGCGTAGTAAAGAAACCCAGAATTTGTAAACAGGAATGAGCCTATTTTGAGAAAATCTATAAAACAAACTACCGCAACAAGGTAAAATTTCCCTGCATAGAACGCTTCTCGTTGTCACATCCAATCCAATAGGCAATAAAGACATATACCCCCTCAGGTGCTGGCTTCCCATTGATATTGCCATCCCAATTTAAATCTGGATGATTGTAGTCGGCCACTTTCTCACCCCAACGATTGAAAAGCTTAACATTGTAAAACGACCCTTTAACCTGATACTGATTCGATGGATAAAGATCATTGCGTCCATCTTCATTGGGTGTAAATGCTGTGGGCATAAATATGATTGAGGGCAATAAATCTTTTCTTTTTATCAAATTAAGGGTGTCGTAGGAAACACATCCTTCAAAGTCTTTCACGCGAACCCAATACTGTCCCGAATCGTAAGCGATAATCTTCTGCTTGTTTGACCCTGTATTCCAAATATAGGAACTCATTCCTGAACCGGCATCCAATATGGGTTTTTCGGACAAACACAAAGCGGTGTCTGCACCCAAATTAAGCAATGGATTGGGAAACAATAAAACATTGATTGAATCCTTTTCAGGACAATCGTGAGAATTTAATAATGAAACAACCAATTTTCCAGGCTGAACCAAACGGTATGAAATACCACTGTTTTCATTGTTCCAAACAATTCGTTTGGCATTGGGCAATGATACAGTCAATTGGGTGTCAATCTTGTTGCAGAAGCGCAAATCTTTACCCAATTTGAATTCGTTGGGGTAATTCAAAAGCGTAAATGTATCGCGATTGGAGCACAACCCCATTGTTACTTTTACTGAATATATGCCTGGAATTTTTATATCGCAGTATTGATTTATTTCTCCAGTACTCCATGAGGTAAAAAATTTAGGGGCTGGGTTTTTTGAATCGAATCGAACGGATATACCCGTGCAAACATTGGTATCATTTATGACAACCTTTACAGGAGAAAATTGAGAAATCATCACAGAATCTCTCGAAAAACAACGGTTATTTGTTTCACCCAATACGTAAAACTTAAGCGATTTATTAACCTTAATTATTCTCGAAGTTTCTCCAGTAGACCAAGTATATTTTTTCATTCCCGAATCGGCTCCAATAGGATGTAAAAATTTATCGTCATGGCAAAAAACGGTGTCGCCATAGCCCCTTACCTTGTTTTTATCAACCACTATTTTCATTGAGTCGCGCCAAAAACAAATTTTTGAATATACATCCAAATAAACCCAACCTTCAGCCCCAGTTTCAATAGACTTTGTTTTTTCACCTGTACTCCATTTATAGGCTTCTGCAATAATATTTGAAGTGAGCGTAACCTTGAAACCTGGGCAAATAATGGTATCTGCTGGCAATTTGGGCTTCAAGGTTTCAACCACTATAACCGTGGCAACAAAACTATCCACACACTTGTTTTTATAGGCAAGTAATTTCACTTTAAACACACCCGCACGGGGAAAAGTAAACGTGGGACTGGCAATGTTGGATGTGTCGTTCTTTAAACTATCTATTCCAAAATCCCAATGATACCTTTGCGCGCTGGTACTTCTATTTTGAAATTTATACTTAAACCCACAAATAAAAGTTGGAACAAAATACGAGGCCACGACATCAATTACACAACTTTGAACATTAAATTGATAATCTCTTCGCGTTGTAGATATCAAAGACCCACCACGGTATTCCTTGACCAGGATTCCTACGACAAATTGACCAATTTTTGTAGGGGTAAGGGTTAAATATCCTGTTTTGCTGTCTATTTGTAAATACGGATTTCCATTGATTTGGTTGGTGTCTTCATAGTTTAAACCCCATATTATCTGCGAAAATGGTGGGTTTTGCAAATTTCCATTAGCCCCTTGATCGGGCCTTGGGAAATTGGTATTACCACCCGTATAAGGTCTGTATAGTTCATATACAAGACTGTCTCCATCTGGGTCCGTGGCACTGTGATCAAATTTTAACGGCGTGTTAGTACACAAAAAATTGGGAGGTAATTCTTTGAAAAATGCCGAATTGTTTTCTTTTTTGTTTGATAAAATCCTCGAATCGGGTATTTGTATCCAATAGTTGGCACCTGTACCACCCGGATCTATCAAATTTGAAATCGAGCCGTTTCTACAACACCGCTGAAATGAAATATAATACCCGCCAGTAATCGGAGGCAGCGTAAAGGTCATCTCATACCAATATTGATCAACACAAGCATTGGGGGCAACAACAATGCAATTGTAATTCGTTTTAACAACCCGTTTTGGACCTTGTCTATTAATGAGTTTGGGATATCCACTCACAAGATTTCGGGTTCGGCCATTAAAAACACCTATATAAGCCGTACCATCAGATGAGATCGCTGAAGGATTGCCATTGAGGCAATCAAAATACACCTCATAGCGAATTGAATATTGATTGTTTCCCAAATACTTATACCTCACATCTCCTCCAACAATATGTGTTGCCCTCAGAGAGCTAGCCATAAATACGCATCCAAAGAATATAAACCCAACGAACTTCACCAATACAAATTTAACAAAATACCGGATAAAGTGTTTAGACTTAAGAAACAAATGACTATAATTAACTCAAAAACAGTAGCATATCGCTAGGGTCGTCGTTGTTAAAAGAAACGTGTTCTTGCAGCGTTGTGGCAATTGAGACTCCCACAAAATTGGCATGTATAGGATAATTTCGGTGCTCCCTTAATGCGAGAAATGCCGTACGGATTGTTTCAAAGCCATGTTCATATAAATCAACCAACACCTGCATTGTGGTATTGCCAGAATGAATCACATCATCTACTATGATAACAGGTGTTGTTAAATCAAGCATATTGGGTTTTACTCCCTCCCACCGAAAATCTTCGGATGCATGTACATTTCCCAAAGAAATTGTACATTCGGGCAATATCCGATCGAGTTCGTGGTTTAATTCCAGCGCAATGGCCATGCCCCGTGTATTAATAGCAACAAAATACAAATCACTTGCATCGGCAAAAGTTTCGGCAATTTCATACGCCATCCTTTGAAATATTAAACGAATTTCATCGTGGGATTTTAAAATAGTTCTGTTGGACATTATAAGATGTAAAAATACATTGGCAACTTTATATCTCCCCTATGCCTTCAAAATTTTTGCGCAAACGGCTAAGATATTTGTGTTTTTGAAACCAAATCAACAATTCATCTATATCGGGTGGAACTTGGGATTTTAATATCTGAAATACATCTTCTAACCCTGCTTCAGCGCCATTCAACAAAAGCGCTGCAATGGGGTTGGTAACAGCTGCAGGTTGCTCGGGAGAAAAATCCAATTGGGATGTTTCTGTAGTAATTCGTGCCGATGTGATTTCATCATTCAAATCCAACATTTCCATCAAAAAATCTTCTGGCAATACATTCTGATTGACAGTTTTAAAACCCATTGCCAGTAAATAAGCCTTAACAAGTCCTTCATCTGTAAGCAGCGTTTCGTAATGGGCATTGGCCAAAGACGCCATAGTCTCAGAAACAGATTCCACTCCCAAGCTATCTGGGTGTGCGCTGCGTTGAATTGTTAAAAAGGTTTGACGAAGGGCTTTTCTGTCTATATTAATGCTGGGAACAAGACCAAAAAAAACAAAGGGATTGCTCATATTAAATCCCCAAAGCGCGGGCAATGTCTACCCAGAAAGTAAATGCAACAAGAGAAAGTAAAAAAACAATGCCAATGACTTGTCCGACATACAACACCTTTTCAGAAACGGGTCTGCCGCTTATAATTTCGTATAATAAAAACATGGAGTGGCCACCATCTAAGGCAGGAATCGGCAACATATTCATGAAAGCCAATACCAAGCTAAGCATGGCGGTCAATGTCCAAAAGTTTATCCAATCCCATTTGCTCCCAAACATTTGGGCAATCCCTACTGGACCCGCCAGGGATTTTGAAGCATCCATTTTGCCGGTGGCAACCTTTCCGAGGGCTTTGGCATTTGCCGAAATCAAGCCAAATGAACGAGAAATACCAATATTAACCGATTCTCCAAGACCATAGCCAATTTTCTTCTCGAGATTTTCTACACCATAAAACTCGGGTTGAAATCCCAATGTTCCATCTTCATTGATACTCGCCATAGCTTTTGATTGCTTGCCATCTAAAGACCTAATACCCAGTTTGACAGTTTGCCCAGATTTATTCAGAAGCAGCTCTTTGAATTCAAAAAAAGACACAACGGAATCAGCATCCATAGTAAGAATCTCGTCTCCTTTTTCCAAACCCGCCTTGGCAGCATTGCTTCCTCCAACAACCTTCCCAATCTTGAATCGAAGTCTGGGTGCAAAAAAAGGCAAATCGGATTTTTTCGATAGCAATTCCTCGAAATTTTTTGGCATGCGTATAATGGTGTCATGGTAAAATTCGATACTAGGCGAAAGCATTGGTGTGCCTGGCGTGTTATTCGTCAAACTATTAATCTTTACATACTTGGATGAAATTGTCAGGCGCTCAATAGAAATCTCTTTGTTGTCTGCCATCAAAAATGATGGATTGCCAAATTCTGCGAGTAAATTGTCAACCGGCGTACGGTTTAAGGCAGTAATTTTGTCACCGACTCGAAAACCCAATGAACGGGCAACTGGATTAGCGTAAATACCTCCCATCGCATTGATGGCAGAATTTGGAATATATCGTTCGCCTTGGGTAAAAGTGAGTACTATCATAATTGCAATACCCAAAATGAGGTTTACGAATACCCCACCAACCATCACAATTAATCTTTGCCAAGCCGGTTTGCTTCGAAACTCCCAAGGCTGTACTGGTGATTTTAATTGGCCGGTATCCAGGCTTTCATCAATCATTCCTGCTATTTTAACATATCCTCCCAATGGAAGCCAACCCATGCCGTATTCTGTATCCCCCCTTTTGAATTTAAAGAACTTAAATCCCCAGGCATCAAAAAACAAATAAAATTTTTCAACGCGAATCCCAAAGGCGCGTGCAGCCCAGAAATGCCCAAATTCATGCAGCGTTACCAAGATAGAAAGCGCTAAAATAAACTGGGCAATTGTAATAAGTGTATCCATTGTAATGTCTTTCGGCAAAGATAGTTATTAGATTGACAACAGTATTCAATATCGATTAAATCTCGATTCTAGCGACCAATCAATTTATACATGGAACGGTGAGGCAAACCAATCTCTTCAAATTCATCGCCTTCAATGTTGTAGTTCAATGTCAAATAAAACGGAATTGCCGATTGTCGGGCATGTAATACAATGGTTGTTTTCCCTAAATCCCTGGCGATTTTTTCTGAATACAATACCATTTTTTTTCCCACGCCATTCCCTTGCCAATCATCAAGGACTGCAACTTGTCTCATTTTAAACGCAACCCCATGATCCTTCAAAATCAAGCACCCAACCACCCATTCTCCCCATTTAGCAACAACATGAATATCATTTTTCTCTGCATCAAATCCCTTGGAGTCAAAAAATATGCCCAAAGGGCGCCTTAAAATGCCATACCTCAGCGCCAAGGATTGGAAATAATTGGCACTGCCCCACTCTGCAATCGCAAGTTCGAATATTGTTGGTGTAATCATTTTATCCAGCATGATGCATACACCACAAATATACCAAAGCAATTCACTACGAATGACATGTTATATTAAGTGTATTTGTAATTGACAAAGATGCTTGGGTTGTGGAAGTTATCGAACCAAATCTATTACGCGGGGTTTATCTTTGTATGTATTATGACACAGCATCGAATAGAAATAGATACTATGGGCGAAGTTCAAGTTCCTGCCAATGCCTTGTGGGGAGCCCAAACAGAAAGAAGCAGAAATAATTTTAAGATTGGAGCGGCAGGTAGTATGCCGATAGAAATACTTCGTGCTTTTGGAGTATTGAAAAAAAGTGCTGCCAAAACCAACAGAGATTTGGGTGTTCTTTCTGAAGATAAATGTGCATTGATTTGCACAGTATGTGATGAAATTATTGCGGGGAAACTAGACAATGAATTTCCTTTGGTGATTTGGCAAACGGGTAGCGGTACCCAAAGCAATATGAATGTGAACGAGGTGATTGCAAACCGTGCACACCAGCTTGGTGGCGGAAAATTGGATGACGCCATCAAAATCTTGCACCCCAATGACGATGTAAATAAAAGCCAAAGTAGCAATGACACTTTCCCTACCGCAATGAGTATTGCCGTGTTTAAACAAGTAATCGATTATACGCTACCAGGAATTCAGGCACTCAAAACCACCTTAAAGCACAAGTCTCGCGAATTCGAAACCATTGTAAAAATTGGTCGGACACATTTCATGGATGCAACTCCACTCACATTGGGGCAAGAATTCAGCGCTTATGTTCAACAACTGGAAAACGGGGTAAACGCCATTAAGCGTTCCCTACCCATGGTGGCAGAATTGGCTTTGGGTGGAACCGCCGTTGGAACAGGGCTCAATACCCCAAAAGGATATGCTGAATTGGTAGCCCAATACATTGCAAAGGAAACAGAATTGCCATTCGTTACCGCACCAAATAAATTTGAAGCACTTTCCGCCCATGATGCGATGGTCGAATTACACGGCGCAATCAAACGTACTGCCATGAGTTGTTTTAAAATTGCCAATGATATTCGCATGCTCAGTTCTGGTCCACGAAGTGGAATCGGCGAAATATCAATCCCAGAAAATGAGCCAGGAAGTTCAATTATGCCGGGAAAAGTAAACCCCACACAATCAGAGGCCTTGACCATGGTTTGTGCCCAAATTTTGGGCAATGATGTGGCCATCTCATTTGCTGCTTCACAAGGTCATTTTGAGCTCAACGTTTTTAAGCCTGTAATTGCTTTTAACATGCTTCAAAGTGCACGGCTACTGGGTCAGGCCTGTTTGAGTTTCACTGAAAATTGTGCCGTAGGAATCGCGCCAAATTTAATCAATATACAACGCTTGGTAGACCAAAGTTTAATGTTGGTAACCGCTTTGAATCCGCATATTGGGTATGAAAATGCTGCGAAAATTGCCAAAAAAGCGCACAAAGAAAATACCACGTTAAAAGACGCTGCGCTGTCTTTAGGACTTGTTAGCGAAGCACAATTTAATGAATGGGTTAAACCTGAGATGATGGTTGGCGATCCAAAAAATGTGATTAAATAACCTATGTTTTTACTCTCTAAAGAAAGAAAACTTTCACTTCAGCAGCCCGCGATTATGGGTATTCTTAATTGTACCCCAGATTCTTTTTTGAAGGAAAGTCGTGTTAAATCGTCTCAACAAGCTCTCGATATTGCTGGAAAAATGATAGCGGAAGGTGCCGCCATTATTGACATAGGGGGCCAAAGTACACGACCAGGAAGTGATCGCATTGGTTTTAGTGAAGAATTAGACCGCGTTGCACCCATTGTTAAAATAATCCGAAAAGCATTTCCTGAGATTTGGCTCTCTGTTGACACCTATTATAGTTCCGTAGCCCTCGCTTGTATTGGTTTGGGTATTGATATGATCAATGACATTGCCGCTGCAGACAATGATCCAAAAATGTTTAGAACTGTTTTTGATAGTGAAGTAGCCTATGTCGCAATGCATAAAAAAGGAAACCCCGAAACCATGCAAGATGATCCCCAATACCAAGACCTATTGGGAGAAATATTGGAATTCTTTACCAACAAAAAAATTGAATATAAAAAAGCAAATTTTGCGAATTGGGTTATTGACCCTGGATTTGGATTTGGTAAAACCACCGAACAAAATTTTGAATTGTTACAGCAATTGCAGAAATTCAGGCAATTTAACAAACCCATTTTAGTGGGAATATCCCGCAAGGGAATGGTTTGGAAAACAATAAATGGAAGTCCTGAAACTGCACTGAATGGAAGCACCGCCCTGCACATGGCTGCACTAGATCGGGGCGCTAATATATTGCGGGTTCATGATGTAGCCGAAGCGAGAGAATGTGTTCTTCTCCACCAAGCCCTGAAGGCATAAATTTTTAGATTCAGACGATTTTGCTGACAGAAAATGATACACCCAAACAATTCCTTTGTAAACCCATCCGATTTCGATTTCTCGTTGTAACTTTGTTGTATGTCTGGAATGATTGCCCCTTCTATACTTTCTGCCGATTTCGGTAAACTAAATGAAGAAATTGAGATGATTAATCTTAGTCGGGCCCATTGGTTTCATGTGGACGTGATGGATGGCGTATTTGTTCCCAATATTTCTTTTGGCTTCCCCGTAATGAAAACCCTTCAGGCAAAAGCGACCAAGCCCCTCGACGTTCATTTGATGATTGTTGATCCGGACCGATATACACAGGCATTTGCCGACGCAGGTGCCCATGTTTTAACGGTTCATGCAGAAGCTTGTACGCACTTACACCGCAGTCTTTCCAATATCAGAAACCACAATATGAAAGCTGGGGTAGCCATTAACCCACATACTCCAGTTGAATCGCTCAGAGAAGTTCTGTATCTCTGCGATTTGGTGTGTGTGATGAGTGTAAATCCGGGATTTGGTGGTCAATCATTTATAGCGCATACCTACGCAAAGGTTAAGGCACTCAAAAAAATGATTGTAGAAGCAAGAACCGCTACCCTTATAGAAATTGATGGTGGAGTATCATTGTCCAATGCCAAAGCTTTATTGGATGCAGGTGCAGATGTTTTGGTGGCTGGAAATACTGTTTTTGGATCGCGCAATCCAAGCCAAACCATTCTTGATTTATCCCTAATTGCACAATAAGACACCCGCAATTGCGTTTAATTACTGCGTGAAAAAACATCTTCTGCTTTTGTTGTTTGTTTTGGTAAACCATACCATTGCTTTTTCTCAGGGATTGTCTCGAGGCAGGGTGCTCAACACAAATGGAAAACCCGTCATCAATGCAAACATCAGGCTGTCTGATGATGTGCAAATTGGAAAAACCGA
>NSIM01000043.1 GCA_002737705.1 Flavobacteriales bacterium
AGGAGTTTTAAAATGTTTCTCTGTTGTTGTAATGATGAGGTTTTCATACAAGCTAAGTTAATCAACTTAGTGATTAACGCACAATTCTAAACTATTGCTGGTTCCCCGTCGCATCAAAAAAAATATTTCAACAATTGTATGAAGCGATGAAATTCAGAACAAAAACAGCCAAAATAACCCAAAAATGTTGTCCTTAATGTTGTCCTTAAAATAAAAAACCCCTTGATTATCAAGGGTTTTGGTTAATTCTTTGCGGACTGGACGGGACTCGAACCCGCGACCTCCGCCGTGACAGGGCGGCATTCTAACCAGCTGAACTACCAATCCGTCTTTTAATTGAGGTGCAAAAATAACCGATTACTTGCCATAAGGCAAATTTGTTTTTCGAAAATTTAAATGCTTTCAGAAATGCGGTTTTGAATTGTTTCTGTTTGATGTTTTATAGGTCATGGTATTAAATTGGTATTATATTCGCCGAGACCATGAAAAAAATTGTTCCGGTTTTCTTATTTCTCCTACTCTCCGAATATTCAGCAAACGCCCAATTCCCCGCTATCACTGGCTATCATCAAGATGCAAATTCCCACGAACGCAACCGAAATATTGACGTTTCGCATATGTACCTCGATGTTCACTTTGATGCCCCCAAGAAAAACGTATTTGGAAAAGTTACACATACGTTTACCTCCCTCCACGCTACAACCGATACCATTTTCTTCGATGGGCCAGGTATCCAAATTGTCAAGGCATCACTCGATGGAAAACCCTTGGCCTATTTCAGCAATCATGATGGTGTTGTATGTGTTACCAAATTAAAAAATGACTATAAAAAAACGCATGCCATAACATTCGAATACACCGCCAATCCATCCAAAGGAATTTACTTCATTGGCTGGAATTTGGGAAAAATTGATGACCCGGTACACATGAGTCGCCGACAAATATGGACGCAAGGACAAGGCACCGATAACAGATACTGGATTCCTATGATAGACGATCGGGCCGACAAATACATTACCGAAGTGTTGGTTCGCTTCGACAAAGAATACAATGTGCTTTCGAATGGTGCACTCAAATCCAAAACAACGAATCCCGATGGAAGTATTGGCTGGCATTATCTGATGCCCAAACCCCATTCGGGGTATTTACTCATGCTGGCTATAGACAAATATGCGGTTAAATCTAGTGTTACAAAACGGGGAACCCCCATCCATTTTTGGTATTATCCCGAGCACCCAAGCCATGTAGGGCCCACCTCTATTTACTCCGAAAAAATTATCGAATTTCTGGAAGATGAAACAGGAATCCCCTATGCTTGGGGTAGTTACTCGCAAGTGATGATTCAAGATTTTCTTTACGGCGCAATGGAGAATACCTCTGCAACAACCTTTGGTGACTTTTTCTCTGTTGATTCTCGGAGTTTTCTAGACAGAAACTACATCACCGTCAACGCCCATGAAGCAACACACCAATGGTTTGGTGATTTGATTACCGGTCGACATGATGCCGAACAATGGCTCCAAGAAAGTTTTGCCACCTTTTACCCTGGATTATTCCTCGGTTCAATTTACGGCAATGACGAACAAACATGGTATTACCGCGGGCAAATGAATGGGGCAATCGCTGCCGGAAAATTGAATTCTCTACCTGTGAGAAATAGCGCTGCTGGTTCTTCTCGACACTATCCCAAAGGGGCTTCTGTATTACACATGTTACGCCATGTGCTTGGAGAAGAAAACTACCGCCACAGTATTAAACTCTATCTAGAAAGACATGCTTTTGGCACAGTCGAAACCTGGGATTTGCAAAAAGCCATTATCGATGCCACAGGAATCAATATGGATGGGTTTTTTGATCAATGGATTCACCGCGGAGGAGAACCCCAATACAAGGTGTCCTGGCAAATGTTTGACGTTTTAACAAACCCCATGGTTGAAATTTCTATTGAGCAGGTCCAATTGCAAGACCCGGTGGTTGGGCTGTTTAAAATGCCCATCGACATTGCGGTTTGCTACAGTGACGGAAGCATCGATCGAAAAACCGTATTGGTAGACAAACTTCAGCAAAAAATCCGCATACCCATCTTGCGAAATTTCGACATTGCAGTAGGAACAAATCAATATAAATCTGTTGTTTGTGTACTCTTTGACGAAGGCAGCCATATTTTGAAACAAGTGTATTTCGAAAAATCCGATGCCGAACTACAATGGCAATTGGCAAATGCGCCAACCATGATTGACCGATACGATGCATTGATTGCATTGAAAAACCGCGGACTTGGAACTGCCTGGAAGAACGATTTACTGACCCATGCATTCGCAAAAGAAAGTTTTCGAGAGATGAAAGCAGAAGTGGCGTCACAGCAGTTGGATGCGGCTTTGAAAATCGGTATTGACAGTGCGGCTAAACTTGGAACCCGCTTGTATGAAAATTCGTTTGTAGAGGTCAGAAAAACCGTATTGGAAAAACTTCCTGCAGGTTCAACAACACGAGACCTTTTTTTACATGCCTTATCAGACAGCAGTTATGGCAACATAGAATTGGTTCTGAATAAAATTTGGTTGGTGTCTGACTTTGAAGCGAGTCACAATGTCATTTTAGACAAAATTAAAGACCTAGACGGATACCTAAACAATATCAAAATCAAGTATCTCGAATTGGCATCAGAAACCTATAATACCCATGGTGGAATGGAAAATGACCGCGCCCAATATGTGGGTGCATTGGTTCGTATGACGGGCCCCTATTACGAATTCCGAACCCGTATAAATGCCATGAATGCACTCAAACGCCTCAATTATTTGGATGGGGCCTTGTCTGAAAATCTATACGACTGTGTCTTGGGTTTTAATGGCCGATTGGCACAACCAGCAACTGAATTGATTCAGTATTTTAAACAGCAAACTGCACAAAAGAAAATACTGCAAGTGTCCCTGTCAAAATTGGTTTACACCAACCAATTTAGCACCGACCAACTCAAAAAACTGGATGCCATTACCCAATAAAAAAATACAATTGGGTTTCCACAAATACAATTGATGGTGTATCTACTCATAAAAAATGATATTCTAAAATATGGGTTAATTTTGGCTCATTCCTTTGATTTTTGGCATTAAATCCATTATTTAGCATCTTCTAATGATTTAATTGCCTACGATGTACTCTATGAATAATGCTTTACAAGAAATGCGCCATACATATTCCCGATTGATTCCAACTCTTATTGCATTCATTATTCTGATTGCAAGTTCGTGTAAACCCAAATTTGAAGAAGGAGAAAAACTTTTCAAACAGGGTTATTACAGGCAAGCAGCTATTGTGTTTGAAGAATTTTCAAAATCGAGTAAAGACAAAAAAAAGAAAGATGAAGCCGTTTTTTTGGCTGCCGAAGCCTATCGATTGTCTGACGAATATGACAAAGCGGTTCGCCTCTATGAAAAAGCGCTAAAAAAAGATCCTAAAAATACAAAGGCCCTGTTGATGCGTGCCAATTTGTTAAAAAAGATGGAAATGTACCGCGAGGCGATTGATGCTTACGATACGTATCTTCAAGAAGTGCCTGGCGATACCATGATCGAATACCGAAAGCAAGGGTGTGAAATGGCTCTTTCTTGGACCCCCGACAGTTCACAATTTGTGGTGCAAAATTTTAAAGAAGCGAATACCAAATCGAATGATTGGTCGCCAATGATTGCAGGAAAAAACGATGATGTATTGTTTCTGGTATCTGACCGCGAAGGAGGTGATGCAAAACGTCTGTATTCTGGAACCATGGAACACTGGACCGATGTTTGGGCCATGGAAAAAACAGGAAAAAAAGGAAAAGAAAAATGGGGACGTCCAATTTACAAAGGGAAAACAGATAAAATTAGTACCAAATTCAATGATGGTCCTATGACCTTCGATAGCAGATTCTCCACCATGTATATTTCACAATGTGGGGGAGAAAGAGGCAAATTTGAAAAATGTGCCATCTACGAAGCCAAAAAAGTAGGCCCTGAATGGATGCTTGGAGACGTGCTCGACTTTTGTAAAGAAGATAGTTCGCATAGCTATGGACATCCTGCTTTGAGCGCAGACGGAAAAACCCTGTATTTCTCTTCCAACCGCGAAGGGTCTTTTGGGGGCTTTGATATTTGGGCTGTAACCTACAGTAAACGGTCTAAATCTTGGGGAAATCCCGTCAATTTGGGATCCGATATCAATACCAAGGGAAATGAGTATTTCCCCTATTTATACACCAACAGAAAGACCAGTGACCAAAAATTGTTTTGGTCTTCTGATGGATTGCCGAGCTTGGGTGGCCTAGATATTTATTCGGCAGAACCTAGCCCCGAAATTAACTCTTGGAAAGAACGTGAGAACCTCCGTGAGCCCATCAATTCTGGTGGCGATGATTTTGGTATTACCTTCATGGAAGGCAATGCCAACAAAGGCTTTTTTACCAGTAATCGTGGCGATCGGAAAAACAATGACGACATTTATTCCTTTGATATTATTCCCATTGTGATTACCCTTCGTGGAACCATTACCGATTGCAATACAAAAAAACCCTTAAAAGGTGCAACCATTATTATTGCCAATGACAGAGATACCACCAAATTGGTTTTGAAAGCCGATGAGAAAGGCATGTATACAGCCACCTTGCGTGAAAAAACAAAATATATTATCTCATCAAAGTACCCAGAACTTTACTATTTCGAAGCCGAATCCGAACAACGCACAACGTTTGGAATTCGTTTGACTACTGAACTAGTTCAAGATTTTTGTCTCGAAAATGCATTGGAAAAAATCATCACTTTGCCCATTTTTTACGATTTAGACAAATCATTCATTCGCAGTGACGCAGCCCGGGTTCTGGACACATTTGCCCAGAACGTTTTATTGCGTTACCCCAAATTAATTACCGAATTGGGATCACATACCGATTGCCGTTCTAGTTATGACTACAACGTAAAATTGGCACAACGACGCGCTGATTCTGCCCGCACGTATCTCATGAAAACATGGAAAATTGATTCTTCAAGGATCGTGGCCCGTGGTTACGGCGAAACCCAACTCATTAATGATTGTAAGTGTGAAGGCACAGCCATTACTGGATTTACCCCCTATATAGAAGGAAAAACAAAGAAAATGGTTGTTGAAAAAGATGCCATCGGCAGCGTTATAAAGAGTTATTACGAGCGTTATAAACCTTCTGAAATTTCATTCATTGCTGATTCTACTGGAAAAAATTTGCTCCCCTATGTAGCCTGTGATGAATTCCAACACCAACAAAATAGAAGAACCACCGTACGTTTTGGATTTGAAAATCAGATTTCTCGTGCCGTAGTTAACCAAGATATAGATATCAATAACACCAATATCGGCAAACAAGAACGCGACAGTGTAAAAAAATCTGAAGCGGCTAAAATACTTGTTGCAGCATTGGATATCTCCTATGCCGTGCATGCCAAATTGTCTAGCACATCCGGAAAATCGACCATCACAGCAATGGTTTTAGACAAAGAACCCACTTCATTTGCTTTTGATTTTAATGGTAAAAATACTTCCGTTACAAAGGAAGTAGCTGCTGCTTGGTATAAGTCGAAATTGATACAAAAGAAAGATTTTTTAGAAGGCGGTGAGAAACTGAAAGTTGGAAAAGTGAAAATGCCGGGCACCAAATTCATCATTGAAAAAATGAGCATCGGAGATTTTGTTGTATCCAATGTACAATTTCTAATCACGGACAAAATAGACCAGCCTGTTTTGGGTAAAAATTTCTTCAAGGTATTTAAACCTGAATCTTATCTCACGGCTGATGAGTATATTTTGATTCCTAAGAAGGGTCCTAAGAAGGCCAAAGTTGAAAGGGTTCCACGACCAACAAAAAAGAAGACCAACCCAGATGGTAGTTCGATCGACGGAAATCAGGTTGGTTCTGGCCCTTCAGATGATATCGAAATCCCCAAAAAGGATAAGAAGAAAAAGAAATAATCCCGTCGGGTTTGTTCAAAGAATTGATTGTCGAATGCGAAGCAACTTCTGCATCAAGTCTTCAAATTGATGTAGGGGAAGCATATTTGCTGCATCACTTTTTGCTTCTTCCAGGCGTGGATGTGTTTCAATAAATAAGCCATCACAGCCAACCGCAATCGCCGCTTTGGCGATGGTTTCGATCAGTTGCGGTTTTCCACCCGTAACACCACTTGCCTGATTGGGTTGTTGTAAACTATGGGTAATGTCCATCACCACGGGACATTGGGTTTCCTGCATGGCAGGGATATTTCTGTAATCAACCACAATATCTCCATAACCAAACATATTGCCCCTTTCTGTTAATAGTAAGCGGTTATTTCCGCTGTCTATGCATTTCTGAATGGCGTGTTTCATCGCATCCGATCCGGCAAATTGCCCTTTTTTAATATTAATCCATTTCCCGGTTTTGGCAGCTGCCACCAATAAGTCTGTCTGGCGAAACAAAAACGCGGGGATTTGTAATACGTCTATATACTCAGCGGCCATGGCGGCTTCGTCTGCCTCGTGAATATCTGTAAGGGTAGGAATATCAAAGTGTAATCCGATTTCTTGCAAAATTCGCAAGGCTTTTTCATCGCCAATTCCTGTAAATGAATCGAGACGTGACCGATTGGCTTTTCGATAGGAACCCTTAAAAATGAGTGGCAATTGAAGTCTGTCGCAAATCCGAACCAATTGTTCTGCAATCTCAAAAGCGATATCCCTACCTTCAATGGCACAAGGTCCTGCAATAACAAAAAAATGGTCTGTATTGGCAACCTTTATCTTGGGAATCGCTGGAATCATGGCTCAAAGATACACAACTATACATCATCGATAAATGCAATGTAAAACAACAAGGTGAGGCTATTAATGGTGTCGTACGATGAAATTGGTTGTTGCGCGGGTCAAATCGTAGGAATACCCAACCCGTAATTTCTGAGCCCTCACCAAAGAAATTCAACCAAGGAACAAGTGCATCCATGGTGTTGGTTTGGAATGATTTGGCTGAGGGCAATAAACAATACGGCACATCCATTATCATGGTTCAAACAAAACTACACCCAGCAACAAAACGGGTGATCTGGATTTTCCGAAGCAAAAAATACATGCCTGCACCAATCCATTCCACATGGGGTTAAATTTGTAATGCCTGTGTAAAATACACACTTGATTTTATGTACATTTATACATTTGCTATGTTCACACTATAATGTTCACCCCATTTGCAACTATGATCGGTAATATATACTGTTTTAGTAGATGTAATCGCACATCCCATCGGTCTTATTTAGACATTATTTGTCGGCGTGACATGGGAGAATCTGCAACCCATTGGCGCTTGCTTATGCAATTCGCGAGGAACTGGATATCCCCTATACCTTGGGTGTTTTGTTCTGTACTTTTTCTTTTTATACAGACAGCAGATGCCCAAATATACTTAAATCCAACACGATTTTCTGCATCTCCCATACCCCCTGCGCCAGATTATTCTAAATCTACATTTTGGAGTGCTTTACCCACGAAAATAGACCAAGCAGACCAATACCCAACAGGGTATAACGAAAACCAATCTGAGGCCACTGCCGACGTTTTCTTTGTTCATCCAACAACATTTGTAAAAAATCCCAAATCTAAATACTCATGGAACCGAGACTTGCGAGATACCACTGCTTATCATTTGATTGATGATATCCCTACCAAATTTCAGGCAAGTGCTTTCAATTTAGCCGCTAAGGTATATGTTCCCAGATACCGTGAAGCCCACTATTATGCTTTTCTTACCCCATACAAAGAAGATGAAAAAGCCGCATTAGATATTGCCTACAGCGATGTAGAAACTGCATTTTTATATTACCTCGAACATTTTAACAATGGTCGACACTTTATCATCGCATCACACAGCCAAGGCACAATTTTAGCCGTACGATTACTGAAAGAACATGTATTGGGGAAATCCCTTCAACAGCAACTTGTGGCTGGCTACCTAATCGGAATGCCAGTCCCGACAGATTCATTGCCTGGTTTGCCCGTATGCAAAAACGATTCTGCCACGGGATGCTTTGTGAGTTGGTGCACCTATGAGCGGGGTTATATTCCACCCTGGTACCCCCTGGCATTGGAACGTGCTGTTTGTGTTAACCCCATTGGTTGGGAATATAACCAAGACATGGTGGGAAAAGAACGTCATTTGGGTGCTGTACTAAGGCCATTCAGTAATCCCCTTCCACATATTTGTGATGCACAAGTTCATGGGGGATTGCTTTGGGTCACAAAACCCAAATTCAAGTGGAGTATATTCTATCGGAGTAAAAATTTTCATATGGGAGATATCAACCTGTTTTATCTTGACATTAGATTCAATGCACTCCGCAGGGTTCAATCCTTTCAAAAAAAAATCCCTAACTAAGATGCACCGCAAGACAAAAATCATCGGAATTGTATTGGCTGGGGGCGAAAGCCATCGCATGAAATCTGATAAAGCATTCATAGATTACCACGGCAAACCGCAATACCAATTTGCCTCAGATTTATTGGCACCCTTTTGCGAGGAAATTAGAATTAGTTGCAGAATTGAACAGGCTATTGATGTTAACCCTTTACATGACGACCCATGTTTTTTACATCAGGGACCTCTTTCGGGCTTACTCACCGCGATAAAAAACTACCCTAAAACACATTTGCTGGTTTTGGGCTGTGATTATCCCTTGGTAGAATCGCAGCATATAGAACGTCTACTCAAAATCGGAATATCCAAAAACACATCTGCCGCCTTCCGCCAACCCAAGACAGGATTCTTGGAACCCTTGATTGCCTTTTACCACAACTCAGATCTAAAAACCTTAAACAATTTTTCTCAATCCGATGGCAGTTTGCGCAGATTTTTGGAATACCGCAATACCATTGTTCTCGATTTAGAAGAAACCAAAGCCGATTTTTTGCAAGGGGTTGACGATGAAGCGTCATTGCAAATACTCAAGTCGAAGTTGCGAATTTCACCTGTAAATTGCCAAACCATTCAAGCCAAGTGCTGAAACCCAGATTTAGAAATTGTCAAAAAATCCTACCCTATGTCAAAATTTAGCATCTCTCCGACAGAAATTATTCGCCTCGAAAACGAACAATCAAGGGTTTTGTCAGATTTTGTTTGCGTTGAAGAACCCTTAGAGATACGATTGGTTTATCAGGAAGATGCTTGCGAAAAAGAGAAGTCCATTGCTATTACCATGCGCACTCCAGGTCATGACAAAAACCTGGCATTGGGCTTTCTCTTCAATGAAGGTATCGTTTCATCAATCAACGATGTGGTCGCAATTCAAGAACTAGAAAACCATGGGGGTGCAATGCCCCCTAATCCCAACAAATTTTATGGAAATGACAAGGATCAGGCAAGCGAAATTTTGCAAAAATCCTCTTCCGAAAACAAGCCATTCCTGCCCCAAAAACCGCCTCTGAATGAAACAAATTCTATCGTTCGTTGCAAATTATCGGAGGGTGTAATTCCCAAATTGAATCAATTAGAGCGACATTTTTATACCACATCCTCCTGCGGAATATGCGGAAAATCATCAATAGAAGCGGTTCGGATAGAATGCAGAATACCCCTTACTCCAACCAAATGGACTGTTGAACGAAACACGCTTTTTGGCTTGCCCCGTACATTGGCGAAAGTACAAGAAAACTTCTCACATACCGGGGGATTGCATGCATCGGCTTTGTTTGACTTACAAGGTGAATTGTTGCTGGTTCGAGAAGATGTCGGTCGCCACAATGCCCTCGATAAGCTCATTGGAGCCTCTCTTGAATTGGGAAGAACAAGCGATTTAGACCTTGAAATAGACAAGGGCAGGGTCTTCGATTCTGAAAATGACATCCCAAAATTTGTTGTACCACTCCCTGCCCAAGAAATCCAAGACACCTTTACCCTTCCTTTGTCGCACCATATTTTATTGTTGAGTGGGCGGATCTCATTTGAGCTGGTACAAAAAGCTGCTATGGCGGGTATTCGCCTTGTCTGCGCCGTGGGCGCACCGTCTAGTTTAGCCATTGACCTCGCCGAGGAACTGGGCATAACCCTTATTGGATTTCTCCGCAACGAACGCTGTAATATTTATGCGCATCCCACCAGAATTGTATACTGATTTTTTATACGTTGCAAAACCTTCTTGACGAATGGAAAAAAATTGGGGGAATTCCAATGCTGTCACCCCTCGATTTCAGTCTCATTCCCTATCTTCGCAAAGAGATAGCCTATGAAAATTCGCATCAAAGGAAATTCGATCCGTCTGCGTATAACCCAAACTGAAGTACAAAATTTTGCCAAATTGGGCGTGCTACAAGAAAGTACGGAACTTCCGGGTGCTTCTTTGGTATACCGACTGCAGCAAAGCAAATCACTTCAACAGATGACAGCCGATTTTTCTGCAAACACCCTCACTGTTTATATCCCCGAACCCATGGCTACTCAATGGGTAAATAGCAATGATGTGGGTTGCGCATTCAATATACCCTTATCCAATGGAAGAGAATTGGCGTTGTTGGTAGAGAAGGATTTTGTTTGCCTCGACAATACCGCAGAAGACCAATCCGATAATTTCCCCAATCCAAATACAGTGTGTTGAATCCTTTCACTCGAACCCCGCTAGATCACGCCCAAATACTGCAACTTAGACCATGGCAAAAAAATCAACTCCTGTATTAAAATCCAATACCATTTCGATCGAAAATCCTGAAACCTTATTAAAAATAAGACTCAGTAAGCCCAGTAATGTGGCAGCAGGAATGTTGGGAGTTGCAGTTGCCGTTCAACATGTTCTCAAAGAAATGAACCCAGTAAGGGGGATGAAAGCATTGCTCGCACTCAACCAAAAGGGTGGATTTGACTGCCCGAGTTGTGCCTGGCCCGACCCCGATGACGAACGATCTGTGATTGGAGAATACTGTGAAAACGGAGCCAAAGCTGTTGCTGAGGAAGCGACAACAAAAAGTCTCACCCCTGCATTTTTTGCCTCGAATAGCGTAGCAAAATTGTCTAAACTCAATGATTACGAAATAGGAAAGAAGGGCCGCATTGCCCAACCCATGTATCTGGCTGAGGGCGAAACCCATTACAAGCCGATTGCTTGGGACACTGCATTTGAAAAAATTGCAATCCACCTCAATAGACTATCATCGCCCAATGAAGCAGTATTCTATACCTCTGGCCGTACCAGCAATGAAGCAGCTTTTTTATACCAACTTTTTGTGCGTGAATTCGGCACCAACAATTTACCCGATTGTTCTAATATGTGTCATGAATCGAGTGGCGTGGCATTGGGAGAAAGCCTGGGAATTGGAAAGGGATCGGTAAAACTTGAAGATTTTTATGCAGCAGAGGTGATTATTATTTTGGGACAAAATCCTGGAACCAATCATCCGCGAATGCTAAGCTCATTGCAAAAAGCCAAAGAGAACGGGGCTTGTATTATTTCTATCAACCCATTGCCCGAAACTGGACTGATTGCATTCAATGATCCCCAAACAATCAAGGGCGCGTTGGGAATTAAAGCAAGGCTAACGGATATATTTTTACAAGTGAAAATCAATGGCGATTTGGCCTTGTTACAAGCCATCGAATATTTGCTACTGCAATCCGATTCACTCAACCCAGGTGAAGTTCTCGATCATGAATTCATCGCAGCCAATACGATGGGTTTCGAGGAGTGGAAAAAGAATTTACTGGCACAAGACCTCCAAGAGTTGATCGAAATGTCTGGCCTAAGAGAATGGCAAATACAAGAAACCCTTGAGGCCATCAAAAACAAAAAGAAAATCATCGCTTGCTGGGCAATGGGTCTCACCCAACACAAAAATGCTGTAGACACCATTAAAGAACTTACCAACCTTTTACTGATCAAGGGAAGTATTGGGAAAAAAGGGGCTGGAACCTGTCCAATTCGTGGCCACTCAAATGTTCAAGGCGATCGAACCATGGGTATTTATGAGAAGCCCTCAACGCTTTTTCTAAGCAGAATTGAACAAGCATTTGGATTCACCCCACCGCAAGAACATGGGTATGATGTGGTAGATTGTATTCACGCAATGCACAAAGAAAAAGCCAAGGTATTTTTTGCGATGGGAGGCAATTTTTTGTCAGCAACACCAGATACGCAATACACCGCCGATGCCCTACAAAAATGTAGTCTTACGGTACAAGTGTCAACAAAACTAAACCGCAGCCATTTGATTACTGGAAAAGAGGCCATCATATTGCCTTGTTTGGGTCGTACAGATTTGGATATTATAAATAACGAGGCGCAATTTGTGACCTGTGAAAATTCGATGGGGGTGGTTCAATTGTCAAAGGGTATACTTAAACCCGTTTCAAAAGATTTGCTGAGTGAACCAATCATTGTATGTAAACTCGCCGAGGCAACGATGGGGAAACGATCCGTATTGCCCTGGAAACAATACGCCTCGCATTACGACCATATTCGAGGGGCGATTGAACAGAGTATTCCGGGATTCGAGGAGTATAACAAACGGTCTCGTTTGCCTGGCGGATTCTATTTGCCAAATTCAGCGAGAGACGGCAAATGGACTACACCCTCAGGGAAGGCACAAATAACAATATCCAAAGCGCTACCGATACAATTAAAAGAGAATGAACTGATAATGATGACCATTCGAAGCCATGATCAATTTAATACCACAATTTATGGCTTAAACGACAGGTATCGTGGCGTTTACAATGAACGCCGGGTAATTTTTATGAATCCAAAAGACATAAAACAACTGGGTTTTGAGGCTGGTCAATGGGTAGATTTATACAATAATCATGGTGGTGTCGAACGCATTGCAAGAAAATTTATCATTGTAAGCTTTAACATCCCCTTGACTTGTACCGCAACCTATTTCCCTGAAACCAATATATTGGTCCCCATCGATTCAGTGGCCGAAAAGAGCAATACCCCAACCTCTAAAATGGTTATTTTGCAGTTGCGCGCCCACAAACCCCTCGCACATACAGCCTAGTACAAGCACTTTTAGGGTAGAGAATTCTTCTTGAGAATGTCCCTTTTACAAAAGCGTTTTCTCCTTATATTTGCAGCCCTTCTAAGGGTGACCCTGTTCTATGCATTCAATACCGGCAGAAGCGGCCTAGGCCAAATCAAATACCAAATCGGGATGTAGCGCAGCCCGGTAGCGCACTTGCATGGGGTGCAAGGGGTCGTGAGTTCGAATCTCGCCATCCCGACCCAGTAAAATCAAGGCCTCAGAG
>NSIM01000044.1 GCA_002737705.1 Flavobacteriales bacterium
CCCCTAAACAAAAAAAAATAAGAAACAAGCAAAAAAAATTTTTTGTTTGTTTAATTTGTCTTTTTATTAGCAGTTGTTTTATTGTCAATGGAAACTTTTCTTAAATAAAACCATCCATAAATATCTGAATACGAAGCCCATTTTACATAAACCAATGACTATTGACAAAAAACCCCACGAAACTGCATGGCAGGATTGCCTCAAAATAATCAAGGACAATGTAAGCCCACAGGCCTATAAAACTTGGTTTGAGCCCAACAAAGCCGTTCGTTTGGTAAACAAGGTACTTACCATTCAGGTGCCCAGTCAATTTTTCTATGAATGGCTTGAAGAACACTATGTTCAATTGCTACACAAAACACTTAAAAAAGTCATTGGGCCCACTGCAAAGTTAGAATACAATATTATTGTTGAAACCTCTGCACCCGGTCACGACACCACCCCGTATACCATTAATCTTCCGACTGGCAGTAATTCTACCAAATCGGTTCAAAACGAAATGGGTATCCCCGTCAACCTGGATATCCCCATCAAGAATCCCTTCATTATCCCGGGATTGAAAAGGATAAATATCGATAGTCAATTAAATCCACGCTATGTTTTCGACAATTTTGTTGATGGAGACTGCAATAAACTTGCCCGCAATGCTGGCCTGGCAATTGCCCAAAAACCTGGTGGAACTGCATTCAATCCACTCCTCATTTTTGGTGGTTGTGGCTTGGGAAAAACCCATTTGGCACATGCCATTGGAAATCTTATCAAACAAAATCACAAACAAAAAGTTGTAGTATTCGTTAGCACAGAAAAATTTATTAATCAATTTATAGACTCTGCAAAACAAGGTAACAACAATCAATTTGTGAATTTTTACCAGTATTTGGATGTATTGATTGTAGATGATGTTCACTTCTTTGCCAAAAAAGAACGTACCCAAGAAATTTTCTTCCAAATATTCAACCATCTCCACCAGAACGGAAAACAAATAATACTCACTTGCGACCGGCCGCCTAAAGATTTAAAGAACATGGATGAGCGTTTACTCTCTCGCTTTAAATGGGGTCTTAGTGCAGACTTAAACATACCTGATTTTGATACAAGGGTTTCGATTTTGGAAAATAAAATGTACCAAGATGGAATCACCTTAAACAAAGATGTAGTCGAATACCTTGCGCACAATATTGATGCAAACGTTCGTGAACTTGAAGGTGCATTAATTTCTCTGCTAGCCCAGTCGTCTCTTACCCGAAAACAATTGGACCTGAATCTGGCAAAGCAAATCGTAAAAAACTTTGTCAAAAACTCCAACCGAGAGATTAGTATCGAATACATTCAAAAATTGGTTTGCGATTATTACAATATTCCTGTTGAAGCGGTAAAATCAAAAACACGCAAACGAGAGATTGTTCAAGCACGCCAGATTGCCATGTATTTTACCAAAGACCTGACCAAATCTTCCTTGAAAAATATCGGAATATTCTTTGGTGGCCGCGACCATTCTACGGTTATTCATGCTTGCCAAACCGTAAATGATTTAATCGAGACCGACAAAAAGTTCCGGCATGATGTTGAAGAAATTGACAAGAGAATAAAAATCAATACATTTTAATTCGCCAAAAATTTCCTTTCCTATAAATATATATCTTTATAAAGCTACTTTCTTGGCTATACATTCAGAAAATATCCAAACTCAATGTTAAGATTCTACAAGTCGTTCAAGTTTGCCTTTGCGGGTTTTATCTGTCTGCTAAAAACTGAACGTAATTTTAGAATAATGGGATATTGTTGTTTGGTTACCTTGGTTATAGGATTTGGTTTGGCTTATTTTGGAGAACACTTAAAACGATTTGAATGGGCATTTCTTTGGTTGGCGATGGGCCTGGTATTTGTCTCCGAGGCACTGAATACGGCTTTTGAAGCAAGTCTTGATGTATTGCATCCCGAACAACATCCGTTGATTGGACGTGCAAAAGACATGGCTGCAGCTGGTTCATTGATTGCAAGTACGATTGCCCTGATTGTGGGAGCTTATATTTTTACGCCCCATATTATCTCTATCATTCAGGGAAATTAAGACAATCCCAATTCTTTGCGTTGTGTTTCATCGATGGGGCTGGGTGCGTCTATCATCACATCTCTTCCATTGTTGTTTTTTGGAAATGCGATATAATCCCGAATACTCTCAGATCCACCAAACAAACTGCACAATCTATCAAAACCCAAGGCAATACCCCCATGTGGAGGTGCACCATATTCAAACGCATTCATTAAAAAACCAAATTGTGACTGGGCATCTTCTTTACTGAATCCCAATAAATCAAACATGCGGGATTGTAAGTCTCTCTCAAAAATTCGAATCGATCCCCCACCAACCTCAACGCCATTGATCACCATATCGTAAGCATTTGCACGCACATCTCCAGGAAAAGACTCCATTAGGGATAAGTCTTCGGGAAGTGGACTGGTAAAAGGGTGATGCATTGCATGCCAACAATTGTTTTCTGAATCTGCTTCAAGCAATGGAAAATCTATAACCCACAAAGGTTTATAATTAAATGGGTCTCTTAAGCCCAATTCAGAACCCATGTATAAACGCAATTCATTCAATTGTTTGCGTGTTTTGTTTAATTCACCCGCCATGAGTAATATTAAATCTCCTGCATCAGCCCGAAACAATCTTTCCCACTGCATCAACGCATCAGAATCATAAAACTTGTCTACCGAACTTTTGGCAGAGCCATCGGCTTCAATGCGACACCATACCAATCCATTTGCACCAATTTGTGGGCGTTTGACAAATTCGGTAAGTGTATCCAATTGTTTACGGGAATAATTCCCTGCCCCTTTGGCACAAATCCCAATCACTGATTCAGCAGAATCAAACACTGCAAATCCTTTACCCCCGACAACATCTATATCCTCACCGGGAGATTTTAAGGCAACAAAACGCATATCAAAACGAATATCTGGTTTGTCACAACCATAATTACTCATTGCCTCAGCATATGTCATCCTGGGAAAAACATCGAAATGGATTCCCTTTATTTCGGAGAACAAATGTGAAACAAGTCCTTCGAAAGTCTGCAAAATATCTTCGCGTTCTACAAAGCTCATTTCACAGTCTATCTGGGTGAACTCAGGTTGTCTGTCTGCCCGCAAATCTTCGTCACGAAAACATTTTACAATCTGAAAGTATTTGTCAAACCCACTCACCATGAGCAATTGCTTAAATGTTTGGGGACTCTGTGGCAATGCATACCAATGACCGGGATTTAAACGCGAAGGAACCACAAAATCACGGGCCCCTTCTGGTGTGCTTTTAATCAATACAGGTGTTTCTACTTCCAAAAATTGCGCATTGCTAAGATAATTTCTAATTTTTTGGGCCAATTTGTGACGCAATTCTAAATTTCCCCGCACTATGCCTCTTCTCAGATCGAGATAACGGTATTGCATCCGAATATCATCTCCCCCATCAGTATCATTTTCGATAATGAATGGAGGGGTTTTAGATCGGTTCAAGACCATGAGACTTTGAACTACGATTTCAATGTCTCCAGTGGCTATTTGGCTGTTCTTTGAAGTTCGCTCAGCAACAATTCCTGTTACCTGAATTACAAATTCCCGACCCAAATCGCTTGCTTTCACAAGCATATCGGAATTGATCCCCTCATGAAATGACAACTGTGTAATACCATATCGATCGCGAAGATCCACAAAAGCCATCGATCCCATTAAACGTATTCGAGCCACCCAACCCGACAGACTTATAACATTGCCGACATCCGACAATCGCAATTCACCACAAGTATGCGAACGAAACATGGTCACAAAAATACGACCTCGCCGACGAAATTATGTGGCAAAGGTCTGTAAAGAAATTAATCTTTTTGAGAATCAGGCCAACCTTGGGCTTTGATGTCGAATTGATTGCCCGATTTGCTAATCAATAAATTCTTACCCGATTGCTCTGTAACATGCCCTATTACTGTAAAATCAGGCATATTCTTAATGCTTTCGTAGTCTTTTTGACTCAAGGTGAACAACAATTCAAAATCTTCGCCGCCGTTGAGTGCAACGATGCTTGGGTTGAGATCAAAAGCCAACGCCGTATCAACTGTTTGGGTATCTATGGGCAACTTTTCTTCGTATACATGAAAACCCACCCCGCTCGCCTTCGCCAAATGAAACAATTCAGAAGCAACCCCGTCGCTAACATCAATCATACTTGTAGGAATAATACCCATAATATTAAACTGGTCGATAATATCTTTCCGTGCATCGGCCCTCAACTGTCTGCCAACGATGTAGTCATATTGTGCAATATCGGGCTGCATTGTAGGTACCTCCAAAAATACTTTTTTCTCTCTTTCAAGAATTTGTAAACCCATATAAGCGCCACCCAGATCACCGGTAACCACCAATAAATCAGATTCTTTGGCGCCCTTTCTATAACATATTTTTTGCTTATCAACCCTTCCAACAGCGGTTAAACTAATGAGCAATCCCCCACGTGATGTGCTTGTGTCACCCCCAACCAAATCAACACCAAAATGTTCGCAGGCCAATTGCATTCCCGCATACAATTCTTCGACAGCCTCTAAAGAAAATCGATTGCTCAGGCCAATGCCAACCAAAACCTGCTCCGCCAAACCATTCATGGCATAGATATCTGAAATAACCATGGAAATGGCCTTGTATCCCAAATGTTTGAGGGGATGAAAAGAGAGGTCAAAATTGATTCCTTCCTGTAAAATCTCTGTTGTAACGAGTGCAAAATGATCGCCTTTGTCAATCACTGCACAATCATCACCTATGCCCATGACTGTATTGGGATTTGAAGGCGAAAAATGCTGTGCCAAGTGATTTATTAAGCCAAATTCTCCCATGGCAGACAGCTCCGTGCGGTCGGTATTATCAAACATCCTACAAAGATAAGATTGTGACAGAGAAATCACCATTCTAAAAAAAGTGGATTGGAATCAAAAAAATCTTACAATGCCACACACACATTCTTAGCCTCTGTAAAAAATCGCATGGCTTCCCATCCGCCTTCTCTTCCGAGGCCGCTGCTCTTAACACCTCCAAAAGGGGTCCGCAAATCACGCAGCAACCAGCAATTGATCCAAACGATACCTGTTTCTAATTGTTGAGCCATTTTGTGGGCGCGGCTGAGGTTTTCGGTCCAGAGCGTAGCGGCCAATCCATACTCTGTATTGTTGGCCATTGCCAACACTTCATCCTCTGTATCAAAGGGAGCGATACTAATAACTGGACCAAAAATTTCCTCCTTATTGGTTCTGCAATTGGGAGGTAGACCTTCTAAAATGGTGGGTTTTATATACCATCCAAGAGCAAATCCTTCGGGCTCCACAGATTCTCCACCACATAAAACAGTTGCCCCCTCTTTCTTTGCCAATGCAATATGCGCAAGCACCTTGTCGAAATGTTGTTTTGAAACGATGGCCCCTACTTGGGTATTTTCATGGAGCGGATCGCCCACTTTCATAGCATTCACTGCCTCGAGAAGTGATTGCTTCACCCTCTCATAGACAGGTCGTTCTACAAATACCCTGCTTCCACACAAACAAATCTCACCTTGATTCATAAAAGAACTCTTCACTGTGGTTTTAATGGCTTTTTCGAGGTCGGAATCGGCAAATATGATGGTGGGATTTTTACCCCCCAATTCCAAACTTATCTTTTTAAACATCGGAGCAGCAATACTGGCAATGTTTTTTCCTGTATCCGTTCCCCCGGTAAATGAAATGGCTTTGATTTTGGGATGAGATACGATGGCTTCGCCTGCAGAAGACCCTAAACCTTGGACAATATTCAAAACTCCTGAAGGCAATTTGGCTGCAATGCAAATATTTGCCAACATTGAAGCGGTAACGGGTGTAAATTCGCTCGGTTTGGCAACCACACAATTTCCAGCAGCCAATGCAGGTGCAACCTTCCAAGTAAACAAATAGAGCGGCAAATTCCAAGGGCTTATGCAGCCGACAACCCCGATAGGCGACCTGAGTGTATAGTTAATTGAAGTATTTTCACTCGCATGGCTCTCACTTGAAAATTGCATGGCCGCCGTTGCGAAAAAACGAAAATTCTGACTGGCGCGAATCATCTCCGATTTTGCCAACCAAAGGGGTTTGCCTTGGTCTATACTCTCAGCCAAAGCCAATTCTTCGCGCAGGGAATCTATCCCTTCGGCAATGGCATTCAATATTTTGAATCGTTCTTCACTCGGAGTATTGCTCCACGCTGGAAAAGCTGCTTCTGCAGCCAAAAAAGCCTCCTCAACATCCGATTTATCTGAATCTGGCAGACTGCCATACATTTGCCCATTTGAGGGATTACGATTTTCTATAAGCCTACCACTGATGGCTGGCTTAAATTCTCCATTGATAAAATTTTGGACCTTCATTGCCGATTGATTAAAAAATCGCTATTGTTTATTTCTATATAAATTTCATAGCTTTTGGGACTCGCCCAAATACTATTTTCTTTCACAGAGATGCCATATCCCTTTCTGGGTTGAAATGATATTCTCATATTCCTATCTATCCACCAACTTCTTTGCTGAACAGTCCATTGCATCAAATCTATCAAACCTTTTCGGTAGGTAACCATTAATTCTTGCAATGGAGCCATCGTGTCGACACAATTATAACGCACAATCATCAACTGACCTGAAGAATCGACAGTCGTTTCAACAATAGATTTTTTTTGGGTTTCGGTTAACGTCCATTTGCAAGTGGCTTCTAGTTCATTGCCCCAATCGATACTATCCAATACCTCGGTTTTTACATCCTCTTCCAAACCGACTGTTTTGCGACCACCCGGCTGGTTTTTTTGCAGGAATTGAATTTCGTTTTGGACAAATCTCAAAAAAGAATCTTTTTCTGAACTGCGGCTTATTTTTTTGTTATCTAGGCATGAACCCAAACCAAATACACATAACCACAGCAATACAGACCGAAAAGAGGTGAACATGTACAGGGTTTTTTTTTGTATTTCTTGATGGTTTACCCAAAAATTACACATCCCTATCTTGTGTTTCAATACACAAATTTTGCGTGCAGCGATTAAAATTATTGTTGCACTTTTCATTACATGATTAATGATGTACCTGACATCTCAGGGGGTTGACGCAATCCCATTAATTGGAGAATCGTGGGTGCAACATCGGCCAGTATCCCGTTGCGCAAATCTTGTTCCCGCTCAGGTGTAATCCACCAAATTGGAACTGGATTGGTTGTATGGGCAGTATTGGGGCTTCCGTCATCATTAATGGCATACTCAGCATTGCCATGGTCGGCAAGAATTAAAAACGTATAGCCCATTTCTTCCCCGGCTTCTACTAATCGTTGCAAACAAGAATCTACCGTTTCGACAGCACGAATAATCGCATCATACACACCAGTATGTCCAACCATATCTACATTTGCATAATTCAAACAAACAAAATCGTATTGATTTTTTTGCATCCGTTCAATGGCTAAATCGGTTAAGGCCATCGCACTCATTTCGGGTTGAAGATCATAGGTGGCAACTTTAGGAGATGGAACCAGTAGTCGATCTTCATCTTCAAATTGTGTTTCCTTTCCGCCCGAAAAAAAGTGTGTTACATGGGGATATTTCTCTGTCTCTGCCGCCCGCAACTGTGTTTTTTTTGCCAAGGACAGGACTTCACCCAAGGTATTCTGTAAATCATCTGTTTTAAACAATATGCCCGCTATAGTGAATTTGGCATCGTACTGGGTAAATGTATAATATTCCAGCTTGCGCTTACACATATCAAAGTCTGGGAAATCTTCTTGGGTTAATGCCCGGGTAATTTGTCTGCCCCTGTCTGTACGAAAATTGGCATTAACGACCACATCGCCTGGCTCAATGAGTCCATGACGCAATTTCAGACATCGTAATGGAACCATAAATTCGTCACTGATACCTTTTTTATACTCTTCTGAAACAGCAGCCACTGCATCTAAAACACCTTCTCCAACGCCATTGCAAAGCAAGTCATACGCTACTTTCACCCGCTCCCACCTTTGGTCTCGATCCATGGCAAAATACCGTCCAACAACCGTACTCAATTTTACGGGTGTGTCCTTACAATGAAACAAAAGGTCTTCCAAAAACATGGCACCAGATTTAGGATCTGTATCTCGCCCGTCTAAAAAAGCATGTACAAATATTTTTGATAGCCCTGCCTCGGCCGCAATCGAGCAAAGTTGTTTGATGTGTTGATTGTGGGAATGAATACCCCCGTCGCTCAATAATCCCATTATATGAAACGCTTTCCCGCTGTCTTTTGCCTTTGCGATTGCTTCTCGTAAAACTGCATTGTCTGCAACTTGATTCTCGGAAAATGCTTTGTTTATTCTAGCCAACATTTGCCAAACAACCCTGCCTGCACCCAGATTCATATGGCCAACTTCGGAATTGCCCATCTGATTCGCAGGCAATCCAACATTCTCTCCATCTGTGCGAAGGGTGGCATTCGGAAAACGTGCAAACAAAGAATCTGTATAGGGAGTAATTGCCTGATTGATTGCATCAGAATATAATCCATCCCCCAATCCCCAGCCATCTAAAATCAGCAAGGCCACTTTCTTATCCATTCTACAAAGGTATGTAAGGCAGTAATTGTATGAAGTATATTTACGATATTTGTATTGTGAAAAAGAGCTTTTCTTTGTCCCATTTTAAAAAAATAGCCTTCATTGTCTGTTTGCTTCTTTACAATGGCACAAACATACTTCGAGCACAAGTGGTTTATGATGTTACCCCTTCGGTTGATGCCCAAGAGAAAGAGCGAAAGTCCAAAAACAAGACAAGTGAAAATAAAATATTGGGTTATCGGATTTTTCTGGGATTTTCTAACTCTCGCTCAGAGGCAACACTACTCCTTACAAAAGCAGAAGAACTTTTTTCTTCTACCTATGGTTCAATTCTTATTTACGACGAACCCAATTTTAAAGTATATGTCGGTGCATTCACTACAGCAATAGAAGCCGATGCTGCAATGCCTTTGATTAACAAGTCATTTCCGAATGCCCGAAAGTTGCGCATGAATATTCCAAATCCTTCTTTTGAAAACCCCAATACAAAATAAGAGACTGCCTTGGTTTTAGCCACACTTTCCATCCGAATCCCCCAAATGAAAAAAGACCCTAAAGTAGAGCAGACAAAAAAAGAAGTTCGTGCATTGTTTACCCAATACCTAGAAAATCACAAGCAGCGTAAAACACCTGAACGCTATGCGATTCTTGATGAAATTTATTCTTCTAAAACACATTTTGATGTTGATGAATTGTTTTTAAAAATGAAATCCCGGAGCTACCGCGTAAGCAGGGCTACAGTCTATAATACCTTAGATTTGCTGGTAGAATCTGAATTGGTGAAGCGTCACCAGTTTGGACAAAACACCTCCCATTATGAGCAAGCTTTTGGATACAAACAACACGACCATATGATTTGCACACACTGTAAAAAAGTATTTGAGTTTTGTGATCCACGTGTACAACAAATTAGCAACACCATGGGTTCACTGCTTAAATTTGAAGTGCTTAGTCATTCTTTACACCTCTATGGAAGCCCCAGTGCAGACGAAAATGGACATTGTTTGAATTGTTCAATTTCCCTCCAAAAACTTTAACAAAAAAACGTAATTTTATATATTATAGATCAATGGTTGACATAATTTTAGGCCTGCAATGGGGCGACGAAGGAAAAGGAAAAATTGCCGATTACCTCACTCCAAAATACAACGTAGTTGCCCGATTCCAAGGCGGCCCTAACGCAGGACATTCCCTGGATTTTGAAGGCAAAAAATTCGTCCTCAATACTATTCCATCAGGGATTTTCCACAAAACAACACTGAATTTAATCGGCAATGGCGTCGTGATCGATCCAGTGCGTTTGCGTGAAGAAATCCAGCGAATTGTAAGTGAATGTCCAGATTACAAAGACAGGTTGCTTATTTCCCAAAAGGCTCACCTAATTTTACCGACACACCGTATTTTAGATGCGGCCTCTGAAGCCGCAAAAGGGGAAGGAAAAATTGGCAGTACACTGCGTGGAATTGGACCTACATACAAAGACAAGATTGGCAGGTCGGGCATACGCGTAGGCGATATATTAGGGCCAGACTTTCTCGAAAAATACCGCAACGCCGTCAATGACCATCTGGGAATTATTGATTTTTATGGTTTCACTGACTTTGATCTCTCGAAAGATGAATTGCTATTCTTTGATGCCCTAGAATTTTTAAAAACACACCAAATTATCAACAGCGAATATTTTATCCATGATTGTATTTCACAGGGGAAAAAAATTCTGGCGGAGGGTGCACAGGGAAGTATGCTAGACATAGAATTTGGAACCTACCCTTATGTTACTTCTAGCAATACTTTGGCGGGCGGCGTTTGTACTGGATTGGGTATTGCTCCAAAACATGTAGGCAAAGTATTTGGCATATTCAAGGCCTATTGTACACGGGTTGGGTCGGGTCCTTTTCCAACAGAACTCGACAATGAGACAGGTGAATATTTAAGGGTAAAAGGGCATGAATATGGTGCTACAACAGGCCGAAAACGCAGGACGGGTTGGATTGATTTGGTTGCACTTAAATACACCTGCATGTTAAATGGCATTGACGAGCTCATTATGATGAAAAGCGATATATTAAATGGAATGGAAAAAATTGCCGCCGCAATTGCTTATAAAATTAATGGTGTGCTCAGTGATCAAGTTCCGTCAAATATGTGCAGTGCAGAAATTGAGCCCGAATTGGTTTGGTTTCCAGGCTGGGGTGAAGACCTAAACCATACACAAGGATTTGAAGTTATGGATGAACGGTTTCGAAATTATGTATTGTTTATTGAGAACTATCTGGGAACTAAAATACGGGTGATTTCTCTGGGTCCTGAACGCGAAAGCACATTGGTAAAAGGCTAAAACAAACCCAAAATCTCCATACACCCATTTGCCGGATAAATGTGCATTTTTACACGTAATCATAGAACCTTACAAAGAAAATAACCACATGAAGATTGTCTGCATCGGAAGAAACTACATAGAACACGTCAACGAACTCAATCATGAGATCCCAGATGAGCCCGTTGTATTCATTAAACCTGATACAGCCCTTCTGCGAAACAACAGCCCTTTTTTTATTCCAGACTTTTCTAACGATATCCATTATGAAGTGGAGGTCGTTGTAAAAATCAATAAATCTGGACGCCACATCCCCTTGGAATTTGCCAAAGATTACTATAGCGAGCTCAGCTTGGGGATTGATTTTACTGCCCGAGATATTCAATCGATGCTTAAGTCTAAAGGCCTTCCTTGGGAAAAAGCCAAAGGTTTTGACCATTCGGCAGCTATCGGCGTATTTATACCCTTACACTCCCTTTTAAAACAAGATTTACAAATGAATGATGTCGACCCAAAAAATCAAGTGTCAGGAAGTATGGATAGAAAAATTGGTATTCAAAACATCCCATTTTCATTGAAAAAAAATAGTCAACTTGTGCAATCAGGCAATACAAATCAAATGATTCATAGTGTAGATGCCATTATTGCTCATGTATCCCAATACTTTGGGCTTCGCATTGGTGATTACATCTTTACAGGGACTCCGGCTGGTGTTGGCCCAGTCAAAAAGAACGATAGACTTCAAGGATATTTGGCGGGAATTGAGATGTTCAATTTTGATGTCCGTTAACAATACGGAACCTAAAATCTAGGAGCACTAAAAAGGGTCTGGATACCTTGCGAAGTATATTTAAAGGCAATCGCTGGGGGCATGATAATTCGCTGTATTCCCAAATCCTTGGCTCCAATTTCGGTTTTTCTGTAAGCCAAGAAAATGATGGAAACGGCATTGCAATGAATTCCTTTAAGATCCCATAAAATATAACGAGCCTCTTGAATTTTTCTTGCTTTTACCACACGATCGCGAATAACAGAACTCTTTTCTCCTGAACTAGACCGGTTAATAATGTCATCATAGCCAACTGGACATACCTCCA
>NSIM01000045.1 GCA_002737705.1 Flavobacteriales bacterium
GGCCTTTTGCTTGGTTCTTCTTGCTTTATGCCATTTGGGGTTTTTATACCCTAGATGAATACGGGGTTCATTTAGATGAACTCACCCAGCGAACGATCGGAATGGAGAACAACCGTTTTTTGAGTGGCCGTGTAGGATTTGATAAGGTTGAGGAGCACAAATTCTTTGGGCCGGCCTGGGAGAGTATTTGTTATTTGGCGGAGCAGGCAATATTTCAACACCCACTGCGCGACAAAATTTTGCTGCGTCGGACGATGTTGTGGACGGTTTTTTTACTGGCTCTGTGGAGATTGTTTTTGATGGGGAAACGGAATCTGGGTTGGGGATTTGAAGAAACCCCCGGCGATTTGCAAAAAGATCGCAAAGAAATATCCATTTTTATTGGATCGTTGATTCCGGTATTTATGGTTGCTTTTTGGCCTCGCATGTTTGCCGAAGCGCACTACAATAGTAAGGATGCCCTATTTTTCTGCTTGATGGTCTTTGTTTTTGATCGCTTGGATTGTCTGTGGCGAAATTCCAAGGATATACAAAAGGGCCTGTTTTGGGTGATGATTTTGTTGGGTATAGCGAGTACAATAAGGCTGAGTGGGATACTGGTTATGGTTTTGGCGATGGGGTTTTTATGGGTGCAAAGTAGAAAAATCGGCAGACCCTTCCCAAGGCTATTACAACTCTGGTGCATCGGATTATTGGGCTATTTCCTGGGGTATGTTGTAAGCTATCCGTATTTGTGGTTTACGGGTTATAAGGGCTTAGAAAACATCGTGCAATTTGTTGTTCATAATCCCTGGCCCAATGGTGCATTGTTTATGGGTAGCCTCGAACCCAGTCGGTGGTATTTATTGGTTTGGATGGGTTTTACCCTCAGTATCTGGGTGCTATTTTCTTTGTTTTCAGGAACAATTTTGGGGTTGATGTCTTGGATTAAAAAAACAGTCAAAAGGCACGATTCAACCCAAGGTTCTGTGAACAACTCCGTTTATTTTGCCCGTTGGGTGCTATTGTTATTTTTGGTCTATTGCGTTGTTGCTAGACCTGTTCTGTATGATGCTTGGAGACACCTATTGTTTCTATTATTGCCTATTGTTCTATTGGCCACAAGCGGGTGGATTAGGCTATTTTCCTTGCTCAAACGCGTGAATAGACCCACTGCTCATCTGTTTGCTTTGATTACATTGCTCGTGGCATGTTACAATATATTTGAAATTTCTCCATTGTCTTCACGAGGCAATACTGATTTTAGAGATGCCCGAGCAACGAATATCCAGGTCGACAAAATAGATTTGGGGTTTCAATCTGCCCATGTAGATTTTAATTGTATGGGTCAGCAATTATTGGAACAATACCCCATGCAATTAGACTATTGGCAACAGAGCAATTATCAGGCATTACAATGGATTTTGCGTCAGGATACTGGGATGGTTTACCTAACAGGTTTTGGAGAATCGTTGTGGCTTAACCGGCAGCTATTGCCATCAAAGGATGCGGATCGTTTGAAATTGTTTAATGATACAAGCAATCGATATTTGCCCGGAAATGGCATTTTGCATACCGCTCTCAAATTAGACAGAAATGATTCGGTTTCATTGGCCTCTTTGATAAATAAGGGGCAATCTGCATATTGGATAGACAACCGGCAGATTTGCACAATACCCGGTCTAAATTTGGTTTGCGAAATACACCGCAAAAAAACTGTGTTAACGAGAATCTATCAATTCATCCTTTAAGTAAATTGCAATTGGAGATATTGCTATTTAATTACACCGACTCGTTTGATCGGATTGAGAGTCTGTATTCTCGCATATCGTGGATGTGTTTAATATGCACCCACATCACCTTGGCTTTATAATTGTCAGCCAAATCACGGAGCAAAAAATCTCCTATTTCGGGCCATTCGATTACTTGTTTACTGGGGTATTCGTGCAAAATATCTTCTATGCCCGCATCGTATAATTCTCCCGCTTCGTTTACCCGATACCAATCATGGTGGTATAGTATGCCCTTAAAATTGGGAAGACTATATTCATTGACCAGTCCAAACGTCGGGCTATTTACAGTTTCTGTAGACCCCCAGGTTTTGAACAACGCTTTTGCTAAAGTGGTTTTTCCACTGCCCAATTCGCCCACCAATGCAATGATTTCAGGACCCCCATCACCAAATGGATAATCAGAAACCAGAATGTGTTGATCCAAACCCAATAGGGTATCTACAACTCCTTGAATTCCCTCTTCGTTGGTTTGTATGGTGGCTATTGTTTTTAGAGAAAAGGGTATAGCCATTTGATGGTATAATAGAAAAAACAAAGATAGAGAATGAGACTCCAAATCGTTTCCAAAACCCCCAATATTAAATAGCTATAGGGCAGAAAATCCGTCTGATAGGCCCTTTGACAGTATCCAAAAAAAACCAAGAGCCCCTAGTATATCGATAAACCCAAGGCATTAAAAAGATACTGGCCCCACCCCGAATAGATTGAGATTTTTTACGCTTATCTGATCCACAGCAGGTGTTTCCCTTTTACTATTTTGGAGAAAGCACAGCAATTGGACAACACATTTCTTCTAAACTGATTCCCCCATGTTGAAATGAATTGCGAAAATGATTTACATAGTAATTGTAATTGTTGGGGTAGGCAAAGAAATCTGATTCTTTCGCAAATACAAACGATGAAGAGAGGTGCTGCAATGGAAGAAATCCTTCCTTGGGATTTTTTATTTCAAACACGTCCTTTGGGTTATAGGTAATGTTCTTGCCTTGTTTGTAGCGCAAATTGGTATTCATATTTTTGTCCCCTATAATTTTAACGGGATCTTTTACACGGATGCTTCCGTGGTCTGTTGTAACAATGACCTTGCAGGGTTTATCCGCCAGCCATTGCAATGCCTCCCAAAGGGGGGAATGTTTAAACCAAGTAGCCATTACGTTTCGATATGCAGCCTCATTTTCCGATAATTCACGTACGATATGAATATCGGTTCTGGCATGAGAAAAGCTATCAACAAAATTATAAACTACAACATTTAAGGTGTTTTTCATCATATTGGGCACTTGTGCAACCCAATTTTTAGCCGCTTCGAGATGCGTAATTTTGGTATAACTAAATTTAATATTGCGTTGTAAACGTTGTAGCAAGTCTTCCAAAAAATCCTTTTCAAATAAATTTTTACCCCCTTCATCTTCATCATTACTCCATTTTTGCGGGAATCTTTTTTCGATTTCCAAGGGCAATAAGCCACTAAAAATACTGTTTCTACAATATTGGGTTGTGGTGGGCAAAATACTCAAATACAAATCATCTTGTTCGATACGGTAGCGCTCTTCCATTACCCCAGAAATGGCTTTCCATTGGTCATACCGCAAATTGTCCATTAGGATCATAAAAACAGGCGATTCACCCTCTAGGTGGGGATTGATAGCACGTCGAAATAGATTGTGGCTCATGGTTGGTCCGTCGTTACCTGTTTGTTTGAGCATTCCAAGGTAATTGTCTTTAATGAAGCGACAGAAATTCCGATTGGCATCCAATTTTTGCGTTTCCAGCATTTCTTTCATGCTTTCCTCTCCCGCATTTTCCAACTCTATTTCCCAAAAAGTCAGTTTTTTATATACCTGTTTCCATTCTTCAAATGTCATTCGTTCAGTTACTTTTATACCAATCTGCATAAATTCACGTTGGTAATCGGTTGTGGTTTTTTCACTGATCAATCGGCGATCATCCAAATTTTTCTTGAGGGACAATAAAATTTGGTTTGGATTGACAGGTTTTATCAGGTAATCAGCAATTTTACTCCCTATGGCTTCCTCCATTATTCGCTCCTCTTCATTCTTGGTTATCATAATAACCGGAAGGTTTGGATTTAATTGTTTTATTTGTGAAAGGGCCTCTAATCCACTAATTCCAGGCATATTCTCATCTAGAAACACCAGCGAATAGGTGTTTTTTTTGACTTCATTTACCGCATCCAAACCGCTATTCACAGTTGTCATATCGTATCCTTTGCTCTCAAGAAACAATATATGGGGTTTGAGTAATTCAATTTCATCGTCGGCCCAGAGAATTTTTGGTTTATTCATTTTAGAAGGAATCAATAGGCCTTACTAGTGCCAAAATTCGTGCCATAAGCATGTTATTTATTGTTAAAGTTTTGAGAACTTTGCAAATCATGAGTTCACACCATATTGTTAAGGACAACCAAGAACCTGCTTTGATTATAGCCAATGGGGCATCTTGTAGCAGCGAGTTGTTGCAACAGTTGATGGAATGGTCGCCTTATGTATTGGCTTTAGACGGAGCGGCAAATCGTTTATTGGAGCAAAACATACGATTCGACGCATGGATCGGTGATTTTGATTCAGGTGCTGGCGTCAATGAATCGGCATTGTTAAAAATGGGCAGTATAGAACGCATTACAGCCCTAGACCAAAACAAAACAGACCTTCATAAAGGAATAGAGTTTTTGATTTCCAAGGGCCATGTGGCGGCGAATATTATTTGGGCAACGGGAAAGCGTGCCGACCATACGTTCAACAATATGGCAATCTTATGGCAGTATCATGATCAAATAACACTGCGTATTTTGGATGACCATTCAAGGGTATATCCCTTGCCACAATCATTTCAGAAATGGTACCCAAAGGGAACGCAGCTGAGCTTGATTCCTGTGGGAAGTGCCAGCGGTATTACGACACAAAATTTGCTATACCCGCTCTCCGATGATTGCTTAGAATTGCCACACAGAACAGGAAATTCCAATGAGGTTGCTGTCGATGGCTTTGTTGAGATTCACTATACTGAAGGATATTTATTGATGATGGAGTGTTTAGATTGAGGTTTACCTTTGCTTAAAATGAAAGTACTATCTTATAATGTAAACGGCATTCGCAGTGCGATGAGTAAAGGTTTGGTTAATTATTTGGCAGAACAAAACGCAGATATAGTGTGTTTTCAGGAGTTAAAAGCCATGCCTGAGCAAATTGACGAAGTGCCTTTATTGGCCCTGGGGTATCAGTGTTATTGGTTCTCGGCCAAAAAAAAAGGGTATAGTGGGGTGGGAATTTTGAGCAAAAAAACTCCCCTCAATGTTGTTCGGGGCTGTAATCACGAACTCTTTGATTTTGAAGGCCGAATCATTCGACTCGATTTTACTTGGGGGTCTGTGATGAGTGCCTATTTCCCGAGTGGAAGTAGCGGTGAGCTAAGGCAAACTGTAAAGATGGATTTTTTGGAGTATTTTTATGATTTTTCTGCGCGTATACGTATAGAAAAGGCTGAATTGATTGTGTGTGGCGATTACAATATTTGCCATCGTTCGATGGATATTCATGACCCCGTTGGAAATAAACTCAGCAGTGGTTTTCTGCCTGAAGAAAGGGCATGGATGGACAAATGGTTTGACAGTGGGTATACAGATTCATTGCGTATACTGCATCCCGAACCCCATCAGTATACATGGTGGAGTTTCCGAGCCAATGCCCGCAATACAAACAAGGGATGGCGTATCGATTATGTGAGTGCAACGCCAGGAATGGCGGCTCAATTGAAAGAATCAGGGATCGATTCTTATGCAAAACACAGTGACCATTGTCCTACTTGGGCCTTATTTGGGTAGGTTTTGGCTACTTATAATCAACTTATTCCTTTGCCATCAAGGGTAATCAATGCTTCCCCAGTCGCCGCCAACAATACCCAGTGTATTGCGAGTACTGGCCTCAACCCTACCTACAATTTGGGCCTCGATATTGAATGATTTGGCAATGTCAATCATTGCTACAGCAGCTGTTGCAGTTGTATAAATCTCCAGACGATGGCCCATGTTGAATACCTGAAACATCTCCTTCCAATCGCATCCACTTTCTGTTTTAATCAAATGGAAAAGAGGGGGTATGGGCAATAAATTGTCTTTGATAATATGAACATTCTCTGTAAAATGTAAAACCTTGGTTTGACCTCCTCCACTGCAATGCACCATTCCTTTTACATCAGGTTTACAGGCGTCAAAAATTGTTTTTACCAAGGGAGCATAGGTTCTGGTAGGTGACAATACCAATTTCCCGACATTTAACGCAGAACCCTCTACTGTATCATTGAGTCTTTTACTTCCACAATACACCACGTCTGTAGACAAATTATTATCATAACTTTCGGGATACTTTTCCCTGTAATAACTACTGAATACATCATGGCGTGCACTGGTGAGTCCGTTGCTACCCATGCCTCCATTGTATTCGCGTTCATAAGTGGCTTGTCCGTAACCCGCGAATCCCACGATTACCTGACCCTCAGCAATGTTTGCATTGTCTATAATATCGCTGCGTTTTGCTTTGGCGATAAGGGTAGAATCCACAATTACGGTGCGCACGAGATCACCAACATCTGCTGTTTCTCCACCCGTAGTGTGTATTTCAATACCATGGCCTCGCATTGTATCACAAAAAAATTCTGTTCCCTCAATGATTGCCTTAATAACTTCGCCTGGAATCAATTTTTTATTGCGACCGATTGTAGACGACAGCATGAATGGACCGACTATCCCTGCACAGAGCAAATCGTCTGTATTCATTACAATGGCATCTTGGGCTATGCCAGACCATACGCTTAAATCACCCGTTTCTTTCCAATAAATATAGGCCAATGAACTTTTGGTCCCTGCTCCATCTGCGTGCACAATATAACAATCGTCTGGATTTGCTCCCAAAAAATCGGGAACAACCTTGCAAAAAGCCTTTGGAAATAAACCTTTGCTTATCCCACTGATGGCGTTGTGAACATCTTCTTTTTGCGAAGAGACACCCCTTTGGGCATATTTGTTTGGCATGGTAATACAAATGTACATCGAAAAAATAGGAGCCCAAAAAATTGCTAATTTTGCAACAACAAAATGAAAAAAAAGAAACCCTTAATTTTGGTAAGCAACGACGATGGAATTACATCGCCAGGTATTGCCGCACTGATCGCTGTTGCCATGGAATTGGGAGATGTAATTGTAGTTGCACCCGATAAACCCCAAAGTGGTATGGGCCATGCCATAACCATTAACCAACCGATTCGGATTACTGCAGTGAACCTTTACGATGGGGTTAAGGCATACCAATGTACTGGAACACCCGTAGACTGTGTCAAAATTGCCATCGACAAATTACTCACTGCCAAACCTGATTTGATGGTTTCGGGGGTAAATCACGGCAGCAATGCGAGCATCAATGTAATTTATTCGGGGACAATGAGTGCTGCGGTAGAAGCCTCCATTGACGGAATAAAAGCCATTGGTTTTTCTTTGTGCGACTACAGTTGGGATGCCAATTTCGAAGTGGTCAAGCCCTATATGAAGCAAATTATGGAGTCTGTAATGAAAAATAATTTGCCCTACGGAACCCTACTAAATGTAAATATGCCTGTTCCAAAAATGGGCGAAATTAAGGGTATCAAAATATGCAGACAAGCATTGGCAAAATGGAAAGAGTCTTTCGATCAGCGCACAGATCCCTTTGGAAGAGACTATTTTTGGATGACCGGAAATTTTATAAATATGGACGAAGGCAACGACACCGATGAATGGGCCCTTAAAGAGGGTTATATTTCTGTGGTTCCAACGATGTTTGACTTAACCGATCATCGCCGTATTGGTCTTCTCAATCAATGGGATTTATGAAACACGGGATAGATGTTGTTATCGGTGGCAATGCGTATCATTGAACCACAGAATGAAATTTGATGGGTATGTTGGTTTTTATCATTAAAACATGAAAGCGAATTGGAGTCATATACTACTGGGTTTTCTGCTGGGAATTGGCACCTGTGTTCTATTGGGAATATTGATTGCCTCGGCACAGGGTATCAAACCCTTGAACTTTGTATGGGCTATTGCCCATTTCGAGTGGTTGTTTAATGCAATTTTTCAATTGGCTATCGCTGCTAATATTGGCTTATTCTTTTTGTTTATCCGAAAAGATTCCCTTATCTATTTTACACGGGGCTGGTTGATTGCCACCATGGGAATGACCATTTGGGCTATATTAATTGAACTGGCTCGATTCTAATATGAAAATATTCTTGTTTGCCGGGGAGGCCAGTGGTGATTTACATGGAAGCTTTTTGATTCACTCATTGAAGCATGAATGTGAGAAAGAGGGTCGCACGCTCGATTTGATTTGTTGGGGTGGTGATTTGATGCAGTCTGCCGGTGCAGAATTGCGCAGTCATTATAAAGACCGCGCTTATATGGGTTTGTGGGAGGTAATTAAAAATCTGCGCAGCGTAAAAAAATTTTTGGATCGGGCCAAGGTCGAAATACTGCAGGAAAAACCCGATGTATTGCTGCTCATCGATAATCCCGGATTTAATCTCAGGCTAGCCCAATTTGCGAAAGACAATGGAATAAAGGTTCACTTTTACATAGCGCCTAAAGCCTGGGCCTATAATAAAGGGCGTATTAAAACCATGCGGATTGTAATTGATCAACTGTATTGTATTTTCCCTTTTGAAAAGCAATTTTTTGCTGATTATGGAATGGAAAGTATCTATGTTGGCAACCCGCTAATAGAATCGATTCAGCGCAACATAAACGATATTCAAGGTGATTTAGCCTTGTCAAAAAACATGGCATCAGAGGGTCTTGATGGCACGAGGTATATTGTTTTGTTGCCAGGCAGCCGTAAAAATGAAGTGCGGAATTTATTGCCCGTTTTTGTCCGAACAGCCAAGCGATTTAAAGGAACCAAGGTTATCGTAGCTGCGGCACCAGGATTAGATGAAGCCTTTTATCGCCAAATATTGGAGGAGGAAAAACTCGAGGCAGAGATTGTTTTTGGCGCTACTTGTCGTCTGCTTTTGCAGTTTGGTGATGGGAAAATTGGACAATTAAACAGCCCTGGAATTGGCAAGGGAATGGCATTGGTTGCAAGTGGAACCGCTACCCTAGAAGCAGCATTACTTGGAATCCCCATGGTTGTAGCCTATAAGGTGAGTTGGTTAACCTATGTTGTGCTCAAACGGATATTGAAGATCCGGTGGGTATCCTTGGTTAATATTTTGCTTCAGAAACCCTTGGTTGAGGAGCATATTCAGTTTTATTCTGAGCAAGGATTGTATGATGCATTGTTGCGAACCCAAGGGCTTGAAAATCAAATTGCCATAAACGAAGGGTATCAATGTATAAGAGACATGTTGAAGAATGTTGGGGGTGTACCGGCAAGTATTTTGGTAGCCCGTGGGGTATTGGGTGTTTCTAAAAAGTAACCACCATAAATTCAGCTGTTTAAAAACCTAAAATCAATGGTGTGTCTTCGCGAAAATTATCGGTGTTCAATCAAACGCAGCCAACAATTCACCCATACTTGGAGCTTGTGAGGCGAGGTGCCTAGAAACACAAATCTCTGGATTGGTGCCCAGACTTAGAAAGTTAAGCGACTGTGTTCGAACTTGAATACCATATTGATAGTTTCAAAAAGTATTACAGAAAACCAGTGGTCGATTTTACAGTCTACTAAATGCTGAATTGCAAAACAATCTGATTATTTAATTTCGGTTTCGTTAATTATTTTTTTCCCTTTTTCTTTTACATCCCTTATCGATTCTTTTACGCTACCACCTGTAAAATGGACATAAGCAAGGAATATTATAAAAATAATACATGCGTAGGCCACAAACTTAAACAACTTTTTAATCAATAAAAAAAGTATAATTACAAAAGTCAGACCTGCGATAACCATATACACAGGGTTTGATAAAATAGTGTTCATTACATTGTTCATAGTTGTTTTTTTATTACATTTTATTAGGCTTTCAGTTTTTTGCTTGTATGAGACTCTTTAATCTCTATAAAATTATAAGCATTGGCTGCTGTGTATATTTTTGCAACACTTTCTATCATTTTTTGGGGTAAAATATAATACGAAGATCAATAAATATTTTAATTGATAACACAAACAAGTATCAAAACCACTCAACCAATTCAATATCATATACATAAAAATAAAAATTTGGTAGGTTAAGAAATAATATTGTAGGTTTACGAAATGAAAAAATGCAAACTGTTACTGATAGTGGGGATTTTGTTATCTACCGAGGTCAGATCTCAAAATACCCGTTTTATTGACTCCGTATTTACCACTATAGATAAGACAACCGTAGGCTATTCCAGCGTGTTCACTGATAATTACCACAAAATGGATGTATACATACCCAAAGGCGATGTGCTCTCCAAAAGACCTCTAATTTTTTATATTCATGGCGGTGCCTTTTACGCGGGAGATAAGTCTAGTCAAGATTGCGTTGATTTTTGCACCCAATTTGCAAAAAAAGGTTATGTAGCCGTATCGGTAAACTATCGATTGGCCAACGCATTTTTATTTCTTTCCGACAAAAAAGTACAACTAAGCACAGTGTTAAGATCTATAGCCGATATCAAAGCAGCGCTTCGATTTTTTGTAAAAGATGCTACCAGTACAAACCAATATCGTATTGATACAACGGCTTTTTTCATTGGTGGCTATTCTGCTGGCGCTGTCGCTGCTTTACATACCGCTTGGGTTACCACCGAATCGGAACTCGACCAAAATTTAAAAGACATCTTGAAAAATAGCATCAAAACCCTGTATGGAGATGCTGGAAACAATGGATATAGTAACCCCATTAAAGCCATTTTTAGCATGGCCGGTGCATTATACCAAACAAACTATATTTCGCCCGGTGATGTACCCGTTTGGATGGGACACGCCAAAGATGATGCCACTGTATCGTATAATTGTGCACCAGGATTAAACAACCCGCTTGTGGTAAATCTTTGTGGCACTGGAAAATTGATTCCAGAATTGGATACCGCAAAAGTGTTGTATGATACCATGGTGATGCAAACGGGTGGACATGATTGGCCAGGCCTAGGAAATAAAGGGGTGTATTTCAAACAGGCAGTTGCAGAAATTGCGAACTTCTTTTACCCCATGATTGGCAAACCAAACGCTTCCAATGGATCTTTTGTTGAGACCCAAATCCCAAAAGTTTACCCAAATCCGGCGAATCATTCACTATTTATTGAAAACAAAAATATGTCTTCAAGTTCTGAATACACTTTGTTTAATATTATTGGTCAACCTGCCCTTAAGGGAATCCTTACCGAAACCCGAGAAGCCCTTGACATAAGCAAACTACCCCGAGGATTGTATTTCTTAAGTTTTTCAAATTCAAACTATCGCTCCATACAAATCGTCTTAGATTAGTATTCTACTAATTTAGTCTACGATGCTCTGCTGTATTCACACAATCACTTAGTTTTGTTTAACACTTGTCCTAATGAACTTGACGACGTACACACTTCAATCTCCATTCTCTGATTAGCTATTTCATTGTAATCTTGCGAAATATCGATACCAATAAAATTTCTATTTGCTTTACGAGCCATTATCCCAGTTGTACCACTCCCACTAAAAGGGTCA
>NSIM01000005.1 GCA_002737705.1 Flavobacteriales bacterium
TCGAACTGGGCCATCGTAATCATAATTGAACTCTTTGACCATCCACTGGCAAATTTTCAAAACCTTTAAGGAATCATCTTGTAATCCTTGACATATTGATTTGGCCAAAGAATATATCTCCTTGTACGCGGGATCAAAAAAGTTTTTGGATTTCTTTAAGGTTAGAAATTTACTTTCTGCAGCCAATTGGCCGTCAGTGAATGAACTTTTATTCGGTAATTTAATCATTGAATCTAATTTCCCTCTGTATATATTAACCCTTACATCCAATTCGCCATTTCTTTGGATATCTCCGCCATTTAGTTGTTGAGTTTTCACAAATTTTTGGCCGTCGTAAAGTAACATTTTGACCAACAATGAATCCATTGGGATTTGGCGAAAAGTAATTTTCCCATTGTTGTTTTTATCTAAAATATAGTCATCTGTCATTTGATAGTTCCCTTCAATCAGTGGGTTAAAACTATGACTTGAAGCAATACTTTTACAAACGATTTTTTTACCAATTGCACGAATTTTGATAGTTCCTGTGTCAAATTTCAAACCTTTATTGTTGAATTGATAGAATGAATATTTCCCGCCTGCGTAAACGTTGAAATACTGTTCACTGAGCTTTGTCTTTTTCACATAGCTAATATGTTTGCCAAAAGGATTTCCTTTTACCAAAAGATATTGACCGTTAATTGGACGGGCCAATGAAAAAAATGCGAAAATTAGAATGAAGTGTCTCATAGTTTTTCTGATTGAATTGTTTATCACTCTTTAAAGAGGCCTTACCCTTTAACCATTTCATGCAAGGCCCCGCTATTTTTTATTTTAATAACAGTTTATATCCACCCCCTTCACTCTGAGGGTACTTACCGAAGTTCCATTGTGGCCCAATAATGGTATGAAAGAAACCAATGAAGCACACAACAATAATAAAACTTGAGTTGAAAATGGCTTTTTGAAGCCGAGCGGAGAAAATACTTTGTTTTTCATAACACTATGTATTAAACAATAAAACACCCTCTTACGGTCAGTTATCTAAAATTACTGCTGTGAGGTAGTATTGCTCATTTCATAGTGCGTGTGTTCGAAACCATAACGGCAAAGCCCTTGCCAATATTTTGTGATTGTAAAAGAATTAAACTAGTCTTGGTAAATCCTGATACAAACCGTCCTTATCCTTCCTTGTCCACCTAACTGGCTGAATATGTGCAATATTGGGCTTCATTTGGAGCAAATATAGTCCAATTTGTTAAAACAATTGTTAAAAAATTACTCCTACTTAATGAAAATTTGACCAAAAATTACTAACCTAACTAACTGATAATTATTTGTTTTAAGTATACAATCAAAATATAGTTAAATTCCCCCCAATTCCACAAAAAAACCAGTACACGCGTACTGGTTTTTTTTACAGCTTTTTATCAAAAATCGACCGCTGCGCCTATTTATTTTTCTGTTTGCACTTGTCAGCAAGTATCTCAATTCGTTCAATTTCGGATTGAATAGATTGTGTCAAGATTGCAACAAGCTCATCTTCTGATTTATCCATAATGGCAGGAAGCCCCACTTATGATTAGATGTAAAACCCATCACGTAAGTCATACCAAGAATAAAGTGGTTCAGAAGTCGGATTGTATGAGTAATCCTTTGAGATGAAAAGAGTTGTCCCCGATAATCTTTGAAAATAAAACTTGTATAAAACCAAGAGAGGGAGTTCAAAAACGGCTTGGTGGAAGTCAAATTTTTAAGATGGTCATACTAGGGGATTTTCTATGCATTAAAAGAACCAACGCATGGGAATGATACGAAAATTCAAAACATACCTAGAAGCTAATTTTATTTTTTTTCAGTCTTGTCATCAATCGCATTTTTCCTTGTAGTAAGCATACCTATCAAAACACCAATTGCAATCCACATTCCTAATCCACTATTTTTTTTCATAATTATTTGTTTTTAAATTGTCCTACTCGTCTGCCAAACTACTCAAAGCCAAACCCGCATAAAGCACCTCTCTGAATTCATGACGGCAAGTTACATCGAAGTTGATTTAATTTGAGAAAACACAATCATTTTGCATCCCAAATTTCGAAATTCACCTGCCGTAATGGCTGAAAAACTAATTACTGCACTAACAACTGAACACCGCTCAAAATAGAGCCGGTTTTGATCGAAACATGATAGATCCCTTGGGCCAAACCAGAAATATCAATTGATTGATTGGACTTCACATTATTTAAGGTCATTACCACCATACCCGTTGAAGAATAAATCACAATCTCATCCATTGCCGTTTCGCAGCTCACCACAAGAGTACTATTTGATGGATTTGGATACAATTTCACAACAGACTTCACATTTGATTGAATACCAACCGCCGAAGTCTTGTTAAAATAAACATTGTCGATGTAAATCACACCTGAACCCGCTGGCGTTCCGCTAAATATCAACTGCGAAAGATGACTTGAACTTTTCAAACCAGTAAAATCAGACATAGGAATCTTATATGAATTCCAAGCCTTTTGCGTTGGATTCGAAAACGACACCTCATGCTCTGAATCATCTCCACCACCGTAAGCATTGTCGGCACCAAAATCCACCCACTTAATTCTAAATTGCGTCATGTTTGGGGTCCACGCATCGACGTTAAAAAACGACATGCCGCTGGCATTGATGGCATTTACACCCGTAGCTTCTACACCTACAAAGTCTAAACTTGAATATTTTTTCGTCGCATCACCCGCGATGGTTACATCTGATAAAGTACCCGCCGACCAATCGGTGCGCCATGTATTTACAGCCACGTCGGTATAGGGTTTGCTAAACATAGAAATCACATCAGAAGCTGCCGCCTTTGGCATAGGTGCCGCAACCATTGGCACATCCAAAGCAGGTCCTTTCCCTTCAAAACGAATATTGTCGATATAACAAATGTTATCTGAACTCCTCGCTGGCGTGGTTGCAAAATCAGGAAACAGGATAATTTGATCGTTCGACTCACCGATGCGCGCACTAAAATCGAAAACCAACTCTTCCCAAGCACCTGTGGTAGTATTGGCCACCTTGATTTCTCCCGTTGATGCGTTAGATGCTGAGGCAAACTTAATTCCCACATCGCTCTTCACTGATTTCCAAACCAATAGTTTAATGATGCAATTGCTTGCACTAAAAGTAAATGTGCCGATATCAGACCCATGCTTACTCTCAAAACCCGCCCAAGGCTGACCCGCTTTCATGGCCTTGAATTTTGCCACCGTAGCTGATACGTTGAGTCCCGATGAATTCGGGTTCGCTACGATTTCAACCGCCGGGTTGGCATCGTTTTCAAAAGTGGTCCATGTAAATGCCGCTCCATTGCCTGGAGTTTCAAAATCGAGCGGGGATTTCTGGGCTTGTAAACCCGTTACGGCCGCAAACATTGCAGCGGAAACAATCATTATTTTAAATTTTTTCATAAAACGAAAATAGGCTATATTAACTGTATAATTGACAATAAGTAAAAAATTAATCGCGAACCACAAGGAACAAAACCAAAAAAAACAAATTGCCTTTGAGACATCAGACGATTATTTGGTTGTGATTCTGAAGGACTAAGGATTTTCCTTTGTCAATATTTGACGGGAAACCACAGTTTTTTCAGGGCCGTAGAGGGTGAATACATACTGCCCAGTAGGTAGGTTTTTCAAAGTATCATCGGTCAAAATTGCTTGACTGAGCGATGAATTTTTAACCCTAAATTTCTGAATGTTAATGGAGTAGTCGTTGTCTTCCCCGAAGGTATTTGTATAGGAGGTGTTTTGGCCGGAATCGGGCATTTGATGGTCCTAAACACCGCTTGGGCTTTACCGAGTTGAGGGGGGGGTGAGGGTTGCAAACGCGATTGCGGCGATAAAAGGGATTCTCATTTAGGGCAATATGAACTTTAGTGTGAGGATATTGCCATCGTCCATTTTTGCTTTGTAGAAATAGGTGCCAGGGGCCCAGTTTTCCGCATTGATGGATGGAGTGGCATTGTGATGGTAAACCTTGGCTCCGTTGATATTATAGACGGCGGACTCCATGATATTGGTTGCGTTGGTGGCGGATATCGGCAGTAGGCTGATTTGTCTGTCCTGAGAAACTGTTATGCGATAGGGGCTGTTGACTGCTGAGATGTTTTTATTTCCCACGGTAGGTTTGCAAAGGGCTTGTCCTTTGTAGTTGCTGGTGGTGGTTCCGGCTGGGGTAATAAATTTGAAGGTATAGTCTCCGTTGGCTGTCCAACTGTAATCCACTGTATCTTTTTCGGCACCCAGGGTATAGGTGAGTTTGAAGCCCATACCATTGGGGTAGGGATGATTGTGTGTGATGGTAGCTCCTTTCAACGGGGTTAGAGCAGGCCGCACGCCTTTGGCGGCGGCCTGTGGAATGATTTGTAGTGTTGCGTCTTCTGTAACATTACCCACCATATTTCCAATCATATAAGGTGCGCTATTGCTGCTGTGGTAGTGGTAAACGCCATCGCTTCCATAGTGACCATGATTGGCGTCTAAACTTTTCATTGCCGATCCATCGGGTTCTTTGCTTCCGTAAATGGCAAAGCCATCCAATGCAAAAGCCACTGGTGATGTTAAGGGCACTTTGTTGTAAAGAATGTTCGGAGCAATGTGATAGTGGTAGTCGTCTGCCCTACCGCAATGCCCTCCATATTGGTCGAGCTGTCCATCCAAAAAGGCATCAACACCCGTGTTGGTGTATGGGTTAAAAATGGCAATCCCGTTTACTGCTAATGCAACCGCGCCACGAAGGAAGTGATTCTGATTCACGGGAACGGGTGTTGCAGCAACAACAGGGTTCAATGGAATCGACCAAGCGTTGCTGCCTACATAGCACTGAGGAATGGGAACTTGTTGCTGCCAACCGGTGATGCCCAGCATTGTCTCGTGATCGGGAAGTCCGAGCGATTCAACGTAATAATATTTGCTATCGTTTCGAGTGCTAATGGCGGGTTTGTAATAAGAAAATGCAGAGTCTATGAAACTCACACGTGTGCTGCCCATCCAACGCTTTGCTTTGCTTACTGTGAAACTTGTAAGGGTAATAAGTATCGCAGAAACCAGGATTGGAATAGCAAATTTCAGGGGCTTCAGGGCTGCAATTTTCTTTAAGGCAAATGCCAAAAATACCATAATGCCAATTACTATGAGGTAGTTTTTATTTTTGGTTTTTTCAAGTGCTTCGTATGAAACCACATTGACAATAGGGGTTTTCCAATTTCCATTGGCCTTAACACCCGCTGATTCAATTTTTTTCTGTTGAATGTTTTCCATCGCATTGATTTTTTTGATCCATTCTAGTTTGTCGGCAACAAATTGTTGATCAGACTCGCAGAGTTCAGATTGTACGATGGTTTTTATCCCATGTGCCGTTTCTAGCATCACATTTTTACCTTTGGCCAAATAGAAGTTTCCCGAAAACGCAGTTCCATTTTTCAATGTCCACTGATGTGGAGTCTTGATTTCATAATGGGCATCGTGTCCAATAAGGGTTTGAACAGAGAGGACGACAATCATTAGGATAATGGTTTTAAAGATTTTCATGGGGGCTTGGTCTATTAAAACTTCTTCTAAAACCAGCTATAACTGATTCTACTGCGAAGATCGGGCGTTTGGACGACAGATCTTCGATTTTTCTATGCTCTTAGGATCACTAAATTGGCTTTCAAGTGTCACGCGGGTTGAAATTTAATTTGGAAAAACCCTGGATTAAGTTTTATGACAATTCGATGACAAACTACTTGTTGTATTTATTTTTTTTTTAATACTTGATTTTATTGGACGAATAGGGTTCTTTTTGTATAAAAGTGCCGTATTGAATTTTAAACACCCTTAAAAACAATCTAAATCTTATTGTTTAATTCACAATAATTAAATTTTCTATTAAGTTTGTTATAAACTAAAAAATACTCAAATGAAAAAATTGTACTCATTTTTATCGATTGGCTTATTGTCGCTCAGCGCGATGTGTCAATCTACACAAGATGTCACTTTTAAAGTGGACATGAACAATTACAAAGGCACTGCTTTTTCCGGTGTATTTGTAAACGGTAATTTTAATGGATGGTGTGGATCTTGTAATGCTTTGACAGATGCCAACAAAGACGGTGTTTGGGAAGGTACCGTAAACATCAAAGCTGATTCTATCGAATACAAATTTACTTTGGATGGATGGACGGGTGAGGAAGCATTAACTTCAGGTACTACTTGTACAAAAACGACGGGTGTCTATACCAACCGTTTTATCAAACTGAGTGGTAACGTAACAATTGCTACTGTTTGTTGGAACAGCTGTTCTGCTTGTAGCAAGGTGACTAGTAAATCTGTGACTTTCAATTGCAACATGAAACAATACACCAAGTCGTTTACTGACGTTTATGTAGTAGGTACTTTCAATGGATGGTCAGGCAATGCAAATAAAATGACTGACCCTGATGGCGATAAAATCTACAGCACTACTTTGACTTTGACTAATGATTCTATCGAATATAAGTTCGAGGTTGACAACTGGAAAGATGAGGAGAAATTGACTGCAGGAACTCCGTGTGTTAAAACGACGGCTAGCTTTACCAATCGTTTTGTGAAATTGTCAGGTAACAAGACATTGGATAACGTTTGTTGGGCTAGTTGTGATGCTTGTACCAATGATGTGACTTTCAAAGTTGATATGAAAAACTACAAAGGCGCAACGTTTACTAGTGTTTATATAAATGGCAACTTCAACGGCTGGTGTGGATCTTGCAATGTGATGACTGATGCCGATAAAGATGGTATCTGGGAAGTTAAATTGCCTTTGCCACAGGATTCTATCGAATACAAGTTTACTTTGGATGGTTGGACAGGTCAAGAGACTTTGACTACTGGTACTCCATGTGTGAAAACAACTTCAGGTTTCACCAATCGTTTCTTGAAATTCAGTGCTCCAACTGTATTGACTGCTGTTTGTTATGAGTCTTGTGGTGCTTGTGCTTCAACTTCAGGTTTGAACAAAGTAAACATTGCATCATTGAATTTGTATCCTAACCCAACTCAAGGTTTGATTAACTTGAACATGGGATTGACACAAAAAGAAACAGTTAGCGTTGTTGTTTTTGATGTTCAAGGAAACAAATTGTACAGCAAGACTTTGACTGGTGCTGCTGTGAACGAAACCATCGATATGACAGCACATTCTGCTGGTGTTTACATGGTAAGCGTTACAACTTCTAAGGGTACGATCCATAAGGAGTTTGTGTTGAATAAGTAATCATTCACTTATATTTCCAAAAGAAAGGGGGCCAATGGCCCCCTTTCTTTTTTATCTTATTTACTGTGGAATAAATTCAAATGATTTCAGTATCACCTCAACGGGCTTATTATCGCCTGGCGGCAAACCATTGAGCAACCAAAGATTAATACGGGCGTTGGTTGTTTGGCCGGGTACTGGAATCACAATAGGTTTAGAGGAAATACCTCCTTCAATCTTTACGCGTGATTGATTTGATTTGTCGAATCGCCATGATGCAATTTGCTCCGTTCCAGGATATTGATCACCGGCATAGCTAGCCCATGTGATTTCGTCTGGTGTCCATTTGAAAGCATGTGTTGATGTTTTTTTGAGTTTGCTTACCTGCATAACCGGCTTATAAGTTCTTTCGGCATAGGGTGTAGAATTCTCAAAGGAAACGGGCTGTACCGATGTGGTGAGCATTAGAGAATCAGATGCTTTAAACCACTTTGCAAATTCAATATCTACTTCGCTATTCCCTTGGTCGATAAAAGTATTATTATCCCAAGTAAACAATCCCAAAACGATACGATCATTGAAGTTCGAGATATCGCTATCTACGGTAAAAATATAAGTCCCGTAACCGGTATTGGCCGTATTGATGATTTCGCTGGTTTGCCATTTGCCATTGATGTAGGCAATTTGCATATGCAATCTACCTTGTTTATCCACCCAAACGCAACTATCGCCATTGAAATAGCAAGGGCCAGGTCCCACAGGTGTAGTGCTCGATTTGATTCTCCAACCATACCCTGAGAAAACGAGATCACCGGAATCTTTGATCACATGTTTTCCAGTTGGCGGATCGGATTGCTCACAAGAGGTTCCAACTGCGGCCAAGGCAATTAATCCTGCGATGCCGGTATTCCGTAGCCAATTTCTTCTTGCGGGGCGGGGGATAATGCTGTCTTTCATTCTGATTTATTTGAGGGTGATTGTTTGATTCTGTGCGCCAACCATAAACGTGATATCACCGGGTTCCACGATGCGTTGGAGGTCTTTATTTATAAAACTAAGGTTTGAGAGCGGAATCCAAATATCTGCTAGATAACTTTCTCCGGGTTGTAAAAGAGGCGTTTTGACAAAGCCGCAGAGTTTTTTGCTGCTTGGAGTGATGCTTGCGAACTCATCGCGGTAGTATACTTGAACGACTTCTTTGCCTGCCATTTTACCGGTATTGGAAACCTTTACTCGACATTGGAATCCCTTGCCGTCGAGGTTTTTCTTGATGGGATTGCCATTTTTAACCACTGAAGGAAATTCCGCTTCGCTGATATTGAGGTCGGTCATTTTGAACGAGGAATAACTCAAGCCATGTCCAAAATCGAACAAAGGATCGTAGGCCTTGGTCCCAAAAAGGATATCGTTCTTTTCTGCATTTTTATGGTCGTAGTGAACCACATCACCGGCAAATTTTGGATAGGTATAAGGCAATTTTCCCGAGGGGTTGGTAGTTCCTAGAAGCACGTTGACAATTGCGGTACCCCCTGAATTTCCAGGTAAATAGGCTTGGATTACGGCTTGTGAGGCATTTGCGATTTCGGTGACGATGCGTGGCCTTCCGGTAACCAATACCAATACAATGGGGATATTTATTGATTTGAAATAGTCAAATATTGCACGGTCATTGGGGTCGATTTCAGATTCAAGGTCGTTGATGTTGCCGGGGATTTCGGTTCCAGGTTTTTCGCCTAGGCATAATATGGCGACGCAGGGAGTGCTGCTAATTTCTTTCCGATATTTTTTTGTAAGCAGTTTGTTGATATCGGCCCCATGCAAATAGGTGATGTGACCGTTCTTTATTCCTTGCCAGGCATTGTTTCCTAAAAGGTCTTCAAGAATGGTTGGGTATTTGGGATTGTGTTGATATTGCGAATCGGTGCCTTGCCAGGTGTTGGACCAAGCTCCATTGAGGATATTGAGGTCGTTGGCGGCGTTCCCAAAGATGAACAAGTTCTGGTTGGGATTTAGCGGTAATATCGAATTTTGATTTTTTAGCAGCGTGATACTTTCTTCGGCGGCGGCGAGTGCTGCTTTTTGATGTTCCTCGCTTGCGAAGTTGGCGTATTGTGTTGTGGTTGGGTTGAAAAGGCCCAATTGCTGTTTTACGTAAAGGATTCTTGCAACGGATTCATTGATTCTTGACATAGGGACTTCCCCGGCTTTCACGAGGTCGATCAATAAATCAGTGAACTGATAATCGTTGGGGGTCATCGACATGTCGATTCCGGCATTGATGGCCAGCTTCACGGCCTCGCGCAGCGAGGCCGCCACTTTGTGGGTCGTATGCAATTTGTAAATATCTTCCCAATCCGTCACCGCCAGACCTTTAAATCCCAATTCTGTGCGGAGTAATTTTGTTAAAATGTCTGGGTTAATGTGAACCGGCGTTCCGTTGATCTCTCCCGAGTTGATCATCACCGTAAGTGCACCCTCATCAATTGCCTTTTCAAAAGTTGGCAAAAAATACTCTCTCAATTCTCGATCTGAAATCCATGCCGGTGTTCTATCCTTTCCACTCAATGGGTAACTATAGCCCAAAAAATGCTTCATGCATGCCGAAACATGGTAGGGGTCGATGCCTACAGTTGATGCACCCTCCATGTGCAATGATTCCGTTTGATCCATCGAGTTCCAGCGGGGGATTCCCAAGAGCGTTGGAACACCCTGGTAACCTCGAATACAGGCGGATGCCATCGACTTGGCTAGGTAGACGTCTTCGCCGTAGGTCTCAAAAAACCTCGACCAAAGAGGCTGACGTCCCAAGTCTAAAACTGGAGAAAAATTCCATGGAATACCGCTGGCTCTGACTTCGTAGGCCGTAATTTCAGAGGCCTGGGTAATTAAATCAGGGTTCCACGTTGCGGCTTGTCCAATTTGCTGAGGGAACATGGTTGCTCCCTTGGTATAGTTGGCTCCGTGTATTGCATCGATGCCAAATACAACGGGTACTTGAGGCAAATATTTCTTGTTGGCCGTAGCGATATCGCTGTGAATCTGTTTCCAATTTTCTAGACTGATAGTTCCGGAGCCACAACCCACATTTAGGATGGATCCAACGTGGTATTTTTCAAAAGCGATGCGAAGTTTGTTGGTATCAATTGTTTGGGGTTGAGTTAATGCACAAGGAGCCCCTTTGGCGATTACACCCAAATCGATTTGGGTCATTTGGCCCACTTTTTCTTCCAGCGAAAGCGAAGCGATGAGTTTTTCGAACTGGGCATTGACAACCGTGGGTGATATCGTTAGGAAAAATAATATGCTAAGAAGTGATTGAAATTTCTTTGGCAATAATGCTATTAGTGTTTTCATGTTTAGTGTTGATTTGCTGTCTTTGCAATCATGAAAATTATTTGATTGGAATGTAGTGTTGTCCCCAAATTTACAAAGGTTTGAGGCAAATGTTATCGATCAAAATCTCGCCGTCGGCTTCCAATTGTAACAGAAATTGTTTAATCATGGAAGGGTCGGTTTTGAAGGATTCAAAGGGGAACATCGACATTGGAATGGATACTTCTGTCCAACTGCTATTGGAAATGGGTGTAGCAATCAATTTTGATGAAAATCCCAACCAGCACTGAGCGCCAGTATAATCTTCAAAGGCGATGGCAAAGGGAAGGGAACGAAGTGTATCGCCCGTACTCTTGAACTGAAAGGATAACCTTGCTGCATCGCGAAGTCCGCTAATGTCTTTGGGTTGCCAGTTGTCCCAGCCGATTCCCATGCCAATCCAAGTGCATCCGCCACCGATTTTATCCCAAGTTAAACGGATATAATTGTTTCCTTTTTGGGCATCGCCGGATTCCTTTTTGATTTGAACGCATTTGGGTTCTTTGGAAATCCATACTTGCTGACCCAAATCTTCGTCCATCAGTTGGAGCGCGTAAAATCCATTGATATTTGGACTTTCTGGGGCAGAGGACATATCGTATAGCCCTTGCTTTTTGGCATATAGCCACTTTCCTTTTAGTAAAACCGTATCCATTTTTTGGATGTCGTTGCTATCCGTTTGCGCGAAACTACTGTTTGGAAACATCGCAAGGAAACCCCACATAATGATGAATGAAATCCGCGGATTTGTGGTGCAATGGGGAAAGGAAATTCTACAACGCATCATCGTTATAACTCTAACGGACCTTTTTCAGTGAACATGATACAATCGATTTTTGTACTCGCCGCACCGTTCGATGGATTCGCTAAGTGCAACATGCTAACCATGACCAAAGAATTGGGATTATGTCGGCTATTGCCATTGTTGCTGGCAGGAACGCCATTCACGAGGTGAATCATATCGCTGTATTTAAACGAAACCAATTTCCAACCTTCCCATGTAATACGAAGCTCACTGTCGTATTGGTCGTCGTTGGCCGGATCAAACTTCCCATTGGCATTGTCGTCTTCGCGGAACTGAAATAACACTCTACTTTCATTGGTATTGGGTTTCCCGTAAATCAGGCAATTGAAGTAAACGTCTTCGCCCACACTACTTAATGGATAGGTGGTTTTTCCATAGGCCGATGCTGGGAAATCAATCATACCGATAAGCCAATCCCAGTTCACCGTTCCGGCCATATTCAGATAATTGCTACCTTCTACATTGAATTGATCGTTGTGAATTTTGAAATCCATGCCACCTCCGGTTTGAATAAACGTGGTCCATTTGGTGTTCATGCCTGACTCAAAGTTGGCAACCACAAAACCCGAAGGGTTGCGGAGTCCAGTTATCCCGATTGTGACATTAAAAGTATCGGTTACACCTTTTACCAGCAAAGTCGCCACGCAGGGTTCGTTTTTGAACATTGGAAAAAGAGTGGTGCTGCCATTCCATGTCGCCGTTGACGCATCGATGATTCTACTTTTCCCGGTGATAAATTTTTGTGCACCAGAATTACTGCCTTTGATTCGGATGGTCCAATCGCAGAGTTTGGTGAACTTGGCGGTGAATCCTACAGTCTCCGATTTGGAAAAGTCTACTGAAGATTTGTTGGCTTGGAAGGGTTGTAACATGCCGAATTGACCGTTGAGATCGCTGAGGCTAGGCCCGTCGAAGGAACTGTTGTCTCGCTTACAGCTTGATGCGAGCAAGGTGGCGGCAATCACGAGGGTAAGAATTTGTTTTTTCATCGCTAGGGATTAAAAGGTCATGTTATAAACAACCATCCACTGGTTGATTTTGTAGTTGTTGAAGGCGTGAATTTTGTCTTGATAATTCGATTGTTGGTAAAGCGCAGCCAAGTAGGCTTTTTCACCAAATCGGAAGCGAATGCCCGCGGCAGAAACCGTTTGATTCAAATTGCCATTGTATTTGCTGAAATCGATGACTTCGGTAAAGCCGTTGCGATCCGATAACAAATCATTTCCCTTGCCCTGAAGCGCGGTGTAGCCAATCATCAAGTCCATGCTAGGCAGTAGTTCAAATTCGGCACCCATTCCGGTTTGGAAAGAGGTGAGGTCAACAGATTCGAAGGCGAATTGACCTGCTCTTTGTGTGTTTTGGTAGCAGGCGGAAGCCGATAATTTGGCAACGCGATCCCAATGAAAGTATTTTCCAAGGTTGGCGCCCAGTTGAAGGCGGGTCATCATAAACGATTTCAGCGCTGAGGTGCCTTGTCCGCGAATTTCTTTGAGTTGATGGTGGCTAAATTCTGACTGAATCACCTCATTCTTACTGTTGTATTTTCCTTTAAGGTATAAACCCTGTCGGTTAAAAGTAGCCTGTCCGTATGGCAATACATTGTTAATCAACGGATTGTAGGCCATGAGTTTTGGGTTGATGCCGGTGCGGTACAATAGGCTATTGCCCGTGATATCGCCAAAATTCAGCGGTCGATCTGCTTGGGTTTGCTTATATCGGTTAAAGAAATTGGATTGGGCATTGTAGTCGACGCGTTTGCTTTGCGCTCCTGGGCTGCGGAAATCAGGACCCACATTCAAATATCCCAATTCAGCTTCCCATTGTTTGTTTTCTGGCGAAAGGGTAATGGTGGGATTCATGAAGTAATCGGTGAGTGTAGGCGCGGTTGTATCGATGGTATAATGGTAACGTGAATTTCCAAATTCGCCTTGAAGTTGGGCATTGAGTTTCCCGATTTTGTTGTTGTATCGGAAGGTTATGGTATTGACGATATTACTAAAAACGTTGGTATCCAAAGCAGTTCCTTTCACATCAAACAGGGCAGCCAGATTATAGGCCAAACTCAAATGATTGCTTTGGATTAAATCAACGGTGGTTCCGCCAAACAATCGGTCTTGGACGTTGCCGAAATTGGTGGCGTTCATTCGTGTGAGGTAGGCGTTGACATTGAGTTCTTTGACAAATTTGATGAACTGTAAACCCCAATCCAACGACAAGCCCTGTTGTCGCCAAGTATTTGATTTGTAGAAGGTTTCATAATTTACGATATCGCGCTGTAGCTGAAAAACACCCGGTTGGCCGATCAACTGATCCTCGTTGTGGTTATATAGGGTAAAGGGGGTTTGCTTTAGGTTGATATCGCCCAATTGGTATCGAACTACATCGGCGATGATGCCTTTTACCCAAAGCTGACGTACGTCGAAAGACACTCCGGCACCATAAAATCCACCGTATTTGTTGTTGATGCGAATCATCCCTAGAATTTCAGTGTTTTTGTTGGGGCTGATGTTAAATCCTAAATCAACGAGAGCATAACCCGCCACTACTTTTTTTGCTGTGGTTTTGTCGGGTATGGTATCGTTCACTTGAATATCGGCATTGGAGATGATCGAACGTGCTCCGCCTGTGAATAGGACTTTAGGACCAGTTTGGCCTTGGGTGATGTTGGCGATCAGGGTTGCGACTAGGGCAGTGGAAAGGGTATATAATCGGTTCATGGATTGTTGCATTAGAAGAAAATTTTGATTTCAACGGTGGTTTCCCAGCCTTTGTATTGGTCTTTGCTGAAGCTTCGGTCTTGGTAATTCATCCATCGCTGACGGATATAAAGGCCTGCGCCTTTACTCATTTCTATGTCAAAGCCGGTGGCCAAGCCCCATCCTTCCTGATTTCGAGGACGTCGGCTGATGGCATCTACTGTGGTGTTATAATTTGCGATGATTCGCTCCCAACCTACGTAATTGGCAAAGACAACTTTTGGAGAGAGATGGTAATAGGCTTCTAGCTGATGATAATAGGTTCTCAAATAGGCTTCTTCGGTGAATAAGGTAATTGCGGAACGCTTTTTTTGCACTGACGCGTAAGAGCCTAAGTAGGTGATGAATAAATCTCTGTATGCAAGTCTGGTTTTGTATTTCGCATTCACTTCGATGTTGATGAAATACTTCTTATACAACGGAACACCAGTGGAGGTGCCGTCGGTAAGATTCACTGTTTCAAAGACGCCGCGATACACTTTTGTTAGATTTTGATACGGACCAACATTGGCCGGGAATCCCCATCGCCAAAAGCGAGATAGGGAGAGGTTGTTGACGGGGTGGGAGTAGGTGAGTTGGGAAGAGATATTTTCGATTTCGTTGGCGTTGGTATATCCGATGCTCGTTTTCAGTTTGCCGATTTCGAATTCTGTGTTTAATTCAATACCAGTTCTGTTGTTTGTGATTTGGCCTACAGGAACCATCGCACTAGAAAAAGGTACCAAAACGAGTTGGTCTGAGCTACTAGAGCTGCTGACGTTGCCTTCGCGAATGGAAGAATTCCAGAATACGGATGAGTTATTCAAAACCCTTGGACTTACGCGGTAGTAACGAATTAAAAGGGGGATGCCTGTGGTGGTCTTGGGGAAGCTTAGTTTTAGGTCGATGGCTTCGCCCCATCCTTTGGCTAGGGTTGGACTGAAGTATCGTCCAGCACCCACCTCGCCGGAAATGGTTAATATGCGTTTTTTGATTTGGAATTCGGCAGTATGCATATTGAATCCAACCCCATGGGTAAGGAGGCTGTCTGAGTAGGTTTGGTTGTTAAACGTATTTAAACTGACATAATCGTTGCCAAATAATTTTTTCAATTTTCCGCCATAGGATTGATTAGGGAGGGGCGCCATTCCGCCGTTGAGCTGGGTTTTCCCAAACATAATAACCCCGGAAAGATTCTTGGGCATATCGTTGGCTTCAAGAATAATCCCTTGAAAGGCTTGACGTCCCCATCGGGTGTCTTGGTTTAGCGCGCCGTTGGTATAGAAGGTGTTATAGCGGTCGGCGACATTGCTTGTTTGGGGATCCCAAGGGTTTCTTTCGAAGATGGAATATCGATTGAAGCCGGGATTGGTATGGAAAGTAAATGGCGTGAGTGCGTACCAATTGATACCTCCCGCAATTACGTTGAGGCTTCCTTTTTGGAAATCATGGGTTCCAGTTAAGCTGACGCCCAAGTTTAGCCCTTTTATATTTTCCGCTTGACCAGCGCCGGTCATTGGGGTCCACAAATAAAAATCGGTTGAAAATCTTGTGCTAGGGGTGATGCTTCCGCCCATGTTTAGCATGAGTTGTGGGATTTGAGCATCGTCGCCGACGAAAATGTGGGTTGGGGTTTTGGCTTGGTCAATATAGCTACCCCGGTTAAACATATCTTTCGAATTTTGCAGATATCGCACATTGGCAATAAAACGGTAGTAGCCTGAAATGGTAAATCTTTCCAACTTTTCCGGGGCTTGTTTTGGATAAACGCCAAGAGGGTAAATTGTATTTGTGATTTGCGCCACAGCGTTTGTCGTGATAATTCCCCAAAATGCGATTGTAAGTAAATATCTTTTCATGGGCTTATGGATTAAAACTGTCCATGGTGAATTTTTTTACGCGGACCGATTTGGGTTGGGTAGAGTTTGCGCTTGCATCGACATAAAAAGGGTAGTTGGCGTAAGCGATTTTGTTTTGATATTCGATATTTACAAACAGTCGGTAAGCCCCTTCTTCATTGGGCGCTTTGAACTGTATGCGTTTTGATTTGCCTTTTTTGATCAGACCCGGAATTTCGGTGGCCTCGTTTTCTGCATCACCCCCGGCTTTTTTGTCGTTGCTTTCGGCCAAAATTTTCCAACTACAATGCACATTATGAGTGTCGTTGGGGGTTTGATTGTATTGAATCAAATAGGCATCGGCGAAGGCTTGGTTGATCGAATTCGCGGGCACATGAAGTCCGCTATAAGCGTTTTTCCCGTTGACGAGCAGATTCGTAATGCTGGGAGTTGATGTCGTTGGGCTCTGACTGCTCCAAGCAATTTGCAGCGCATCAATGGCTTGCGTGGGCTTGCCATCTTTGGTGAAAAGGCCATACCAGGTAAGTGTATATTCCTGTTTTTGTCCCCATAAAAACACATACGACCCTATGCAATCTTGGGGATTTGCTGCTATATAGTTTGTGTATCTTTTATTGTAGACTTCTGCTTTTTCGAGGCTACTTTGTTCAATGGCAGCGCCCCATGGCGTAGTGGGTGATTCCCAGTGACCATTGGGTCCCCATTCGGTGATCATGTATGGTCCTGTCCACCCCCATTTCCTGATATTGTAGGGTACGTTGCCGATATCGCCGTAAGTGTTCACGCAGTATACATCGATGTCTGGGGCTTTTTGTTTGATGAGCGCCACTTCCATCGAGTCCAAGCCGGCAGTTACCGTAGAGGTTGGGTGGTTGGGGTCTACTTGATGCGCATATTTTGCGATGTCTTGAATTGCATCCCAAACGCGGGTATTGGAATAAAACAGATCGACTTCATTTCCGATGCCCCACATGAGCAAAGCGGGGTGATTTTTGAATCGATCGATAACGCTTTTGAAATGATTGAGTTGCTTTTCTACTTTGGCTTTGTTGCTATAATCAAATCCATGTCGTTCGTGCTGAAGCCACATTCCCAGCATCACAGTGAGTCCGTGTTTTTGCGCATTGTCGAGGATGGTTTGGGCATCGTCGATTCCCCATGTTCTGATGGAATTTCCTCCAATATTCACGACGACGTCTAGGTGGGTATCGCCACCGGCGCCTTTGACGTAGTAGATTTTCCCATCGCGCAGCATTTCCCAACCTGTAGGGGTTTGGCGCACCTCGACTTTTACAGCTTGGGCGCTAGATAGATTGAAAAAAATTAGGGAAAGGAGGGTAAGAAAGTACTTCAAGTGTTAAAAATTAAAGGTCAAATGCGAAGTAGCTGCTGGAAAGTTTGCTATACTTTTTCGCGTTGTACTTGAACAATTTTGCGGGTCTGTGGGTGACACTGGATTGTTTTAGTCCGGTGTCTGTAATGAAATCCATGGAAAGGATTTTTTTTCTAAAGTTTCTGACGTCGAATACAGTTTCTAGTATCGATTCGTAGAGCTTTTGTAATTCGGTGAGCGTAAAGTATTTTGGCAGCAGCTCGAAGCCAATGGGCTGACGACGGATTTTGGCTTTCAGCTGGTCTTTGGCAAAAAGGAGAATTTCATTGTGGTCGAATGGCAAGTCTGGAATTTCGGAGATGGGAAACCAGGCGGCTTCTTCAGCCCATGAGGATGGGTGAATGTTATAATCTTCAATTTTAATCAAAGCAAAATAGGCAACGGTAAAAACGCGGCCAAATGGATGTCGATCTACCTTCCCAAACGTATGAATTTGCTCCATGTAAATTTTATCCAATCCGGTGAGATCTTGCAGTACTTTTTCGGCAGACGAGGACAAGTCGTTGTCTAAACTGATTAAATCACCAGGAAGTGCCCAACAGTTCCTGTAGGGGTCGGCACCGCGATAAATGAGCAATACTTTAAGTCCCGATTGGTCGAACCCAAAGACTACGTTATCTACGGAGACAGCCGCTTTAAAAAAGGGAATAAGTTTTGGATCCATGGGATATTTCGCAATGTCCTAGGCGAATATATTGTAAAATATACAATAATACAAATGCGAACTCTGAATGGAGGATTTTTTACTTATTTATGGGCCAAAGTTCAACCAATTTCGGTTGAACTTTGGCGGAGATGTGAATACAGCTGAGCATCGTAGACTAAATTAGTAAAAAACTAAGTTAGTACTATTGATATGGAAAAAACAAAAGAAATCATTGATTATTTAAAATTTTCAAACAAATTAAGGGTTTTGCGCTGTTTGTTTATTCGCAGCTTGCTCAAATTCAGGACAAACGGAGCAAATAGCATCAACCGACGACAGTGTCGCCTGGGAAGAAACAACTGAAACAGTTGATGATCCAGAAGAAACAACCATTGAAACAGTTGATGATCCAGGTTCGGACATTTCAACCGCTACTGCAAATGGGGGTATTGTAGTCTAAATCTGATGTTTTTTCAATAATTGGCTGACTTTCCTTTGAAAGCAAGACTAGCACTATGTAAGTTCAAAAAAAACTGAGTAATCAGTTTTAATAAAAAACTGGCGGCATAGATACAAATTCAATGATGCAATGTTTACTTTGTTCAAACCTGAAGTTGAAGCAAAAGTGACCTTGGCGTTCCGAAATGATAAAGGCATAATGCATATTCCTGAAGATACAATGAGTTAATCAATATGCCGACTATTTGATTATTTTTGAAGATAACAATGCAATGATACTGACTGCAAGAATCACCAAACCTCCGCAAAATGATTCAAGAATTCATGGTGGAGATTCAGACTCGTTTTTAGCATGTTCTATTATTTTCAAGTACAACAAGTATCCTGTGGAAGGCCGAAAATTTGGCACTCAAGGAATTTATTGGGAAATTGATGGTTTAGGATTCGTCATTACATCAAACGAAAGTGAAACAGTTTTTTCTAATTCAGAATTGAATACATATACTATTTCCAATAATTTCGCCATGTGGCATGCCGCAGGTATTGCACTATTTAACTAAGAACTTACTAATGGCAAAGAAAAATAAAGAAGACACCATTAAGCCTATTGAATTGATATTATGGGATGCAGCCAATAAAGTATGAGGCAGCGTCGAACCAGCGCATCAACCCTTTCTCTCCAAGCTGGTCAAACTCATTTTTCCATTTATAAAACGCACTCTTTTTTACCCCAAAAAATTCACACGCCACATTGTTTTTACCACGCTCTTTGGCATAGTGTAATACCCTTAAGTAGTTTGTAGGCATCCCCAGAATTTCGGATTTGCGGTAGTTCGGTTTCTTTGTGCGGGTAACTGATGGATAGTTCCCGTAATTCGAGTAATTGCTTGTCTTTCATCCAAGAGAAAAGAGAAAAATCCCACAGCATAAGCCATGGGATAATTCTACACTTTTTTTATAAGACGATTTTTTACATGTTTAGCAACTATTTTAGAACCAACTTATAATCGCCGCCTTGGTTGGGTGGATACTTACCAAATTCCTCCAAGGTTATCCAGACATTACCACTCGGGTCTTGATTGTATTCTTTTTCGGTGCGGTAGATTTTGCCATTATAACCAATGTATCCGTGTCGTGTCGGGGCAATAAAAGTTGGATCCTTAGGTATGGGTAGCGGGTAATATTCTCCAACCTTTTTGATGCCTCGTTTACCCAATCCAACTCCCAATTTTAGACCAAACTGGTCTGCTGCATCTTGGTCTTGTGTTGCCACAATTCCGTTGCCAAAGATAAATTGAAATTCATCGAAAGAGGAAATATTGCCATCGTCAAAGAAAGTCAATATAGAAGGTTGATCCCCAGTGGGTTCTCCCCAATTGCCACAAAGACTATCAGGAAATAAGTTGGGGTATTCTGCTTTCGGGGTTTCTAAGACACCTTTGCCGTCTATGGATACTGCTTTTTCTGATTTAATCCCATTTTTAACGGGTGCTTTAACAGTGGTAACTGCATTCCTCTGCTGACCAAAAACAAATGACGGATTGCCAAAAGCAAACAGAAACAAAATAAATAACTGTGCGAAATGTGGGCCGAAAGGCCGTTGAAGGATGATTGATTTGTTTTTCATTACACTATGTATTAAACAATAAAACTACCTCCTACGGTCAGTGATTTAAAATTACTGCTGAGAGGTGGTATTGTTCATTTCATAGTGCTTGATATTATGTGTAACGGAAAAATATATGCCAATATTTTATTTAATTGTTAAACTATTACCACTAGTTAAAAGAATAGTATTTGGTCAGCCATTTATCATACACACAGAATTGTATATCTCCCAATGGAAACTCCTTGTTTGGATATTTCTTAAATTCTTCTATACTGCATTTTAACTGCCCGCGTAAGTACATAACATGATTCTCGATGGTAATATCTGAAAAAGCACATTGGTAGTAAACTGCTTCCTCGCCGGAAATGCGCTCTTGAGAAATGGTTAATTCGGGTATTCTACCATAGAAATTACCAATGGCGGCTTTCCATAAGTCTGTGTTTTTGAACACTGTATCCATTCCTGGTTGGAAGTTAAATGTTTGCTTGCTTTGTTGCGCAAGTATAAAATCATAAAATTGTGGCAGATAGGGTTGATGGATTCGATTGAGAATTGTTTTGGTGGATAAAATCATTTTTGTTCTGTCTGACTTGGTCATTTTCACAAATTCGAACTCAATATCATCATTCACAAACCTGACATTGCTTCGCGGTATTGTTGTGTGCACTGAAATTTGGTTCACACCCGGCGAGAGTTCGATATTTTTGGCATGATTCATTTCTACCCCATTGATTAATATTTTACAATCGGATACACCCTCAGAATACACGTAAAAAGTTAAGATATTGTCTTGGGTAATGTTTATATTGTTCATTGGACCCAAATACTGTGTGTTAAGACCCATGTGTTTGGTCACCGGTGATGTAAAACAATGGCGCATCTTATTGAAATACAATTGTGTAAAACGGAATAATTCATTCTTTGGAAAATGGTCTTCCGCAAAAATTTTTGGATCTCCAAGAAAATACTTGTCAAACCACATGAATTCTCCCTCTGTATTATTGGAATCATCGGGGCGATCAATCCATGTCACATCCAATAACCTCCATTGATGATTGATTTTAACCAAATTCCAAGCGTGATTGGTTCCTATTTTTTCAATGTGTCTTTGCCAACTATTGTTGTCGGCATACCCAACAATAGTGATGCAAGGAAGGTTTATCCCTATACAGAATTGCTCAATAAAATCGGCATACCCCTGACACACTGTTCTTTTTTGATGGAACACCTCATCTGGCTTGATTGGGCCGCTGAGGTCATATCTGAAATTTCTAACCATCCATCTGCACAACGCTAAAATTCTCAATGAGTCATCAGATATACCGGTGGTCAGGTCTATTGCCAATTTTTTAATTGCCTTGAGGTCTTCGGGATTTAAATTCTGGTAATATTTGGGTTGCATCCTCACTTGATACATACTATCGGCACATTTTCCCGCCCTCATCAAAAAATTGGGGTCATATTGAACAATGGCATTTAAAAAACGACTGTTATGACGCACAGGTTGAACAACATAATTATTCTTTATCAACTGGCGATGAATATACTTTTGATTTACCACCATAGAGCGATGACTCACAGCATTTTGCGTGGCCAATTGCCCACTATCGGTGATTAATTTTAACTTGTACCGGCCATTGATGTCTGTAATTTGACCATCACGATAAATAAATTTTAGTTTATCAAATGGCCTAAATCCATTTTTGAGTCCGTAGCTATTAAAATGTATTATAGTCTTTAAGGTGTTTTTTGTGAACTTAAAAGACCCACTATCCATGGAATTGTTATAAGAACTCCTTTTAATTAAGGCATAATGCTGGTTGGGATACAAAATCAGAAAGTAACCACTTTTTGATGATTTGTAATAAAAATATACTTCTTTTTTTACCAGTTCTTCAAATTGTAAAGTCTGAGAATTGACATTCCCATAGATACAAAATGGTAAGAGGATGATTAATGGTGAACATAAAATCCAACTTTTAAAATGGGCAAATGATTGGCTAAACACGGTTCTAAACAATTAACAATAAAACTACCTCCTACGGTCAGTGATTTAAAATTACTGCTGAGAGGTGGTATTGTTCATTTCATAGTGCCAGCGTTTAACCCATAACGAAAACACACAAGTAAATATTTGAAATCAAATAATATAAAACGAGCCTCACAAAAAAATATGAACCATTGCCTGTCGTACTTCAGAGTTTCGTAGACACCAAAATTAACTATTGAAAGTAAATTTTAATGCTTCGTAGGCTATTTTTACTTCAAAAGTTATCGGAGAATTTATAGTCCTTTAGCGTTTCTATGTAAGATGCGCCCCCATTTGCAAATCTTGAATATGCCGATGGTGTTTTGATTGAAATTGACGACCATTATAAGTTTGTATTATATTAATTCTAAATATAAACATCCACATTATTTTTTTGTCGGTATTGATTCATTGTGCGGAATAAGATCCTTGCAAAGGATGGTGAGTGCTTGATTGAGTGCAATGCAATCGGCGGCGGCGTTACTTAGGTGAGGTGTTACTCTCACTCCACGAACAATCGGATGGTTGATGCCCACAGTAAAAATAGTAAACTTTGTCATGAGTATTGAAGAGAGTTCTGTGGGGGTATAACCGTCTATTGCGGCAGTAGCAATGGCGCCGCCCCGTGAAAAAGGAAATAACGGTGATTGTAGTTTAAAATTATCAAAGTTGCTTAAGTCGTGAACCGCATTCATATTTTGTTGGTATTCGGGGTCACTGAATATACCCAGACTTTTACCAAAGGTTTCCAAGGCCACTTTGTTTCCTATCCAAAGCAACTTCAGATAAAGCAGTCGATTGTATTTTGAAGTTGCACCAAGTAGTTGATGAAATGCTATGGCTTTGGAGATGGTTTGTAGTGAATTAATGGGTCGGGTACCTTGGTGTTCATACTTGCGAATATTGTCTTTTTCCATACCAATATCGCCCATGAGTGGCCAAATTTCTCGAATGAGACTTCTTTTTACATATAAAAAACCTACTCCAATGGGATTGCATAGCCATTTGTGTAGGCTGCCGCCGATGATATCGGCGCCTGCGTTCGACAATTCACTTAGATTCATGGGCATGTGCGCTAAACTGTGAGCAGCATCTACAACTACCCACAGATTGGGTTGCTTTTGTTTGGCTTCTCGAACAATGGCTTGCACCGGTATGAGATGTCCATTGAGATTAATCATGTGGGTCACATGCAACATTTTTGTTCTCGCCGTAATTTGTTGCACATATGCTTGGATAATGTCTTGATCGGATGCAGGGTAAAGGGATATTTGTGCCACTTTTATCACAATGCCCCAACGTGCCGCAGCTTGTTGAAAAGCTTCAACCATGGATCCATAGTCTTGATCGCCAATGATAACTTCGTCGCCCAACTGCCAGTGTGTACCCATGATGATGGTATTGAGGCTTTCGGTTGTGTTGCGGGTGAAGGCCACTTCCTCGACATCCCAACCCTGAAATCCGGCAAATATATTGCGAGCATCCTCAATTGCTTTACTCTGTTCCGAGCGCATGAAGAAGCTTGACTGAGTATTAATGCGGGATTCTGCCTCGCCGTGATAGTCTAAAGTTGCAATGGGTTGGTGGCTAAAATAGCCATTTTCTAAATTGATAAATCCTTGGGGCCGATTAAAATTTTTTGCTACCACACCCCAATATGATTCACTGTGAGGCAACGATTCAACGGTTTTTTTGGGTATAAAAAACCCCATCCCCTTATTGGATTTTTTTTGTATAGGTTTTGGTTTAGAAAACAATGATTGTGCGGGAAGTACAAAGCTTACCAAAGCAGTGCTGCCGAAGGCTTGAATGAACTGTTTGCGTTTCACACAGGCAAGATAACGAAATTTAAGGTTTTATTGGGTTTTGATATTGCGCCATCGTCCCGCAAATCGATAGACCGCAGGATTGAATTTCCTTGGAGCCCACTGCATACTTTTTCTGCAATAAGAGCCACTTCAGTGACGCAAAACACCCCTTTAACATTGGTGTAAGTTGTAACGAACCGAAAAGAATAATACCCCAAACAATAAAATGGTGATTTTGCAATTGCGCTGCATAATCGAAAGATTTCAATTTCAATTTTAATTGTAAATATGGTATTGAGTTCCTAATTTCGTGCTACACATGAAAAAAATATTTCTCAAGTTGTTTGCCTATGCTCCACTTGTTTTTGCAGCATTCACTTTATTTACATTGGGCGCTTGTAAAAAAGAAAAATCCCCTGTAGAAGTTCCGACCACATCGGAGCTGATTTGTGGCAATTATTGGCAATTATATTCTATGCCCATCGAACCTCCCTTGGATTTAATTGGAGGGGTTAAGCTGACCGACTACTTCACGCAAACCTTGAATGACTGTGATAAAGACAACTACGTCAAGTACAGGGATAACAACAATCTAAAGACGTATGTTAATTATGCGGGTATTTTAAAATGCGATCCTTTGGATAAAGATTCTACCATTGGGGTCTGGTCACTGAGCGCTGACGGTAAAATAATTGAACAAGACGGCGAAAAATTAAAATTGATTTTGATTGACAACAAAAACATGCATATTCAGATGGATAATTTTATGCTGAACTCGAGCATTACCTTTAAATTCAAAAAAAAGATTTAAGTCAAAAAAATAATCGAAAAAAATCGATCAGACTGATTCGGTCACTGGGTTAGGATTGCCTCACTGCGCTCGGCTTTCCGCTACGGTTTGGTCCTGCAATAGAAAACCACAACGCTGCCGCGTTGCCTTTTTTTGCGCCCATCTCTCACTCGCCTTCTTTGAAGGCTGAATCGATTCGGGCACTGGGTTAGGATTGCCTCACTGCGCTCGGCTTTCCGCTACGGTTTGGTCCTGCAATAGAAAACCACAACGCTACCGCGTTGCCTTTTTTTGCGCCCATCTCTCACTCGCCTTCTTTGAAGGCTGAATCGATTCGGGCACAAAAAAAGCCTCAACTTTCGTTCAGGCCTTTGCTCTTGATCGTGCACTTGTAGGGATTCGAACCCCAAACCTTCTGATCCGTAGTCAGATGCTCTATCCAATTGAGCTACAAATGCAATTTTTACAATTTAAATATGGGTTGCAAATATAGAAAGAATTGTTTTATAACACATCTTGAATCGTTAAAGAATTTCTGTCTCGAGAATCATAGTGCGTGATAAAATACCTTTCCAAAAATCGAAAAAAAATGTCTTAAATTGCATCACAATTCTATGAAAAAAACTTTATTGTCATTGCTCATTATTGCTGTATTAAGTGCTCCGGCATTCGGCAACAAACCCCCCAAAAAGAAAAAAGGGGCTGTCTCTCTTTCAACAGAAACAAAAGCCAACGAAAAATCAAAGGAAGCCATTCCCTCAATTGAGAGTAAAACAAAAAATTGCACCCGTCTCGATGGGCTTTTTACCCTCTTTCAAGATAGTGCTGATGGCAAATTATACCTTATGGTGAATGCAAAACAACTCAATACCGAGTTTATCCACTTCGCCTATACCGAAAATGGGGTGATTGATGCAGGCCTTTACCGAGGTCAGTACCGGGATTCCCGTATTTTTACCATCACCAAATTCTATGGCAACCTCGAATTCAGCCAAATCAACACCCATTATTATTTCGAACCCAATAGCCCCCTAGCCAAAGGCCAACAAGCAAACATTTCCAATGCGCCCCTGGCTTTTGAAAAAATCATTGCCGAAAACAAAAAAACCGGCGACTACCTTGTCGATGCCGATGAACTTTTCCTCACCGAAAAACTTCACCAAATTAAAGAAGGAGGCAGACCCGGCAGCGAAGGATTTAAATTAGGCAGCCTAGCCAAAGGAAAAACGCAATACATCAAAATAAAAAACTACCCGGAAAACAGCGATTTGGTGGTACGATACGTATATGACAATCCGGCTCCTTCCGGAGGTGGAGAAGACATCGCCGACCCAAGATCAGTATCAATTGAATTGCAACACAGCATCTTATCAGCCCCAAAAAATAATTTCAAACCCCGTTATGATGACCCAAGGGTGGGATATTTCTCAGACCAAGTAAACGACATGACATCTATTAATGTTACCAATTATCGCGACGTGATTCACCGTTGGGACTTGCAAAAAAAGGACACTACAGCCCTGTTGTCAGAACCCGTAAAGCCGATCGTTTGGTGGATTGAAAATACCACACCTTTGGAATACCGCCAAACCATCAAAAAAGCAGCCCTGCAATGGAATAAAGCGTTCGAGCCCATAGGATTTTTAAATGCCGTTCAAGTATTTGAACAGCCCGATACTGCCAAATGGGATGCCGGAGATATTCGCTACAATGTATTGCGATGGACATCCTCCCCAAACCCCCCTTTCGGTGGGTATGGGCCTAGCTTTACAAACCCCCGTACAGGTGAAATTTTAGGGGCTGACATAATGTTTGAGTACATCTACCTCACCAACCGATACCGCACCCAAAAATTGTTTAAAACCGATGGAGGACAAGCGCTAAGACCTTCCGAAATCATAGAAAATAGCCAAAAAGAATTGAACGAAAATAGTATCAACTCCCTGCCTTTTCAAGGGTGCTATGCCGCCGATTGCCTGCACAACGAGCACCTGTTTGCCAGTACTCTCTTGGCTGCACAAAACGCCAGCGAAGTCGAAAAAAGTCGTTTGATTAACGAATCCATCTATTACCTCGTGCTGCACGAAATGGGGCATACTATGGGTCTCATGCACAATATGAAAGCATCACAGCTCCATACCCCTGCTGAACTGAGCGATCCTTCTCTAACCTACAAAACCGGATTGATTGGCTCAGTGATGGATTACCCCGCAATCAACCTCAACAAAACAAAAAACAATGTACAATACTGCCAGACCGAACCTGGTCCATACGATCTCTGGGCCATTGAATTCGGTTACAGCCAAGCCCTGGGAAACCCCACCGCCGAAGCCGAAAGAATGAGGGGGATTCTCGAAAAATGCCTCGACCCAAAACTTGTATTTGGCAATGATGCCGACGACATGAGGGCAGCTGGCAAGGGCATTGACCCCCGTGTAATGGTCAATGACTTGTCGAACGATGCCATAGGTTACGGAATTGATCGCATTGAAATGACCCAGGATTTGATGAAGAATTTGCGGAATACACATACCGAGGGAGAAATAAGCTACCAAGCAATGCTTGGAGCCTTTGCTTCTCTCAGCAGTGCTTATGCCTCAATGGTGGGAATTATGAGCCGCTATATAGGAGGGTTATATGTTAACAGAGCCTTCCCCAACCAAGTAAATGCTCCCCAACCCTACGAACCCGTCCCCTATTTCCAACAAAAGCGAGCAATGGAAAGTTTGGCCAAATACGCGTTTGCACCCAATGCAATGGAAGTGCCAGCCGAAATTATTCCGTATTTGCAACAACAACGTCGTGGTTTTGGATTTTTTGCAAAAGAAGAAGACCCCAAATTGTTAAACAGAGTTTCACGCATGCAAGCTGAGGTTTTGGCTCATTTGCTCAATCCCAAAACCTTGATGCGCATTTCGGACACCAAAGAATATGGAAACCGATATGGCCTGAGCGAAATGATGGGTGCACTCACCAATGCCATTTTCAACGATGACCTCAAAGGAAGTGTAACAAATCACCGCATGGTTTTGCAAGAAATGTATTTAGAAACCCTATTGTCGGGTGCCTTATCCGTTTCGAAAAATCCTTACGATGCCGTTTCAAAAGCTGCCATGTACGGAGAAATTGTTCGCATTCATGAAGTATTGAAAGCCAACCCAGGTGTATCTGAAACAAAATCACACCGCACTTTGTTATTGAAATCCATCGAAAAAGCACAAAATAATTAATGCAATGAGCCCCAACAAAATCATAGGTATAGGCTGCTTGATGCTCTCAGTGTCGATTGCCATGGGCGCCATGGGAGCCCATGGCTTGGAAGGAACTATATCTCAGAAATATTTCAATATTTGGCATACTGCTTCCTTGTATTTTGCACTAAACGCCATCGCACTGATGGCCTTTAGCCCGTTTATAACAAGCAGCAATGGAATGCCCATGCATTTAATCCTTACAGGCAGCTTTATCTTTAGTTGTGCGTTGTGGTTATTGGCTTTGAACGAACTCATTACACCTGGTTTGAAAAAACTCGGTGCCATCACACCCATAGGAGGTGCCATGATGATAATCGGCTGGGCCCTTTTGGGGATTAAACAACTCAGAAAATAGGCAAGCTCGCCCTCCACTAATAATGGAATTCTACACTACCAGCAGGTGGAGTCTATACTCTTTATGGCTGTGGGGGCGGAATGTATTGTAATTCTTCTGCGCTTGGCTTTTTGCCAGGCTTTACATTGATTAAATCTACTTCCAATACAGTAATACCGTACATATCCTCGAAGGTACCAGCCATTTTAGCCAGACTTGGAAATTCTGTATTGGAAATATACACCTCAAATGTCCCACCCGAAGCGGTCTTTTGAAACGACTCCTCCAATGGTGGCAGGTTAAGGCTTGCTATGTTTCCGACAAATGGCTTATTTTCTTTGCGGTTATTTTGAAATACCTTGCCCTTGCTATTTTTGATGACAAAGTAACAAGTTATTGTATCATAGGCTTGGGGTATTCCGCCACTTCCCTTTTTCACTTCTTTGTAAAAGCCTTTGGATGCGAGCGGACTCACCCCTGGCTCCTTGCTCAACTTGGCCAAAAAATCATTGGTTGCCTTCTGTAATAGTTTGATTTTTTTTGATTGGACTCCCTGTGCATAGTCCTGATAAACCTTTCCCATCATCTCTTGTTTAATGTCATAACCACTGTCCTTGGCGAATCCATCTTTTAATCCCTTGATAAAGCTACCGAAATCAATGGCATCAATGCCATTTTGCTTCATGCGTTGGGATGTCTCATACCCAGATACATAACTAAATGAGTCTTCCGACGTTTTTAAACTCTTGTTGGTGTTGATTTCACCACAGCCAGCCAAAATTCCTAAGGCCAAAGCCGACATATATAATTCTTGCTTTTTCATATTTATGATTGATATAATTCTGTTTTTCGATCCTTAATTTGTTGGTCTTCGGCAAATTCTTCGTACGACATATATTTATCTACAATTCCATTGGGTGTGATTTCAATAATGCGGTTTGCAATGGTATTGATAAATTCTTGATCATGCGAATGGACTAAAATTACCCCAGCATAATCCAACAAGCCATTGTTCAATGCTTGAATACTTTCAAGGTCGAGGTGGTTGGTGGGTTCGTCTAACAAAAGCACATTGGGATTTTCCATCATCAATTTGCTGAGCATACAACGTACTTTCTCTCCTCCGCTCAATACCGTGCATAACTTTTGGGTTTCTTCACCGCTAAAAAGCATCCTTCCCAAAAATCCCCTGATATACGTTTCATCTTTTTCGACCGAATATTGACGAAGCCAATCAACAAGATTAATCTTATCTATAAAATATTTTTCGTTTTCGTTGGGCAAATGTCCCATCGTTACAGTTACACCCCACTGAAATTTACCACCACTGGGTTTGGCCTCTGCCCACAAAACCTTAAACAGCATATTCAAGGCCAATGTATTTCTCGAAACAAATGCAATTTTATCACCCTTTCGAATGGTAAAGCTCACTTTACTAAATAAATATTCACCCGATTCGGCCTTGAGGCTGAGATTTTCTAGGGTCAAAATCTGATCTCCAACCTCTCTATTTTGCTTGATAATAATACCGGGATATTTGCGGGTACTGGGTTGAATATCTTCGATATTCAATTTCTCTAACATTTTCTTTCGCGCCGTTGCTTGTCTACTTTTGGCTACGTTGGCACTAAAACGAGCGATAAACTCCAATAATTCCTTTTTCTTATCTTCTGATTTCTTGTTTTGATCAGACCGCTGACGCAATGCCAATTGAGAACTCTGGTACCAAAAAGTATAATTCCCACTGAAAATCTGAATTTTTCTAAAATCAATATCGCATACATGGGTGCATACATTGTCTAAAAAATGTCTGTCGTGGCTCACAACCAGTACCGTATTTTCAAAATTGGCAAGAAAATCTTCTAGCCAACGAATTGTGTCTACATCCAAATCGTTTGTGGGTTCATCCATCAACAAAACATCTGGATTACCGAATAACGCCTGCGCCAAAAGAACCCTAACCTTCTGATTTCCATCTAAGTCCTTAACCAAATAGCCATGGAATTGCTCAAGAATGCCCAAACTACCCAACAAGTTTGCCGCATCGCTTTCAGCATTCCAACCATCCATCTCAGCAAATTCGCCTTCCAAAGTACTCGCACGCATTCCATCGTCTTCAGAAAAATATTCTTTGGCGTAGAGCATGTCTTTCTCTTCCATGATTTCCCACAGTTTTTGGTGACCGCGAATTACAGTTTGCAGCACGGGCATTTCGTCAAATGCAAAATGGTTTTGTGACAATACAGCCATTCGCTTTCCAGGTTCTAAATCAACAGATCCTGTATTTGGATCAATTTCTCCAGATAAAATTTTTAAAAATGTAGATTTCCCAGCACCATTGGCCCCAATAATACCATAACAGTTTCCACTGGAATATTTGAGATTAACCTCCTCAAACAGAACACGTTTACCAAAACGCAGAGATACATTAGAAACGGAAAGCATTGTTTAATGAAAAATAAAGATGCGAAGTTAAGACTTATCAATTAAACACAGTAATAGAACCCTCCATTTTAAGATTTACTATGCTAGAATATAATTCCTCGGAGCTGCTTCCATTAAAAACATAAAACCGAGCCGGCTTATTGCTCACTCCGTATTGTTTTTCAGTCAAGGCCCGAACAAGTCCAGAATGTAACATTTTCCTTCTAAAATTGCGTTTATCAACTTCTCGTTCTAAAATTATTTCGTATAGTGACTGCAAATCCCCCATTGTAAATTTAAGGGGTAGTAATTTGAAAGCAATCGGGTAAATCTGAATCATTTCTCGTAATGCCAACAATGCTGCCTCAAAAATCTCGTTGTGATCAAAGACCAAATCCTTAATTTCGGAAATTGGAACCCACTTTGCCTCTTTGGTAAATGAGCCAGGCTTAATCTCAACTTTACTTGTATCAATCAACGCCAAATAGGCTAACGTTATTACCCGTGCATCGGGTTCTTGACGAACACCTTCTAACCAACTGCGATCTTTGGCTTTTGCAATCCGCAAAGGGTCTCCAAAGGCTTTAAATTGATGCAGAAAAATCCCAGACAATCCTGTGAGTTCTCTGAGTATTCGGTCGGCAGCCTCATCTAGATTTTCATTGTCCCGAACTAAATCTCCCGGAAGGCCAAAACGATTATCAGCGTTTTGGAAGGTACTTTTTGCACCGTTTCTATTGATTAACAACAAACACAAAGCATTGTCATTTAATCCAAAAATTGAACAATCTACAGAAACATGGGGATTTAAAGATGGGCTCAAAGACATAAATCAACAGGAATTTACACAAGCAATATAACCCAAAATTGTTTTATCAAACACAAAAAGTTTTTAAAGTGTTTGATTGACACTTAGAGAAATTTAATTACATTGCAGAAATTTTTAAACTATGATTCTCATTGCTGATAGTGGAAGCACAAAATGTGATTGGATTTTTACCGATGGCGGTTCAACGCGTCTATCATTTCACACAATGGGATTCAATCCATTTTTTCATACCAGTGAGCTAATCGAAACTGAAATTAAAAAAAATACTTCACTCTTTGCGATCGCTCACCAGGTTGAACAAGTCTTTTTTTATGGGGCAGGTGCCAGCGATTTAAAACGCAACGCGGTTGTTGGCAAGGCCCTAAATTCTGTTTTTAGCAAGGCCAAAGTAGTCGTAGACCACGATTTAAATGGTGCCGTTTATGCAACATGTGGTGACAATCCAGGTATTTCTTGTATTTTGGGCACAGGCTCTAACAGCTGTTATTTTGATGGAACCACTATATTCGAGGAAGTGCCCGCCCTGGGATATTTACTGGGAGATGAGGCAAGTGGAACATATTATGGCAAAGACCTACTTCGCATGTTTCTGTATCACGAACTACCCGAAAAAATCAACAATGGTCTTAAAGAGAGATACAACCTGACCAAAGAAAGCATATTTGATTCCATTTATAACAAACCGAATCCAAATGTGTATTTGGCTTCGTTCATGCCTTTTCTCAGTGATAACCGCGACGAGAAATGGGTGCGAGATTTTATTTACAACGGCTTCAGCAAATTTATAAATATTCATATCTGGAAATACGAAAACCACAAAGAAGTGCCGGTACATTTTGTAGGGTCTGTAGCCTTTTATTTTCGTGATCTGTTAAAAGAGGCTTGTAAAATTCACCGCATTCAGGTAGGAATTATTACGAGCGACCCCATCTTGAATTTAGTAGATTACCACCTAAAAAAATTAGAACTTTTGGCTTAATTACAAACGATTCATTTATTTTTGTTTTGCTTTGGCTTCAACAAAATCATCCAAAAAAATATCACCCTCCGTATCTTCTCAAAAATCCCCGTCTAGTTGGTTGATTGTCTGGGCAGGAATCAGCATTCTTGTTCCTATTTTAATTATTTACGCCTACAGTGCTTATCCAAAATCAATAAAAATTGGAGCTTTTGAACTCAAAAAGTTACAAGAAATTCAAGATGTTGATGCGATGTTGATCGCTATTGATTCAACTAACAATCCACTTGCAAAATCTGAAATACAAAAAACTGACTCGATAAGTACCGATTCGATGCCGAGCAATGCAAGGGTTGATATGCCCTTTATCGGTCCCCATAAATCTTTCATCATCCCGAAATATGAATTCCCACAACCCACAGATAGTACCAAATATAGGATTATATTGATTGGCGATTCTGAAAGTGGGGGCTTGAGGTATCCCTTAAATGATTATTGTTTTGAAAACGGTCATCGTCTTGTTTTGTCGATGGAGTGGTACTCGGCTACAATATTCAATTTTGCCCGTTCAGATACAATAGAGCGTATTATTGCACGTTACAAACCCACCTATATTTTTTTGGTATTTGGACTCAACGAATTATATGCCAGAGACCTGAAAATCAGAAAAAATGCAGCAGATTTACTCGCCGAAAAACTTAAAGGAATTCCCTACACATGGATTGGACCTGCCAATTGGCAGGAAGATTTCGGTATCAATACAGTATTTAAAAGTTCTGCCGACACGGGGTCTTACTTTATGACAAAAAAATTGGTATTGCCCCGAGCTGAGGATGGAAGACATCCAAGCAGTAAGGGTTACAGAATGTGGATGGATAGTATTGCTGTTTGGCTAGAAACTGAAGCCAAGTATAAAATATCCATGAAAGTACCCACCAAAAGAGGACGCCCCTTCCGTTCATCGGTCATCACTTTAAATGCTGCAAAATTCCGTGGATACTAACTGGTTACAGGGTATTCTTTCCCCATTGATGAAGCCCGAATTCTTGCATAAAGCAATGGCTTATTCTACTACTGACCCATGGTTCTTTACAGAATTTAGTTTTTTAGCAATTTTTGGTATCTTTTTGATATTTTATGCAATTTTCATTCAAAAGAATACTTGGCGCAAAGTATATATCATCGCATTTAGCCTATTTTTTTACTACAAATCGAGCGGCCCATTTCTTGGCCTTTTTGCACTAATGATCTTGAGTGATTATTTATTTGCACTCCTGATTCAGAAAAAAAATGGGGTAGTGAAACAAATCCTGCTCTGGATCTCACTGTCTTACAGTCTTTCTTTTCTGCTGTATTTCAAATATGCCAATTTCTTTATTCAAAATTGCAACGAACTTATGGGAACATCCTTTACAAATCAGGATTTGTTCTTGCCAATTGGAATCTCGTTTTACACTTTTCAATCCATAAGTTATCTGGTCGATGTATACCGAAATGAAATACCCGCAAGCAAAAACATAGGTGATTATGCTTTTTACATGACATTTTTTCCGCATTTGGTTGCCGGTCCAATTGTAAGGGCCAAAGATTTTCTCCCGCAGATTATTGCACCACAAATAATCAACCTCGCCTTATATAAGGAAAGCTTGTTGAGAATTATTACCGGATTATTGAAAAAATTGTTTGTCGCTGATTATTTGGGAAAATATGTAGACCTCGTTCACCAAACACCCTCAGGATTTTCTGGTGGTGAAAATTTGCTGGCTATGTACGCTTATAGTTTTCAAATTTATTTCGATTTTTCTGGTTATTCAGACATCGCCATAGGCCTTGCACTCATGCTAGGATACCGACTTAAGGAAAACTTCGACAATCCCTATTTGGCAAAAAACATTACTGAATTTTGGAGAAAATGGCATATATCTCTCAGTAATTGGCTGCGCGACTATGTTTATATTCCGTTGGGTGGAAACCGCAAAGGGGTTTTTCATACTTACATATTCCTTATGACAACCATGTTTATTGGCGGTCTTTGGCACGGAGCAAATTGGCGATTCGTATTCTGGGGTTTGGCCCATGGATTGGCTTTGGCTTTGCATAAACTATGGAAACAGATTTTCCCTTCTTCCAAGAGAACTTGGTATTCATCCCTGTTCGGTACACTGTTCACATTTCATTTTGTAGGACTCTGTTGGATTTTATTCCGTGCGCATTCATTCGAATCGGCCTTTGTTAGTATTGGGCAAATTGCATACAATACAGAATGGCTGAATTTCACAGGATTTTGGATATCGCGATCATCCGTTGCCTATCTCTTAGTGATTGCGGCTTTCATTGTATTTTTCCCCGAGAAACTCAAAGAAAAATGTTTCAAACTGTTGCTTCGTCTCCCCGCTATAACATGGATAATCTGGATTGCCATCGCCCTTCAGATTGTGGTTCAATTCAAAGACGATATTGTTCAACCCTTCATTTACTTCCAATTCTAATGGCATTCAAGCACATTATTTTTCTTGTTATTGCCCTATTTTTAAATACAAACAATCTTCATTCCCAGTCTGAATCAACAGATAGCCCTTCTATTTTCAAGGACTTTAATCCCTTGGAGGATTCGCAAAAACTGCAAAAAGCCATGAAAAAATTGCATGCTGTATTTAAAAATCAAGGTAAAAAAGGTATCGATACGATGTTTACGATCATTCATATTGGAGACAGTCATATCCAAGGTGACTATTTTAGCGGTGAAATTCGCCGGCTTTTACAGGGCTATTTTGGCAATGCCGGACAAGGATTGCTATTCCCCTATGCTTTGGCTAAAAGTTATGGACCACGGGGAGCATTGCTAAGCCAAAAGGGGGGTTGGACAGGAATCAAAACCCTAACACCAAACCTTCTTGAGCCCCTTGGATTGAATGGATATGGGGCAGTAACCCACAATGAAAATGCACAAATCACAATTGCATTCAATGAAAAATTCAATGATAGTGTATTCCAACGTATCAATATTTGGCATACAGCAGATCCAAAATCATATATTACCCGATTGAACGACGACTTTTCTTGGGCGGGTAGCCAATTGTATACTTCTGGTTGGGGAGTCAGTTCTTACACAAGCCGAAAATTTGTCAAATCATTTACCCTCACCGCACTCTCGACCCACCCTGTGCAAAACCATTATGGATTCTACGGATTTGAATTGCTACCAACCCCTCGAAGAGGAATCGCATACCACCATTGCGGTGTTGTCGGCGCGCAATTCACTCACCTCATCGAAAAAGCCCCATGGACAATCGAACAAATTGCCCACCTAAAACCCGATATTGTGATTTTCTCATTTGGCACAAACGAATCTTATAATGGAAAACACGATAGCGCTGTCTATTCTGAATCGGTTCAAAAATTCCTCTCTGAACTGGTTGTTGCATCACCCCAAACTGCAATTATCATTACGACAGCGCCTGATACACGGAGCCGGAATTTGATACCTCCAAAACAAATATCGGTAAACAATCAACTTAAAACTTTAGCGAAGAATGCCCACCTAACCTTATATGATTTGAATACCGCAATGGGCGGATGGGGGTCAATGAACTTATGGTATAAAAACAAATTAACCCTTGCAGACAAACTCCATTTTACCGCTTCCGGTTATGCCCTTCAAGGTAAACTCTTTAGCCTTTCATTCATGCAATTCTATAATAAAGTCAACGAGAAAGACACCCTACCCATTGATACCTTGAGAAATGCAGTTTGCCAATCTATGGAAAATTTATGGCTTGATTATAGGGTACTCCCCCTTGGCGATTCAACCAAACCAAATAAAACTTTACAACCAATTCCCATTCTAGTAAATGGTGTTTCATCCGATTCTCTGCTGAGTACTTCTGAGCCAAAAACCATCTCAAATTTGCCACCCCACAGCAAAACAATCCCTCAGAAAAAAAAGAAATTGGCATCCAACAAAAAAAAGATGACTTCTTCTGGAGAAAAAATACACACCGTAAGAAAAGGGGAAAATTTGTACCGCATCGGAAAATTATACCATGTGAGTCATGAATCAATTGCCAAAAAAAATCACCTCAATAATCCCAAGGCTATTAAACCCGGTCAAATCTTGATTATTCCCAAGAAATAAATTATCTGGAACTATCATTTTCATTGCGATTCGAGCATCGCCTGAAAATAAAATCTCATGTTTAGCCCAAATTCAGGTGTCCAAGGTCTATAACCAGCGAGAAATAATCAAAGCCCGACCAAAAATACTTGTAAGAAAAACTTTCAAGTATTAATGTAAAACCTGCATTCCCATTGCGGTTAATCCACCCTGGGTCTTGAGCTTAATTTGGTATAATCCAGTGGTCAAATTGGCAACAGGAATTACAATACCTTGGCTGCCGATTACTGTTCCATAATTTACGGTGTATACTTCGCGTCCCATGGCATCAAAAACAGAAACTTCCAGCGCTTTCTCAGTGCCCTTGAATGTTATGGTCAACTGTTCCGAAGCTGGATTTGGCATCATTTTTATGCCTTCTAAAACTTGTGTACGAATGCCGCTAGGAACGGATGTTACCTTTACGTCAAAATACATGGTATCAGACTTACACGGAGGATTGTTGGCAACCAACATCACCTTAAATGTTCCATCTGCACTGAATGTATAGGTAGTGGTTTGCTGAAAACTTTCATTCCCATCGCTAAAATTCCAATACACATTGGCAGCATTATTACCCGTAAATTTAAAGTTCACTTTTCTTCCGGATACTACAGAAAAAGATCCAGCTGACTTGGGCTTGAGTGTACCGTATATTGTTTTGGTTTTAATTGTTTCACAGCCCGCCGTATTCTTTACAGATACCTGATAACTTGAAGAAGCTCCGCTTGCTGTGGCAAAAGTGGTGTTTTTAGTAGACCCATTGCTCCAAAGATACGTATAGGTCTGTGGCGGACCTCCACCCGCAGCCACCGAAGCTGTCAACTGCACTGAATCTCCATCGCAAACCATAGTATCTGTGGCCGTTAAGTTCACATTTGGTCCATTTTGAATCTGCACTCCCACGTTTCTTTGACCCGTACAACCTTTATCATCGATTCCTGATACAGTATAAAAAGTAGATGCTGAAGGCAAAGCGTAAATGGTATCACCCGTATTTGAACTCAATCCAGTGGTAGGTGTCCATGAATAGGTCTCAGCACCACTGGCAATCAATTGAACACCGGTAGTAGCACCTGCACACAATATCGCATTCGCTGGAGTAACGGTAATGACAGGAGCCGTTGCCGTATTGTCAATCCATATGCGAATGCAATTGGATGTATCCGATTCACTGCTTCTTGAACAAGTTACAATTGCTCTGATATAACGATATTTACCAATCGCTGCAGAAAAATTCGCATTGTTTACATTCGCTGTCCAAGCATTCGTAGTAAAGGTGGAAGAATCTGAAGACAGCTGATACTTTAATGACATCCCCGTAGATGCTGTATTGTTGGACAAGGTAATAGTTGATGGGCCTATTGCTCCGCAGATATAGTATGTCGATGCAGTCAATTTACCCGCATCGGGCTTGCCTTCACAATAAGTGGGATACGCATCCCAGGTAACACTATCGATAAAAATATTACCCCCACTTGCACCCCCGCGCGCAGTTGCCTGAATCGCAAAATAATTGGTGGTACCCGTGAAAGAGGCTGGTATAGCAAACGAATATTTGTACCACCCGTGGGTCACCGAATCTGGATATGTTTTCTTGGCATATCGCATAATTCCGCCCAAACGCTTGGCGCCTGTCAAATTTCTTGCCGTGTTGAACCAAACTGAAACCGAATCACCAGTATTGTAATTTGTGTCACGAAACACGTAAAGTGAGATGTAACTGTTGGCTGTTCCACGTTTGCTTAAATCAATTACTGGCGACACCAACGTTTGCGTAGCACCAGCCGCAGCACCCCTCGCCGAAAACCGTGCCATGGCTGAACCCCCAAAAGGTTTGCAGGCAGGGGTAGTACCTGCATTGGCTGTTGTTCTGCGCGACCAAGTAGGTGCTCCAGGTCCTCCACCACCAATGGCCTGCCAACCCGCAGGTAGAAATGCAGTAGCCTCAAATCCCTCTCCAGCTGTCACTTGGGCTTCGATTTTCCCAATTGGAAATATCGAGAAAATTAAAAACGAATAGATTAGTATTTTTTTCATACTTCTTTTATTTATTACTATCAAAAACCAATACTGTTCCCTGCCTATCAAAATTTCTAAATCCAGAAACTGTTTCATCAAAAATTGCATGGATGATGTAAACGTACATTCCCGTTTGAACTGGTTGATCCATATAAATTCCATTCCAAGCCTCACTTAAGGGTTTTTTGTCAAATATACATTCACCCCAACGATTATACACACTCCAATAACCTGTTTTTATTGCGCAATCCTTACCCCAATCATCGACAAATCTGGGACGTAATTCATCATTTAAACCCCGACTTCCAAATGGCGTAAACGCATTGGGCATCCACATTTTACAATCACATCTTAGAGCGAAAACAGTAACTGTATCGAAACGAATCCCGCATTCATTCTTTGTAGTCAATACATATACACCAGACTGTGAAACCTTTATATCTCCGGTTTTGGCACCTGTATTCCAGCTGTATTTACTGTATCCAGAAAATTGGAGTCCTTTTAGATAATAGGGATTACCTGCACAAAAATATTCGTTCCGCATCAACCGCTTCTCTGGAAATGTATCAAAATAAATATTAAATGTGTCGGTCCTAACACCACATACATTTGAAAGTGTTAACCAAAATTTTCCACTGCCAGTAATCAAACGACGGGGTCCATTGGTTAAATCGTCCCACACATAATTGATTACATTAGACTGGGTCATATTCAAATCCCATGCAAACTGCGAGGAACAAAATGTGGTGTCTTTGACCCTTGATTTAGTCGGCGAAAACTTGATTTTTACATCAAATGTATCATAAGCTACCCCGCATAAGTTATTGATTTTGAGAATGACGTTCTCGGTCGTGTAAAAAAGCTTAGGAACGACAGTATCAGCGTCTGGCCATGTGTATTTACTTGCCACTACTTTGTTAAAATTTACCACTATCGATTTTCCCACGCACAAGGCAGTATCTTTTATTTTCGGGCTGACGGGGGGCAATAATAATTTCAAACGAACGGAATCGACCTTACTTCCACAGGCATTTCGAGTATCTAACCAATATACTCCCGGCTTCGTAAAAGTACGTGTAGACAGAGTACTTCCATTGTCCCACACATATTTACAAAAGGGTTGGGCTATATCAACAACAAGGGAAAACGGGCTTTTACAAAAAAGCGTATCTTTTAGTTTCGACTTGAATGGCGGAACAGTTTTTCCTACGATAAGGGTATCTTTACGGGTACCACAGGCATTGGTTGAATTTACATAATAGGTTCCCTCAGAGGTAAATGTTCGTTTGGCCGATGTATTGCCATCATTCCAACTATAAGATTCTGCCAATAATTGGGATGCGTCAACGGTAACACTGGGTACTCCAGGACAAAGAACCAAGGGAGAAATTACGGTTTTAATAGGAATTGGACAAGCTTGCGTGCAATTCACTGCCTGATTTACAATAAATGAAGCGGTGTCAAAAACCAGTGTAGACAAATCTCCAAAACTGCGGGACGTATACGAAGATGTATCCCAAGTCCAGGTTATGTTCGTGCTAGATCCATTATTATTAGCCGTTCCGCAACTTGTGTTACAAGGACTGTTAATCATGAAATTATGGTGGGATCCAGCCGAATTGTCTACCCCAAATGACACCATACCACCCTTTTGCATATAATCAAAATTGCGCGCAAATGTATTAGAAACATAATTGTTGTTTCCGTTCGACAAAATTTTCTGGGTTGTAATGGTTGCTCCAGTTGCAGTATCCACTTGAACCATCAATTGGCGACTCACCGTAACGGACTGATAAGTGGAAGTGACCCAAAGTGAAGACCCCTCCAACATAATATGTTGACCATTTTCAGAAATATTATTCGTCCCTATAGATTTTGTCCACTTAATGGTTCCGTTGGCCGTAAACGCTGTCAGCAGAATGTTGGCGGTAAGGTTTGATCCAGTTGTACCCACTGCGAACATGGTTCCTCCTTTGGCAACAACCACTGATCCAAATTGGTTAATTCCATTGGTTTTTCCTTTGAATATCTTTCGAACCTTTCCATCAAGAGCAATGAAAACTGCAAAAGGATAGGTTTGGGTTGATCGCGCCCACCCCGTAACAACCCACTCATTGCCAACCCTAGCGATCCCTTGGGCATGGTGTTCGTTGTTACCCAAATCAATATTTATCCCCCATCTCGTTATACCACTCGAATCCAATTGTGCGGCAATTAAATTACGTTTTGCAGTTTGCTGGCTTCCCTCACCCACAACCACAAGGGTATTGGCATCATACACCAGGGCTTTGGTTATGATGTCACTTTGATTGTTTCTGGCAGACGAAGGCGTTTGACGCGTCCATCGTAATTTCCCATCAGCTGAAAAATATGAAATTGTACCCAAACTGGCGCTAATAGCGGAAGCAACAGAAGAACCAACCACCAATGCACCCCCTGATGGGGTGGACACAACATCATAAACCACCTCATTGGCACCCGAAGATTTGACACCAAACCGAAGTGATTTGACAAACTTTCCCGAATCATTAAACTGCATCAACCAGCCATCGGAATGATTCGCCCCTCTTACAACGCCATATCCAGCCATCCAAAAACCTCTATATCGAGAAGAAACACCGCTTGTGTTCCAAGAAGAAAAAATACCTTGGGCAGGTGCTACAACCCGCTCCGTATTTGTAAAATATTGTCTTTTAATAAAGGGGTAGCAAATTGCTTGCGCATGACAAATGCTTACTTTCAATAACGATAAAATAACAAAACAAAGTACAAGAAATTGTTTGGTTACGATTGAATAAATATTACAATTCATAAACACCCGTTATAGACATCAAAAATGCACAAAACGTTTACTCAAACCCAAAAAAAATGTAATAATTGTGTCAAATTAAAATTAATGGGCGTTTGTTGAATAGAAAAGTGCATTTGTCGTATTATTGCAAGTTGTGTTCAAGTGGCTAAAAGCAGAAGGGCTAAAACTGCCTGTATATTGGGTAAATATGACGCAAAATACCGAACTTTACAGCCAGAAAGTTTTGCTCTACTAAATTGAAAAAACTCATCATCTTTTCAGCACCCTCAGGGTCGGGAAAAACCACCGTAGTGAAACATTTGCTCGGGGTACTCAACCCGCAACTGGATTTTTCGATTAGCGCGACCACACGCAATCCGCGTCCTGGAGAACTTGATGGCCGCGAGTACCATTTTTTGAAAGAGGCTGATTTTCGACAACAAATTATAGACAATAAATTTCTAGAATACGAGGAGGTATATTCGGGAATATTGTATGGAACTTTATGGAGTGAAGTAACACGAATTTGGGAAGCAAAAAAATCTGTTATTTTTGATGTTGATGTAAAAGGTGGTCTCAAGCTCAAACACAAATTTGGGGACAAAGCCTTGGCGATATTTTTGAGACCCCCAAGTATTGAGATTCTTATGGAAAGACTTGCCAAACGAAGTACTGAAGTTGAACATCAATTGCAAGAACGCATAGACAAGGCGCACTCTGAATTGGATTATGAAAGTCAGTACGATGCGGTCGTAATTAATGATTCACTTGAAAACACTTTTGCCGAATGCCTTACTTTGGTTTCGGATTTTCTCAAAAAAACCTGATGGGTATTTCAAACCCCCATATTGGCCTGTATTTTGGCTCATTTAACCCGATACATCTGGGGCATATGAAAGTGGCCAAGTACCTAAAAAAATATGGAAAATTTGATTCAATCTGGTTTGTGCCTTCTCCATTGAATCCCCAGAAGGCAGAAGAAATGCTATTGCCCGCAAATCTGCGTTTGAATTGGGTAAAAAAAGCCATCGCCGAAGATCCCGATTTCAAAATTTGCGATGTAGAATTTGGATTGGGAATGCCAAGCTATACATACCGTACGGTGAAACATCTTTATTCAATGTATTCAGGCCATGTATTTTCCCTTCTGATGGGAGCCGACAATCTAATGGATTTTCACTCTTGGAACGACGCACAAAAATTGGCTCAAATTTGCCCCCTGCACGTGTATGCAAGGCCGGGATTTTTAAAACCTTCAGGAGAAATTCCATTTAATGCCAAGTGGTATGACTCACCATTATTGGATATTTCGGCAACACAGATTCGAAATTTACTATTTGAAAAAAAGGACATTTCAGGGTTAATACCCGCCTCAATTTTACTCGACGTCGAGACTTTTTTTCAGAACTTTATTGCGGAAAGTAACCAATAAAAAAGCAATCGCAAAAGTTACAAAGAACGAATAGGCCGCATACACCAAAATAGGTTTTTCCATAACAGGGTTTCCCAATTTATCCCCCGCAATAAGCAATGCCAATGCGGTATTGTGTAAGCCAACTTCGATTGCAATGGTAACCCGATTTCGGTAGCTCAATTTCAAAGGAACACCTACCAAAAATCCAATGAGCATACTGCCAATATTTAACGTGATGACATAGGGTGTGAGCAGTTGAACATCCGCAATATCCATTGCTGTACCACCCTGAGACGGACTGGCAAAGAATTTATAGGCAAATACCAACAACAGTATACAAGGCAAAATAATATTGAGCCACTTGCCCAAAAATAGCGTCCGATCTCCGGTGCGTGAACGAACAAGCATTCCAAAAGCCGCGGGAATAATCGTTACAATAAAAATATCAAACAGGGTATTCCAAAAAGGCAATTGAATGAACTCGTTGGCCAGTGCAGACTCTTTCATGAAATAATGGAGAAAAAAATTTACCATGATTGGAATAGAAATTAGGGATAGCATCGCATTACAAACCGTTAAAGAAACTGCCAAAGCAACGTTTCCCTTGATTAAGTAACTGATTAAATTGGAGGTGATTCCCCCCGGACACACACTCAAAATTAAAATTCCCACTTTTAATTCATTGGCAATGGGGGCATAAATAGCAATGGCTGCGGCAACTAAAGGCAAAATGACCATTTGGGCAAACAGGCCAATTGCAAGAGATTTGGGCTGAATAAAAAGTTGCTGAAAATCTTCTTTTTTAAGAGACACGCCTAAGCCAAACATAATCATGGCTAAAACCGCATTGAGAACAATGTTAATATCGATTGAAAATGATCCCATTTATTGAGGTTGTTTGCAAAGTACATCTCAAATACGAGGCTACCAAATATACCGGGTACTTAAGATAATTTATCCCGAACTATCGCCAAAAAATGGTCGAAAATACTTGGATTAGATGCTACAATTTGTTTGGCAAACAAAACCCCATTTTCTCCATTGAAATTGGCCACCTTTCCTCCTGCTTCTTGCACAAGTAACACCCCTGCGGCAATATCCCATGGCGCCAAACCCATTTCAAAAAATCCATCAAACCTTCCAGCAGCTGTATAGGCCAAATCAATGGCTGCAGAACCCATTCTACGCAAACCATGGGTACCACGCATTAACGCTTCAAGCAATGCCAAATACGCATCCATTTTTTCGAATTCGCAGTAGGGAAATCCCGTGGCGATAAGCGAATGGTCCATGGCAATGACTTTATTCAATTCAAGGCGCACCCCATTTAAATATGCACCTTCACCCAAAGAAGCCGTGAATGATTCTTGTAGGGCCGGACAGCAAACAACACCCAGTTGAAGCGCTCCATCTCGCCATAAAGCCACACTGATACTAAATATTGGCAATCCATGCAAAAAATTTGTAGTGCCATCCAAGGGATCAATGATCCACGTTGGCTGAGACCCTAAAATACGTTCAGGGTTAAATTCTTCACCAATAAAAACAGATTCTGGCAACAACAATCGCAATTGGTCCATTAGCTTTTGTTCGGATTCCCGATCAACAAAACTCACCAGCTGGTTTAACCCTTTGTCTACTATTTCTGATTGTCCAATTTTTTGCCAATGTTGTAGTTGGAATATCCCCACCTCACGGCAAATCTTTTCCACTTCTGCAAGCAATATGGCATTGGCCATGATTAACAGAATTCTTCGTAGGCAAATCGAAGATTTTCGGCCAACATATCAGCAGTTCTTCCCTCAATCATATGACGCTCAACCATGTGAACCACTTCACCCCCTTTAAACAATGCTACAGCGGGAGAAGAGGGTGGGTATGGAGACATATATTCGCGAATTTTTGCAACGGCATCTAAATCTTGACCTGCAAAAACCGTTACCATTTTACTGGGTTTTTTACTGCCTGTCAATGATTTCAGAACACCTGGACGGGCAGACCCTGCGGCACATCCACATACAGAATTCACCATTACGAGGGTTGTATCCATATTCCCCTCAATATGAGAAACTACTTCTTCAGCAGTTTTTAATTCGGTAAAACCACCTTGGGTTAATTCGGCACGCATCGGGGCTACAAGCATTTCTGGGTAAGGCATAACAGTAAATTATTATATCAACAAAGATACAATCCCCCAGAATACGATTTTTTTTTATATTTGTATTCGATTGTTTTTCTTTACATCCGTGTCTATCCAGAAGAAACCGAAACTCCCAAAACAATGAAGAATATTCCATTCATCTAAGCTAAAAACCCATGTATATTACTTCCATTAAATACCTTATTGCCCTCATCTCCTTTGCTTTGGTGAGTGTATTGTCGTATGCAGCAAATACATGGGGGGGTGAAATGTATGCCAGTCATATTGGCAACAACAAGTATATGATCACATACAAAGCATACCAAAATTGCGGTTCAGGAAGCAAATTGCCAGATACCACAAACATTAAATGCTATGCAGGCACATCTTACAGTTGTGGAACTGTGAGCATAAAAGCAAGTAAAATTAGCGTTCGTGACCTTACATACAAATGCTCCACTGGCACAAGTTGTAAATTTGGAGCCCCTATTTCTGAAGTTATATACCAATGCACTGCTGATTTAAATAGCAAAGTCTATACATCTCTTTTGTCGGGTAGTTGTCAGGAAATTACTTTTTTTGCCACGGGTTGGTTCATGCCATTTGGTAGCTGTTATAGTGCTGGTGGGACTGAATCGGTGGTGGCAACAACATTGTATATTGGCAATCTCAATCGATGTAAATCCAAAACCAATATCGCACCAGCGCTCTTCTTCGACCCCATTCGAAACATTCGGATTAATCAAAAAATTACCATCGCACAGGGACTGGTTGATACTTCTGAATATGATTGGCTTCATTTCCAATTGTCCCCAAGCATGTATCAAGTACCCTTTAACAACAAAACTTGCAGTGCCACCCCCAATAGCAACTATTTAAATCCTTTCACCCCGTATTGTAATCCTGCCGCGATTCAATGTACCCCCAATAAAAATACCAGTCCCATCCAAGGAACCCTTTTTGACACAATGAGCGGAGACCTGTCTTTTTACCCCACAGTAGCCGATGAAAAAAGCATTATTTCCTATAGAATTATGGAGTACAGAAGGGATTCTACCGGTAAATGGACACTCATTGCCAAGCATACCCGAGAAATTGGCGCCATCACCTTTGATGCCAATGGCACAAATGAAGCACCAAGCATTCTCTGGGGTAGTGGAATTTCCAAAACTTGTGTTGGGACAAGTGTGAAATCAAAAATTTTCGATATTACCGACTTCCCCGTGCCAGGACAATCCAAAGTCGACAGCCTCTTGGTGATTGTCCCAAAAAATATCAAAGGGGGCATATTGAAGGTGTATTCCTCATCAATAAACCAATCTGCTATTGAACTTAACTGGAATCCCAGCCTCACTGATACGGCCTATATTCCCTACTTATTTCCGATCAAAATTATCGACCAACATTGCGATCCTCCTTTGGAAATGAGCATTACCCACCTATTTACGATTTATCCCAAACCCGATGGCGAACCTCTTGTTTCATATTTGGGTTGCAACAAATTGGCCCTACAAGTAAAAAATCTGCGGGGCGGTCCCGATGTGAAATGCACATGGCAAGTGAACGATGCAAATGGCAAACTTGTGGCAACCAGCAAATCTGTGAAAGACACCCTCTTTTTAAACGGACCGGGCAAATACAATGTGCAGGCTTTGTTTTCAAATCGCGGATTATGTTTTAAAAGCTGGGATACTTCTTTTAACATCATCGACACCTTAACTTCTTTCCATCTTGGTGGAAAAACCCTCATTACAGACACCATCAATTGTCCAAATGCCACGTATTTAGCAGAACCATTCGACCTGGTTGGCAAAAACGCGACTCTCTCCTACCAATGGTATGCCTTAGATCAAACCCTTGCCTATGGCTATAAAGACCCCCGAAAGATTCCAACCAATGCCCTAAAGAAAATTGCTACGTCAAAAAACCTGTCCATTTTACCCCGTTCTGATACGGCTTTTTTATTGTCTATAACAGACAATCAAGGATGTATTGAATCGAGAGAATTGCGCATCATACAGATTTTTTCCAAAGCCTTGTCATGGAAAAAGAAACCCCTTGAACCTATTTGCGCAAGCAATCCACCTTTCAAACTCATTGACCCCTTAAATAAAGACATGAGCACGGGCGATTTTTTTACAAACATTCGTTGCTTGAATGGCAAATACCTCGACAGTATCGGACCCAATTATTACAAGGTAAAAGCGCCTGCGAAACCCAATACTGGCGAAAAAATTTCACTGTTCCTTGTTGCGTCATTTGATACTTTGGGTTGCATCAGTCGGGATACCAATACAATTGATGTTGTCTACAGCCCACTATTTAATCTCAACAAAGAAATAAAAATTTGTACCAGTGATTCTGGTTTTTGTTTATCTACCGCTGTAACCAAGCCCGCCACTAAAGCAAAACCCTTTGAATGGTCTATCATTTCAAAGCCATCCAAATCTCCCGCGCAATTGCTTTCCACAACGATCAATCATTGCAAAGGAATCCATTTAATAACGCATTTTGATTCCATCGCCCTGGGAAAATATGTCATTTCAGCATGTGCCATCGACTCTGCTTTGGGTTGTAGATCCTGTGATACAACCACGATCATTTCAAAATCTAAATGGACGTTTGTATACGTTGGCGATTCGGTTCTATGTCCCAACGATCCTCCCGTGCAATTACACAAATTCAATAAGGTCACCTCAGGAGAATCCTCGGACAGTATTTATTCCATGACATTTTATGATATCAATGGTGAAAGCAAACCCAACTTCAATCCATCCCAGCTCGTCGATACTAAAAATGGAATCCTTTTTCCACGGATTGCCACTGGAAAATTGCGTATTGCGTTTTCTCCACAAAAATATTGCTATGCAGATGGACTGGTATTGCTTAGAATTCAAGACACCCTTGCAATTAAAAGCACAGTTACACCCGATTCTATCATTCGTCTCCCTAAAACATCCTTCACCTTCACTGCAAATACAATCTCAAGTCGCGTATGGTGGGATTTTGGTTCAGGACTCAACGCAGATACCTCCACCTTAAACCCCATTACCTGGTCGTTCGAAAATAAACCCGCAAGCTATCGCGTAAAAGTTCGCAGTTTTAATACCAATACATGCTACGGAGAAAGCCAAATAAAAGTATTTGTCTTGCCGGTTACTGCCCTCCAACTTTTCGATTTAAACGCCAAAATTGCCAATAATCTGCTATTGGTATCTTCGTATTGGACATTGGAAAAATTGGAAGTTTTCGACCTTAAAGGCAAACGGGTTTATTTTAACACAACCAACCAAGGAGTCCCCATTAATGTGATTCCTTATGGCGTATATATCTATCGATTACATGCCCAAAATGCAAAAAATCAAGTGATAAAAACCGGTACATGGGTTAATGTACTAGACTGAGCCCATCAACTTTTTGAATCCCTATTCAATGGTGTAACTATTATTGTACTTTTTAGAATATATATTGTGACTATAATTTCATAAAATGTCCAATGAAAACCCCCTAAGTGACTATTTCAAAGCTGCCGTATCACCCCGATTTACTGGTTGCTTTTGGGGGAAATTCTATACGGATATGGGGAATTGACAATGCCAAAACAATCATAGATGAGGCACAAAAAATAGGGCTGACGGTGATGCTGGGGATGTGGTTGCAATACGAACGCCACGGTTTTGATTACAACAACAAAGCGAAAGTAGCCAAAAAATTGGCTCATTTTAAAAGTATAATTGATCAATACAAAGACCATCCTGCCTTGTTAATGTGGGGAATTGGCAATGAAGTTGATTTGCTTTACAGCAATACCAAAGTATGGGATGCCGTTGAAGAAATTGCCCAATACGCTCATAAAGTCGATCCAAACCATCCCACTTCTACTGTAACTGCCGGCTTAGATTCCCTTGAAGTAGCATTGATAAAAGAAAAAGTACCCAAAATATAATCTTTTCGGCACGTCGAATGGAGAAACGCACCCCTAAACGGCCGCTATTGCAGATTGCCCAATACAAATACTTGCTTACAATGATTATATCCAAGAAAATAGGGAATTGTATTGAGGGCATTGATCGAATCTGTTGTAAAAAAATCGGCACGCATACCAGGAGCCAACATACCGACATTGTTTTCAAGCCGCAATGCCCTGGCTGCGTTACAGGTTATTGCATTCAACGCTTCTGCAGGCAATAATTTCATCTGGGTGCAGGCCAATGCCCATATTGTTTGCAAACTGAGGATCGGACTGCTACCAGGATTGAAATCTGAAGCCAATGCTACAGGCAATCCAGCGTCAATCATCGGTCGGACTGGTGCATAAGGGATACCCAAAAAATAACTTGTCCCGGGTAAAGCGACTGGCATCGTTCCACCCCCATCGCTCATAAAAGAATCGCGCAGGATGTCAATTTCACGACTGCTACAATGTTCTAAATGATCAGCACTCAAACTGCCATTGGCCACAGCAACCTGAACTCCTCCGGTTAATCCCAATTCATTTGCATGAATCTTAGAAGGCAACCCCACTGCTATGGATGCTTTCAATATCCGATCGGTTTGGGCTGGACTAAAAAACCCCCGATCACAAAATACATCAATATAATCAGCAAGGCCTTCAGCAACAACCTGGGGTAACATCTCATTAATAACCAAATCAACATATAAATCTGGCTGTTCTTTATACTCCATCGGGATGGCATGGGCCCCCAAAAATGTCGATTGAATTATTATTGGAAATGCCAATTTTAGCCGCCCAACAACCCGCAACATTTTAAGTTCAGCCTCCACTGTAAGACCATAACCACTTTTAATCTCCACTGTTGTTGTACCGTGAGCAATCATCAATTGTAATCTCTTGGCCGCTTGCCCAAACAGCGCATCCTCATCCATTGCCTGCAAGGCCTTGGCTGAATTTAAAATACCCCCTCCGGCTGCCGCAATTGTCTCATAGCTTTCTCCACCAATACGCATTACAAACTCTTTCCAGCGCGGCGCAGCAAAGACTAAATGGGTATGCGAATCTATAAATCCAGGCAATAATTCAACACCGCCCAAATCGGTACATTCAAATTTCACAACACCCCCAGCAACAATTGACTTTGGGCTGTCAATTTTAAGACAATGAAGCCCCTCCACAAATTGATTGACTTCGAGGGCTAAAGATTCGGGCCCAAAAAACCCTTCCTCTCCTCCCAAGCCCACTATTTTTCCTTCTTCAACACATAACCACGCCTTTGAAAATGAATCTACGACTTGCATTGCAGCACCCATTTTAAACTCCCCAGGAACACCCGACACGCCCCACATTTTTGAAATACCAATAAATAACTTGCGCATCAATTACAAATAACGCATTTTTGAAACAATGACACCCGATGAATTGTTGCACAAATTACAAACAGCACCAAAAATATCCCCTACTGTATTTGTTGCACCCAACGCAACTATCATTGGCGATGTAACCCTAGATTCAAACAGTAGCGTATGGTTTGGTGCTGTTCTTCGTGGAGATAGTGATTCTATCCGCATCGGATCAAAAAGCAATATACAAGACAATGCAGTCATCCATACCGATCCCGGATTTCCCTGTATTATTGGAGAAAACTGTGTTATTGGACATTCTGCAATCGTTCATGGTGCAACACTGAATCACCATGTTGTTGTAGGAATGAATGCTACGATTCTCAACAATGCCGTCGTGGGTGAATACAGTATCATCGGTGCCAATGCCCTAATCCCGCAAGGAATGATTATACCACCCTATTCTCTGGTTCTTGGCATTCCCGGAAAAGTAGTTAAAACACTAGAAAAAAGTGAGGAAATTCGAATACAAAACAATGTGGATGACTATGTACTTCGTGCACAGACATACCGCAGATATTTTTCTGCTCCCAAATTTAAGGAATGATATTTGTTTTCTCAGTCAAGTAATTCTCGATGGCCCGCCGAACAAAATATTTTTACAATCCAAAAACCCTGAGTTTTGAAAAGATTTCAGAACAATTTCGGTATTTGATCTGGCGCAGAATTGGAGCAGGTTCGTTGTTTGTAGTGTTGATTCTCGTTCTTGGCTTTCTCATCGCTACTTTTTATGTCCGATTTAATTTAATGCCCAGCCAACAAAACAATTATTTTGTATTGTCTGAGTTAGAGCAAACAAACCGCCAATTGGATGAATTTGAAAAAAAAATGGTATTCCTAGAAGAGAAAGATATTGGTATCTACCGTTCGATTTTTGATGTTCCACCCCCCAAATCCGAAAATTTTCAGAGTAAGGATTACGCCTACTTACTCAAACTATCAAATGGGAAATTGTTGGTGAAAATTAAAGAGAAAGTAGCGCACCTTGAAGCCCTTGCCCTTCGCCAAGAAAAATCCTATATTACACTGCAACGCTTATCGAAAGGCAGAATCAAAGCCATCGAATCAATCCCCGCAATCATGCCCGTTGCAAACAAAGATTTGCGGCATTTGGCGAGTGGATTTGGATACAGGAGAGATCCTTTCTACCACACCCCATCGTTTCATCCAGGCATGGATTTTACCGTGGCTACAGGAACAGAAGTCTATGCCACAGCAAACGGAAAAGTATCGCATGCACAATCAGAACCCTGGGGTTATGGAAACCACATCATCATCAATCACGGCAACGGTTATATTACTCTTTACGGACACCTTAGTCGATTCGGCGTCCGAACTGGACAGCAAATAATTCGCGGTCAACTGATTGGTTATGTCGGAAATACTGGTCGATCAACTGGAAGTCATTTGCATTATGAAGTGCGTAAATTCAACAACCCACTGAATCCCGCGTTCTTTTACCGCAATGATTTATCCGATGAACAATACCAAAGAATGATTGAATTGAGCCAACGTGAAACAGCCCGTTTCGATTAAATACCCCTTTTACTATTCAAGGGTGCACCATACCTTCGCAATACTTGATTAATGGCAAAAAATTCTAACCCCATGGAAAATACTGAGATTCACTCAAAGACCTATCTAAAAATTGGCGCTGTAAGTACAATGATTGGTGTTCCAGCCAGCACCTTGCGGTTTTGGGAGAAAATTTTCCCCCAAATTAAACCGATGAAAAACAAGAAGGGAGACCGGTTTTACACAGCCAAAGACATCGTGGTACTGAAAGAAATTTATTATCTTTCTCATGAAAAAGGTATTCGTTTGGCCCAAGCTTCGAAGAAAGTAAAGCGGAATGAAGAATGGGTAAATCCCCAAGCCAAATTGATCCAAGAACTCAGAGAATTCAAAGAAAAGCTCATTAAAATCAAAGAACAACTAGAATGACAAGCTTAGAAAGGAATATCGGAATCTGTGTATTAAACCTCATTCTGACTCCTTTCTTACAAGCACAATTAGATTCATTTGGGGGCATAATTCATACGAATATCCAGCCTTCTCATCCAAGAAAAACAATCCAAATACTCTTTCCTAACCTGTTTTATGGCGAACAGAAAGCGATTACAAATAGAATTTTTTGCAATTATTACAACTGCGCCTCCGGGGTGATGGATTTGGCTGCAATTCGTGTCGGATTCCAATACAAACAATGGATAATAGAGTCGGGCCATATCGGCAGCAAGGACCTATCCGATCAATCCTTAATGGTTTCAAAGGGATTGAAAATTGGCAATACGCTCTGGCTTCAAAGTGGTGTTGGCATTGCATACAAAAGAATCTTGGGTCAATTTGACAAACAATTGGGCATTCAGCCAATGATGCGCATAGGGTGTACCTATAATTCCAAACAGGGTGGCGTATGGATTTACCAAACAAATCGATTTCTGGGCTTTTCAGAAATGGGTTCGAAAACGATAAAAGATGCCCAAAAAACGAAACTATGGGCAAGCAATATATGGCAGGAAGATAGAATAATTTGGTTGGGAAATAGCACCCATCCACTACAGCCATGGGCTTCAATAATACGAAATGCTGAAACAGTTTTCGTTGAAGGTGGAATGGTTTGGCTGGGAGAAAAACAGTGGCGCGGGATATTTGCTGCCCGCAGCAACGAAAGTCCCATAACATTGACAATTGTGAAAGAGGATAACCGATGGACAGCAGGATTAAGTTTTCAATGGCACCAGCGATTGGGCTGGCAAGGCGGATTACAGGCAAACTATTTTTGGCGGTAGTATCCATGATTGGATGCCTGTCTATATGTTCTGCTCAACAGGGTAATGTTCATTTTCCGATCATCGTCGGAAATGCCATTCCATTGGATTCCAACAATTGGGTAAAAAATGGTTTGCGTACTGGAGACAGAAAAATGGTTGAACACAATCTATCATCTATCAATCGCTGCATAAACTGTCACAAAAAAACAGACACAAGAGAATGTAAGTTGGTCAACAAATTGTGGCGTATAGATTCACTTGAAGCACAAAAAAGGATGCCCACTGTGATGCATGAAATAGACACGACCTTGATTTTCATCAATCAAATGAGCGATGACGATATATTGCACCACCCATTGCTAAATTTTGAAGACGGAATATCCATCGTCAATTACAAAAAACAGTTTGGCCCAATATTAAATATCAGCGAATTAATACATTGTAATATTGCAATATACAAATTAATAAATCTGAAGCCATTTCTTCGATTTGACATGCCAATGAATTGGCAAAAAAGTCAATGGATTCAACAAATAAAGGAGTCTAAACAAAGTATTCTATACGGGATACAATACCAACATAATCTTAAACATGACCCAACAACCATTGGCAAGCCCATGGGTTATTCAATGCAATGGCGGTTCAACAATGCCCATACTTTTTCGACAGGCATAACGCTACAAAGCGACCCGGGGGAAATTGTATTTAGACCCGATTTTACGAGTTTTCACTTGAGATTATCGCAATGGAAAAAGGTTGAATCATGGGTTTTTGGAAGGTATACAATGCAACTCGGACAAGGATTGGTGCAAGGGGGCCTTTCTGGATTTTGGAATGCACCCATTGTCTGGGCCAGAAAAACACCCGATTGGTTGTTGGCAGAAAAAAGAGGTTTTGATGAATTCCGTGGATATACAGGCTCTGCTATGGCACTCAAAATAGGGGCAATACGAATAATAGCCGCAATCTCATCACAAAAAATATCCTGTCGCATTAACGAATCAGGGGAAATCACATCCCTGATTACCGATGGCAGATTCACGACTTTGCTGAATGAAAAACGAAAAAACAATACCCAATTGAAGCATTTTACCCTAGCAAGCCAATATGAAAATACTGCAAATAGGTATTTAACAGGCATGGCAATCAGTGCAAACACATACAATCGCACATGGGCTCCCGGTCATAAATGGCCGAATAAAACCCTATTGCAAGGCGGAAATTTTTCCTTTCAAGGAATCGGCTCTCTGTTTGTCTATTGTGAAACCTGGTTTACAAAATACAATCGCCATGGCGGGATGTTGTTTGGTCATTACGCAGTGCAATTTTTATTCGATCCAACCCAGACAATGCAAATCTCATTCAACCCCAAACTGACAAAAAAATGGAATGCTGCGACCTCGTGTGCAGGAATAGTAGGATATGCCTTGACACTGGGGAAAGAAACAGATATTTCGGTTCGTTGCTACCGCATTGAATCCGGTTTTCAACCAAGCCAAGGGTTGTTTAACCAATACACAAAAAATCTATTCTCAACATCGACAATGATTAGCCAGGGTAGCCAGGGAAAACGCGAATTCAAATATGGACTTACTATTGGAAAAGATATCGATTATACTTCATCGGGAATTCGGCCAGTAACCGTAAAACACCAGATCCAATGGAACGAACCCATTGGGAATAGTTTCATGATTGGTCTATTTTGGCAGCTTAGCAACAACAAAAATGAGGGAAATTGGGATGATTTTGTGGGGGCAAACCATGTCGATGAAGCAGTGAATTACAGCAAAATTGGAATCCAACAAGATCGAACGATACTGGGGAATAACGCACAACGAATTACATTTCAGATACAGCACCAAGCATCTGTTGGATGGAATTTTAAAAACAAAATCGCAATCATTCCGCAACGTTTTGTGGGTCAAACATCTTGTCTCTTTGCATTGACTTGCACCCATCGAAAGCCCTTTTCACCACTAAAAATTGGAGCAGAAATACTGCAATTCACTACCCCAATTGCTTTATACCACCAACCCATTAGTACCGCAAATAATTTTACGTCCTGGGTATTAACCGGGAAGGGATCAGCTGCCAATCTCCTTATCGAACACACCCTTGGAACACGGAAAAAATTCGCGAACCCCATTGCCAAAACCCCTGAAAACCTCAAGAAAAAACAAAATTCACAAAAAATACACCTCTCCCTTCGCGCTGAAATCGTTCATAAAACAGAGAGTCAAAATTCTTATCAACCCCGTATTTTTGTATCGCTATGCTGGAAATAATAAGTACAAAAAATGCGTTTGACAATCATGGAATCGCATTGGGCCCAACACTTTCTGTTAACCTGAACAAAATTGCCACGCTCAGAAACGCAAGGGGTGGCAACAATCCAGATATTCTTCTGGTTGCCCGTGATTGTGAGCGATTTGGGGCGCAAGGCATAACAGTTCACCCGCGTCCAGATGGACGCCATATTCGCCATGACGATGTGGTCGAATTATCAAAAATCATTGGTACCGAGTTTAATATTGAAGGCTATCCCACTGAAGAGTTTCTCCAATTAATTGAAAAAATAAACCCTGCCCAGGTAACACTTGTTCCAGATCCCCCGGATGCATTAACCTCAAATGCGGGTTGGAATACACTCCAAGAAAAAGATTTTTTGTGTGATGTTGTTGCCCGTATAAAAGCATCACATGCCCGGGTTTCCCTGTTTTTGAACCCCGACCCACGCATGGTTGAGGCAGCAGCGTTGTCGGGGGCATCCCGCATCGAATTGTATACGGAAGCATATGCCAAGGGATTTTATTCTGACCCTGTTGTTGCACTAAAACCCTATATCGAAACAGCAAATATGGCTTTGCAAGCAGGATTGGGAATCAATGCAGGCCATGATTTGAATTTGGAAAATCTCAATTACCTAGCAAAAAATCTCAATGGCTTACAAGAAGTATCTATAGGCCATGCATTGATTTGTGATGCCTTGTATTTCGGACTGCAGAACACCATTCAGATGTACTTAAAACAGCTCAAACAATAGGCTAAATAGACATTGCAAAGCTTAGATTACAAACCAAACATATTCGCCCGCAATGCACAAGGTAGTTTCTTTTTTACTGTTGTTTATGTTGGCCCATGAGCCTCTTTTTGCTTGGGGTTTCCTCGGACACAAAACAATCAATAAGCAAGCAGTATTTGCCTTGCCACAACCCCTATTTCAATTTTACAAGACCCATATAGAATTTATATCCGAACATGCTGTTGATCCAGACCAAAGAAGGTATAGCGATAGCTCTGAAGCCTGTAAACATTATTTAGACATCGAACGATATGAAACTGTTATGCCTCTCGACACATTGTCCAAATTCTGGAAAATCGCCCTAACACAATATCCATCCGATACGCTTCTTGCCTATGGCATCCTTCCTTGGCATGTTCAATTTATGCTGTATCGACTCAGCGAAGCTTTTAGAAATAAAAACATAGACCAAATTCTGCACTTGTCGGCAGACATAGGCCACTATGTAGCCGATGCACATGTTCCCCTTCATACAAGTATGAACTATGATGGGCAATGGACCCACCAACAAGGAATCCATGCACTATGGGAAACCAGAATTCCCCAAATAAGCCTGTCCAAATACAATTTAATTGTTCCGATTGCCCACTATCTCCCCTATCCTGCCGACACCATCTGGTCGATTGTTGAACAAAGCCATGAATACCTCAATTGCGTCCTTGTTACAGAACAAAATCTTAAAACACAATGGGGTGAATCCAATAAATGGGAATTGGATGGAAACAGCAAAGGAAAAACAATAAAACAGGTAAAAAAACAGTATGCCCTCACCTATGAAGCGCAACTGAACAACATGGTTGAAATGCGTATGTTTCAATCTATCCATTTGGTAGCCTGTTTTTGGTATACCGCTTGGATTTTGGGCGGTCAGCCCAATTTACTAGCCACAAACAAATCCGTAGACGCTATCATAGAACCCCTTGATCTCTTGATGATTGGTCGGCCAGAAAAATAAATTATTGAATCTTGACTACACGCATCTCAATGCGTCGGTTTTGGCTTCGACCCAAGTCTGAATCATTGCTTACAACGGGCTGGGTGTCCCCATACCCTTTAGAAGTAAGTCTTTTTTGATCGATCCCCTGGGTTTTAAGATAATGTATTACTGCTGAAGCCCGCAGGCCCGACAAACGCATATTATACTCAGCGGACCCTTGATTGTCTGTATGCCCAAGAACCTCAATTGCCATCAGCGGATTGGCCCGCATCAAAGTTTCGACCATTTTCAATTCAATGAAACTTTCAGATTTAATATCAAATTTGTCCGTATCAAAAAATATATTGTTTAAGGTTACAAGTTGTTTGGGCTCAATGGGACTGAGTTTCGCCACAACCTTAAAGGGGTTCTCTACACTTGATTCAATGGGTTGAAAATTAAAACTTTGGGTTAGAAAACCCATTGCTGAAGCATGCAAAGCGTAGTTGACATTGGGAAACAATGGAATAAAAAAATCTTGAACGCTGTCTTCGAAGACAACTTTTCCTGTACTTAAATCAATCAATCGAACCAAGGCTATGATTGTTTTTTTTGTTTTGGCATTCAATAACAATCCAGACACATAGGTAACTGCTTTGGGCTTAAATTTCTCTGGGACCAAAAAACGATAAATATCCAGACCGCCATTGCCACCCAATCGATCGCTGGCAAAATAGCCCGTCTTTCCAACAGCGTCGATATACAATCCAAATTCTTCGGCTGTTGTATTTAAGACAGACCCCAAATTCTCCGGTATTGACCATTGATTATCCATTCCCAAACGCGACATGTGCAAATCAGCACCTCCAAACCCAGTATGCCCTAGGCTTGAGAAATACAGGGTTCTGCCATCATAGTGGAGAAAAGGTGCATCATCGTCATCTTTGGTATTGATGGTAGAACCCAAATTTTCCGGATTGCTCCATGCCCCATTGGTTAATTTACTCATCCATAGATCTTTGCCTCCGAATCCTCCTTTTCTTGCGCTTGCAAACACAAGTGTATGTCCATCTCCACTGATTGCAGGCTGGCAGTCCCATGAACTTCCATTGACCGGGGCACCCAAATTATCGCCCTTTTGCCAGGCAGAACCATCGAGGTAACTCACATACAAATCACAACTACCCAATCCTCCAGGTTGATTGCAACGGGAGTAATACAAAGCCGATCCGTCTGCCTTAACACTCAGTGTTCCCTCATTCTCGGCAGTATTGATCGTTCCAGAAGCGGCAAAGGCTTTGCCCCAAACACCACCAACGCGCTCACTGATATAAAAATCTTCTTGCCCATCCACCATTCGGGTAAATACAAATCGATCCCCACTAAAAGGCATCCCAGGCCAATATTCATTCTGGGCAGTATTGATTCTAGATCCCATATTTTGAATCTGGAGATTTTCGGAAATATTGACATCTTCCATTGCTATTTCAATGCTGGCCGACAAGCGATGGGCTTTGTCTACCAAACGCGTAGAAGCCTTGTGTTTGGATGGAATAAAGGACTTTAAATGGGGAATACTGTCAAAATATTGCACTGTATAAAGAGCTTCTTTAAAGTGTTTGTTGCGGTACAAATACTCACCATAATAAAAATACATGGGTTGGTATTCTGGGGCTACCCGCAAACAATTTCTATAAGACTTGCTGGCATTGAGGGTGTCATGAAGTGCCTCATAAATCGAAGCTTGTAATGAATAGGCATCGGCAAATGTGGGATCGGCATGTAAAGCCTTCTTTACACTTATAGAGGCTTTGGAAAACTCCGCTGCTTGAAATTGGACATTTGCGGTTTGTAAATGCTTTTTTGCCTTCGTATTTTGTGCGCCCAAAGGCGATGTTATGCATAAAAAAACAATGCAAAACACTACAGAATATTTTACACCCTGAGCGAATCGGTAGGCAAACGGTCTGTTCTCTAGATACATGTCTTTTAAATTCAAATACAATGCCACTTATGGCTGCAAATTAAAGCCTATTTATCAGGACATCCAATCTGGGAAGCCCAACACCAGATCCAATCCATTTTGGGAATGGATGCGGGTGGCTCCGAAACCGGACCAACTGCCATCCACTTCCCAATCGCTGTGGAATACTTCCTCCACCATCTTTCGGCCGAGTTTTTAACACCTGAAGGTTATTTTCGCCCGTGAAATTAAGCATAGAAACCCTTTGTATTGGGGTAAAGAGCTGATTCGGATTTTGGCACAGAATTGTTATTTCCAACGAATTGTTTTTATGAGATGGTAAACATCTTGTTCTATAAATTTTAATACGGGTGCTATGCTGTCAGATTCAGTGTGGTGGTTAAAGTAGAGGGCTCCCCGCAAAAAATGCCCCACGCTGTCTGTAACGTAAAAATTTACATTGCTAGCCGTATTTCCCTGAATATCGTAAATGAGCCCCTTAGCCAAGGGATTCATTGATTGGGTTGGGCGTTCCAAAATATCATCGGCTTTCTGCAAGTGCTTGTTGACCAGTTTTCGTGTATCGTAGAGTAAGCTATCAAATAAATCCCACTCATCGAAAGGGTAATAGGTCAAAAACAGGGTTGCGTCAAATTGCGGGAAGTTAACATTATACCAACCAGGCGTATGAACCCCATTGTTGCTGTCTGCAGCCAAAAGTGCGTATTGTGGTATCTCAAAAACAACGGGCAAATCAGGTTTTTCAACCCGATTGTATTGCTTAGAGGGCAGGTCTATTTTGGGATACGATTTGGGTTTGGGGACATACGAATCTGTTCCGCCACCGCCGCAAGACAATAGCAACAATAAACAAAAACCATACCTGCACTTAGCGAGAAATCTTGGCATCTGAATTAATGTCAATTTTTACCTTATTAACGCGGCGTTGATCTGCCAATTCAACTGTAAAACCAATACCCGCAAGAACAATAGCATCGCCCCGTTTGGGCATTCTGCCCAAACGCTCCGTTATCATCCCTCCCAAACTATCACTCTCCAATTCCAAATTGTCAAATATATCAATGGGCAAGCCCAATTCACGAATAAAATCAACCAGCAATTTCTTTCCCTCAAACAAATAAACCCCCTTATTAATTTCTGCAAATTCCTTGTCTACCTCATCGAACTCATCTTGCATATCACCAAAAACCTCATCTAAAATATCCTCCATGGTGATAATGCCACTGGTACCGCCAAATTCATCAACCACAATAGCGATGTGAATGCGGTTATTGCGCATTTCTTGAAGGGTGTCATCAATGGCCTTGTTTTCAGGAATAAAATATGGTGTTGAAACAAATTGCTGCCATTGAAAATCATTGGTCTGGTCAAGATGCGGAATCAAATTTTTAATATTAAGAACGCCTTTAATTGTATCCAGCGTTTGGGAATATACAGGCATTCTGGAAAATCCTTTTTCACGAATTAATTGTAATACTGCATGGTACTGAACATCCTCTGAGATGGCTACCATATCGACCCTTGACCTCATTATTTGCTTCACTTGAATACTTCCCATATTCACAATTCCTTTCAGAATTTCCTTTTCCTGTTGGGCATCATCTTCATCACTTGCCATATCAATGGCACGGCTCAGTTCTTCTGGGGTAAGTTCATTGGCATTGGGTTTAACCTTTCGCTCTAACACAGAACCAAACTTTACCAATAAATGAGTCAATGGCCATAAAATAGATACAAAAACCCGCATCGGATACACCAAGAAACGGGCAGATGATTTATAGTGTTGGGTTGCAAATACCTTAGGCATAACCTCTCCAAACACCAAAATAATAATGGTCACGACAATGGCCTCAATAAAAAATTTTAACCACGGAAAAGCCCCTAAGTCAAACAAGCTTTCTGACAACACAATAGACATCAATACAAAGGCAACATTCACCAAACTATTGAGCAGTAAAATAGTGGCTAATAAATGCTTTGGGCGATCAAGTAACTGTATAATAATCTTAGAAATGGGCGATATACTAGAACGAAGTTCCTCAATATCACTTTCTCTGTGAGAAAAAAAAGCATTCTCTGAGGCTGCACAAATCGCTGAAATTGTCAGGCATACCACCATCAAAGACCCATACAATACAATTTCGGGCACCATGGATGCGTCAACGTGCTTGATTATACCCAGTAAACATATCGAACTCGCCGAACCAGGAGCATACATAAACATGCAATAATCCATTAAGATGACAATCCTCCGCTATCTTCAAGTCCATCTCTAAGATCTACTTTACCCTGATCTTCTGCGGTGAATTCTGAATCTATGTCCCCATGGACTTTGTCTGCTATTTCACTGCTATTGGTAGAATCTTCGCTCAATACACCTACTTGATCAATGCGGGTTATTGCTTCATCATTGCGCAAACCCAGAATTGAACCCATCATTTGGAAATTATTGACCCGAATTTTGCGAACCTGTCGCTCCTGCCCATCGGCATCGGTATAACGGTCTGTTTTAATCTTTCCCTCTACGTATAATAAGTTTGCCTTTTTTAGGTACTTTTCGGCCGTATCAGCCAACTTATCCCACATTTCCAAGTTATGCCATTCGGTGCTTTCAAGGCGTTGGCCATCTTTGGTATAGTAATCATTGGTGGCCATTGTCACATTTGCAACCACCCTTCCATTTTCCAACCTGCGAACCACAGGGTCTTTTCCCAACCGGCCCATTAAAATTACTTTGTTAATCATATTTGTTCTTTGTTTTTTAATATCTCTCTTCTGCTATGTAAATTTAATCATTTTTTCCATCAATCGATGAATGGGTAAATTGGCAATACTTTCTTTGTTATGCCATTCCCAATCACTTGGTGAAACAAACTTATCGTCAGATATTCTCAAATACCAGCATGTTGCATAAATTGTTTGGTGCGTGAGTTGATGCTTGAAGGTTTTCTTCGAAATTATTGAAATATTATCCACAATTCCAAAAAGGGCTAAAATGGCCTCTAAGTGGTCCAATTTATCTTCGCGAGAGACCGCAGGAAACTCATATAAATGCTGGTAAATACCCGACTCATTTCTAATCCGAATGGCCACCGTATCGCCCCGATGTAGGCAGAGATAATGCCGGTATTTAGCCATGGGTTTTTGCTTTTGTACCACAACAGGAATTTGATTTTGTAATTTATTCAAAAAAGCGACACAATGAGAATTTAACGGGCATTCTTCGCATTTTGGCTGCTTGGGCAAACACAATAAAGCCCCTACTTCAATCATCGCTTGGTTAAAGATATTGGCGTTGGTTTGGACAATTGCTACCCGTAACACTGCGTGTAGCTGGGTGTAAAATTGGCTTGTGTGAATTGGCTCATACAGTCCAAAGAACCTTGCCCCCACACGTTTTACATTTCCATCGATGGCTGGCTCCGGCAATCCATATGCGAAAGATGCAATGGCAGAAGCCGTATAATTTCCGATGCCGGGCAGGGCCAAAAGCATCTCTACATTGGTAGGGAAAACCCCACTGTGCGCGGAAAGAATAAGCTTGGCCGCCTTGTGCATATTTCGGGCACGAGCATAGTATCCCAAGCCCTGCCAAGATTTCAATATTTCTTGCTCGCTGGCATTGGCAAGCGCCTGTATATTAGGAAATGCCAGCACAAATCGATTGTAATAACCAAGCCCTTGCACTACCCTTGTTTGTTGAAGAATGATCTCAGAAATCCAAATTTTATAAGGATCGTTTGTCTCTCTCCAAGGAAGGTTTCTTGCAGTAATTTTATACCATTTTAACAAAGTTGGGATAACTCTTTCCATAAACAGTAGCAAAAGAACAACTTTTGTACTTTTTTTGCACCCTAATATTATGACAAAGTCAGAAATCGTTAACGAAATTTCATTGCGTACTGGTCTGGAGAAGACCATTATTGCCGACACAATAGACAACTTCTTTTTGGTTGCCAAAGCATCCATGGTTGCTGGTAACAACATTTATTTAAGGGGATTTGGGACCTTTGAATTGAAAAAAAGGAAAACCAAGGTGGCGCGTAACATCAAGCGAAATACAAGCCTGATTGTTCCAGCCCACTTTGTAGCCCGCTTTAAACCTGCCAAAGAATTTGCTATCCAAGTTAAGGAAAGCAAATTTTTGACCGCACTCCTCTAACACAGATTGTGTAACTTTGTCGCGTGGTAAACAACTCACGCGTTTGGTTCATGGTGCTGTTTGGCCTGGTTGGAATCATACTGATTGCCAATAGGTGGAAGTCGGCCCAAATTAATCCAAAGGAAACAACCCGTATTGATAAAAGCGAAAAGCCCGTATTCGTTGGTGATGAACTCCCACAGAAAGAAATCACCCGTATTGAGTTCCTCAATTCGGTATTTGAAAAATCCAAGCCCAGTCCTCTCGTCTCTCGTGTATTGACCAGTAAACCGGGAAGTTTTGCTAAAGACAGCGTAGAACATGCTCTTCGTTGGGCAGAAGAAACAGAAAATACGGCCTTGGTTGCGCTGCTTCAAACCGACCTATCCGAACAATTTGGCAATCGCAATGAAACAGAAATTGCCAGAAGCCTCATATTTGCGGGCGCAAGTGTTATGGAAACACCAATCGTTGCAGCTTATTTGTTTCAATTGGGCAAAAAATATATTGATATTGGATTAAAAAAACAACCTTCAAATACCCAAATTATGAATGCCTTAATCGTTTACCAAAGTGAATATTTAAAAGCGCCAATGCAATTTCTAGGAACACTTAGAAAAGCACTCGCAACGGATAGTAGCAATATTGAAACCCATTTTATTCATTTAAATCTATTAAAAAAATCACAACAGTGGCCAAAAGCACTGAAAAAATGCGAGAAATTGATATCTTTGCAACCCGAAAATTCTAGATGGTTGTTCGAAATGAGCGACATATTTGGTGAAATTGGGGATTCTGTCAATGCAAAGGTTTACCTTAACTTGGCAGTAAAAACACAGAAAACAAATCAATAAAAAAAGAAAAAATTAGATATGCCAAGCGGTAAAAAAAGAAAACGTCATAAAATTGCAACGCATAAAAGAAAAAAGCGTTTGCGCAAGAACCGTCACAAGAAGAAATAAATTGGTTCGCCATCCTAATTCCGCATTTTGTCCAACGAATTAATCATACAAAAAAGTTCGGCTGGGGTAGAAATTGCACTTCTTTCGAACCGCAAACTCATAGAATTTCACAGAGAAACCTCATCTGAGGGTTTTCAAGTAGGTGACTTTTATTTGGGTAAAGTCAAAAAAATCTCCCCGTCGCTCAATGCTGCCTTCATCCATGTTGGCGGTGAAAAAGACGGTTTTTTGACCTATTTCGATTTAGGGCCCAACCTCAAATCACTCCGCAAGGTGGTAAAGTCTGCCATTGCAGGAAATCCACGATCGGGCAATTTAGACCAGTTTAGTATCGAAGACCCTATTGTAAAAACAGGGAAAATTGGCAATGTATTAAAGGTGGGTGAGCCCCTTTTGGTTCAGGTAATCAAAGAGCCTATCGCCAATAAAGGACCAAAAATATCCTGTGATATTAGCATTCCTGGACGCTACTTTATTCTGGTTCCATTTAATAACACCGTATCGATTAGCCGCAAAATTGGCAACCCGAAAGAAAAAAGTCGCTTAAAAGACCTTGCCGACAGCATACGACCTCACAATTTTGGCGTAATCATTCGCACAGTTAGCGAAGGTGTTGCCCTGGAAGAGCTTGATAAAGATATGCGAGAACTGGTAAAAAAATGGGACGCATTAATTCAAGCCCTCAAAAATGCAGCCACTTCTACAAAAGTGCTGGGTGAGGGAAACCGCTTGCAAACATTACTCCGGGATATTTTAAATGATTCATTTACCCAGATCATAAGCAATGATCCCGAAATTTATGCTTCTGTAAAAGAGACGCTGACCAAGTACAATGCTGACAGCGATAAAATTGTAAAATTGCACCAAAGTAAAATTGGTTTATTCGACCAATTCAATGTAAACCGACAAATTCAAAGTTCATTTGGCCGCAATGTTCCTTTCAGTGGGGGTGCATACCTTGTCATTGATCATACCGAGGCACTGCATGTTGTTGATGTAAATAGTGGCAGCACCTCCTACGACCAACAAAACAGAGAGGCCAATGTTCTTAAAATAAATCTTGAGGCCGTAGAAGAAATTGCCCGACAAGTTCGATTGCGAGACATGGGTGGCATTATCGTGATCGATTTTATCGATATGCGCGATCCAAAAAAGAAAAATGAATTGTTTCAGACGCTGAAAACAGCTATGAAAACCGATAGGGCGAGACACAATATTCTGCCGATGAGCAAATTTGGTTTGGTCCAGATTACCCGCGAACGGGTTCGCCCTGCCACCGAAATTGCTACGCAAGAAGTCTGTATTAGTTGCAACGGAACAGGGAAGATGGATTCCAGCATTCAGTTGATTGATAAAATCGAAAATGAAATCAATTATTTGTGGGAAAATATGAACCAAAAACATATTACACTTCGGGCAAATCCACTGATTACCAATTATTTCCGTCATGGAATTCCTTCACTTCGTATGAAATGGTGGTTAAAACACAAGCATTGGTTAAAACTCCAAGCCGACCCATCGCTTTCACTAACTGCCTACCAACTTGTGAATGAATTAAAGCAGGTTGTAAACCAAGAAGCGTAAAGTCTACCCATTCCCTTCATGCAATTTGATGGGTTTGACAAAAATACAATACCAACGCCCGTCATCCATTTCGCACATAGCATGCAAAATTCTGCGTTGTACGGACAAAATGGTTTTCTACCGTGGAGGCAAGTATATCGTGGTCCTAATTTTTAAAGAAACGCATTCCACATGCGATTTGTCTTACTAATTCTAGAATCAGTTGTGATTTTCCGAACTAAATTGAACTAAAATATGCATATATTCGAAAATGAAAAAAGCATTGTTGTTCTTTACACTCTTGATGTTGGGTATCCAGTTATTTTCACAAAATCAAATAGTGCGGGGGACCTTGCGCGACAAAGAATCTCAGTCCATAATTACCGGAGCCAAAATATTCTTCGAAGGACCTGTCACCAATCCACCCGCCTCTTTCGAAACCACCTCCAATGAAAAAGGTGAATTCGTTTTTACCGAAGTACCCGTGGGTAGATACGCCATCGCCATTGAAGCCAAAGACTACCAAATTTTTGGAACCAATAATATCGTCGTTACCTCAGGAAAAGAGGTCATCCTTCATTACGAGCTGGAACAAATTATAGAAAAAGTGGGTGAAGTAAGTATCAAAGCAAAGTCTAAAGGAGACAAACCCAACAACGATGCAGCCCTAATCTCAGCCCGTTTATTTACCGTGGATGAGACAGATCGTTTTGCAGGAAGCAGGGGAGATCCAGCAAGAATGGCGTCTAACTTCGCAGGGGTTCAGGGTGCAGATGACTCCCGCAATGACATCGTAGTGAGGGGAAATTCGCCCCAAGGAATTTTGTGGCGATTGGAGGGAATTGATATTCCCAACCCCAATCACTTTGCGATTCCTGGAACTACCGGTGGCTCTGTTTCGATCATCAATAATAAAATCTTGGGAAACTCGGATTTTTTTACCGGGGCCTTTCCAGCCGAATATGGCAATGCTAATGCTGGCGCATTTGATTTAAAATTGCGCAATGGGAACAATAAAAAACGAGAGTATAGCTCTCAAATTGGCTTGTTAGGGGCTGATGTTTTGGTCGAAGGGTATTTCAACAAAAAAAGCAGTGCCAGTTACATGGCAACCTACAGATACAGTACTTTGTCTTTGTTTAGTGCATTGAAAATTCCCATTGGAACCGATGCAGTGCCCAATTACCAAGATTATTCGTGTAAATTAAATTTCCCCTTGAAAAACAATAAAGGAAATCTAAGTTTCTTTGGAATAGGTGGAAGCAGTGAGATTGATATCAATATCAGCAACCAGAAAGAAAGCAGCAGCGAGTTATATGGCGACAATGACCGCGACCAGTATTTTGCTTCGAAAATGCACGTTTGGGGAACTGGCTTTCAGTACAATATGAATAAAAATAGCTATGTCAAGGTATCTGCTGCCATGACATGGCAAAGTGTAAATGCACACCACGAACTCGTTTTTAGGCATGTTTCAAATACGATTATACGGAATGGAAAATCCTTTCTCCAATACAAACAAGATTCTTTGGTACCCAATATGGGATATACTTTCGACACAAAAACATACGGTGTTCATGCCTTTTACAACAAAAAATTCTCTGCAAAAAGTTCTATTCGGGCTGGAATACAAGCAACAGAATACCGCTTTACGTTGTTGGATAGTGGCCTAAATTTTAATCCCGACAAGCCCTTGTTTTGGAAATTCAGTACACGGTGGAATGCCAATGGAAATGCATTCATGCTCATTCCCTATGTACAATGGAAGTATAAATTTTCCCCGGCCATTACTCTGAGTGCTGGAATTCAAATGCAAACCTATGCAATCACATTCGATCCAGCCAATACCCCTATGGCAAGAAAAACCTTGGTATCCGATAAAAAGATCAGCAATACCAGTAACAGTGGTCCACTTTTGCGTTTGGGAGCCCGTTATCAACTCACCAAGCGAGATGCATTAAATCTGGGATTGGGCATGCACTCACAAAATCAAAGTGCGTATGTATACTACTTTCAAAAACCTGGAAACAATACCCCCCATAACATGAATATGGGATTGTCGAGAAGCAATCATGCGGTATTGGGTTGGGATCACCAACTGGGAAAATCCAGTAGAATTAAAGTAGAAACCTATTACCAATCTCTGTCTAACTTGCCTACTGAACTCAAAAGTTCATCCTTTTCATTGGCAAATACTGGAAGTGGATTCAGCAGATTCTTCCCCGATAGTTTGCAAAATGCGGGCAAAGGATACAATTATGGAATGGAGCTTACCGTTGAGAAATTTTTCAGCAAAGGCTTTTATTATTTGGCCTCACTCAGTGTTTTTGATGCACAATACCAAGGAAGCGATACCGTATGGAGAAGCAGCGACTTTAATACCAATTATGCTGCCAATGTTTTGGTGGCGAGAGAATTTGTATTTAAAAACAAAAACTCATTGAATATTGGTGGCAAAATGACTTTCGCCGGAGCACGAAGATTTTCTCCTGTCGATTCTGTGGCTACAAAGAATGAACGCGAATATATTGAAATAGGCACATTGAAGAATACAAAGCGATTTGGATCTCCCTACCGCCGATTCGATATACGTATTGCTTATAGAATCAACGCCAAGCGCGTATCCCATGAAATCGCTTTTGATTTTGTGAACGTGACGAATATGAAAAATGTCTTAAAATACAGCTATGTAGACACAAAACCCTTTTTCAGAGAAACCTATCAATTGGGCTTTCTTCCCCTATTTTATTACAAGTTAAATTTTTAATCGCCGAACACAAGGGGGTGACCAAAATAAAGATTGGGCATTGTGGATGACAAATTGACCTTCGGTATGTGTCCACTCTCGGCAACATGTGAATAAAGGACAGCGCGCGCGCTGCGCGCGCTGTCTAACTTCGCAGAATATGAAATACGGATGGATTTTATTCGCATTGGCGATTGCAATAACCTCTTGCGTAAGCAAAAAACAATTTCAAACCCTCGAAGCGTCAAAAGTGGAGATGGAAAAAGCCTTTGCAAGAAAAAACGCTGATTGCCTCGAAAAAAATACCTCGTTGGTGTCTAGTATCGCTGAAATTCAAGCCGAAAAATCGGCCAAAGAAAAACACCTCAGTGAACTCAAGGACACAATGGAAACTTGCCAATTACAACTTGAGGAAAATCTCCAATATATCCGTAACCTAGGCTCAACACTCGATGGACAAAGACAAAATCTAGCAACAGAAATTAATGTCAAAAATAAAATCCTTCAAACAAAAGAACTTGAACTAAACGCTGCATTGGCCAAAGCGGAAGAAGAACGCGCCCGACTAGAACAACTCCGCAAAGAATTGGAAAAAACCAGTCAGCGTGTGAAAGATCTTGAAGCGGAGCTTACCCGCAAAGAAAAAGCGGTACTCGAACTCAAAGAAGCGATCGCAAAAGCCCTTGCAGGATTTGAAAAACTGGATATCAAAGTCGAATACCGCAATGGAAAAGTGTATGTTATTTTACCTGAAAAACTCCTATTTGCAAGCGGAAGTATTGTTGTAGATGCCAAAGGAAGAGACCCTTTAATTGAGATTGGAAAAGTACTAAACAAGAATGAAAGTGTTCAAATGGCCATCGAGGGTCATACCGACAATATTCCCATGAAGGGCAGTGAATCTATCAAAGACAATTGGGATTTGAGTGTGCTGCGTGCAACAAGTATCGCCCGAATTCTCATCGTGGATGCGGGGATGAACCCCAAACGTATCCAGGCAGTTGGCCGGGGAGAAACACAACCCATTGTAAGCAACGACAGCCCCGAAGGACGTGCCAAAAATCGACGTACAGAAATTATTCTTACGCCACAGTTGGATAAAATACTTGAGATTCTAAACAACTAATTGAGACGATACGTTCAATTGTTCACCCATTGACAATATCCTCGTTTTTGCATACATACCGATTGTGATTGTCGTTGCCGCTATTGAAAACCACAAAAATCCGGAAATTGATTTTCTCTGTGCCGATTATCTAAAACGCTGTGCTTCCATGCATACAGTAAAAATTGCGCTGTTACCGGCTGCCCGAACCCCCGATCCAGAAATACAAAAAATCAAAGAGAGCGAAACACTGCGTAAATTTATGAAAGCTGGTGATACCCTCATTTTATGTGATGAAAGGGGGAAATCTTTTACCAGCAAAGGATTTGCCCACTATTTAGACAAAACACTATCTCAATCTCGCGGGAAAATTGTTATTGCCATTGGAGGGGCCTATGGGTTTACCGAAACATTGCGCAATGAATATCCCAGCATACGACTCAGCGATTGGATTTTTCCGCATCACCTGGCCCGGGTGGTAATGACTGAACAAATTTACCGCGCTTTGACTATTCTCAAAGGCACAGGTTACCACCACGATTAAACCGCCGTTACGTTACAACAACAATCCCGCGAATAGTTTGGAAAATTGCTACTTCCAATCGGGCGAATCTCAAGCCAAATCGAAAGACCGCCCCATAGCCACCCCAAAAATCGTATTTTTGCCACAGAATGAATCTAGAACAGGCGCTATCGGACCAAATCGCAAATGCCGTGAACAGCCTCTATGGCAGTATTCCCCAGCCTATCAAAATCGAGCGCACCAATCCCGATTTTGTGGGAGATTATACCTTTGTGGTTTTTCCCCTGCTGCGCATTTCTAGAACTACACCCGAAAATACTGCCAAATCCATTGGGGCGCTATTGTTGACCCATGGAAGTATGGTAACTGCATTCAATGTGGTAAAAGGATTTTTAAATATCAGTCTTAGTACCCGTATTTATGCCGATTTTTTGCAACAAAACTGGAATAATCCCAGCTTTGGAAATACGCAAATGGGGGCTGGGGAAAAAGTGATGGTTGAATACTCATCGCCCAATACAAACAAACCCCTCCACTTGGGACACGTTCGCAATAATCTTCTTGGCCTCAGCCTTTCAAGGATTTTTAAAGCCTCCGGACATGATGTTGTAATGGCCAATTTGGTCAACGATCGGGGCATCCATATTTGTAAATCCATGGTCGCCTGGCAACGGTTTGGAAACGGAGAAACCCCCGAATCGAGCCAAACAAAAGGAGACCATCTGGTTGGTAAATATTATGTGCTGTTTGAAAATGCCCTTCGTGAAGAAACCCTTCCCTTTATAGAAATGGCAATCAATGGCCAATGGGCTGCTCCAAAACCCATTGCTGAGCAGTACGCTTTGCTATTTGAGCAGCTCAAGAAAGCAACCGAAGAAAAACAAATCGGGAAATTAAAGGACGATATCAAAGAATTGGTGCGCAACCACTCCGAATTGATGCGTGCTTGTCAGCAAATGCTCCGCGATTGGGAAGCCAGTGAACCCCAGGTTATTTCACTGTGGAAAACCATGAATGCCTGGGTTTACAGTGGTTTTGAAAAAACATATACACGATTAGGTGTCTCTTTTGATCAATATTATTATGAATCTGATACCTATAAATTGGGTAAAGATGTCATCGATGCGGGCCTGGCTGATGGGGTGTTTTACCGCAAACAAGACAACAGTGTTTGGATTGATTTACGTGATGATGGGCTTGACGAAAAAATTGTTCTTCGTGCTGATGGAACCAGTGTCTACATTACCCAAGACATTGGAACTGCAGACCTCAAATTTAAACAACACCTTGTAGATAGAAGTATTTATGTGGTGGGAAACGAGCAGGAATACCATTTTAAGGTCTTGTTTCTAATACTAAAAAAATTGGGTAGACCCTATGCTCAAGGCTTGTTCCATTTAAGCTACGGTATGGTGGACCTCCCCAGTGGAAAAATGAAAAGTAGGGAAGGAACCGTTGTAGATGGCGACGACTTGGTACAAGAGATGGTTGATGAAGCCAAAGCCAAAACCCTGGAATTGGGTAAAACCGATGGCATAAATTCAGAAGAACTCGAAAACATATATGAATCACTCGGATTGTCTGCCCTAAAATTTTTTATTTTAAAAGTTGATCCTCGCAAACGAATGCTATTTAATCCCCAAGAAAGTATCGACTTTCAGGGCGATACTGGACCTTTTGTTCAATATACCTATGCGCGTATTCAAAGTATTTTGCGCGGTGCAGGAAATGGCTGGGAAGCACTAGAAATTGGGCAGGATTTACATTCCCTAGAAGTGGAAATTATTCAGACACTTTACCGTTATCCAAACGAAATAAACACAGCTTCCAATCAATTTTCACCGGCCATTATTTGCCAATACTGCGTCGATTTGTCCAGAACATTTAACCGGTTCTACAATGGGTGTCACATCTTGCGTGAAACCAATATTATTGCTAAAAACACCCGATTAAAAATGGCTTACCTCACCGCCCACACACTTAGACATGCCTTGGACCTATTGGGCATAAAAGTAGTAGAAAGAATGTAATGCCTTGGCATACCCATTTCCGAAATTTCATTTTCCGGGGCTAAACTACCTAGAAACGTTTTTTAAAGAAAAGTTTCCGTGTTCTTTGTCAAAGCTCCCGATCGGGATTTTCTTTCAGAAATTGAGACCATCCCCCAGCCTTTCCCAAGCTTCCATTACCTCCTTTTGTGCTTCCAAAAGCCCGGGGTGCGAATTGATAAAAATGGCATACTGCGACAGCCAATCCATCGGTGGCATCCATCGTTTCGGGTTTTTCCTCAAACTTAAATTGTGCATGCAACATCGCAAAAACTTGTTCCTTGCTCGCATTTCCATTGCCTACTACTGACTGTTTAATTTTTCGGGGCACGTACTCAAACACAGGCAATTTTTTGCCAATTGCTGCCGCAATTGCAACACCTTGGGCCCGACCGAGTTTTAGCATCGATTGAACATTCTTTCCAAAAAATGGAGCTTCAATCGCTACCTCTCTCACATCAAACCCCTCAATCAAAGCAGTAATACGTTCATATATATGGTGCAATTTCTCACCCGCATCCCCTACCTTAGACAAACGAACGACACCCAACCCCAATAAAATCGGGGTTTTTTCCTCAATCGAAATCAAACCGTAACCCAGCAAATTTGTTCCGGGGTCGATTCCCAAAATAACCCTTGGTTTATCCACTTTACAAAGATGCCGATTTCCAAAAAAAATTGGAGAAAAATTCCGAAATTTGTGAAAACATCTATTTATAATCCCTATTCATGGCTTTTGACTTAAACCTCATCCAATCCGTTTACCAAAAAATGCCACAGCACATTGCTGCTGCCCGATTATTATTGGGAAAGCCCTTGAGCCTTACAGAGAAAATTCTTTTCTCACACCTATGGGAAGGTGCCGCTCCACAACCCTTTGGTCGCGGAAAAGATTATGTTGATTTCGCACCCGATCGCGTAGCCATGCAAGACGCAACCGCCCAAATGGCTTTGCTTCAATTTATGCAAGCAGGCCGTCCAAAAGTAGCCGTTCCATCCACTGTGCATTGCGACCACCTTGTAATTGCCAAAACGGGTGCAGGTGAAGACCTGGTTAAAGCCAATTCAGAGAGTGAAGAAGTTTTCGATTTTCTGGCCTCAGTTTCGAATAAATATGGCCTGGGATTTTGGAAACCCGGAGCGGGAATTATTCACCAAGTTGTCCTTGAAAACTATGCATTTCCAGGAGGAATGATGATCGGTACAGACAGTCACACTGTAAATGCAGGCGGATTGGGCATGATTGCCATTGGTGTTGGTGGTGCCGATGCATGCGATGTAATGGCTGGCTTGCCCTGGGAACTTAAATGGCCCAAACTCATCGGAATCCACCTTACTGGAAAGCTAAGCGGATGGGCCGCACCAAAAGATGTTATTTTAAAAGTCGCCGGTATTCTGACTGTAAAAGGAGGGACGGGTGCCATTGTGGAATACTTTGGCGAGGGCGCAAGTGCAATGAGTTGCACGGGAAAAGGGACCATTTGCAATATGGGTGCAGAAATTGGTGCCACAACATCAACTTTTGGATATGATGATAGTATGGAGCGTTATCTCCGCGCCACAGGTCGTGAAGCAATTGCCGATATGGCAAATACCATTCGTGAACACCTCAATGCCGATCCAGAAGTATATGCCAACCCAAGCCAGTATTTTGACGAAGTCATTGAAATCAATCTCAATGAACTAGAACCCCACCTTAACGGACCCTATACCCCCGATTTGGCTACCCCAATATCAAAAATGAAAGCGGTGGCAGCCGCCAACGCTTGGCCCACAAAAATTGAAGTGGGTTTGATTGGAAGTTGCACCAATTCGTCGTATGAAGATATCAGTCGTGCAGTGAGTTTGGCCCAGCAGGTAATTGATAAAAAACTCACATTAAAAGCAGAATTTACAATCACTCCCGGCAGCGAACAGGTTCGTTATACCATTGAACGCGACGGATTTCTCGGTATATTCGACCAAATCGGGGCAACAGTATTTGCCAATGCTTGCGGACCTTGTATCGGAATGTGGGATCGAATGGGTGCAGAAAAACAAGAAAAAAATACCATCGTGCATTCGTTTAACCGCAATTTTGCAAAACGTAACGACGGCAATCCAAATACATTTGCTTTTGTTGGGAGCCCTGAATTGGTTACAGCCTTGGCCATAGCGGGTGATATTACGTTTAATCCTCTCACCGACTCACTCACCAATGAAGAGGGAGAAGATGTTTTCTTAGATGCCCCCACAGGTTTCGAATTGCCCTTACTCGGCTTTGCAGTCGAAAATGCCGGATACCAATCTCCCGCTTCTGATGGCAGTAGTATACAACTTCAAATAGACAAAAATAGTAGTCGATTGCAATTGCTTGACCCATTCCCAGCGTGGGAAGAAACAGACCTTATCGGACTTAAATTACTGATCAAAGCCAAAGGGAAATGCACGACAGATCATATTTCTATGGCAGGCCCTTGGTTGAAATTTCGCGGACACCTCGACAATATTTCCAATAATCTTCTCATTGGCGCGATTAACTTTTTCAATGAAAAGGACAATGCAGTAAAAAACCAACTCAATGGTGAATACGGTACTGTTCCTAAAACCCAACGCGCATACAAGTTGGCAGGAATCGGCACCGTGGTTGTAGGTGATGAGAATTACGGTGAGGGGTCTAGCCGCGAACACGCTGCGATGGAGCCACGCCATTTGGGTGTTCGGGCAGTTTTGGTAAATAGTTTCGCTCGGATTCATGAAACAAACCTTAAAAAACAAGGAATGTTGGCTTTGACATTTACAGACAAATCTGATTACAACAAAATTCTAGAGGACGATACCATCGATATTATAGGACTCTGCACATTTTCACCCAATAAGCCACTGCAATTGCGCTTGCACCATGCCCATGGAATTACTGAAAGCATGGATGTAAATCACAGTTATAATGAACAACAAATAGAATGGTTCAAAGCAGGTGCCGCCCTGAATATTATTCGTAAAAATATTTTCTAATGGGTGGCGAAAAGTACTTCTACACAGGGGTACTTGTCGCTTTCATCACTTTTCGTTGCTTCGCTTTTATTTGTTTCTCTGGCAATTACACCGATTCAGACCAATGTGTTATGTGGCAAATGGCTGCAGATTTTGCCCGTGGTGAATGGCATACTCCATTTTTCTACGGACAGCTTTATTCGAGCGGTTTAGAAGCTTGGTTAGCAGCCCCTTTTATTTGGATTGGAATTCCGGTCTATCGCGCAGTTCCCCTGGTAACTTTTTTGATGTCTGCACTTCCTTGGTGGTGGATCTCACGCTGCGCAATAAAAAATCATGGCTATACTCAAGGAGCCTGGGTTTTATTGGGAAGTCTATTGTTTCCCATCACCTGGCTTCAAACTACATATATCAGCCGCGGATTTATGCAAGGCATCTTTTTGGTATCTCTCGCCGCCTACCTGTGGCATAGGGCAAACCATCTTAACCAAGATGCCCAAAAACCCAATTACAAGGCAAAAAACAAAAACCCTTCAAGAGAGACATCTGGGGATGGCCTTCATCCATTTCCAAACCCAACAATCACGAGAAAAAGAGGGTGGGTATTGAAAGATCGATTTACGCTGGGTTTGAATCGCATTATTCACAGCATAATGGTACATACCAACTGGAATGTATACAGGTATTATAGACCGGTGCCGCATCGTCTACTTCGGCCTATTCTATGCAATCTCTCTATTGTTTTGGGTATATGGGGCATACTACAGAATTCGAATGCAATTTTTATTTTGCCTCCTATTTTACTGTTGTTTTTCAAACCAACTCAATTCCATCATCAAGGTTATCTGCCCAAATCGAGGTCTCGTCCCGAAATAGGCATTTCCCTTTCGATGGTGTTATTTTTTATTTTATACTGTGTAAAATCAAGCCATCCCGAATGGATCATTCACAAAACATTTCAGGTAAATTTTAGTCTCAAGGCACTGCAATCAAATTTCACGCACGCCAACGACTTATTCCAACACACCTTTTTGCCAATTCCTCTTCTGGGTTTGATTCTACTTGTTTTAATCACAGTACTTTGTTTTAATTGGCGTGGTATAGAAGATTCAAACACAGAGCGAACCGCCAACGAACATGTGCAGACTCGAAAAACGGATGCCACAACGCATAAAAAAAAGAATTTACATCGCTTTCCTTGGATATTGTTGCTACTACTGGTTTTTCCATTGTGCTTATTTGGCATTGAAAAAACACAAGATGGTACCGAAAATATTTACTTTGGATATGGAAGATTTTTTCTTTCGCTGCCATTTTCCTGGGCTTGGTTTTGGGCACTTACTCCCCTTAAATCTTCAATTGAAGGTCGGCTAAACCGCATCGCTCCGCACATCAAATATCCTGTCATTGCATTGTTGTTTGCATGCCAAGGCGTTGCATTTTGGCACTTTAGCAGTATTCGATATTTCGGAAAAACCTATATACCCATAATGGTTTATCCCCTGAACCAACTGAAACAAGATGCCATTCAGTTACAGGCCATTTGCAAAAAACAAAAAATTGGGGCTGTTCTTATCGGCAATCATTTTGTAATTGAGGCGGGTAGCATGGGATTCCCGCAGTTTGCCAAAGAATTACCCACCCCAATTATTCGGAGTAAATATGAACGAAGGCATTGGATTCTTCCAACCCTCAAGCGAGAATCTGCAAGTGGCATCGCGTTCAAACCCAAAAAAGTACTGATGATGGAACTCGAGTTACCACAAAAATGGGCCAAACAAAAATACCCCTTCAAGCAAGTGGATATTATTGGAAATGCCTATATTTTTGAAACTGGAAACGATGATCTTTGGCAGGTTATACAAAAATTGGAATTGCAAAATCTGAACCAATAGCCATTGAAGAAGGGTTTCATTGGGATTCAATTATATTATTAGGGATTTTGGGTATTGGTTGGCCGACGAATCGATCAAAATAGAACGTCCCAAGCACTGGAGCGCAAAGTATTATTTGGAAGCAAATTGCTTTACCGATTCCTCAATATAGGTTTTTACACAGTCAAATACCTTAGACCCACTGCGCCCCCTATCAATACCGTTTCCAGTTCGAACCACCACCATATTGTATTGCGGCATTATACAAATAAACTGTCCGTGTAAGCCCTGAAAATATGAAAATTTGATTCCCCCATCTGTTTTGCCAATCCAAAATGAATGTCCATAATTGGGCGATAGAAAAGGCTGCTGTGCTTTTACCAAAAATGCACTGTCTACCAAGCCCATCCCCTGATGCAATACCAAAAGACCCAAACGACCAAAATCGCGCGCACGGGCATCAAAACAACAAAAAGCCAATTCCTGACCCTCTTTTTTGTCGAGCTGCCAAGTAGCAGAAGCCTCTGCTCCCATGGGGATCCACAAATATTCTGAAGCCAATTCGGACAGGTGTTTTCCCGTTGCCTCCATCAAGGCCATGGCCAACAATTGGGTCGCTCCGCTTTGATAAACAAACCGTTTACCGGGCTCTTCGACAACAGGAATACTTCGCAAAACACCGCCTACATCCGACCCATAATATGTTTTGGCAGTGACCCCAATGGGCAGATAATAATTTTCTTTCCAATCCAATCCGGCCGACATGGTACTCAAATGCCTGAGTGTGAGCTTATTGGAATAGGGTCCTTTTAACCAAGGCAAAATATTGTTTACTTTTTGATCCCATGAAGTCAGTTCTCCGCGCTGTATCGCTTGTTGAACCATAATCGTTACAATTGTTTTTGACATAGAAAAGGAGTTGCTCCGCTCTTCTGCAAACAGTGGGGCAAAGTATTTTTCGCAGACCAATGTATCGTTGTGGTATACCAAAAAAGAGCCGCTATGGGTATTTTCTAGCTTGGCCATCAGGATATTGCTCAAACGTACATTGAAACGATTGGAATCCACCGGCCATTGGGAAATATGATTGGGGTTGTTGGGTATCGCTCGGGTATCAAAATACTTCCAATCAAGGTAATGGGCCGACTTCTCCCCCATACAATAGGTAAGTCGAACTCCCTTAAAAAGAAAAGAATAGGGTGATACCCACAGAAGACACAAAATAAGTCCCAAGAAAATAAGCCCCAAAAATATGCGTTGCAATAATTTCATGTCATTCAAATTTAAGAAATAGTGGCCAGTTTTAATACCTGGAGCTTAAAAGAATACTTCGCTTTTTCATTTCTTTTCGCAACGATTATTTTACATTTGTATTAAATGATTAAAATTCTGCCAAAAAAAATCCTTTTTATATGTTTTCCTTGCCTGGCAATCATGGTAATTTCTTGCATCATTGATTCACAAAATTGTGACACAACGAATTCGGGAAATGGATTGCATCCAGGATATTACAAACAGTGGTTTGAAGAAAAAAAAGATGCCAATGGTAAGATTCCCCCTTTTTTAAGAACCCAATGGGCAAAATGGGATGCCCAACAAATCATTAGACGCGCCGATGAAAACCCGATTGATTCAATCATTGAACTCGGGCCAAAAAATGTAGCCGGACGAACCAGAAGTATTTGGATAGATCCACGTAATGAAAAAATCATTCTGGCTGCAGCCATTTCAGGTGGTTTGTGGCGAAGCGAAAATGGGGGTCTAAGCTGGAAACCAAGCAACGAACAACAAATTTCGATGATGCCCAGTTGCATTACTTCAAATCCCTATAATCCAGATGAAGTGTATTACGGAACCGGTGAAAGCCGGGCAAACAGCGCAGATGTTGATGGAGAAGGGGTGTTCAAGTCAATCAATGGTGGTAAAACGTTTACACAAATTCAATCGACGACCAAATTGGCAGGATTCAATGCGATTTGGGATATTGAACATTCAAAAATTGATAGCCAAACTTTATTTGTAGGCACCCATTCTAATGGTTTGTATCGCTCACAAGATGGCGGAAAAACTTGGGCTAATGTCTTCAAAGGAGGCAACAGCCAAATCAACGAGATTGTCTGTTTGCCCAATGGAAGAATTATTGCCACGATGCAGTCGAGTTTTGTGATAGCCAGCGACTCGAATGGAAATCCCGGCACATTTAAAATTGTAAATTTCCCAAATTCACCCGGTTCTGGAAAATACCGACGCATCCAATTGGCTTATTGCTCCAAATTCCCCAGCGTAGTTTTTGCTGTGTTTGAAGGATATGAATTTAGTGATAATGCAATTCGATTTTACAAAAGCAGTAATGGGGGTATTCTTTGGACCGAAAAAACAGCTCCTACAAATGGCGGAGCCAGTTACCAAGCATACTGCCTAATGTTAGGAGCTCACCCAACAGACTCTACAAAATTGGTTTTTGGGGGAACCAAGATTGTAACCAGCAACAATGGAGGGGAAACATGGAATTCAATCGCTAACGGGCATTCAGACCACCACTGTTTTGCCAACCTTCCAAAATCAACCAATGAATTTATCATTGGCAGTGATGGCGGATTGCATAAATACCGATGGACAAGCACTGAAATTCTGGCCAATCTAAATAACGGCTATAAGGTAACCCAGTTCTATTGTGGAAGTTTTGGGCCCAATGGGATGGTTGGTATTGCCGGATCTCAAGACAATGGGACACATGTTACAAGCAAACCCCTCGAAAGCCAATCATTTTTCGGTGGGGATGGCGCTTATTGCCATATTGGATTACAAGACGGCTCCGTTGCCTATATGAGCTATCAAAACGATGCGATTCATAGAATGACAAATTTTAATCCTACGAATCCATCCTTTGCGGTAAATATAACTGACCCCGCATTTACATCAGATGGTGTAGATTTTATCAATTTGTATGAAATGAATCCTATGGACCAAAATATGGTTTTTTACCGAACCAACCGATTCCTTTACCGCACAACCAATATGGGGGATGAATGGACTACCATGAATAAAAGTATTCGCGCTGGAATCAAAGCCATCGGCATCAGCCACCAAGAAAATCCCGTGGTGTATTTTGGCGGAATATCTACCCAATTATACAAAATTGAAAATGCGGGACTCGCCCTAGCTGGCAAAGAAGTGAATTTTAACAGCAGTGCACCTACAAACGTTACCAATGACAATATCAAAGGATTGCACGTACACCCGAAAGACCCCTACACTGTTTATGTAGCACTTTCTAATATAAGCAATCAACCCAGGGCATGGAGGGTGACTGGACTTGACAGCGTAAGCAAAATTCGAACATGGAAAAACATTTCTGGTAATTTACCCATTGGCTTACCTGTCAATATGCTTGCTGTAGACCCCCTTTTCCCAGATCGCGTATTTTTTGCTGGTACTGATTTTGGTTTGTATTACTCGATTGATAGTGGAAACACATGGAACAAAGATTATCGGGTTCCCAATGTTTGCCTCCATGAAATTAAGATGCGTGATGACCGAACCCTATTCTTATTTACCCATGGACGGGGAATGTTTGCTTTGCCATTAAAGTATGTAGACGTAACCTCTAATCTTCGCATGCAGGTTGAGAAATTAAAAAGCTACCCCAACCCTACGAATAATACCGTAGAGGTACATGCAACTATTTCTCTGCTGAATGCAGAATATACTGTAAGCAATACGAATGGACAGGTTGTGCTCAAGGGCCGATTGTCTGCAGGGCAAAGCATACCAATGAAAGAACAGCAAAATGGAAGCTATTTTATTCAAGTCAAATCGGGAAATCAACTATTCACAAGCAAAATTCTCAAAAACGAGAAATAAATGACTCTTGAGGCAGAATCCCAACTCAACGCCCTTGAAAAACAACTTGTGGCACTAAACGACATGCTTTTAGAACTTAGCACCGAAATGATCGATGGAAAGTATACTCCATACCCCATGTATCTTGCCCACCAAGAAGAAGCAAAAATTGGAGAAATGATTGTGGATCGCACCGAGTTTGGATTTCCTTTTTCAATTAATGCGAGTACGGTCGAGCGTTTTTTAGAACTTGGAATCATACAAAAAGAACGTTTGGGAGGATTTTTGAAGACCTATGGCAACCCCAAGAAAAAATGCTGTGTCTTTTTAATGGCAATGCCCGAACCCCAATTTGTATTTTACGCTTTCAAAAAAGCAAGCAAGACAAAGCCCGAAAAACCCGCATTGTCTGGTATGTCATCGCCTTAACCCAGGTTCTCAGTATGCAATGCTAGCCTCTGTCAATCGAATACCAAAGCCCACTGTTCATGTTGTTGTGTTGAATTATAATACGCAGGCTATGCTTGCGCTGTGTTTGCCAGAACTGATACGCAACAGCAAGATCGAAGGAGTAAGCATAAGCGTTGTAGACAATGCCTCCAGCGACGGAAGTGCCGATTGGGTGGCTAAAAATTACCCTGCACTTGGGCTCATCCGTTTACACAATAATACTGGATATGCTGGCGGATACAACACCGCCCTCGCCCAATTGAATGCTGCGTATTTTGTATTGTTAAATAGCGATGCCACTCCGGGAGAAGGATGGCTAGAACCATTGCTATTATTGGCCGAAGGAGATCCCAATTTTGGTGCCGCACAACCCCACATCATCAATTATTATAAGCGAGAACAATTTGAATACGCCGGCGCAGCGGGTGGATTCATCGACCGACTTGGATACCCATTTTGTCGGGGAAGAATTTTCGGAAATGTCGAAAAAAATACCGGGCAATACACGGGCAATAAACAGGTGTTTTGGGCTACAGGTGCGGCACTATTTATCAAACGGGAAGCATGGGAGAAAGCCGGAGGATTGGATACTTTATTCTTTGCCCACATGGAAGAAATTGACTTGTGTTGGCGCTTGCAACTCCTTGGGTATACCATTTGGAGCTGTGGCAATAGCCAGGTATTTCACATTGGCGGGGCTACACTTTCCAATAAAAATCCGCAAAAAACATTTTTAAATTTTCGCAATAACTTATTGATGTTGCAAAAAAATCTTCACCCAAGTGAACGCGAATCAATCATAAAAAAACGCAAATTGTTTGATGCCTTGGCTGGCCTATTTTTTCTATTGCAAGGCAAGTTTATCCATATTTCAGAGATTGTAAAGGCCCACCTCGAATTTGAAAAAATAAAAAAACAATTGTTGCCCAATGCGCATTCGAAAACTTTGTCTGAATTAACTGGAACCTTAAACGATTCTATTGTTTTGGGCTATTTCATGCGAGGAAAAAAAACCTGGAATCGCTGGTTTTCTTAATTTGATCTGGGGTGAAATTTGAGTACTGTGTCAGCCAAATAATGGCGATCAAGGTGCGTATAAATTTCTGTGGTTGTAATACTTTCATGGCCGAGCATTTCTTGCACTGCACGTAAATCGGCTCCTGCTTCTACCAAATGCGTTGCAAAACTGTGCCTAAAAGTATGTGGCGATATATTTTTCTTAATCCCCGCTTTGATCGCCAATGACTTGATGAATAAAAATACAGATTGCCGACTCATTTTGACACCGCGTTTGCTTAAAAAAACAATGTCACGGCTACTGGGCTTCACATGAATATGAATCCGACACTCCTTCATGTATATTTTAATATGCTTTAATGCCCTTGTGCCAATGGGTACCAAGCGCTCTTTATTGCCTTTGCCAAGCACTTGGATGTATTGCTCATCTGCATGAACTTGGGTAATGCCCAATCCAACCAATTCACTTACACGCAATCCACAACTATACAGGGTTTCCAATATGGCCACATTGCGTTCTCCTTCGGGAAGGGAACGGTCTACTGCCACAATCATTGCATCAATCTCCTCGAAACTCAAGACGACGGGCAATTTACGGCCCGTTTTGGGCAGTTCTAAAAAATCGGCCGGACTCTCAGCAAGGGAGTCTTCCAGCACCAAAAATTTGTAAAATGACCTTACTCCAGAGATGATTCTGGCTTGTGAAGTGGCTTGAAATCCCCTATCAGAAATCCATTCAGGAAACTTTTGTATGCGTTGTTTGTCTGTGTCAAAAGGGCCATTACACCCCAAAGATTCAGACCATACACGAAATTTTTCAATATCAGAAACATATGCCTCCACGCTATTTAGCGAAAGAGAACGCTCCAATTGCAAATACTGTTTAAATCCCAAGATGGACTCATCCCATCCCATACCCATTATTTTAATTTGGCTTTTTCGACCTGCAAAACTTCTTTGGTATTGGCATCGTAAATCCAAACCACAAGATCCAAATTTTCCGGTTTCCACTTGGCTTTTGGAAGAACATAAAAATGTTTCTCGCGGACCCACCCTGCCGGCATATTGTTGCCAATTTCTATACCAAGAGAAGATCCAATACAAGCCCTAAGCACATGTTCGTGCATGTAATCGTCTCTAAAACCACTGGAAGTATCTGCATCAGATTGCTTGCTAATAACCCTGTTTTCTGTAATGCCCATTGCCCATTTATAGTTTCCTGTGGCAGACTTATTGGTGATCACCTTGACTTCGATACGTGCCCTTCCATCGGGGGTATTCCAGGTGCTTTTAATGTGAAGGTTGAAAGGACTCGATTTGACCATCTGCAGGGCAATGGCTGAGGCCCAATCACTGGGGACTATTAATTTACTGCCATTAAACGTAAACTGGTCAACAGAACCCAACGGCAAAGAACCAATTCCACCCAAAGCACTTGCAATTTGCTCGGACTCTATGGTACTCATTGTGTCAAAGCCTGCCCAGGGGAATGTCAAAGAGGGTGGGGTTTTGGGGTATAAGGCAACTACTACCAGAGAATTTGGGGTAAGTGCCAACAGTTTTTTGGCCACAACAGCTGCTTTGGGACAATTGTTACAGCGAACACCTGTAATATCAAACAACAATACTTTCTTGGCCGATGCTGTTGGAATGGCCATTAGATAGGAAGTATCCAAAAGGGGCTTCGCTTCATCTACCATAATGATTCCGGGGAGTTCCTCTTTACAAGAAATAAAAAGAAATAAAACACCAGAAAAAAACACACTATATCTCACACTTCAAAAATACACAAAACCAAATGATATTATATTTGTTTAAACAACGTGAAACATTTTCGATTAATTTCTATTTTGAGTGCAGTTGGCACCCTATTAAGTGCCTGCATTTTTGGGAAATCCAAAACCATAGACCCCATGAAAATACACAATGCACCCTCCTCATTGTACAGCATAGCCCTCACCTCCATAGATGGAATCACCCCAATAAAACTTGCTTCTTTCAAGGGCAAAAAAATATTGTTTGTCAATACTGCCAGCAAATGCGGGTATACGCCTCAATACAAAGAATTGCAAGAACTTCACGAAAAAATGGGCGACAAACTGGTTATCATAGGCTGTCCCTGCAACCAATTTATGGATCAAGAGCCGGGTGATAAAAAGGAAATTCTTGCCTTTTGCACAATGAATTATGGTATTACCTTCCAACTTAGCGAAAAACTTGATGTAAAGGGATCAAAACAACATCCACTTTTTACCTGGCTATGTAACCGTTCCCAAAATGGTTCAATGGATGCCTCAGTAAGTTGGAATTTTAACAAATTTTTGGTGAATGAAGAGGGGTACCTCGTTGGATACTTCCCTTCTGGTACAAAACCGCTATCCGAAGAAATGATCGCTGCAATCAATAAATAAACCCTTTTCTCCTTGCGATAAGGACAATCCTCCCCTATTTTTGCTCTGCAATTTTTTACCATGAGCATACTTGTTAACAAAGATTCTCGTATTGTCGTTCAGGGTTTTACTGGCACCGAAGGCAGCTTTCACGCCCAACAAATGATTGAATATGGAAGCACTGTAGTCGGGGGCGTAACCCCAGGAAAGGGTGGAACTATCCATCTAGACAAACCCGTTTTCAATACCGTTCAAGACGCAGTTCGGGAATCTGCTGCCGATGTAAGTATTATTTTTGTACCCCCAGCTTTTGCCGCAGATGCCATTATGGAAGCAGCAGAGGCAGGAATTAAAGTCATTGTATGTATTACCGAAGGAATCCCAATCAAAGACATGGTAAAGGTTCGTGAATATATAAAATCCTATGATTGTCGGTTAGTGGGTCCAAATTGCCCAGGAATCATTACTCCAGGCGAAACCAAAATTGGGATTATGCCAGGATTTATTTTCAAAAAAGGGAGTATTGGCGTGATTTCTAAATCTGGGACCCTTACCTATGAAGCGGTTGACCAACTCACAAAATTGGGATTGGGGCAAAGCACCGCTATAGGCATTGGAGGTGATCCCATTATAGGAACCACGACCAAAGAAGCGGTTGAATTGTTTATGAATGATCCCGAAACAGAAGGCATTGTAATGATTGGAGAAATTGGCGGAGGAATGGAAGCAGAAGCAGCCCGTTGGATCAAAGAATTTGGCACCAAGCCCGTTGTTGGGTTCATCGCCGGACAAACAGCCCCTGCAGGTCGAAGAATGGGGCATGCCGGAGCAATTGTTGGAGGAAAAGATGATACAGCAGCCGCAAAGATGGCCATCATGGCTGAGTGTGGTATTCACGTAGTGGATAGTCCTGCAGAAATCGGAAAAACCCTGTTGGCTGTTCTTAACAAGCGTTAATTACACCGCGGTGGATTGAAAGAACAAGTATTGTTGAAGCGCGGTTTTTCAATACAGTCAATGCATCGTATCGATCACTCTTCTCCTGAAACAAGAACCAAAAACTGCTGTTGTAATTGATTCTTCAAATGGAATCCATCTTGCAAAATGAAATTTGGGATTTTAGTGGCGCGTCATTTCCCATTGTGGATTCTTGGGTTAACGCTGCCGCATTTACAAGTGTATCTATAAATAATAAACGCTTTCCCTTACTTCTTCTTCGTTAAATCAACCAAAACTACATCCTTGTGGACTGATTGATTCCAAGAAAAAAATGCGTCTTCTAAAGGGGGGTTTGGAATAAAATTTGCAATTTCAATGGCGATCTCAGTTCCATTTTTAAAGTACTGTATTACGCGTTGTATTTTTTTAGAAGTCTTGTCAATTTCCAATTTGACATAGGTATAATTTACCTTTTTGGATGGTGTCAATAAAATCACATCGTAATTTTTATTGTTGCGGACAATCGGGCCATCATATTTGCTCTTAAAATCTTTCTTGTACAAGCTAAAAATTTCGGCTGGGCTAATGCTATTTTTTCGGATCTTAACATCTTCCTTGGTTAATTCCATGTCTTCTTTGCTGTATGTCCAGGTATAAACACCATTGCAAAAAATCTCCTGCGATGCATAATCCAATTTGAATTTTTTTGATTTGAGCCAAATAGTCCCATTCTCAACCAATGATTTCCCATTGCTGGAAGTAGTGGTAATTGAAAAGGATGCCTTAATGGTGGCATAGGATTTATACAATGAAGTAACTTTAGTCAAAATTGCCTGTGACTTCGCATCGCCTTTACTTTGGCCAAAAAGACCCACCGAAAACACACAGCTTAGAATAAGGAATAGCCAATCGAATAGGCGGGTCTGTTTCATTGTGATTCTCTTTTTTATATTACAAATTATTCAAAAATTGCTCCAAACTGTATTCATCAGGAATCAATACTTGTCTGGCTTTACTTCCATTATTGGGTCCTACAACACCTGCATCTTCTAACTGATCCATCAAACGGCCTGCCCTGTTATACCCAATCTTTAATTTTCGTTGTATCATACTTGTACTCCCAACCTGGTTGAGAACCACTATCCTTGCAGCATCTTCAAATATAGGATCGCGTTGGTCAGAATCAAAACCATCCCCCGATAAAACACCGCCTTCTTCTTTTATCTCAGGCAATAAATACGCTGTAGAGAACGCCCTTTGTTCTCCAATAAAGTCTACGATTCTCTCCACTTCTTGTGTGTCTACAAATGGACATTGCAATCGGATTACCTCGTTGCCACCACTGTATAACATATCGCCTCTGCCAATCAATTGGTCGGCGCCGTTGCTATCCAATATGGTTCTGCTATCAATCTTAGACGATACCCTAAATGCAATCCGTGCAGGAAAATTCGCCTTGATCATCCCGGTAATAACATTCACCGACGGCCGTTGGGTAGCCAAAATTAAATGAATCCCAATGGCCCTTGCCAATTGTGCCAAACGGGCAATCGGAATCTCTATCTCCTTGCCAGCAGTCATAATCAAATCGGCTACCTCGTCCATCACAACTACGATATAGGGCAAAAATCTGTGCCCTTCGTTGGGATTCAATTTGCGTGCTAAAAACTTTGTATTGTATTCAACAATATTTCGAACCAGGGCATCCTGCAATAATTTGTAGCGGTTGTCCATCTCTACACACAAACTATTTAATGTATTCACCACCTTGTGGTTGTCGGTTATAATGGCTTCTCCATCGCCAGGCAACTTGGCCAAATAATGTCGCTCAATCTTGTTGAACAAAGTGAGTTCGACTTTTTTGGGATCCACCAACACGAATTTTACGTACGCTGGATGCTTCTTGTATAGCAGGGAAATCAAAATTGCATTGAGACCGACAGACTTCCCCTGACCCGTAGCACCCGCCATAAGCAAATGGGGCATTTTTGCCAAATCGGTTATATAAATCTCATTGGAAATTGTTTTCCCCAAAACCACAGGCAGTTGAAAATCACAATCCTGAAATTTCTTACTAGACAACAAACTGCGCATGGAAACCATCTCTGGATGTTTATTGGGAACCTCAATACCAATGGTTCCCTTGCCAGGTATTGGTGCAATAATGCGAATGCCCAAAGCCGCCAAACTCAGTGCGATATCGTCTTCTAAATTTTTAATCCTTGAGATCTTTACCCCAGGGGCTGGCACAATCTCATACAAAGTAATGGTCGGACCGACACTTGCCTTTATATGCGCGATACCAATCTTATAGTTTATCAGTGTTTCAAGAATTAAGTCCTTGCTGGCCTGGATCTCATTCATGTCAACTTCTTGCTTCTTTGTATCGTATTCTTGAAGCAAATCAAGGGTTGGAAAAACATATTTACTCAATTCGGCAGTGGGATCATATTGGGTATCCAAACCCATCCGACTGATAGAATTGTCACCCATATTTTCTTTCACCCCATCCTCTGGGTTGCTGTTCATAACCTCTACCTTAAACCCATCATCGCCGAGCAAAGTATTTATTCCCGTACCCGAAACCACTGCCTCCGAATTGCTTGTGGGCTTGGTATCGGAATTGCCCATTTCTGCATCTTCGAACCCATCATCATCATCAGAAAATGGAACCGGTTCTCCATGGTGAATGTAACTGGAATCGGATGGGTTTGATTCATCCTTGGGTGAAACCGACTTAATAGATATGTTTGAAAGGGCCTCCTTCTGTGCAGGGGTGAGGGAGATGTCGTCATCGCGCAATTCAACTTCAACCAAATCGGCATCCATTTTGTCTGTATCAAAATCCTCAAATACACTGGGTTCAAAACCACTGTCTTCCATCGTGTCTGTTTCGGAGATGATTGAGGCATGTCGGGAATCATTGAGAATCAAATCATCTTCTTCATCCTCGTGGGTATTGAATGTTATTTTCGAAAATGGATTGGCATTAAAGAAAAATATAGAATAGGCAATGGCATAAAAAGCCAAAAAGAAAAATGTGCCCAAGTTGCCAATGGCACCCTTAATTTGGGTGATTGCGCTATCGCCAAATACCCCCCCCGTCGGAAACCAACCCCTCTCAAACCACCCCATTGTAAAAGTCAAACTCAATGAAAACCATACAGAAAACAAAAGGGTATGAATTGCAATGCGCAAAAGAGAGAATGGACGGTAATCGAACAACAAATACAATCCGCAGAAAGTAATCCACGGCAGGAAGGAAAATGCGGCCAATCCAAAGCCCTTTTCAATAAACAAAGATGACAAAGCCCATCCAAAATAACCCATCGAATTGTGAATGGTTCCTGCCGTATGGTTTTGGTCTCGTTGACCAGTAAATAAAAAGGAAAAAAACCCAATGGCCATCAAAACCGACATGATAATCATGAAAAATCCCACCACTTTGCGGGTTGGCGGATGCTGAAGCGTAATCGCAGACCAAATATCCTTGGCCGACACTTTTTCCATTCGGTCACCATTGTCACGCAGGAAATCTGACCGGGAATCTTTACTTGATTTGTGCTTGCCCATTATGAATGAACGAAAGTACGGCGCCAAATCGTTTAACTACAATTGTCTTTTACACCAAAACTGGCAGTGTTTAATTAATCAATCAGTTGAATTTATAGAACAGAATATGTTCTGCCCTCAACGGCTTCTTGGGTATTCGCAAAAACCGATTGTGCTTCTTCCAATAGAAGGCTCGTATCATTATACCGGGCACTAAAATGACCAATCAACAATTCCTTAACCCCTGCCGCCTTGGCTATTTGTCCTGCTTGAAGGGCAGTTGTATGAAATGTCTCTGCGGCCCTTTCTTTTAGTTCATGCAAAAAAGTGGCTTCATGGTAAAGTAAATTTACATTCCTAAGAATCTCTACCAAGCGGGTATCGTATACCGTATCCGTAATATAGGCAAGGGTTCGGTTGGGATGACCTGCCAAAGAAATATGTTGATTTGGGATGAGCCCTTTTTGGGGCGAGAGACAATCGGCCCCCCTTTTAATGGCTTCATACTGGTCTACAGGAACCCCATATTTGATACAGGCATCCACATTGAGATGGCGCTCTGGGCCTAGTTCTTTGATTAAAAATCCCGTACAAGGCATGCGGTGTTGGAGGGGAACCGTAACAACTGCAAATTTGTCATTCTCAATGAGTGTGTGTATTGCGTCGGTTTTTGTCTTTATAAATTTCAGAAGATAAGGCAAATGTGCATCACTTTCTTTCAGTATGCTGGTGATTATACCTTCCAAAGCCGCTGGGCCAACCACAATAAGGGGCTCTGTTCTGCCAAATAGCGCCATAGAGCTAATTAAGCCCGGAAGACCAAAGTAGTGATCTCCGTGTAAATGGGTAATGAATACATGGGAAATACGGAGGGTTCGCAATCCATAGCGCGCCAATTGTCTTTGTGTTCCCTCCCCACAATCCAATAAAAGATACGTGCCCTCTAATCTTACAAAATGTGCACTTGGGTGACTGTATTTGGTTGGCGTAGCAGAAGAGGTGCCCAAAACAGTTATCTCAAACGCCTTTCTCATCTTGCTCGAAGATAGTGAATGATTGTTGTTTTTTTGTTTCCCGATAAAAAACCTATGGAAACCCTATAGAAGCCCGAACCACGATAAAACCCCTAATTCTTTGTCAACAATTCGAAATACCGATTTAAGCAAGCAATGATTTAAGCAAGCACCGATTCAACAGCATTTTTAACCTGTAACACAGAAATTTTGTCGATACAACGATCGTTCGGACGAACACAATGAATTTGATCACAAGGATTGCATTCGAGAATCTCGTGCAAGACGCGCGACCGAAGGGAGCGTGGATAAAACACATTGGGAACACCAGGGCCAACAATGGCTAACAATGGCACTCCTGCGATATCTGCCAATTGCAAAGGGCCGCTTTCATTTCCCACATACAAGGAAGATTTTTCTATAAATGCATACAATGCCAACAAGGAATCAGATTTTCCATTGCCTGCAATCCATTTTACACCCGACCCACCCGCAGACAACATAGCCTCTATATAGGGTTCTTCATCGGGGGTTCCAATCCATACAGGCAATAGGTTTTTTTCGGCCAGTAACCATTGTGAGAGGGCAATAAATCGTTCGGGTGCCCAGCGCCGAAGGGCGCTGCGCGCACCCGAATGAATAATGGCAAATGTGGGTTGAGACAAATCTGCGACCCAATCTTGGGCCAATACAATATCATGGGCCGACGGATGCAATCTGGGCTGAACGACAGTAAGGGTGTTTGTTATGTCAAAACCATCCCCTGACCCCAGCAAAGGAGCAATAATTCTATAATTGCTTAAGACCTCGTGTGGCTGATTTTTCCGTTGACGAAACCGAATCCAACCCCGATCCAAACGATATTTCGGCATGGTTTTACTACGCAGGGATTTCCAAAATGTTTTCCACGTTCCCCGCAATTCAACTACCAGATCATAGGGTTCTTTCCATTCTTCTATTGCAGACAGTATTTTGTCTATATGGGGATCATTCGCAATCAATCCAACAACAGCGGGCTTACACAAAACATGGATTTCGGCAGCGGGAAACTGTTTTTTTAGCAGTTCAAAAACGTGGACTGACACCGCCATGTCTCCCATCTCATCCCATTTTACACACAAAATACGCCTGGGTATAATGGGTTGGCCGCGGCCCGCATTGATTAAACGCGACAGCAGTATATTACAGAAATAAAGCCACTTTTCATTCGTCATCGCCCGCAATAATTATTGTTTATCCGTGTTCCACGCATACAATACAGGACGCGAAGGCACGGCATCTGTGCACAAATTGGGAATTTGTAAATTGAGCATATAAACCCCATCAAAAAGGGAATCAGGAACAAAGATTAATTCTGTGATTGTGCTGCTGAACCGCGGATGCTGCAAAGGAATTGTTTCTGTAATTCCAGCCATACTGCGCTGGGGAAGTCCCCACCATTCGTGGTGCGCCTGTAATTTCCCTTCGTCTGATTCTGGATCCACACTCGGAAAATCGGTGAGTAGGTGTTGTATCCCTAAATCACGCAAATACGCCAAGGCATCTGGTGTAAAATAGGGGGGTTCATTTCCAGACCAATTTTGCGATCTTTTATCCTTTCCATTTGGCAAACTTCTTACTACCAAGGCATCGCAGCCCAACAAATTCCATTGATTGGCATCCCCCAGAGAAACAAATCCCCGATCAGAAAGGGTCATACTGATCAACTGTGCCGAAAACCAAAATTGTTTCAACACATCACCCAGTCCAATGCGATTCTTGGTGATGTGTCCAACACACTCTGTATGTGTAGCGTTACCGTGAGCACAAAGGGTTAATACCTCACAATTGGCAGACCCCCCCATGGCAATACTTCCTATAAAATCGCCCACACGAATTGGGTTAAACGATGCTTCGTTGATAGAATACGCATTCGGATTATCGCCCAGCGGTCCTGTCGAAAGAGAAATATCGAGTGGCTTTGACAAATCTGCCCAACCCGATATGCCCTGAATTGAATGGTGAATCTGCACACAACAAAGTTGGGGATTTTTTTGGTAAATCATTGCACCCAAGAATAGTCGGTTGCGAAGCTGTGAATGGAGCAAAAAAGAAGTTTATTACATGGGAGAAATAGGGTGTTCAAAGCCTGCTCTGAGATTCAAATGAAGCTTGCTCTTGCAAAAAAATGTATGCTATAACCATGTGACCCTTCAATTGATATTTTCTAAAAAACTGCTTTCTTTGCAATCGCAATGGGCAAATCAAAACGGGTCAAATTTTCTGAATACGAATCATTTCCCAATGCCTATTCTGCCGCAGTGGAAAGCAAAGGTCAATGGGCTTCCCTTTTTGGCAATACGAACCCCATCGTATTGGAATTGGCCTGTGGAAAAGGAGATTACAGCCTTGGTTTAGCAAGAATGAATCCGCACATTAATTATATTGGCATCGATATTAAGGGAAATAGACTTTGGCGGGGTGCCAAAACTGCACTTGAAGAAAAACTATCGAATGTGGCTTTTTTACGCATTCCCATCGACACCATAACATCGTATTTTGCGCCAAATGAAGTTTCCGAAATTTGGATCACCTTTCCCGATCCCCAACCCCAAAAAGAGAAAAAACGCCTGAGCAGTTTCAGGTTTTTGAATCTATACAGACAGATTGCCCCTCCCACTGCATTCATTCATCTCAAGACAGACAGCACCTTATTTTTTGAAAGCACTTGTAAGCAAGTCGAACGCGATGGCCTGAAAATGGAAGAAATCGTTCGGGATATATATGCAATGAATCCTATACCTAGCGTGTTGCAAATAAAAACATTTTATGAAACAATGTGGTTGGACATGAACCGAACCATTCAATATTGTCGGTTTGTTTTGGGTGATTGTGTGAGTAAAACGCCAGCAAATAAATTACTGAAAAAAACACACATATATAAGGTAGGCGATGCAAACAAGCATCAATAACCCAATAATGAGTGATAGTGCGGGCGCCAAAATATTGATCAGTGCGAAAGCAACCGCTAATGCACCCAATACAATGCCTATTAATGCCAAGACTTCGAGCAGGGAATTGAGGCCAAGCAATCCAAAAAAAATGGCGGCAAGGCCAAAAACCCACCCTACAATGGGAATAAAGCCCATAAATCCGAGCAAAACCGACATTATGGAATAAAACCACCCTTTTTTGGCTTTCCGGTACTGCGATATTCTAGTCTTTTGACATAGCAAATGCTGTTTTTCTGTTGTCTGCATGACTCTGTTTTGCAAACCCAAATTTGGAAGCCCCCTATTTCGAACACCCATGTTGCGAATACCCAAATTTCGAACACCCGGTTGGAGAAGCCGCACATGATCAGCCATTCGCTGAGGTTCTACAATGCGAAGGATTGGATCTGTGGTGCTGATTGGATCTGTGATGGTGAATCCGGACGGCAACCATATCTCGGAATTCTGCTGTTTTGATTCTCCCAAGCCAATTGGGTTCTGGGGGGTTGATGCGGTGGCGTCTTGAACAGGCATACTTTCTGCACCGCTAGAAAAATTCTTGTCGACAGCGAATGTAGAAGGTGTTTGGGTCTGAGAAACTACTTTTTTCTTTGCTGATATCGCTCCTCTCCCTCCATTCCAAGAAATAGCAAAACCCGAATTGTGGTAGCGTTTAGCAACGATTATACTACTGCATGAGGACAGTAAAAAACCCACTGCTGTAATGGCAAAAAATACACTGTGTTTTTTCAAGGCTAAATATATTAAACGACAAAACAAATTTAATTTGAAGACATACACATTCACGCCTCTTCAACCCACATCTGTTGAGGGTGTCCACGAAAGAAGAAAATGGCCCCCAAAAGCCGTTTCAAAGGCAATCGCTCTTTGGAGGAATTGTAGAATTTTTGACAACAAATCCGACCGATTTGTGGTCCTTACCAACAATCAAATCCCCCTCCCCGTGAAGGACCAAAATCTCCCCACCACTACGATACCGATGCTTTACTGTACCAAGACCAATGCGCATCATTTCCCATTGTAGATTCTTGGGTTAACGCTGGGCCTGTCCATTCTGGGGCCTTTAATCCCTTTTCTAACAATACCGTCTGGCTCCGCAAAATATGAACCTCGTCTACACATCCATCATTGATAAACATTGCCAAAACCTTTGCTCCACCCTCTACCATCACCGATGCAATGCCCAATTCAAGCAAGACTTTCATGAGCATTGGCATTGAATATTGCTTTGGCATTTCCAATAAATAGGCTTGTGATTCTGCCGATTTGATGTCTTTTCCTGTTTTGGTGATGGTTGTAACGCCGTCAGGAAGTGCACCGTTACAATCAATTGTTGTTCCTTTGCTTGCTGTTGCACCGTAGGCTTTGATGGCGGCGCCTTCTTCGTATACAATGAGCAAATTTCCATCCGATCTGGCCAAAGACTCTTTGTCATACTGCCCGCGTAAATGGCGATCCAACACCACACGAACGGGATTCTTTTGCGGATGGGTCGAATCTATATTGGCTTCCATTGCCCCTGGCAATCCATGGCGAATGTTTAGCCTGGGTTTGTCTTTTTGCCACGTATCTATGCCAACCAATATTGCATCTACCATCGCCCGCTGTTCATGAACCCAATGGTGGGCATCAGAACCCGAAATGATACTGCGATTTGGGTCAATTCCATCCATCAAACCATCGGAAGATTCGGCCCATTTTAGCATGGTATGCGCCCTTTCAAACAGTTGATTTACAACAAACCGGCGGTTAAAAAACATACACTCTTTTTCTAAAACCCCCAATTCAACCGCTATTCCAGCCGATTTTAACAGGGCAATTCCCTTGCCAGCAACCTGCGGATTGGGATCTAGCATACCCACAACAACGCGTCGAATTCCTTTCTCTATCAGCAAATTGGCGCAAGGCGGTGTTTTGCCAACATGCGCACAAGGTTCTAAATTTACATATAAAGTGGTCCCTGAATAATCAAAATCGACAGGCAGTGAATTTAGCAATGCCTGCTCTGCATGTGCCTCCCCAAAACGGGCATGCCAGCCTTCAGCAAGAATCTTTTCAAGTTTGGGGTACGCCTTGGCTCCAAGTTCAGAATCCTTTGCAAGAACCGCTCCCACCCATGGATTGGGACTTACCCTGGACATCCCACGACGAGCCAATTGCAAACAACGCAGCATATATATCTCGTCTAATCCCATTTTAAATACGAAGTTATGCCTATTTTTGTTCAGCCAATGAAACCCGTTCGGAAACCCATTCGCCTCACCACGCTTTTCAAAGAATTTTTTGCAAGTCAGCAATCGGCAGGGATTTTATTGGTACTGTGTACGATTCTTTCTTTGGTCTTGGCCAATGGTTCGATTGGCGAATCCTATCGCGCATTTTGGAATACAGAAATCGGCACAGAAATAGGAGGATTTCACCTTAAACACTCTTTAACCGGTTGGGTGAATGATGCCTTAATGACATTTTTTTTCTTGCTTATGGGATTGGAAATCGAGCGTGAATTGTATATCGGAGAACTCAGTGAACGCAAACAAGCCATGCTGCCCTTAATGGGTGCATTGGGAGGAATGATTGTTCCCGCACTGATCTATTGCCTTTTCAATTTCAATTCCCCTGAGACACTTTCAGGTGCAGGTATTCCTACTGCCACAGACATTGCATTTGCCGTTGCCATTATGGGACTTTTGGGCAATCGTGTTCCCATGGCATTAAAGGTATTTCTTGTTGCCCTTGCCATTATCGACGACCTAGGGGCAATCCTCGTTATCGGACTGTTTTATGGTAGCGGTTTTCAATGGCTGTATATCGTGTATACAGCGGCAATCTGTGGCGTACTGTATTGGCTCAACAAAAAGCAGAATGACAATCCGTGGATTTACTTGTGTGTGGGAATTTTACTTTGGTTTTCAATGCTTCAAAGTGGAATACATCCAACCTTGGCAGGGGTCATTATCGCTTTTGCAATACCCTTCCAAAATGGGAAACCCAATACCTTGTCTTACCGGCTCGAACACAGAATTCAATGGCCAGTTGGGTATATTATTTTGCCCTTATTTGCGCTTTCTAATACTGCTATTTATATTAATCCCGCTATTGTTTTCCAACTCTTTAATCAAGAAAGCTTGGGAATCTTCTTTGGCCTCACCCTCGGAAAACCCTTGGGCATTGTGCTTTTTAGTTTGCTCGCCATAAGGCTTGGAATCGCACGTTTGTCGGAAACTATAAGCAAAACGATGTTGCTCGGTGCTGGGATTTTGGGCGGTATTGGATTTACCATGGCCCTGTTTGTCGACAACCTGGCCTTTGCGAATCCAGACCATATCGAATTGGGTAAGATTTCTATTTTACTGGCCAGTACCTGCAGTGCATTGATTGGATATTCTCTGTTGCGTTTTTCAAAAACAAATCCATAACTCACCCGCAAGACTATAACATCCAAGCATTTCAAAAAGACATGAATTTTTGGATTCGGCGCATTACATCCTCACCGTATTTCGCCAATTGCATGCATATTTTATTACGCCCCAATTTTTTATCATCCATCTAAATTATAGCTTTGTACGGATATACAAAACAGTACCAAAACAACAATGCATCTTCAATGAAAAAACACTACCCTTTTACACTGGCAATCCTCACTCTTGGGGGAATTTCGAATACCCTTTTTGGACAAACGTTGCCTTCCATTCAATTAGACCGGCCCGATCAAACAGAATGCCCTTTTATTACTCCAACCCGATATATCCAAATTGAAAATGGTATATTAAACGAGAAACAAAATTCTAGCACCATGGTCAGTGCCCAATCCAGCCTCTGGAAGTATGGCATTAATGAAAAATTAGAACTGCGAATCATCACAGAATTTACAACAGCCAATCGCAATTTTGAAGGAAAAATTGCCATGAGTCCAATTACAATTGGCTTTAAAACAGCATTGCTTGAAGAAAAAGGGTTCCGACCCAAAACTTCATTTATTGGACATATTTCATCGTCAAAATTGGGGAGTAGCAGCCTTGAAACACCCTATATTGCCCCCTCATTTAGATTTACAATGCAACATACATTGACAAAAAATATATCCCTAGCCTATAACTTAGGCGCAGAATGGGACGGGAAAAATGCTGGACAAACCTATATATACACCTTGACAACCGGGATCGGTTTATCTCCAAAAATTTCCTTTTATTCAGAACTTTATGGTTTCCTTGCCGCGGACCAATTGCCAGATCATAGACTAGACGGGGGCCTTACTTACCTTGTAAACCATAACCTAATGACCGACATTTCTGGTGGCATTGGCTTAACAGAAAATGCAGCCCAGCACTATATTGCAATTGGACTCTCCTATCGATTTAACACACAAAGTCCTTGAAATTCTTAGCGAAATACCTGGATAAATCCCCGCAACTGCTCTAGGGTGGTATTGTGCTTTAAGAGGTAAAAGTAGATGCCCTCTGGGAGCTCATTTCCAGCATTGTCTTTTCCTGACCAATCATTCTGATAAGCCGGAGTGGAATACACCAATATCCCAGCACGGTTGTATAGTTCAAGGCTGTGCTTTTCGTATTCTGCCAATTCAAATAAATCCCAGAAATCATTGTGACCATCTCCATTGGGACTAATCAAATTTGGAATGCGGAGCAATTCTGGATCCACCACATTGACCCATACTGTATCAAGCCAAAGACAGCCATTGATGTCGGATGCAAACAATGTGTACTGCGATCTTTTGGTGGGTCTTGCCAAGACTATTTTGAGAGAGTCTGCCGTTTGGAATGTCTCTTTGGGCATCCATTTCAATCGCTGCAATCCGTAGGCATACAATCGCGCTTGGTCACCCCGATAAATGGTCGTATCGGCAAGAGATTTCACCTTGATTAAAAATTCGTTGATGAATAAGTTGATAGAATCACGGCAGCCTTGAGAATCGAAAACCCTGAGCGTATACTTGCCTTTACCCAATCCGGTGGCTTTGGCAGTTTTTTGCTGTAGGGGATCATTCCATTGGTAGGTATAAGGCAAGAATCCGCCTTTGGCAGCCACGCTGAGGTAACCAATTTTACTCCCCAAACATACCGCAGAGTCAAAGGCCGTTAAACTCAAACCCATTTTTGCCGGTGCCACAATGACCGCTACTGAATCGGCAAAAGGAAGGGAGCAAGCATCCGATACAAGCAATCGATAGGTATGGCTGGCAATCGGTGCATCCTGTTTAAGAAAAACATTGGTGGGGATAGCATCGAGAGTCCAAGAAAGCGTGGCAGCTCTGCCACCGCTAGCAGACATAAGAATTACGGTCGTATCGCCATAGCAAAGAATACTGTCGCTCAGGGAAATACTCCCACGAAGGGGTGCCCGTCTGTCTATTGTGAATTCAGTGGTATCATTGGCTGGGGTACATCCATCTGTTACCCATACACGGTAGGCTTTTTTGCCAATTCCCAACGGATTTAACACGGGATTGTTGCCGTTAACCCCAGTATTCTCCCAAATTACTTTTCGCGATAAGGCATTTCCACCCGAGTCTACAAGGTTTACCTGCAAGGATTGCCCGTCGCATAAAACCGTATCGTTTACCGCGCTCAAAAACAAGGGCAGTCGCAGTGTTATGAGAATAGAATCGTAGGCATTGGGAGAGCAATCGTCTTTTGCGACGACATAATAGAGAGTGCTTTTGGCAGGTGTAATGGAAATAGAACCCGCCTTTATCCCGTTGCTCCAATCATATGTATAGGCACCCCCACCATGAAGTCTGTTTCCCCCACTAACATTGGCAGTAAGCACACTCGAATTGCCAAAACACAAAATAGTATCATTGGATACTACAAGTTTCAATGCACTGTATGTGAACAATATACTGGTATCAATGGCTGATTTCACAGAACATCCGTCGGAAAGGGTAAGTGTGATGGGCAATGTATCGGTAAGCACAATAAAGGCATTTTTTTGGTTTCCAAGACCCGCAGACCACGAATAACTGTATTTGGCCGTATCTCCACCCGATGCCATGGCAGAAAGATACATGGTCTGGCCAATACAAACAGCGGTATCAATGGACGTGATTTCTACCCCTAACTTGGGCAATACATAAACCACTTGGTCAGCGGTAGCGGTTTTAGACAAACATCCATCCCAAAGCACAACCGTGTATTGCTGGGTGGAAAGGGATTTTACCAGCTGACTGGATCCGCCTCCAGTGGTTCCACTGCCAATCCATGAATAGGCGTATTGGAACTGGCGTCCTCCCGATGCCGTCGCCTGTAATGTTACAACATTGCCGTAACAAATTGTTGTGTCGGTATTCAATGTCACAGACAAGGGCTTGAACAGTCCTTCATATTCGAGTTTAAACCCCTTTCCCTCCAAGGCAGCATCGCTGTATTGTTTGAAAATCAATGCATGCCCTACAATGGTCTTCCACAATCCTTCAAAAGGCAGACTGGTTCCTGAATATTGTCCAATACGGTTTGCTCCCAACTCAGCATTGACATACATAACAAGTGAGTCGAAACCCGCCTCGTAGTCAAATACTTTGTAACGGAAACGAATGCTGTCTGCACCCGGAAGTGACAGTTTAAAGGAAACAATTTTATTGCCACCGTATAGTCCCTCACCCCCGTCGTCGTATACAAAACCCTTACAACCCACTGCGCTGTCGGATCCAGACTTTGGCAATAAAAAGGCCTTACAAATATCATAGGTGCTGTCTATATTAACATATTTTACGCGGGTTATACTGTCTTTCTTACCCTTAAAACAAGATTCTACCACCAGTTTAACCGTAAACTTTCCATAGGTTGAATAGGCGTGCAGTGGGTTGGTAACAGCGCTCGTTTGCCCATCGCCAAAATCCCAAGAACTGGATTTAAAGTTGTCTGAATAATTTAAGAATTGAAGATTTTTGGCAGTTTTACAGGCCATCGTATCGCCCAAAAAATTGGCTTTTACAAAGGAACTGTCGTATTTATTGCCAACCCCGCAGACCCACCATGCATTGCTAACCTGAACAACCTCGTTGCTGCACTGTCCGTATAAATCACTGGCAGACATAATACTAAAGGTACGTGCATCCGAAAATTTTGAACTGCTGGTAAGGTAAACACTGAGGTTTCTGTATGCAATTTTGGCTGCCTTGATAATCCCCAACGAATCAATTTTATACGACCAACCTTTTTCATTGGTTCCTGAAAGGCCATGGGCAATCAAATAATACCAATGATTTTGTACACCACTATTGATGTGAACGCCCCCATTGTCTGATGAAGCTGTATGCCAATATTTTCCGAAGTCGTTTCCGTATTTATAGAATTTGGGATGGGAAAATGTATTGGGATTGGCCATACTGCGAATTCCATTTTTGGAGGGAGTTATGTCTTCTCCGATAAGCCAATTAAAACGGGATGGTCTGGCCCAAATCTCAATGGTTTGACCGAATATATCGCTAAAACTCTCATTTAGGGCACCGCTTTCATAGGAGTACACCAAGGCTGCAGTATTGGTTGTAACGGCGTGGGTTATTTCGTGGCCGCAAACATCTAAGGCAGTGAGAGGGTTGAATGAATTGCCATCCCCATAAGTCATGCTGCTGCCATTCCAAAAAGCGTTGTCATATTTGACATCATAATGCACATAACTCAGAATTTTGGCTCCATTGTTATCAAAACTGTTGCGGCTGTGTAACTGGTTGTAGTAGTCGTAGGTTGCCTCTGCCCCCCAATGTGCATCGGTAGCCACCTCGTCTTTTGCAGCATTTACATTGTTCCAATAATTATTAGAATCGGTAAAATCAACGGCAGCACTATAGCTTTTTCCACTTTTACAATTGTAGGTTTCTATCCCTTTGCCACGGGTTGTTTCTCGCAAGCGAAAAGATGTTTTCGATACGCTGTCGGTGAAAATGGTTTGGGTGCCACTGTATTTTGTGACTGCAGTTCCTTTGACGTCGGTATGCAGAATCAAGTCATTGCTGGCAATTACACCGCCTGTTTCGGCATCTACATAAATAGATTTTCCCAGCAGGGGTGATAATGCCAATATGTCAAACCGATAACAAAGGCGGTGAGAATCGCCAAGCTTAAAGGCCGGGGGGCAATACATTAACTCCCCCGTAGGAAAATATCCCGTATCTTGATTGCCGGTTGCCCTGCGCAACATCTCGTTTTGTTGGGGATCTTGCCAATAATAGACTTCGGCTGGCAAGAAGCGTAATGCCCTATCTCTGGCCTGGTCTGCGTTGAATACGTGTTTTCCGGAAAACTGCGATTCCGAGACAAAATCTCCATTTATACTGGTAATTTTACCCGATTTTGTATGCAAAATACCCATTGAAAGCAAGGATGGAATGCCATTGTAATGGTGGCGAACACGGTAGTGAATGGCCCCCAATTCATCCTGCAATTCGGAATATATCTTCCACTGGGAGGCAGGTGCGTATTGCCCTATTTTGCTGATTACTACAGTCCAATTTTCTAGTTCTGGTTGCGCCTCGGGTCTGTAAATTACAATTTGCGGGTTGTTTAGTTGGGTATGGGGATACATTCCTGGTCCGGGCACTTGCGCGTTTAAGGAAGGGCCTAACAAAAAAAGAAACAAACTGCCAGAAAATATAATAAAGGACTTGATGTTCGGATAAAAAATCATGTAATTTCGGGTTTATTCGTCGTTAATAAACGCCCTACAAGTATAGCATTTTTGTTCGAAAATATACCCTTTATAAAAAGGGAAAGTTCATTCGGAAATTTGGCTCGGTATCGAATACTTAGTTGCTAATTCTAAAATTCGCTCGGCGATTTTTGGCTCTTCCTGATACAGATGTATTCTGAAATATTGGCTTCATTTCACCATAACTAATTGTTGTGATACGGCTCGCAGTGATGCCATGATACACCAAATAACTCTTGATACTTTGGGCACGATTCTGTCCCAACTTGATATTGTATTCATTGCTACCAATACTATCCGTATACCCCCGTACCTCGATATTGAGATTTTCGTTCGCCTTCATGAAGGCGACCAGCTTGTCTAATGCCACAGATGAAGAAGGCTTTAACAATGCTTTACCAAATTCGAAATTAATATCACTGGTATCCAATACTTCTTCAAGTTCTTTCACCACTTCGGGTTCAACCACCACTTCGGGTACAACCACCACTTCGGGTTCAACCACCACTTCGGGTACAACCACCACTTCGGGTACAACCACCACTTCGGGTACAATAATCACTTCAGGACATCCTTTGTTTGCGGCAATTCCAGGAACAGTTGGACAAAGATCTTCGTTATCCACTACCCCATCGCCATCCTTATCCTTAACACGACGGGTGCGCGAATTACGAAACCCCATTCGATCGCCCGATGTTACATAGCCAATTGTAAGGGTGGGTCCAACCCAATTTGAATACCCAAGATTTACAGTCCAGGGGTACTGTTTCAACTTGTATTTAATCGCAATTTCTTTTCGCAATCTGGGATCTACACGAGAAGCACCCAAGAGCAATCCTTTTCTCAACAAACCTGCCCCACCATGAATAGAAAATTGTTCGTTTATTTGAAACGAGGCTCCAAATAAATCACGAAAATAAAATTTGGTATTGTCTTCCTCAAATTGAATTCCTCCACGGTATTCTAAGGTGTAGTAAAACCCAACACGATTTTTGATCAATTGATTGACACCCAATACCAATCTTGGAGCTGAAAATTTTTCATGGTGGCGAAACACCATTCCCAATCCGGGTTCAAACGAAGGCTTGGTAAAAAATCCTTCGCCAGCAGACGCCGTAGATTGCGCACCGACTTGAGCACAAAAAAACAAAAGAAGTGTGGCGACGACGCCTTTGTAATACTGTTTAATGGACATTACATCAAAACTAATCTAAAACATTTCAAATAAACACAATTATGTATGAACGTCCTATTAATTTTTACAGTTTTTAGTAGGTTGACTTCCAAAAAGAGGTTAAGAGGAGGCACATGTCCATAAAATCGATTGCAATAAATTGGGTGAAATTGGCAATAATTTCAATCTCGCACACTTCACAAATTGGTTTTTTGGCAGAAATGAAAACAAGTAAAAAATTGGTCGTAGTGTTGAATTTCATCCTTACTTTTGAAATTCATGTTATTATCCATTGTGATAGCTACATATCAAGCAGGTGAGGCATTGGAAAAAACATTGCGTTCATTGCTAATATTGCCCTCGGATGAAGTAGAAATACGCATCGCAGACGGAGGGTCGACGGATGTAATTACCCTCGAAATCATTCAACGATTCAAGCCCTATTTGGCAGAATATATTTCTGAACCAGACAAGGGTGTTTACGATGCATGGAACAAACTCATCCCGCGCTGCAAAGGAAAATTTATTACTTTTTTTGGATCTGGAGATACCATAGAACCCCCCTATTTTTCGGAATGTAAAACCCAATTGTTGAAATCTAACATACGCATAGAGTATCTGGCTTGCCGCGTTAACCAGCGACTACCCAATGGTAAAAAAATTAGAGAAAAAGGAAACCCATGGTATTGGAAAGACATGAAACGAAATATGTCAATTGCACACGTTGGGTCGTGGCACGCAAAAAGTGCTTTCGAGGAATATGGCCTCTTCGACACTTCATATAAAATTTGTGGCGATTATGCTTGGTTTTTACAGGCAGGATCGACCTTAAAAACATGTTTTGTTGAAACACCCCTTGTGAATATGCAAATAGGTGGCATGAGCGATCACAACCCATTGGTTTTTGCTGAAACCCGCCGTGCCCGTCAAGAAATTTTGCACAAAAATCTGTTTAACCTATGGTATTATGATCGAATGTACCGCCTGCGAAAACAATTGAGAAAATGGCTACTGTAGTTGTTTATTTGGGCCATGCCTTGGATCGCCGAACCTTTGATCTTTTTAATTGGTTTCGCAAAACAAATTCCACACAGGTTGCCCTAATCCAGACAAGCAACGCATTCGAACAATGGCTATACCCAGGTGCACATTATATAGACGGATTGGGGATGGATAAATTGTTTGATTTTGCACGCTCCAAACCAAACCTGCACATTGTCTACTTGCCCTTTTTGGAAGACCAGATTGAAGCAATCTATGCGGCCCATGCGCAGAACACACTTCCAGAAAATATCAACTACTTGCTTCCCCATCCAGACGATTTTGTTCGGGCCAATGACAAAGGACTTTTTACCTCCATTTTTTCGGCACAAAAACTCGCTGTCCGCGGTTATTCATGGGCAGAATTACAACAAGAAATTCCCCATGCGGGGGTATTGGCCAAACCCAAAATTGGAAGGGGCGCCATCGGACAGATTTTTATTCGAAATCATACAGACCTTACAAAAATAAATGGGTATGATGCCTATGTATTTCAAAAACAATTGGGGCATACCCATGAAGTGATTGGCGCGTTTTTTCTCTGCAACAAAGGCACAATACAGGCGCATTACCAACACAAAAGAATCCGCACTTACCCCAAAACCGGAGGTGTTTCTGTGCTTTCTGTCATCCACCACAACCTTGAAGTACTCGAAAAAGGCAGGGCTATTTTGAAAGATTTACAGTGGTCGGGTCTGGCGATGATAGAGTTTATGCAAGATCCAGAAGACCAACAATACTATGCTATCGAATGCAATCCGCGCTTGTGGGGCACTTGTTTATTGGGTGAATTTGCAGGATTTGGATTGATACAATTGTATATTCATCAAATCAGCAATACATTCTTGATTGGGGAGGCTAAACCCATGGTTCAATCTTGCTGGCAAAACAATCCCAATTCGGATGTTGGTGTCCAGACCACAAATCCAGAGGCAAAAATTTGCTGGCCCTTCCCCTACCATATACCAGCCCTGTGGAAACGAGATAAAAACACCTGTTACATTGGCATAAGCGGGGCAGGTTTTCGTGCGATACTGTTTATTTCTTTATCTTTGTTTAGTCTGAAAAAATGGTCTACCCTACGCAAGAAAATCTTTCGCCAGAAATCTTCGATTTCGACAAAACATTGACCTATAAAGACAGCACCTTGGGTTTCTTTCTTTTTAAAGAGCACCGGTGTAAACAAATCTTCCTATGCCTGGTATTTTACTTGCTGGCCATTGGGGTAAAACTTCAGCTCATCAACAGAAAACAACACAAAGAATGCCTGTTGAATCTGTTTTTTGGACGATACTCTCAAGATGCCTTAAACCAAAAGGCCAAAGACTATGCGAAAACCATTCTATTTCAATCGTGGACAAAAACCATTCCTTGGACGCAAAGCCCTACAAAATGGGTGATTACCGCCTCCTGGTCGGCCTGGGTGAAACCTCTTTTTCCAGAAAACACGCAGGTAATTGGATCGGAATTTACCAAAAATACAAAGCAACAATGGGTTGTCGACCCTCATACCGAAGGCGAGGAAAAGGTATTGGCCTTGGCAAAACATGGAATCGGGAGCTTCGGAACCGTCTACACCGATTCTAAACGAGATGCACCTTTGGTGAAGTTGAGCAAGCAATGGGTTCTCATTCATCCAAAAGGCCATTCCCATGGAACCGATTTCAAACAATTTATGCGCCATGCTTAAACCCAAGGCATTTTTTACGGTAGACGTGGAAGAATGGTACCACGCCTTGGTAGTAGAAAAATACATACCGCGCAAAATATGGCCCGCACAAGAAAGTCGTTTACCCGCGTGTATTGATATTATTTTGGCATTGCTCAGCAAACACAATACAAGTGCAACCTTTTTTTGCCTCAGTTCTATTCCCAAACAAAATCATACAGTATTGCGGAAAATTTCTGACGCCGGGCATGAGATTGCCAGCCATGGCGTTTCGCATAAAAAACTTCACCTGCTTTCCGATAAAGAACTTTGGAGCGAATTGTCGTCGTCGAAAGATACTTTAGAAGCTATTACCGGCCAAGAGGTGATTGGCTTTCGGGCGCCCAATTTTTCGATAGAAGATCGGGCCATTATCGCCCTCAAAGAAACTGGTTACCGTTACGATTCTAGCTTGCTCAGTGTAAATTGGCATCCCCACTACGGCACATTAAGGGGTGAACAAGTTGGGCAAGACCCCTGCGTACTGTCTAATGGAATATGGGAATTCCCATTGTCGAAATACCGCGTTTTGGGATTGGATATTCCTTGGTGCGGAGGTGCCTACGCCCGGCATATGCCCTTCTCTGCCTTTCAATTGGGGATGCAACAATTCTCCAAAAAATACGCCTATAATTTTTATGTTCACCCTTGGGAAGTCGATCCCAATCCGCTTGCAATTAAAGCGATGAACCCCTTAGACCGCATTCGACATTTTAGAAACATAGAAAAAATGCCCTCCCGCATCGATAAATTGCTTAATTTGGCATCTTTCAGCACCATCAAACAATACATCCATGAGCAATCCAATAACTAAATACATCACCAAAATCTTAGCAAAAATTGCCAATCACTCAATACTGTTGGTGTGTTTAACAATCACAGGCGCCTTGGTTGGATTGGTGTATGCCCAGTTTTTCCCCCAACAATACAAAGCCACCACAATGATTGGCATCGAGGAAGAAAAAGCCGCAGGTTTCGAATCGCTCATGGCACAATTTGGCCTGGATGCCGGAGGATTAAACCCCGGAGGCATTTTTGAGGGAGAGAGTTTAATAACCTTGTTTAAAATGCGGCATATTGTTGAAAGTGCCTTGCGCTCATCAAAAAGCCGCAACACGCAAAAAACACAATCGCTGGCAGAGCGCTTTTATGTTCAGTCAGATTTTAAAGACGAAGCCCCTTTTCTCGGACAATCCTACGCTGCCATTCTAAAAAATAACCGCCTTGCCGACACCTTGCATTATGTTTTGTTCAAAGCGTTGTTGAAAAAGCACTTTTCTTTTGACAAGCCCGACAAAAAACAGAGTTTTATTTATGTGAGTTGTACCCATCAAGATCCAGAACTTGCCTCCGATTTAACCGTTGCAATAGTCCATTCACTCTCAAATTATTACACCACAATTTTGAAAGAAAAGGTTGGGCAAAACTTAGAAGTATTGCAATTAGAAGCCGATTCTCTGCGGTATTTATTGAACAAACGATTGATCCAAACTGCGGTTCAATCAGATTTAAATGTAAACCCAAACCGCCAAACATTGGGGGTTGACAAAAGCAAATCGATGGTAGATCTCCAAATTACCATCAACATGTACGGCGAAATTCTAAAACAACTTAAGTTGGCAGAGATCAGCCTCAAAAAACAAAATCCCTTGATCCAAATTTTGGATTACCCCAAATTTCCCTTTGAAAAAAGTGGTTTGCCCACTTGGCAAATTATTTTACTGGGGGCTGTTTTGGGTGCCGCGCTCACTATTTATGTGGCTTTGAGGAATTATACCCATGACTAAAGATTATTTCACCCTTTATCTGGCAAAGATTTTCACTGCATTGTCTACGGCGTGGATACATGTTAAGTTGGCCCATGACTAAAGGTTTGTTTTACCCATGACTAAAGATTATTTCACCCTTTATCTGGCAAAGATTTTCACTGCATTGTCTACGGCGTGGATACATTTTAAGTTGGCCCATGTTTTTGGGGTAGAACATTATGGGTTGTTTGGCTTGGCCATTGTATTGTCTTTTTATTTTCTATTTGTAGCCGATTATGGATTGTCGGTGAGTGGTCCACGGGTTTTTCAGGAATTCTCAGACCCAGAACAAGGAATAAGGGTTGTTCAAAGCCTACGTTTGGTTTTGGGTTTTCTGTGTGCAGCAATCTATGCCCTGTGTATCGCAGTGTTTTACCAAGGCGTGGCATCCTATCTCATCTGGGCCTTGCCATTGGTTCTTCTAAACGGCTTTGTAAACGATTGGCTCTTTCGTTCCATCCAAAAGCCCATCAAGTCGTCACAACGGCAAGTGATTCAATCTTTGATTCAGGTTCTTGGAATGTGTATTGCAATGAAAATCGGCGGCACTGAAAACCTGAACCCTACACTCAATCATACGCTAAGCCCTACCCTAAACCCTGCGCTAAGCCATCCCGGTGCGTCGATGCAAGTTTTTCTCCTCATTTTTTTTCTGGCTCCTTTTCTATCTCAATGTGCCATTGGCTTTCACAAGCCCCCGCATTCAAGCGCAGTTTTGCCATTTACCCACAACTGGAAACCCCTTGGTAAAGACATCTTGGCCCTTCTTCGCAAACAATTTCCCCTTTTTTTGGGCCATGCACTTTACTCTTTACAATACAGTTTGCCCTATATTTTGGTGGGTTTCTATTGTAGCAGGCAGCAATTGGGTTGGTTTAACAGCCATTTTTTTTTGTATAGTAGCTTGGCATCAATTCTGCTCATTACCCAAGATGTATTTCTCTCTCAACAAAAACACAAACCGCGCTCTTTTCTGGTTTGGGTGCTTCTTTCAACGGCAGGAGCCTTGTTTGTTCTGTATCTTGGGCCATACTATTACGGACCCTTCTTTGGGCCCCAGGGATTTGTTTTTCAGACCGATTTAAACCTGCAATTTATGGTCTTGCTGCTACTATTCATGGGGAGAATTCTGTACGTGAACAAGAGTATTTTTTCCCTAAATGGAAAGTTCTATGCACGTATAAACCTCCTGGCTTTGTGTTCTCAACTGATGGGTTTTCTATGGGTTTTGGTTGTTCAGGCAGAAATAAGCAGCCGCCTTTTGCTAAATTTACTCTTGGGTTCGGAAGCACTTACCCTGATTGTATGCCTGCTATTAAACGCAAATAAAACCGGCCATATAGACTTGCTGAACAAACAACATACGACCGCAAACCATGAAAGCATTCTTGTTTAAATACCTCCGTTTTCTGGTTTTCCTTCCCAATATTAATCCTTTCTCGGCATTGTTTAGTTCAGAAATTTTCCCCTGGGGGGTATTGTTCGGGCAAAGTGCTGGCTTTGGCATTCCCAAGCGCTATATTCATTTTTTGGCTTATGTGACTCTCTCCGGTGTCCTGGTGTTTTTTTTGGGCAAATCAGACCTGATGGGAACCAGCAGGGCGGCCTCGGCTTTGGTAAATGCCACCCTGCCCTTGGGCATCATTTTGTTATTGGATGACGATTTTTTGGCTGGCTTAAACAAAGCTTTTCACGCAGTATTCTATTTTCATTTGGTCTTGATACCCATACAATATTTGGGATGGTTTCCGCATTTTTTAACACCTTTTTTTGGCTTTTTTATTGAACGGTTTACGTCGGTATCTACTGGTGATGGTCGGGGGGTTGCCGGCTTGTTTGCAGAACCCAGTTATTTGGGCATTGCCATGATGTATTTCCCCATCTACAAAATCATCCACGACGATCTAAAAAAAGGCGATACACTGTGGCGTTTGTGGATTTGGGTTGCTGTCGTATACGAAGTATTGCTTATTCGCTCGGTTACCGGAACCGTATTTTTGTGCATTTATTTACTCAGTACCCAATCTGCCAAACGCATCCTTCCAATACTGGGTATTTCCTTTGTTGCCTTGCTGCTTTTTTTGGGTATCAGCAAAGGACTCGACCAATTGCCACGACCGCTTGAAATATGGTACCAAATTATCTACCAAGGAGAATACAAAAACTTATATGGCTTTTTGCTGCACGAATCGGGTTTTCGGTTGGTGAGTATTTTGGGTTCCTATTCTTATGGGGTTCTTCATTTGTTGGGCTCCGGCATAGGGTTATGGGGCCCTGCCAGTATCGTGGCTTTAGACAACGTGGGTATACCCGCTACCGATTTTGGTTTTTTTGTAACCTGGTATGGCGGTGTATTTGAAGGGGTAAGACCCACTGCGATTGTGGCCGATATAATGCTCGAATGTGGCTTGGTCGGCACCCTTCTTTTTGGGCGATTCTTACTACCCTTTATTCGGGTCAAAGAACTTTGGTCTATCCCCGAAGCACGGTCTTTACTCATTATTTTTTTGTTCAATATTCTCTTTTTGGGAAATATCGGTGACCCCACCCCTTTCGTTTTCTTGGGACTCACCCTAAGAAAAATTATGGGCGCAGAACAAGCCCGCAGCCTATTTTTTACGCCCCCTAATATTCCAGTCGATGCACCATAAGGACGGGGTTTGTATTGTATTGTGTTTTCACAACGAAGAAGCCAATTTGCCCCAAGCTGTGGCCGGTATTGTGTCGCAAACACATATTCATTGGCGACTGGTTTTGGTTGATGATGGATCGAGCGATGGGAGCAGCCATTGGGCGATGGAACAATCGAAAAAAGATCCACGGATTCAGGTTTTACGCGTATGGCCCCAAAAGGGCATATCTGCTGCCCGCAACGCGGGCATGAATCAATGTGTAAACCGCTACTTGGCTTTCTGCGATGCCGACGATGTATGGATGCCCTATAAATTGGAAAAGCAATTGGAAGCACTGCAAACAAAAAATGCCAGTATCTGCCACACCAATACCTGGTATGTAGATGCAACAACAGGGTTTCAGTCCAAACCCACCCAACTGCCAAAACACATCACTTACAAGCGTTTGTTGATGGGAAATCCCTTGGGTTTTAGCACCCTACTGCTAGACAAACAAGCCCTCCGAATACCACTATTTCCCATTTTACCCGCAGGCATTATTCATGAGGATTATGCATTTTTAATTACCCTTTTTAAGACCCAAGACGAACCCCATGAAATCGGTACAAGTGGAAGCGGTCCAGGTGGAAGCGGTCGGGAAGCTTGCATCTTTGCCCCAACGATAGCATTGGTAGAAACTCCCTGCGTTCGCATCGGACTCAGCGCACAGGGGCGTGCAGCTCAAAAAGGCAGGGCCTTGCGTTCACAGGCGTATATCCTAAAACACTATGCCGGCATATCTCCCATTAGAATTATTGTATATTTGTTTAGTTATTTTTATCTCGCTATGAAAAAAAGACGTTCAGCGACTCTCATTCACATGGTAAAACAAGGATTTGTGTTTGGCATTTTACTTCGCTGTATACTAAATCTACAAGCCCAAACTGTGTCTGTAGGAATGCCTTATTTCGAAGACCGTTTAAGGTGTTTGCAATTGATGCAAGTATTGGACAGCAATGTGAGTTTTTGCAACCGCCCTATCGATTACCGCCATGGTCTTTCGTTACATACACTCTATTTTAATGACACAAACATTACCCCTTTTGATACGGCACACTACCATGGACGCCTAGCATTCAAAAAAATCCGCACCTATATTCAGGCTCTGCCCTTGGTATTAAAACTTAAATATGATACCCACCATCCTTTTGGTTGGTCTGATGGGCCCATGATTCCGAATGTGGGGGCACAATATTATGTAAATGCCGGGTTTGAAATTGTGAGTCCCTTTCTTGATATTCGGATTGCCCCTGAATTGGTAAAAGCCCAAAATAAAGACTTTCAAAACCCCCCATACAGGCCTGGTGGTATTGATTTGATAGACCGTTTTGGCACCAAACCCTATCAACAATTATTTTGGGGTCAAAGCCATGTGCGCCTGAATCTTGGTCCCATATCTACCGGATTGTCAAATGAAAATTTATGGTGGGGTCCTGGTAAAAAAGCCGCTATTCTGATGAGCAACAATGCCCCCGGTTTTGCCCATGGGTTTATCAGTACAAACCGCCCGATAAAAACTCCCTATGGCAGTTTTGAATTTCAATTGGTTGGTGGAAACCTCAAACCCTCAGGCTACTCGATTCCAACCACTCCCACCCAAGGAGAATGGCCCTATATTAGTGCCGCAGACAACCAAGTGATCCCCAAAGAAAAACTCTATGACCGGGCTTTTAGTGGCTATTGTATCACCGTTCAACCCACACTAACCCCAGGACTTTTTTTGGGGTTTCAACGGGCACGATTGTCGGATACCATTGCCAGTAAACAGGCCTATTTGGCTGTTCTTTCGAGCAAATTTGCACCCAAAGACGAGTATTATGGTTTGAACCGTATTGAAAATGCCAACCAGTTGGTTACCATCTCTGCCCGGTATTTGTTTGCTGCCTCTCATGCCGAAATCTATGTTGAATGGGGTCGGGAAGACTGGGCCTGGGATATCGAAGATTTCTTAACCCAACCCGAAGTATCGAGGGCTTACTTACTGGGATTTGCCAAGGTATACCCAATAAACAGCACAAAATATCTCAGCTTCAGCGGCGAATTTACCAATATCCAAGCCCCTTTTGTGTCGTATTCACGACAGAAGGGATACAGTTTTTATACCCATTCATCGGTGGGATATACCCACCAGGGACAGGTTATGGGTGCAGGCATTGGTCCTGGAAGCAATATGCAAAGTATCGAATTTTCTGCAAATGATGGGTATAAGTCTAAGGGTGTTCGCATTGAAAGGGTTGTGCACAATATAGACCAATTGTATTGGCGGATGGAGGCTTGGAAATTGCCCAACGCCAACCCCAACAAAGTAGACGATTCCAAAAACTTTGTAGACATTTGCCTCACAGGATTCAAACAATTTTTCGTACACAAAGCCATTGTAAATTACAAACTCGTTGTGATGAAAACCTATAACTACAATTGGTGGTATTTGTCGCCAAAGGACGGGGGTAGAGATGGTCCCTTTCGCTTCAAGGGGAAAAACCTGTGGTCTTGGGGTGCGGAGGTGTCTTGGATTCAACGCTTTTAATACTGTTACTATATGAAAAAACTTTTTTTTATACTTTTATGCATAGGTTTTCTCTCTCCTGTGTGGAGCCAAGATTTTTTCTTCAGTAAGAACCTGGCCGACATCAAAGTAGAACAACTTACAGAACTACAAATTCAACAGTATAAAAGGCAAATACAAAACGCAAACCTCACCGAAATGCAGGCTACAGAGTTGGCCAAGAAAAGGGGTATGTCTGAAGATGAAATTCAAAAACTGAAAGACCGCATGTCGGTGCTCGATATTTTAAGTGGTACTGCCTTTTCAAAAGAACAGTCTACACTAAAAAGACAAGATACGGCAGGGGTTTCAGACAATATTGTTAATCGCAAAGCAACCCCGTTAATCGAAAAAATATTTGGTTCGGATTTGTTTGCCAATGCCCAAATGACGTTTAATCCCAACCTGAGCATTGCCACCCCAGAAAATTACGAATTGGGAACTGGTGATGTAATCAATATATTGGTGTATGGCTACCAAGAGGCATCATACCAACTCACCATCACAAAAGATGGGTTTGTAAATATTCCCCGAATTGGTGTTGTTACTCTCAATGGATTGAGCATCAAGGCAGCCAAGGTTTTGCTTAAGAAAAAATTCATTCAAAATGGGTATGCAAGCCTGGGCAATGGCCAATCTCAACTGGCGCTCAATTTGGAAAACATCCGAAGCATTCATGTTACTGTCATCGGTGCCAACCACTCTGGAAATTATATGCTTCCTGCGGTTGCCACCGTATTTCATGCCCTGTATGTAAGCCAAGGACCTGCTCCCAATGGTTCTTACCGCAATATACAACTCATCCGCAATGGAATACTAAAACAAACCATCGATTTATATCCCTTGCTTTGCCGTGGCGACAACAGTGCCGATATTGGTTTGCGTGATGGCGACATTCTCTATATTCCATTGTATTTGTCTCGTATTAGCATAGCAGGTCAAGTAAAACGAACCGGATTGTTTGAGTTATTGCCAAAAGAAAGCCTAGAAAATCTCCTTTACTATGCGGGTGGATTCAACGAAATCGCCTACAAAAATCACCTCTATATCGAACAGTTAACCTCCAAAGAACTGCGTGTACAAGACGTGTATACAGATTCTTTTGTCAGTTTTATGCCCCAATCGGGCGACAAAATCTTTGTCTCTGGTATTCTAAACCGTTTCCAGAACCAAACCTGTATTATGGGAAACGTAAAGCGTCAAGGGAAATATGAATTTACTGATGGCATGCGGTTGTCTGATCTTATTGCAAAGGCCGACGGATTAAAGGAAAATGCCTTGACCAACCGTGCCCTTATCATTCGAAAAGGATTTGATCACAAACTGCAATATCATCATTTTAACCCTCTTTTGGCAATACGCAAGGATCCATTGCACGACCTGTTGCTCCAAAATTTAGATTCAGTGGTCATTGAAGACCAACAAATAACAAACCCCCTACAATTTGTCGAAATTTTGGGTGAAGTAAATAACCCAGGCACTTTTTTACATGGAGAAAATCTTTGCTTAAAGGATGCTCTGTTTTTGGCCAATGGATTTACCCAGTATGCCAATATTCGGGATATCGAGGTATACCGCCATGTGGTTGCAGAACCATCAGATGGCAATACCATAACACGCCTGATGACGCCAATTTTAGATACGCTCAAATCTGTATCTCAAGAACTGATTCTCTTGCCCAGCGACATTATTGTGGTTCGAAAAAAAACAAATGGGATTTCTCTGGGTACGGTATATATTGAGGGTGCAGTTTCGAATGCGGGTAGCTATCCTATCTTAAACAATCGGTTTGGCCTACTCCAATTGCTGCAGCAATTGGGCAAAGCAGATGCTTCCTTAGACCCCAATGGCATATATATAATCAGAAAAAAAGATATGACCGCAAACCCCGATTTGCTCACAAAAAAAATAAAACTCCCTGTTTCTCTGGTGAGCGGTTTGTATGATTCAGTGGCGCAAAAACCTGAATGGGCAAATTTGCAAAAACAAAAAACCCTCCTAATTTCGGTTGATTATAAGAAATTGCTATCGGGTAGAAAAAAATTCGATATTGTGCTTTTAAACCAAGACAAGATCGTGCTTGGCAAGTTTTCAAATACGGTTACATTGTTGGATGGAATTCAAAACCCGACCGTATTGACATACAGAAAACACAGACGCGCCGATTATTTTATTGACAGGGCGGGGGGCTTTTCCGAGAACAGCATTCGAAAACAAACCTATGTTGTCTATCCCAATGGCAAATCAATAAAAGCCAAGCATTTTTTGTTTATTGTTTGGTATCCCAGAATGGTTTCTGGCAGTTTGGTCATCGTTCCAGAAAAAGACCTGTCTACAGTCCAAACCTCTATGGAGCCCAGTGTAAAAGTTGCCCTGTTTAGCATCATTTCATCCACCCTCACCATGATGTATCAGGTTTTAACCAAATGACCGCTCTGGCCCCGGCCCGCTATAGGATACCCCTTTCCAAATTGTTTTTTGGTAGTCCGCCGGCACTGAGGCAAGCATTGGCATTGGCTCCCTCAGACCTTTGTGTATATGGCAGTTCTTGGGTACGTGTATTGCAATCACTTTTGATTGCCGCCAAACTCCATTCTGATCCCTTACAGTGCAGCAAAAATCTCGTGGTATTGCCGGCCTACAGTTGCAACGAATTTAGCAAAGCCATCCTTCTTGCAGGCTTGCAACCCGTTTATGCCCCTGTCAATGCAGAAGGACTGATGGAGGCGCAAGACGCCCTTCCGTTTATTACTGAACATACCCTCGCCTTATTGGCCTGTACCAATACCGGAATCGTGCCCGATATGGCTGCCCTCAAAACACTGTGCCAACACACGGGCATCTTGTTTATCGAAGACGCGGGCTATAGCCTGGGGGGCTTACAAGGCAATGAGACATTGGGTAAGATTGGAGATTTTAGCATCACCAACCTCAGCGAAGGAAAAATGCTGCCGGTAGGCGGCGGACTTGTATTGTCGCTCAGTAAAGATTTGCAGCACAAAAAAATAGCCGATACACTCAGTGCACAAAGCAAAACATGGATGCCGCGCCCCCTGGGTATAGATTTTTTGCGTTTGTGTCTGTTTCATTTGGGTTCTTCCAATATGGGTATGGGTTTGTTTTACTGTCTAAAGGCATTGATCCCCTCGCTATCAAAACAAGTATTTAGTTTAGAATCTACCCGCAAATCGGAATCGTATTCTCAAGGAGATATATCGGTAGAACCAAAAAACCAAGTCGAAGGCGAAATAAAGCCTGGACCAAACTCCTGGTCAAAAAAAACCCCCATCACTGCCGTCTGGACCCTCAACCCATTGCACCAGAAAGCCATCTTACAGCAAACTCTGTGGGGACTGTCTAGATTGGTTTCGCGCCGCATGGCGATTGGGTACCTGTCTTTGACCGCGGCCAATGGCCCAAGACAAAAAAAAGCCCAGTATTACCGGGCTCAATTGTCGGGTGCGTTTTACATGCCCAAAATCGAAAAATCGAATATCTTGGTAAAACAGCCCATTCTCATTTCCCACACCCTGGGCGCCCAAAAACGGCTAGAACTCGAACGTTGGGGTATTGTCAAACAATATTCTAGCCAATGGGCTCAGGCAGGCAGCGATTTGATACATGCACAACGCTATTTTTTAGAGCAGTATAGCCTACCCGTTCATGAAGGGGTGAGCCAGTGGCATCAAAATCAAATCATCGCCCTGTTGAAGGCACTGTAAATTATTAGACGGTTCTTGGCGATTGCTTGTACCGGCAGCCAGCAAAAGTGCATGCAACAAAAGGGTGGGTCCATTGCCCGTAACCATGCACTTTAAGCTTTAAAAAAAATGGCATTCAGGTACATTACCTCACCATCGATGAGGGAGGTATCTTGGTCATATACCCCTTTAAAAGAAAACCCCAAAGAATGAATTACGGTATATAGGTCATGAAAATTGCATTCTCCACCAAATTGCCCTGGCTTAATTCCCATTTCGACCAAAAGAACATCTGCCCCAGAAATCAGTTGTAGTCCGCCCCGTATAACCCTGTCTTCGAAACCCTGCACATCAATCTTTACCAAAATGGGTTTGGCCAATTGGCGGATGTCTAGTACCGCATCCAAACACCGAATGTGAACCGTTTCTGAGCCCATGGTAGAAGAAATTTGTTTGTAATGCAGCAAGGAAGCCTCTCCAAAAGGCAACAGTGACGAAGAATAATGCCAGGCATTGGTATGCATGCTGGCCTCTTCGGCCTTTTCTCCCAGGGCAAACGGATAGAGCGTAACACGGGTATTGGTGGCAAATCTTTTTTGCAAGCCCGCAAACACCTTGGCTTGGGGTTCGAATCCATATACCTGGGCTTGCTTGCAAATTTGTAAGAAAAAATCGATTGTATCACCGCTACTCGCACCAATATCGATGACAGTATTGATATTGCGCTTGGCAATCCAGTATTCCTTGGCCTTTCGAATTTTGGCATAGGGCTTCACCTCCATTCCAAAGGCATGTAAAACAGACAGAATGATTGCTTTCATGGCATTCGTTAGTGGGGTTGGTTGATAGATCGCTTGGGAGCGGAAGGGGGCTAAAGTTGTCGTTTGTGTGGTTGGCAACAGATTGCCCGAGGGAGGTTTTGGACCGCTTACGGGCGGTAGGGGGCCAAAGTTGTGGTTTGTGTGGTTTTCTGCTACCGGGCCAAAATAATTTTTATAGATTTCCACAAAATGCGGCAATCGAATAAAAACGAAGCATGTTGAATATAATACAAGTCGAAATTGAGTTTTTCTTCGTAATCTTCCAGGGTGGCATCTGGATTGTTTATCTGAGCCCACCCAGAGATGCCGGGTTTTAACGCGTATCGCTTAACATACCCTGCATTGCGCAATTCGTATTCTTCTGAGAGCAATACTTGCTCAGGTCTGGGCCCAACCCAACTCATGTTTCCGAGTAAGATATTGATGATTTGCGGCAATTCGTCGATGCGGGTTTTTCGAAATATCATCCCAATCCAAGGAATAACGGTTCCATCATTTTTGACCATCCCTGCCCGTTGGTTGTTGTGGCCATTTTTGAGGGTTCGAAGTTTATACAAGAAAAAAGATCTGCCATCATATCCCCGCCTTTGTTGTGAGATAAAGAGGGGTAATCCTGCCTTTAGCAGCAAAACCGAAGCTGAAACGATGAGAATAAGGCATGCCATCGGGAGCACCAGTATGCTAAACAAGATATCAAAAATCCTTTTTCTGCGACTCAATCCATAGGTGCTTGGTTGAAATACACCCTCTATTCCATTTCCATTTCCATTTCCATTTCCATTTCCATTTCCATTTCCATTTCCATTTCCATTTCCATTTATTCTGTACCGGTCGTTGAAAGAATTGTCTATGCCGTACTCGGGCACTGTCGATTGGAGCCAGTGAAATAAGTCTGTGGTTTTTTGGCTTTTGGATACAATTTCTTTGAGTTGAGCAAAGGCTTGTTGCACTTCCGAGTGATTGGTCTCTCTTATGTGTGCCACCCTAATTTTGGGATGGGGTGAAGGCAAATCTGTTTCTAGGTTGCTGATTAATTCTTCGAATAATTTTTCGCCCTGCCGGAGTCCAGTATAGACGATATTGATGTCTTTATTGGGAACAAGCCCTGCAAGTCGGATCATGTTTTCGGCCAAATTTTTAATCAATACGGGCTCTCCCATGTCAAATACATAAATTTCACCCCCCGAAGACATCGATCCTGCCTGCAAAACCAAGCTACAAGCCTCGGGTATGGTCATAAAGTATCGAATAATGTCTTTGTGCGTAACCGTTACGGGGCCCCCAGCTTCGATTTGATTTTTGAATGTAAGCAGAACGCTTCCATTGCTTCCCAATACATTGCCAAAACGCGTCGTTATAAATTGGGTTTGAGACAGCGAATTGCTCGATTGCACATACCGCTCTGCTGCCCTTTTACTGGCTCCCATCACATTGGTGGGGTTGACCGCTTTGTCAGTACTAATTTGTATAAACTTTTCTGCCTTATACCGAATGGCCAAATCGGCCAAATCGGCGGTTGCCATCGTGTTTACCAACAGGGCCTGTTTGGGGTTCCCCTCCATCAAAGGGACATGTTTATAGGCTGCCGCATGAAAAACAATGTCAAATTTATGGCTGTCAAACAAATCATTCATCACAATATTTTGGCAAATATCTGCCACCACAAACCGCGTGTTGATGCTTCTGTAGTTTCGCATTTCATTTAATTCTTGTTCTAGGTAAAAAAGGGGCGATTCGGCATGGTCTAACAAGACAATATTGGCTGGCCAATACTGAAGAATTTGCCGAGAAATTTCGGATCCAATACTCCCTGCTGCCCCGGTTACGAGTATGTTTTTGCCAAACAAAAAGTTTTTTAATTCTTTGTCGTTCAATACGATTTGTTCTCTTCCCAACAAATCGGAAATGTTCATATTTTGCAAGCTGCCTTTGTCTATCCCTTGTATAAGGCTTTGGGAAATATCGGGTATCCGCTGCAAAAGCATGTTTTTTTCCAAACAAATTTTTGCGATCTCTTTTTTGTTATTCTGTGAAATTGAGTTGATCGCCAAAACCATACTCTTTGCGATTCCGGTATCAATAAACTTGGCTTTGGCCAATGCCATGGAGTAGACCCTAACACCCTGGAGGTTTTTGCCTTGCTTGGATGGATTGTTGTCAATAAAGGCCAATACATGGCGATTGCCTTTAAAATTGTTGAGTAACGCGGTACCCGCTTTCCCTGCACCATAAATAAGTGTCGGATTGTCTTTGATACTTTGATGGCTTTCGAGCGCCAATATAAACTTTACAAAGAGCCTGTAGGTAACCAATGCGAGAGAAGAACATAAAAAATCTACAGCGATAAATTGTATCGAAATTCGTTCTAATGCTTCCGAATGGACTGGGTAATTGTATTTAAACCACATTATCCCAAAAAACATAGAGATCGCTACCAACAAACGAAGCAAATACACTTTTACACAATCTTGAATCGCAGTTTGACGAATAATGGTCTCGTGCACAGAAAACAAAAGATGCCAAAATACACTGATTGATAAGAGAAAAAACCAGATCCATTGGGTTTCTTTGATAAATTCAAATACGTCCTTGGGCAAGCCAAAAAAAAGCATTTGAACAATACACAATGAAGCAATAATTACAATACCATCCAAAGCGAAAATAATATTTTTGGATACAGTACTATTTTTTATGAACTTGATCATAGATAGAATAAGTATACTTATTTACTTCGAATTTATTCGATTGTAAACATAGCAAATATACAATAAGTATGTATAATTTGTAGCCCCTGATACCCAGTTTAATTTTATGTTCACTGTGAAAACGTCAGCGCAGCTGAGATTATTGTTTGCTGCCTAAAAACACAAGCAACTACTTTTACAATCTACCATCCACCCAGTGCTTGGGCAAAACACCTTTGGCATCAAATAAAATGCCCTGCTTGTTTCGCCAATTTCGCCAATCGACAGACAAAAACTCCCTGTGCGCTACGGCTAAAATGACAGCATCAAATGTCTGGAATGGGAGAAGGGTATTGGGTGTGTTCGGAGGGGTATTAAATTCGGATGTGAGCGGGGCCTTGCCAAACAATTGGGCCGCTTCAATCTCATTTGCCCATGGATCGAGGGTTGCACAGTGCATTCCATGTTCTTGCAGGCATTGAACCAATTTTAACACTTGGGTATTGCGCATATCGGATGCATTTTCCTTAAAAGTGATGCCCAAAATCAATACCCTAGCGCCTTTCAA
>NSIM01000006.1 GCA_002737705.1 Flavobacteriales bacterium
GGGAAAATCTTCGCTCTTAAAAACACTGTACGGAGAATTGCCATTGTTGGTGGGTTCTGCCAGCGTTGCCGGATTTACATTACAAACCATTCAGGCAGCAGAGGTGCCTTTTTTAAGAAGAAAATTGGGCATAATATTCCAAGACTTTCAATTGTTAACCGATAGGAATGTACTCGAGAATTTGTTGTTCGTTTTGCAGGCTACCGGATGGAAAAAAAAAGAAGCAATGGTAGATCGTTGCAAAATTGTGCTAGAAAAGGTAGGCTTACAAACCAAAGATTTTAAAATTCCTGCAGAATTGTCGGGAGGGGAGCAGCAAAGATTGGTCATTGCCCGCGCTTTATTAAACGATCCAAAGGTTTTGTTGGCGGATGAGCCTACAGGAAATTTAGACCCAGCACTCAGTGATGAAATCATGGTTTTATTGAGAGAAATTGCCAGAGAAGGAACCGCCATTTTAATGGCAACCCACGACTATAGACTCATTCAAAAATTTGGAGGAAGCATTTACAAATTGCAGGGGAATACGCTTCAATTGGTAAAAGACACTGGCATTATTGCCTAATACTGATTCTGTAATATTCTTCAAATAACGCAATAGAGTCTATGTGTTTCCACCTAAATCCATTGACCAGCTTGGAGATTTCCGCATTTTCTGTCAAAGAGGCACGGCTAAGCACAGCAGGAGAACGAAACAGGTCGGTAAATAAAATTTGTGTAGAATCTAATCCTGCGATTTTGATTGATTGCAACTCATTGTCTTGATTTCCAGAAAGAAAAACAATCGCAGAAGGCCTTTTAATCGTGGGATTCAGTTGGGCCTTATAATCACAATAATTGTGGAGTGCAATCGCATCTTGCGAAATAAAAATGCCTTTTTTTTCTGCTGTAACCGATAGAATTTTTTCTGTCCGAATAGGAATGCTGTTGAAGGTATTGCAGTAATGGGGAATAATAAAAAATGCCGTATTCCAAATCCAAGTACCCATTGCCAATTTGATGAGAGAGTTTATGTGAATAGCCAATTGATTTGCAAAGGAAATTCCCAATAAGAATGGAAGCATCACCATAAACTCAGCGTTTCCAACAGAATAAAAGGCAAAACAACACTGTAGAAAGAAAGCCAGGAATGGGGGAGATTTAAAAATATCGAAAGACAGGGATTCTTTTTTTATACCCCGTACAATGGGAATTATTCCTGCAAATAGTAATACCAAGGATAACAGGGCAGTGGGTATTAATATAAAATAAGTTTTTAACAGTAGGTAATTGTTTCCATGTACTTGGATAAGGGTGCGTATCAGATTAATGGCTGTGAATGTAATATTTTCAAATCCAGGCCAAACCCTTACCAATCCAGCCTGGACATCATGAAAGGGATATTTATACCAGGGGAGATTCGAATACACAGAGCAGAAAACATAAACCAGAGCAATACAAATCGTATATAAAATGGGAATATACAGGCTTCGTTTTTTAATGAGGGGGAAGGCAAAAGACAAAAACCAAAAAATATACGATTGGTGAAATAAGACGGCCAAAGCAAAACACAAAAATGCAATTGAGAGGAGTTGGGTATTGGGGTTTTGCCGATTGGCACCCATCGCTTTTGTATAAAAAAATGTACCCGCAAGGGCAGCCAATAAAGGCATTGTATAGGTTTCATTGTCAAGAAAATAGCGTTGAAAACCAAAGCATCCTGCGCAAATCAGAATCCATACAAAGTGAAATTGACGGTTTGTTGTGTATTTTTCAAGGATTAATAACAGAAGGTATAAACACATTCCTGAAGCAATAATATTGGTAAAAACAAACAAGGATATGGGGTCTATACCCGTAAAGGAGAACAATTTATATTGTAAGAAACACCAGGGATTATACAAAATATGGTGGGCAGATAGGAGGTCTCCTTTGAGCACATCGGCCGCATAGCCCCATCCATCTGAAGAATGTGGCAAACAAAATAACAGGGTCAAAATTCCATGAATTGCACTTACCGCGACAATGAAATAAAGTATTGCATTTCGTGAAATAGGCATCGCAACAAATATAGGCTGTCCTATCTTTGCACCGTGCTATCTCCTTTAGACAATTCACTTTTTTCTCTCATTGGCAAAACCGCCGATGATTTGAATATTAGGGCATGGGTTGTGGGTGGTTTTGTTCGGGATTCAATTCTAAAAAGAGAAAATAAAGACATTGATATTGTTGTTGTGGGAAATGGGGTAGAATTTGCCCAGGCAGTTGCAAAAGAATTGAACAATGACTGTAGTTTGAGTGTGTTTAAAAATTTTGGAACTGCGCAAATTAAGTTTGATGACTGGATAATTGAGTTTATTGGTGCCAGAAAAGAAAGCTATCGAAGAAATTCACGCAAGCCTTTGGTCGAAAATGGAACACTTACAGATGACCAAAATCGAAGAGACTTTACCATTAACGCCATGTATTTATCGCTTAATAACGATAGTTATGGATTGCTGTATGACCCCTTCAATGGCTTACAAGATATTCAAAATAGGGTAATTCGAACTTGTTCTGATGCCCAAATCACTTTTGACGATGATCCATTGCGGATGTTGCGCGGAATTAGATTTGCAACCCGACTGGATTTTCGAATAGATACACAAACATTTGAATCGATTAAAAACAATGCAACCCGTATCACCATTGTTTCACAAGAGCGAATTACAGATGAAATTAACGGAATGATTTTGTGTGACAAACCAAGCATGGCATTCGATATGCTATTTAAAACGGGCTTGCTACAAATTGTATTTCCCGAAATGGTTGCGCTTCACGGGGTAGAAAATAGAAACGGAAAGACCCACAAAGACAATTTTTACCATACACTCCAAGTACTCGATAATATTTGTGATTTAAGCAATAATCTTTGGCTCCGCTGGGCAGCAATATTGCATGATATCGCAAAGCCGCCCACCAAACGCTTTGATGAAAAAGTTGGTTGGACTTTCCACGGTCATGAAGACAAAGGTTCGCGCATGGTGAGGGGTATTTTTCGAAAAATGCGTTTGCCTCTCGATGAAAAAATGCGGTATGTTTCAAAATTGGTTCTTCTTCATCTTCGACCGATCGTTCTTTCCAAAGAAACGGTTACAGACAGCGCCGTCCGCAGGTTGATTGTCAATGCGGGTGAAGATGTAAGCGATTTGGTAACATTGTGTAGGGCTGATATTACAAGTAAAAATGAAGCCAAAGTTGAAAAGCACCTTAGAAATTTGGTAAAAGTGCAGGAAAAAATCAATGAAGTTTTGGCCAAAGATGAAATCCGGAATTGGCAACCAGTGATCACTGGCAATCATATTAAAGAACGATTTATTATTGTAAACCCACAACACATTGGCATGATCAAAGAAGCTGTGCGAGAGATGATCCTCGATGGCGTGATTCCCAATGAAATAGAGCCGGCCATGGAAAAAGCCGTTCAAATTGCCAAATCCTTGAATGTCTCTTTGAAGCAGTAATTTGAATACTTTTTTAAATCTTCAGATAAATTGCTGAAATTTGTAAAATTCCATGTTACAGATTGCCCACATTCGAAAGCATCCAGAAGATGTAATAAAACGTCTTTCAATCCGAGGTATTGATGCAGCCTTGCTTATTTCAGAGGTATTGGCATTGGATGAAATGGCTCGCTCCAAAAGAACTGAAATGGAGCAGTTACAAGCCAAAGGGAATTTACTGACACAACAAATTGGTACCCTTTACAAAAACAAAGAGCAAGCAGCTGGAGATTTCCTTAAAGTTGAATCAATACACATTAAGGAGGACCTCAAATCAATGGAAACAGAGCTTGAGCAATGTGAGAAGTCACTGTTACAATTGGTTTTGACAATACCCAATACCCCATGCTTAGAGGTTCCCGTTGGAATATCTGCAGAAGACAACAAAGAAATTCTTCAATGGGGCGCGAAGCCTATCCTTCATCCAGGGTTTTTACCCCATTGGGACTTGGCCGCAAAATACCAAATTATTGATTTCGAACTCGGGGTAAAGATTACTGGATCTGGTTTCCCTGTTTATAAAGGGAAAGGGGCTATATTACAACGTGCACTCATCCATTTTTTTCTAACGGAAGCGGCAAACGCTGGGTATATGGAAATGCAAGTGCCCTTATTGGTGAACGCAGAGAGTGGATTTGGTACAGGACAATTGCCAGACAAAGAAGCTCAGATGTACCATGTTGGTTTGGATGATTTGTATTTGATACCCACAGCAGAGGTTCCCATTACCAACTTGTACAGAAATGTAATTCTAGATGAGGCGCAATTGCCGATTAAAAATACTGGACATACAGCATGCTTTAGAAGAGAGGCTGGCAGTTATGGTGCGCACGTCCGTGGATTAAACAGATTGCACCAATTTGACAAAGTTGAAATTGTACAACTTGTGCAGCCAGGGGGCTCCAATGAAGTTTTGGAGCAAATGCAAAACCATGTGCAAGGACTCCTGCAAAAACTGGGATTGCATTACCGAATGCTGTTATTGTGCGGGGGGGATATGGGTTTTACAAGTGCCAAAACATACGATTTGGAAGTATGGAGTGCTGCCCAAGAACAATGGCTGGAATGCAGTTCTGTTAGCAATTTTGAGACCTTTCAAAGCAATCGGTTAAAATGCAGATTTAGAAACTCTGATGGCAAAACAGAATTGGTTCACACACTGAATGGATCTGCGTTGGCCTTGCCAAGAATTTTGGCAGCATTACTCGAAAATTACCAGACAGCAGAAGGAATCGTCATTCCGGATGTTTTGGTTCCATTTACAGGATTTTCTCACATTCATTAGGGTTAACATATGTCCCTAATACCCAACCTTCCAAAATTTGAATGCGATGCACCCATTTCAATTGGTGGATTGTTAGAGGATGTAATGTCAATTGAGCAGTTCCCAAATGAATTGGCCAAGACCCTTCAAGGAATCAATGGGGATCAATTGAATTTAAGTTACAGACAGGGTGCTTGGACCATAAAACAGATTGTCCATCATTTGGCCGATTCACACATGAATGCCTACATACGCTGTAAACATATTATTACCCAAGACCAAGAACAAATTCAACCCTACGATGAAAACGCCTGGGCAAATACTGCCGATTCAAACTTTCACCACGAAGCAAGTTATTTGATATTGCTGGGATTACACCAAAAATGGTCTCTCTTATTATTGGAATCCCTAAAAGATTTTGAAAGACAGTTGGCCAAAACAATTGTTCACCCTGAAACCCATAAAACATTAAATTTGGGCAACCTAATCAGATTGTATGCTTGGCATGGTAGCCACCATTTAGCACAAATTAAATTTGCATTGGAAAGCAATCAACAATGAGAAGGCAATCAGGGCAATTTTTTGCAAACTAGATATTGCCAGCAATTCCAATTATTATTGTATTTTGTAGTCTAAACAGTAGGGAAAAGGAATCCATTTTCACGACAGTTTAAGAAAAAACAGATGCTGACGACTTTGATTTTTTGATGAAATAACAGATTGAAAGTCTATTTATAGGATCGAAAAATCCTCCAAATCTGAAAAGGGATTTTCACAAAGTCTTCCCAGCCAATTTTTGATCCTTTTACATCTTTCCATCTTCTTAAAGGAACCTCTAAAATCATATTTTTGGATTCTTTACCGTATTTTTTTTGAATGCGAATCATGATTTCTACATCAAAAAGCCAAGAGGTTTTAAAGGGCTTTTCGAATAGCCCCAACAAGTGTTTCTGCATAATTTTTGCACCACATTGCGAATCGTGCACCTTCCAACCCAAACCTTGGCTAATGATCGTTGCAAACAAGCGACCCGAATAATGCCTAAACAATGTTCTCTCTATAGAAGATCCAAGACGGGCAATGCGAGAACCAATGAGCATGGATTGTTGAGTATCACCTTGGAAATGATAAAACCATTCTAATTCGCTTAATGGTGTAGCCAAATCGGCATCCCAGAATCCATAATAATCGCAATGGATTGAAAAAGTTGACACACATTCCAGTGCCGAATGCTGAGCACTATAATCCTTAGGGTTATGGGCAAACAACAAGCCATGACGGACAGCCTCTGCCTTTCCTTGGTTGGTGGCTAAGTTTAAAATATGTATGCGAGACTGGATTTCGGAGGTGACATTTTGATGCAATGCAAATAAAACTGAAGCAGTCTGGTCTTTGCTTCCATCGTTCACAAAAACAAGGCATAATAAAGGGTTGTTGTGTAATCCCTCAATGAATTCAGTCTGATTCAATCGAGCGGCTTCGTTGTAACATGGAATAACTAAACAGGTAGAGCGCATTGAATGAAATCTGTTTGCCAAATTACCATGTATTTATGAATCTACCTATACCATTCAAAGGTTTTTGGAAGTGTTTTTGTATTTTTTTTCTAAATTACAGCGTATCGAAAGTAAATTTGCAAAAGAATGCAGGTATATCATAACATACTTCAAACAATTGGCAATACCCCGATGGTCCAATTAAACGCCATCACCAAGGAGTTGCCTTGTCGTGTATATGCAAAAATAGAAACCACCAATCCAGGAAACTCCATCAAAGACCGCATGGCCTTAAAAATGATTGAAGATGCCGAGGCCTCTGGAGCGCTCAAGCCGGGAGGCGTTATTATTGAAGGAACAAGTGGAAATACTGGGATGGGCCTGGCCATTGCTGCAGTTGTCAAAGGATACAGGTGCATTTTTACCACCACAGACAAACAAAGCAAAGAAAAAGTAGATTCTCTGAAGGCCTTTGGTGCGGAAGTCATTGTGTGTCCAACCGATGTATCACCCGAGGATCCACGCAGTTATTATAGCGTAAGTAGTCGATTGGCGTCAGAGATACCCAATTCTTGGAAGCCGAATCAATACAACAATTTAAGCAATTCATTGGCCCATTATGAGCAAACTGGTCCAGAAATTTGGAAGCAATTGGATGGGAGTATTACCCATTTGGTTGTAGGGGTGGGAACAGGTGGAACAATCTGTGGTGCGGGCAAATTCTTAAAAGAAAAAAATCCCCATATTCAGGTATTGGGAATCGATACCTATGGCTCGGTTTTTAAAAAATACAAGGATACAGGCATTTTTGATACAAATGAAGTGTATCCCTATATTACAGAAGGAATAGGAGAAGATTTTCTGCCTGCCAATGTCGATTTTTCTATTATTGATCATTTTGAAAAAGTCAGTGATAAGGATGCTGCAGTGATGACCCGAAGAATTCCCCGAGAAGAAGGGATTTTTGCTGGAAACAGCGCAGGTGCAGCTTTGGCTGGTATTTTACAGATGAAATCGCGTTTTAAAAAGGGTGATGTTGTCGTGGTTATTTTTCACGATCATGGAACCCGGTATCTTGGAAAGATGTTTAACGAACAGTGGATGCAAGACCGGGGATTTATCACACCCCAAAAAATGCAAAAAGCCATGGATTTGATTCAAAGCCATGCCCAACTTCCATTACTCTGTGTGTCAGTGACAGATAAATGTAGCCAAGCCATTGAATTGATGCAAAAATACAGCGTATCCCAACTCCCTGTCAAAGACCTTGAAGGAAATTTTGTTGGAGCCATTGAGGATGTTCAATTGTATGCAAAAATGTTAAATAACCGAGATTTGATTTCAAAACCCGTTTCGGATATTATGGGTAAATCTTTCCCTATTGTGAGCTATATGTCTAGTATTGCTGGGATCTCAAAAAAAATCGACAAGAATAATGCAGCTGTCTTAATGATGGATATGGGTGGCAATTGGCATATTATTACAAAACAAGATTTAATACAAGCCATTGCCAAAGGAAATTAACGATCCATCGTGTCAATTATTATAAAAACTGCAGAGCAAATTGAGGGTATCCGAAAGAGCGCTCATTTGGCAGCAAAAACCCTAAAACATTTAGAGCAATTTGTAATTGCTGGGGCAAAAACCATTGATATTGACCGTAAATGCGAAGAATTTATTCGCCAGCACGGAGCGACTCCTGCAACCAAGGGCTACCGGGGATTTAAACACGCCTGCTGTATTTCTCCCAATGATGTAATTTGTCATGGGGTGCCCAATGAGACATGCTTGCAAAATGGAGATATCGTCAATATCGATGTGACAACAATACTGGGCGGATATTTTGGAGATACTTGTAAAATGTATTATGTTGGTGAGCCATCGCAGTATGCAAGGGAATTGGTTGAAACTTCTAAAGCATGTTTAAAAGCAGGCATGAAACAGTGTTTTCCGGGTAATCGGTTAAACAATATAGGTTTTAATATTGCCAAAATTGCCCATAAACACGGATATTCAGTGGTCTATGAATTTTGTGGACATGGTGTAGGTCTAAAATTTCACGAGGCGCCGGATGTTGCCCATATCGCAGATGAGAATACAGGGCCTATTCTGAAGCCCGGGATGATTTTTACCATAGAGCCAATGATTAATGCAGGAAAGTCTAGGTCTAAAATTGACCGAAAAGACGGTTGGACAGCCCGAACCATTGATGGAAGATTGAGTGCGCAATTCGAACATACAGTGTTGATTACGGAAAAAGGATACGAGGCTCTAAGCGATTTATACCATGACTTCTAACACAAAAATTCATGCGATTCCCACTGGCAATTTCAAACTAGATGGGGGTGCTATGTTTGGAGTGGTTCCAAAAAATATTTGGCAGAAATTGATCTTGCCCGATGAAAACAATCTGTGCAATTGGGCTATGCGTTGTGTTTTGGTTGAAACAGCTGATCGCCGTATTCTCATTGATACAGGGATTGGCAACAAACAAAACGAAAAATTTTATTCTTATTACCACCTTAATGGAGACAACAGTTTGGAAAAATCAATTGGTCGTGTTGGCTTTGGTTTTGAAGATATAACAGATGTCTTGTTAACCCACCTTCATTTTGACCACTGTGGAGGGGCTGTCTTTCGAAATGATAACCTTGCATTGGTGCCAAGATTTCCCAATGCGCTCTATCATGTTACATCCCAACATTGGGAGCATGCAAACCATCCCAATGAAAGAGAAAAGGCTTCTTTCTTGCCTGAGAATTTTGAACCATTGATGAAAGCGGGAAAGATTAATTTTGTTAAAGACGGCGATACCATCGCCGATTGTATTGACATTAAGGTATTCAATGGCCATACGTTTGGAATGATAGTACCTTTGATTCATTCTAATGATCAGAAATACATGTTTATGGCCGATTTGATTCCATCTTCCGCCCATGTCTCAATTAATTACGTGATGGGATATGATATTCAGCCCCTCATTACAATGGCAGAAAAAAAGGCTCTTTTACCTTGGTTAGAAAAAAATGGGGTTTTTCTGATTTACGAGCACGACTTACAATGTTTAGGAAGCAGGGTAGAGGGCAATGAAAAAGGGCAATTCAAAGCTGTTGATTTTTTCAACACACTTTCGTAACTGTTACTCTTCTAGTCCGTATTTTTTTGCATCCAATGGCTTCCCTGTGATCGATTCGTAAATTTCCTTAATTGCTTCAATTGCAATTTCCACATCCATTTCATTCTTAGGATTTCCCAAGAGTGCAGCCTGCGTCCATAAATTGTAGTTTTCCAAATCATTTTTCATTTGAAAGGCTTGTGCACCCAAGGCATAAATACGATCACTCATTGGACTAACAGCAATGGCCTCCTGAAGGGTGATAATTCCAATCATTGGATCACTTCCTCTTTTCGATAATTGTGCTTGCGCCTTCATCAAATAACCCTCAGCATCTCTTGGCCTAGACTCAATAAACTGGCTCATTTCTTTTTCTGCATCATCAAATTTATTGAGGTTAATATAGTATTGAAACAATGCAAAATGGGTTTTGCTAAACTCTGGATAAAATAGTTTTGATTTTTTACCATAGGCAATTGCAGAATCATATTTTCCAAGATTGGCATAGGCTGTAGAAATATAGAAACAGATTTCAGATCGATTGGGATCTAGTGTAAGATACTCTTTCAAAAGAGCAATACCCGTAACAAATGCAGTGTCTTTTTCGATTGCCTTAATCCCTTTTACATCGTCAAAACCAGGCCTTTCAATCACTACACCTGCCGGAAATCCATCGACCATTTGCTGATAAATTGTGCCTTTTGGAGGAAATTCCCCAGTTTTTAATCGCGCTTTATCAAAATAGGCATTAAAAAATATACAGTAATCCCAAATCTTACTACTCCGTTCATCAAATCGGGAATACCCGACATGTACATTTTTGTCATGCCGACAATAATATTTAACATGGTCCATTCCATAAGTCAATACCTCGTATTTTTTTTCGGGATGCTTGCGAGAAACATTCTTTAAAAACCATTCGGTACTTGGACGCAAACTGGCCAAATAATAATCCATTTCAAATTCACCGTAAGCATTTTTCATTCCCCCATAATATTCGTTGAAATAAGAATACGAGACGGGATGGTTTGCCAAGATGAATTTTGTTGGAAAAATCAATAAGGACAAGGCAATAAGAATGGGAAATGGCTGTAACTTTTTGGTGATAGAACCCAAAAAAAGGCCAAACCATTGATATCCGACCACCGACAATACCACAAAACAAGGGAGGGTGAACAAAATTTGACGTATGCCACCATATACTTGGGATTTTTGAATAAAAATATAAACAATAGGAAAAATAGCTGCGAAAAGAATTAAAAATAGTTCGTTGTTGAATTTTTTACGATTCGGGTAGAGAAACAACACAAAGAGAAACAGGCCAAAAAGCACAGCCAATGGTGTACTGATTGTAAAATATTTTCCCAGGTAGCCCAAGGGAAGCATGTCTGAATCATATAATTTTCCTTCGTATAATTGACGGAGAGAAACGGCATAATTGGTAAATTCTTTCAGGGCCAAAAAAGGGTTTGATAGGGGATTATCCCAGCCATATGGCCAAAGCATAATTCCAAGAATATAAGAACCAATACCCATGCTTATTGTGGCAATACATACCGTTTCTATGCCTTTCCATTTAAAACCTAGAAATTGTTTTAATCCAATTTGATCGATATATTTTAGTCCAGCGTACATTGCAAAAATGGCAATCGAGAGAAGTCCGCCAATACGAATACTAATGCCCAAAGCAGTGCCGAAGACCAATCCAAAGGCAGAGCCCCATCTAAAATTTGGCCAGTGCTGAAAGGTTTTTATTGCATAATATAAACTCATAATATACCCCAAGGCAAAAGGAATGTCTTTGGGGTTATTCATGGCTTCGCCAAAGAATCGGGGCATAAGCATGACCAACAGAAATGTAAGCCAAGCATAAAGCCAGCTTCCACTTAGCAATCTTCGAACAATCAATGCGGTGTATAAAACACAGAAAAAACCACAAAGTGCGTTCCACCAATGCCTAAATCCCATATAATCCTCAACACCCATAAAATAGGCCAACATAGTGGTAAATGTATCAAAACTCGACCCATATAGATGCATCAAACGATCTGGATCCTTAATTGAAGCCAAATCTGAGCCCATGCTAGGGAGCATCTTGGCCAAGCTTGGCATTCTTTGACCTTTCAGCTCATTTGTATCGATGGGTATTTGAATGTCTAATGGATTTAAATAGTAATTTGCAATGAGCTTGGAATAGGTATATTGGGTAAATTCATCTCCCGAAACGGAAGCCGTTTTGCTCATTGTCGTCATAAAAACCAACGCGAGAAGTGAAAGAAGCATAAATACCCACTTGTGATAATTCGTATTGCCCGTTACATAATATTGTATTGCGTAGCGAAACCAATTTTTTAAAGCGAAAAAAAAAGAAAAAGGGGTAGGAGTAGGCGTTTTTATGACGATCTGATATTCCTTGGCAAGGGTTTTTTCACAATTATAAATAAGCTGTCCAATGGAATTGCATGGCGTTTTTTCTTTTATTAATACATTCAAACAATGGGTGCTAAGCACTACAAACTTGGCGGCAGCATCGGAGGAGTCAAAACCAGTAAGTGTTTGTGAGAATATCTTTCCTTTGGAACGGGTTTTTGCGATAGCATAGCCTAAAAAAGGTTTGGGTCCAATTTCCTGCTTTACCGATTCTATTTCACTTGATTTGGGGAGTGTATCGCCCGCATAGACTATAATCGGTTTAGAGAAATCAATAGCGTCCTGCATTTTCGCCATAAGAATGCGTCCATCAGGTGCTATTTCGTGCAATGGAAAAAGTTGAAACCTATTTTCGGGTTGATCTACTTGTTTTGAAATGGGAATGTGTTTTGACATACTTTTGGCAAACCTACAAGAATTTTTACATTGAAATTGAGCAATTAAAAGAAAATTTAGCGGGTTTTTAAGCAGTTAATTGTAATAATATTTGTACAAGGCATATTTTATTGCCGATTCTAAAAAATATTTAACTAATTTTGCCGCCCGATCAAAGGAGGAACTATTTTTTGACAAACAAAGAAAAAGAAACTGTTGCAGATGAAACCGTTGTTGTTTCAACTCCACAAAATGAACAAATTTCAGATGAAACCCCGCGTGTTTCAGATGTAGAAAACGAGACCGCCATTGAGGCAGTCATCGAAGAAATTTCAAAAATTTCAGCAGATCAAAACGAGGAACTTGTAGAAACAAGCATAGATGAGGTCTTTAAAGAAGTATTGGAAATTCCACTGGTAGAAGCCCCAGAGACTTCATCAAAGCCTTCCAAAGCAAAAAAATCTGAGATAGGTGCAGCCAGTGCCCATGATGATTTTGATTGGTCGGCAGACGATGCCGGCTTTGAAACGTATTCCAAGGATGAACGTAAGCAGTTAGAAGTTTCGTACAATTCCACTTTTCAACCCGTTATTGAAAAACAAGTTGTAAAAGGGGTAATTGTTGGCATGAATGAAAAAGACGTAGTGATCAATATTGGCTTCAAAAGTGATGGTTTAGTTTCACGTCAAGAATTTCGTGATATTCCCAATTTGGCACTAGGCGATGAAGTTGAAGTTTTTGTAGACGTTGCCGAAGACAAAATGGGGCAATTGATTTTGAGCAGAAAAAAAGCCCTTCAAGAAACTGCTTGGGAGAAAATTGTTGATGCCCACAACAGTGGTTCCATCGTTACTGGATATGTTCGTTCCAGAACAAAAGGGGGCTTGGTGGTCGATGTATTTAGTTTTGACACGTTCTTACCCGGATCACAAATTGATACAAAGCCTGTTCGAGATTACGATCAATATGTAGGAAAAAACATGGATTTCAAGATTGTAAAAGTCAATGAAATCTTCAAAAATGTCGTCGTTTCTCATAAAGCGCTTATCGAAGACGATATTGAAGCGCAGAAGTCTGTAATATTGTCTAAACTAGAAAAAGGTCAAGTCGTTGAAGGCGTTGTAAAAAACATGACTTCTTTTGGCGTTTTCGTTGACTTGGGTGGAATCGATGGGTTGTTGCACATTACAGATATTTCGTGGGGCAGAATCAACCACCCTGAGGAAGTATTAAAATTGGATGACCGTATCCAGGTAGTTATCCTTGATTATGATGATGCCAAAAAGCGTATTTCTCTTGGATTGAAGCAATTGTCGGCCCATCCTTGGGATGAATTAACCGATGATGTTAAAGAAGGCTCAACGATCTCAGGGAAGGTTGTTTCGGTAGCAGATTACGGCGCATTCATTGAAATAAAACCTGGTATTGAAGGCCTTGTTCACGTAAGTGAAATGAGTTGGAGTTCGCATTTGAGGAATCCATCCGAGTATCTTAATGTGGGAGATGAGGTTCAGACCCAAGTACTTACATTAAATAAAATTGAGCACAAGATGAGTTTGGGTATTAAACAATTAACCCAAGATCCATGGATTGAAATTGAAAACAATTTCGCCCAAGGAACGAAGCATTCAGGGGTTGTAAAAAATCTTACTACCTATGGATTGTTTCTTGAATTAAAAGAAGGTATTGACGGATTGGTGCATGTATCAGACCTCAGTTGGAATAAGAAAATTAAGCATCCCAGTGAGTTTACCAAAAAAGGCGCTGTATTGGATGTGATTGTTTTGGAGGTTGATAAAATTAACCGGCGCTTGAGTTTAGGCCACAAACAATTGGAGGAAAATCCTTGGGAAACCTTTGAAACAATCTTCACAATTGGGTCTGTTCACGAGGGAACTGTTATGTCTACCAACGACAAAGGAGCCACCATTCAAATGCAATACGGTGTTGAGGCATTTGGCCCTTCTCGCCACATTAAAAAAGCCGACAATAAACCCTTGGTTGATGACGAAACTTTAGAATTTGAAGTTGTTGAATTTTCCAAAGATGCGAAACGAATCATTGTATCGCATACGAATATATGGAAAGGTGCCGAACGTGCCAATAAAGAAGCCGAGAACAACGAAAAAGACAAAGTACGCAGAAACGAAAGTAAGGTGGTTAAGAAAATGAATCAAACATCCGAAAAATCTACCTTTGGAGAATTGGATGCACTTACAGCCTTGCGGGAACAATTTGAAAAGGCCGAAAAAAGCACTAAGAAAGAAGTTGCAGCCAAAGTGAATGAGCCAATCGCACCTGATGCAGGTGTTGTAAAGTCAGAAAAAATCATTGGCAAATCAAAGTCTAAAGTACCAGTAAAAGAAGTTGTTGACGCAACAACCAACGACGCCAAATCGCTAAAATCTCTTTCAGGGGTTGGTCCTGTTATGGAGAAACGAATGAATGGTCTGGGAATAAACTCTCTCCAAAATGTGTTGGATTTAGACACTAGCCATATCGAAACCATGGTTTCTAAAGATGCTAAAATATCGTCTGAACAATGGAATAAGTGGATTGAAGAAGCCAAATCGATTTAAGCCCAGTAATTTCCTTAAAATCCCTGCCTTGGTGGGGATTTTGTTTTTATAATAAGTATTATTATTGTAGACATGGAAGAGCAGTTGTTTGGCGCTTTTATTATTAGTCTTCTTCACGGTTTTATTCCGAGTCATTGGTTGCCTTTTTTGGGATTGGCAAATAAAATGGGATGGAGCAAGTCCACAACGATGCGCTATACTTCGATGGCGGCAATTGCACATACCTTGGGCACAATTTTAATCGGATTAACAATCGCTTTACTCACACGTTTTTCTGTCTCAACAACGGATTTAGAATCGGTTAAACGCATTGCGGGTTTTCAATTTAACACAGTGGGTTCTGGGATATTAATTCTCCTTGGATTTTGGTTTTTATATCGCCACCACAGGCACCACCATTTTCATTTTCCAGAATCCGAAGACAAATCCCAGTCAAAATGGGTATTTGGGTCTATACTTTTGGCATTGTTTTTATCTCCTTGTATGGAAATCGAAGCCTATTTTTTAACCCTTGCACCAATGGGTTGGCCTAGCATAGTATTGCTTATCGTGATGTACTCTTCAACTACATGGCTGAGCATGATGGGAGGGGTTTGGATTGGATACAGTGGAATTAAAATATGGAATTCACACAAATTAGAGCATAATTCTGGCCTAATAACGGGAATTGTTATGGTGTTGTCTGGGATACTGCTGTTTTTTTCTTGATACCCAAATAATTGTCTATTAGGCTGCGAATAAAATACAGGAGGGGCAGGAGAAGTATTGCCATCCCTAATTTATAGGCATAGTTTATGGTTCCCACTTGTAAAATCCAAAGCAAATCGTATTTCCCGCTTATATAAAAAGCGATAATCAATACAACATAACTATCGATAAACTGACTTACAACAGTGCTACCAGTAGATCTTAGCCAGATATGCTTATCACCTGTTTTATCTTTTAATTTTTTGAATATAGATGCGTCAACCATTTGGCCAATGAGGAATGCGACCAATGAACCCAAAATGATCATCAACCCTTGTCCAAAAATTGCATTGAAAGCGTTTTCCATGTCATTCAGACCTTGATTTTGACCACTCGAATTCCAAAAATTTGCACCCTTAAGCGCCATGGCCAATCGAACGGCCAAGAATGAATACACAAGAAGTCCTGCAGCAATCCAAGACAATTTCTGCACCCCTTTTTTGCCAAAATATTCATTGATTATATCGGTTAAAATAAAAACAAAAGGCCACAAAATAACGCCTGCAGTCATGTCAAAATTGCATTGACCACCCAAAATTTGGAGGTTTGCAGGGGCTATGCCCAGTGTTCTTTCCAAAGAAAATATTTTTGCCCCAATAAATTCGGCAACAATGGCATTGGTCAAAAAAATCATACCGAGTAATAAAAACAGGTGATTTTTTTTGTTTTCCAGGGTTGAAATGTTCATCTTTTTTTTACGTTTGAATGCAAAAATAGTTCAATGTTCGTCTATCAGAATAGACAATCACCACTTTGTAGATATTACCAGCAAAATGCTTTCGTTTTTCTATAGAATTTTGCGGGTATGTCTAATTTGCGATTGATATTATGCTATGTTATATGCATCATCAGTCAATGTTGTGTGTCTTTAGAAGGGCTTGCCCAACAGACATTTTCTGCATTGATGGAAAAGGGTATTCGCTTAGATGACGACAAAGAGTTTTTTGAAGCGGTTGCCAATTTTGATCGCGCCATTGGGATGGAATCCAATAATGAACAAGCTTGGCTCAGCCGAGGCGTGGTTCGAATTCACATGAAAGAGTATGGTTTGGCTGTAGTGGATTTTAACAAAGCCATTTACCTAAATCCCGAATTGATGACTGCTTATTTGTACCGGTATATTGCCTATCGAGAAACAGAAAATTATCTATTTGCTTTCAGTGATATTAATTATTATTTGGCCCATGATCAGCTAGATACCATAGCCAGAAAGTATCGTTTTGAAATTTCAATAGTATTGAAAGAATGGTCAGTAGCTGCTGACGATTTGTTGTGGATTCGCAAGACTTTGGGCGAAGAGGTTTTTACAGCAATGTTCATTCAATTGGCTACTTCAATTCAGGCGACCAAATCGTTTTTAGAATTCCAACCCATAGTAACGCAGTGTTATTTGGTAAACCCTTCCAATGAAACTGTATTGTTGTCGATGGTCAATAATTCTTATCAATTGTCTGAATACAATACCTGCCTGAAGTCAGTTAACACAGCCCTTGTTTCCCAGCCACAAAATCTTCACCTATTAAAAATTCGTGCCGATGTTTTATTTTACCTTAACCAATTAGAAGAATCGGAAAAGGCATTTGCGTATTTATTGCAATTGGAACCCTCCGACGGGAATGCAATGGCTGATTATGGTCATTGTCTATTGCAATTAAAAAAATGGGGGGATGCCGATACGTGGTTAACAAAATCCATTGCAAGCAAAAATACAAGTCCGGCATATGCCTATTTAGGGAGGGGAATTGCACGTTTTAATATGGGAAAAACTGGAATTGCTTGCACTGATTGGGAAAGAAGCTACCGCTTGGGAGAAAAAAATGCTCAAAAATGGCTCGAAGAAAATTGCCTGTCTACAAACAATAAAAAACCATGAGAACACAAAATTTCTTGCCCTTTGTTTTTTCTTTTCTGTGGATTAACCTAGCCTCCTGCCAACAAACACAAAAGAACAACCCAAAAATCAATAAAGATTCTTTTTCTGTTGTAAAAATACCCAAATCGCAGTTACAATTTTTTTCTACAACCCCCCCCGTTTTGTTCTGGAGCCGGGTTATAACGACAAGCAAGGATTCGTGTATTGTTGTACATAAGGATACACGAAGAATATTGAAAACAATTGGCTCGGATTGTTTGGATACTTTGGTTAAATACAATAAGCTTGATTCTTTGGCAGATTGGTATCGAAATCAATACAATTACGACAGTGTGCAGGTGATTAAATTTGTTCGTGGTAAAAAGGATTTTTTTGATTTTTCCAAGGTGGGCATTCTTGTTGACAACGCAAAAAAAATATTTGAACTCTATAATGTGAACCCAATATATGCACAATTTATTCTGCTAATTGAGTCACCCAATAACCCTAAAGCCAGCTCGAGTTCGGGCGCTGTAGGGCATTACCAACTCATGCCATTTGTGGCAAAAAAATACAAATTGGTGGTAAGCAAAGCCAGGGATGATCGCCATGACTTTGACAAAAGTAGTATGGCAGCGGCAAAATTGTTGCGGGATTATTGTATACCCAATGCCCGTAATATTTCGATTTCTATCGGGTTAAGCCCAGATGAAAACGCATTGTGGTTTCAGTTACTGGTAATGCATGTATACAACGCAGGCGCTGGAAATGTGAGAAAGGCAGTTTTATTTATTGGCCATTGCTCTGATGGAAATGAATTAATTCTAACATTGTGGAAAACCCATGTAGGGGCTTTTGGGAATTCCTCACAAAATTATAGTCAATTGGCCCTGGCCAGTTATATAAATTACATGCAATGGATGCAGTAAGCCTTTTTTACGATGAGTAAATTCTTTGCAATGATGGCGAATCGGGTCTTCATAACTATCGAACAAATCGAAGCTCGCTCCGCAATACAAATCGATACAATGGCAATGTTTTTGACAATGGTTCAAGTTTGTGAATTGCCAAAACGGAATTCTCGGGTATTGTTTCGATGGGCTTTTGTTTTTACAGGAAAAAAAACGGTGTATTTTGGTTTGATGACGCTTTGTAAATTGTTTGGGCAAATATTTTTATTGCCAATGTGTAAATTTTCTTTTTTACACAATAAAACGTCTCTTTAACAACTACAATTTTAAGGGGATACATCAATTATTTAGACCAATTTTAAATTATGAAATTTGTTGTGAATTTATTCCTAGTTGGCGCTGTATTGATTTATCTTTGTAGTGCAAAAAGAAGTGTTCTTTAAACATGCTTAAACAAAATACAAAGTTCTGGATGCTGTCTGCCTTTATGGCTTTGACCACATCCGCATTTACCCAGGATTCATTCAATGCCGATAATGGAAAAAAGTTGTTTGAAGCCAATTGTGTCAGTTGCCATGCCATTGACAAAAAAGTAATTGGGCCCGCCCTTCGGGGTATTCAACTAAGAAGAGATAGTGAATGGTTGGTTCAATGGATTCGCAACAATGAGAAGTTTCGCAAGGTAACGAAAGACCCTGATGCGATAGCCCTATACAACGAGTATAATGGGGCTGCAATGAATGTATTTGAGAACCTCACGCGGGTCAATGTTTTGGAAATAGTTGAGTATATCAAAACCGCACCCGAAGCTCCAAAAAATGCAGTTGTGATCGACTCTGCTGATGGAACAAAAAAAGAAGACAACACCAATGTATATATTTTGCTTACTCTGGTTGCCATTTTCAGTATTGTCCTATTGATATTGGCCAGAGTCAAAAACACATTGCGAAGAATCGCTGCTGAAAAAAATCCAGAAGAGTATGCCGAATGGCTAGCTCCCAAAAAGGGCTTTTTTGAAAAAATACTTCCAGGGAAATGGGGCAAATTAAATCCTAAGGTTTTAACCTTGTTTAGTGTGGCAATAGTGAGTGTTCCTGTATTGTATTATGGATTTGAATTTAGCATAACTGAGGTCGCTGTTCAAAAAGGGTATGCACCCAAGCAGCCCATTGCGTTTTCTCATCAACTGCATGCTGGTCAATTGAAAATGAATTGTCAATATTGTCATTCTTCTGTCGAAAAAAGCAAACAGGCTTCAATCCCTGCACTGAATACCTGCATGAATTGCCATAAGGGTGTTCAACTTACTGAAAAATACAATGGTGAAATTTCTCCTGAAATCAAAAAAATATATACAGCCTTAGATTATAATCCTGAAGGCAAAGAGGGCGAGCAATATGGAAAAAATCCTCGTCCTGTTCGCTGGATTAGAATCCATAATTTACCAGATCATGCCTATTTTAATCACTCTCAACACGTTAAAGTTGGCAAGCAATCTTGTCAGACATGCCACGGTGCCATTGAGAAAATGGAAGTTGTTCAACAGGTGAATACTCTTCAAATGGGGTGGTGTATAGATTGTCACAGAGTTTCACAAGTAGACGTTGCCAATAACAATTATTACAAAGCGCTTCATGACAAAGCCAAGGCTGATATTGCCAAAAATAACCAAAGTAGCAAGTATTTTTCAGCTGATGGAACTGTTAAGTTAACTGCAGCTATGAATGGCGGACTGGAATGTTCCAAATGTCACTATTAATAGTATCAAACTAAGAATCAATACCATGTCAAATAATATCAACTATTGGAAAGGGGAGGATGAGTTGTCAAAAAGCAAGTCTTTTGTCAGTGCTCAAAAAAATGAATTTCACGATGATCTCCCTTTGGATGAAATTTTCAATGATGAGTCAATAGAACTTAAGGCCAATCGCAGGGATTTTTTAAAATATTTCGGATTTAGTGTTACTGCAGTTGCATTGGCAGCGTGTTATAAAACAAAGATTCGGAATGCGATTCCCTATTTGGTTGAGCCAGAAGCTTCAGTATCTGGGGTGGCGAATTATTTTCGTTCTACCTGTGGGGCTTGTTCTTCATCTTGTGGTATCGAAGTAAAAGTCCGTGAAGGAAGGCCAATAAAAGTTGATGGAAGTATAGATTCTCCAATTTCACAAGGTGGAACTTGTTCGGTTGGCCAGGCTTCTATTCTTTCTTTATACGACAATGAGCGTTTGGCAAATCCATTGTTTGATGGGTTAGAGCAAAAAGACTGGGCATTTATTGATGCAGCTGTTTCAATTAAATTGAATGCGTTAAAGTCTTCCAATGCCAAAATTGTGTTGCTCAGCGGTTCTATTCATAGCCCCAGCACGCTTAAAAGCATAGAAAAATTTGCAAGTGCATTTCCAAGCCTAGAGCATGTTAGCTACGACGCAATTTCATACAGTGGTATCTTGGATGCCAATGAGGCAGATTTTGGTCAGCGGGTTATTCCTACTTATAAATTTGGCGAAGCGAAAGTAATTGTAAGTTTTGCTGCTGATTTTTTGGGAACTTGGATTTCACCGGTTGAATATTCTAAAGGCTATACCAAGCAACGTCAACCAGGTGTTGAAGGAGGGATGTCAAAGCATATTCAATTTGAAAGCAGTTTGAGTATGACCGGCGCAAATGCAGACCACCGTTTCCCCATGAGGGTTTCTCAAGAAGCCTTGTATGTTGCTTCATTGTACAATTATATCGCTATTGCAAACGGAATAAAGCAAATCCCTATTCCCCTGCAAGGCGAATTGGCTGGAAATGCAATCAAAAAAACGGCTGAAGTTCTATTGAAATCAAAAGGGAAATCGCTTGTCATTTCTGGCAGCAATGAAACCGAGATTCAACAAATAATCAATGGCATTAATATGTTGTTGGGCAATTATTTGACCTCCATCGATTTGGCCAACCACAGCAACCAATTTCAAGGATCAGACACCAAGACTGCGGAAGTTCTAAAAGGGCTTAACAGTGGTGCCATTGGGGGCATACTATTCTATGGGGTTAACCCAGTTTACAACCACAACGGAAAAGAATGGGTTGCAGGCATCAAAAAAGCCAAATTGTCTATTTCCTTCTCATCTTCCCAAGATGAAACTGCCGCTGTTTGTAGTTTCGTTTGCCCAGACAATCATTATTTGGAAAGCTGGAATGATGCACAGCCTAGGAAAGGGGTATATCATTTTACGCAGCCGACTATTTCCAATGTGTTCAATACCCGTCAAGCACAAATTTCATTGCTTACATGGGCCAATGCCCTGGTAGTTCTCGAAAAAGATCCCTTTGCATCAAAAGCCATTTTATCCCAAAAATTTCACGCATCTCCATTTTATAATTTCATGCGTATCAACTGGGCAGAGTTGCTTAGTTCGGATGAAAGCTTTAATGCAGTATTGGAAAAGGGGGTATTGTTAGAGGAGCCACTTGTCGGACTTTTTGCATACAAAGGCAAAGTGGATGGATTTGCGTCCTATGTATCAGCGAATTCAAAAGTTTCGGGAATAGAAATGATACTGTATCAACCCGTTGGCATCAGGGATGGAGCCCACGGAAACAATCCATGGTTGCATGAAAATCCTGACCCCGTGAGCAAGGTTTGTTGGGACAATTATATTGCATTGCCTAAATCACTGGCAGTTGGCTTGGAAATCACCGAAGGGGATACCGTAAATATTACCGTCGGCAAGCAGATGTATTTGGGTGTTCCAACCATAATACAACCTGGACAGGCAAACAATACTGTTTCATTGGCTTTGGGCTATGGAAGGACCCATGCGGGAAAAGTAGGAGGAAGTATTGAAAAAGGAGTCGATTCCGTTGGCGTAAATGGATTTGCTTTTGCCAACAATACGGGGAATAGAAATTTTATAATCAAAAACGTAGAAATCAGTAAAGGAGACGATACCTATCAACTTGCCCAAACACAAACCCACCATAGCATTGAAGGTCGAGATATTCTTCGAGAATCTTCCTTAGAGGCGTGGAAAAAAAGCCCCAATGCGGGCAATGACAAGGCCAAGACCCATGTGTATACAATTTGGGAGAAACCAGAATATCGCAAGGATGGAGCACCAAACCATTTATGGGCCATGGCCATTGACCTTAATTCTTGTACAGGATGTGGGTCGTGCGTTGTTAGTTGTTCAATTGAAAACAACGTTCCCATTGTAGGTCGAGAACAAGTTCGTTTGCGCAGAGAAATGCATTGGATTCGCATCGATCGTTACTACGCATTCCGCAGCAAAGAGGGCAATTTGACCCGCGAAGAAGAAATTGCGAACGAAGACAAAAAAGGGAATCATGATCACTGGCAAGATGTGGGTGTAATTTACCAACCGATGATGTGTCAGCATTGCGCAAATGCACCTTGTGAAACTGTTTGTCCGGTATTGGCAACCACCCATAGTTCGGAGGGACTAAACCAAATGACCTATAACCGTTGTATTGGTACAAAATATTGTGGAAACAACTGTCCCTATAAGGTTCGCCGTTTCAATTGGTTTCGATTCAACGACAACGACGACTTCGATTTTAATTTCAACAATCCTTTGGGTAAAATGGTGATTAATCCGGATGTTACGGTAAGAACAAGGGGGGTAATGGAAAAATGTTCATTCTGTGTACAACGCATTCAAGAAGGAAAATTGTCTGCCAAACGGCAAGGGAAATCTCCAGATCAAGTTGTAGTTCAAACCGCCTGTCAAAGGGCATGTCCAAGCAATGCAATTGTATTTGGCGATTTACACAACCCAGAAAGTGAAGTCAGTAAATTATACAAAAATGAGCGTGGATTTACGGTTCTAGAAGAACTGAACATACAATCATCCGTAATGTATATGACAAAAATTCGCAATAACGATTCAATTTAATTTATCAAAACAACATTGGAATGATACACGATTCAATTCTTAGAGACAGATTGGTAACAGGCGATAAAACACCGTCCGATGTTACACGCGATATTTTGCGCCCCATTTTAAACAATCCCTCTAAATCCTGGAAAATTGGCTTCACTTTATCGGTTATATTTTTGGGAATTTTTGGAATAAGCCTCTTAAATACGTTGTGGAATGGTATTGGTGTTTGGAATATCAATAAATCTGTAATGTGGGGTTGGGATATTACCAACTTTGTATTCTGGATCGGTATTGGTCATGCGGGTACACTAATTTCAGCAGTTTTATTGTTGTTTCGCCAAAAATGGAGAATGAGTATCAATCGATCTGCAGAAGCGATGACAATTTTTGCGGTTATCTGCGCTGCGATGTTTCCTGTTTTTCATATGGGTAGGGTATGGGTAGGGTATTGGGCATTGCCATTGCCAAATGCATTTGGCTCACTGTGGGTTAATTTTAACTCTCCATTGCTATGGGATGTATTTGCAATTTCCACATATTTTAGTGTTTCGCTTTTATTTTGGTATATTGGTTTGATACCAGACATTGCAACCATTAGAGACAAAGTAAGCTCTAAAGTCGGAAAGGCAATGTATGGTTTCTTTTCAATGGGTTGGACTGGCTCTACCAGAACATGGGCTCGTTATGAATTAATCTCATTGATTTTGGCAGGCTTGAGTACGCCATTGGTTTTATCGGTTCATACCATTGTATCAACAGACTTTGCTACTTCATTGGTTCCAGGATGGCATACCACAATTTTCCCTCCGTACTTTGTTGCAGGTGCCATTTTTTCTGGGTTCGGCATGGTCGCAAGTCTTTTGGTTGTTGCCAGGAAGGTAATGAACTATGAAAATTACATAACCATTGGCCACCTGGATGCGATGTGTAAAATAATTATGGTAACCGGGAGCATCGTGGGAATTGCCTATCTAACAGAATTCTTTATTGCATGGTATTCTGGTAATGAATACGAACAATATGCGTTTGCAAATCGGGCATTTGGTCCGTATTGGTGGGCTTATTGGAGTATGATGAGTTGCAACCTAATTGCACCCCAAGTTTTTTGGTTTCGTTGGGCAAGAACAACCCCCTGGTTTATTTTTATTATGAGTATTGTGGTGAATGTTGGTATGTGGTTCGAACGTTTTGTGATCATCGTAACCTCTTTGCACAGAGATTATCTGCCATCAAGTTGGGTTATGTATTCAGGCTCACTCACTGAGGTAGGGCTGTTTTTGGGCACGTTTGGTATCTTTTTTACTTTCTTTTTCTTGTTTGCGAAATTTTTGCCGGTCATTAATATGTCGGAGATAAAATCCATTATGCGCAACCGCGAATAATCATGAACCTTTTTACAATAAAACAATGGCAATTGTAGACAAAAAATTAAGTATCCGTAACCGAAATAAGATTTTGGTTGGTGTTTGGCAGGACGAGGACAATCTTGTGGCCGCTGCCACCGCTTTGACCCATGCAGGTATTCACATTCATGATATTTACACCCCTTACCCTGTTCATGGATTGGACAGAATAATCAATGCAAGGAGGAGTAAATTGGCGCGAATTGCTTTTTTCTTCGCGTTAATTGGATTAACACTGATGACGACCATGATTTGGTATATGTCTGTGTATGATTGGCCCATGAATGTTGGAAACAAACCCCTTCGGTTTACGCCCAGTTGGTCGCCCGTAATGTTTGAAGGAACTGTTTTGTGTACTGCCTTTGGCATGTCTTTTTTCTTCTTTTGGAGAAATCGTCTGGTTCATGGCATAAAGAACGAACTTCTTGATATTCGCCAAACCGATGACAGGTTAATTGTCGCTATTGAAACAACAGCGGATATGGATGAAAAAGCCATATTGACAATGATGAAAAAAAATGGAGCCATTGAATTAAGGTCTTTTCACAAGGGTGTTCAAACGATATTGAAATAAACAAGACGATGAGCAACAAACTATATATTTTCTTCGGCACAATTGCTGCATCAGCCATGATGAGCTCCTGTGTGAGCCGCGGCAACAATGCAGGGTGGGAATATGCCCCAGATATGTATTATTCTAAAGGTTACGAACCGTATAGCCAGGTTGACAGCAATAAGGTAAATCCCTATGGCATGAATATGCGTGAACCCGTCCCAGGCACTGTAGCCATCGGCAAATTGGACTATCAATACGGTTTAGAAAATAATGGTAATGGGTATGAGGCATCCATTCATTTAAAGGCACCAACTAATTTATCTTATGTAGACGGTCAGGGAAAACACTTGTTCGAAATTTATTGTGTAGTGTGTCATGGTAAATTGGGAAACAATGACGGCGAGGTGTTTAAGAAAGTTCCAACCTTGAAGCCTGGTGCATGGAAAGCCTATACCGATCTTTATATTAGAGAATTGCCAGAGGGAAAAATATACCATACCCTAACCTATGGTAAAAACAATATGGGTAGTCATGCCTCAGTATTAAGCCCAACTGAAAGATGGAAGGTTATTGACTATGTGAAACAACTCAGCAGACAGGTATTTCCCAGTGCACCCGAAATGGATGTTCCTCCCTCTTCCAAAGCAAATAAAATTACCTCAACCAATTAAAACATGGGACACGGACACAATCATATTGAAGTGAAACAGGAGCAGTTTGTATTTTCTACCAAAGCAAAACGGTTTTCAATTATTTTGATGATTGTGGGATTGGTTTTTGCAGGTATTGGAATTTTTACTTTGGGGGGTTTAGACAATTCTCATCCACCGGAATCTTCCAATGTTAATCATGAAACAGAATCTTTGACTGCCCAACATCATACGAAACACGAACAAAATTCTGGGACGTTGGTTTCACAAACCAAAGAAAACCATTCAATTGGAGAAGAATCTCATGGCAATGAACCGAATGAAGATTTTGGGCCACGCATGGTATTTCGCCCATCAGAAAAGCCCGCATCGACTCATATTTGGGCAAATTTGTTGATAGTGGGTTATTTTTTCTTAATGATTTCCTTGGCTTCTGTCATGTGGTATACCATTCAATACGTGGCGAATTCCGGATGGTCTGTGGCGATTAAGCGTGTTCCTGAAGCAATGATGACCTTTATTCCTATTGGCTTTATTGTACTGATGATTGCATTGTATTTTGGCAAAAATGAAATTTACCATTGGGTTCATTATGAGCACTTGGGTTTGAAGCCAGGTGAAGCGGGATATGATAAAATTCTTGCTGGTAAATCAGGATTTTTGAACACTACTATGCTGTTTGCTTTTCCCACAGTTTTGGTGTCCATTTATTATTTATTAATGAGAAAACTGCGCAGTTTGTCCGTTCAAGAAGATAGCGCTGCCAAAGGGGATGCGTCGTTTTTTAAACGAGGCATTCGATTTAGTGCTGTATATACTGTATTGTTTGGTTTTACGATGTCGGTTTTGGTGTGGTTTGTTGTCATGAGTGTTGATGCACATTGGTATTCCACAATTTTTGGTGTCTACAATTTTATTACCCACTGGGTAACAAGTATCACCATCATCGCTTTTATTGTAGCCTATCTCAAAAAAGAAGGATACCTTGGGGTTGTAAGCAATGAACACATGCATGATTTGGGTAAATTTATGTTTGCCTTTACTGTTTTTTGGGCTTACCTATGGTGGTCTCAATATTTATTGATTTGGTATGCACAAATCCCAGAAGAAATGTCTTACTATCAACTCCGATTTGAAGACTATAAATTCAATTTTCTGTTAAATTTTCTTGTCTGTTTTGTTATTCCTTTCTTAGGATTGTTGATGCGTTCTGCCAAGAGAAATCGGTACGTATTGGGTATTATTGGAAGTATTATGATTCTTGGCCATTACCACGATGTATGGTTGATGGTTTTCCCTGGTATATTTGGACCTGGAATGCAATTTGGATTCCTTGAATTGGGTATCTTCCTATTGTTTGCAGGAATCTTTATTTTTTGGGTATTCACGGCGTTAAGCAAACGGGGCTTGATTGCAACCAATCATCCGTATATCGAAGAATCTGTAAACCATGATGTTGGTGTATAAGGGTATTCCAATCCCAATAAAAAGGCCATCCATTTAGGATGGCCTTTTTATTGGGCAAGAGAATAAAAATCCCATTTTTACCCGCCGAGAAATCGTAATTTTGAAACAATGGATATTCATTCTATATACAAGCCTTCAGAGATTGAAGACAAGTGGTATCAGTATTGGATGTCTAATAAGCATTTCCGTTCTTCTCCCGACGCACGTGAAGCCTATACAGTATTAATTCCTCCGCCCAATGTTACGGGCGTGCTTCACATGGGACATATGTTAAACATTACGATCCAGGATGTGCTGGTTCGCCGTGCACGCATGTTGGGTTATAATGCCTGCTGGGTTCCTGGTACAGATCATGCCAGTATTGCCACTGAGGCCAAAGTCGTAAAACACCTTGCAGATAAAGGGATTTCTAAATCAATGATTGGTCGAGACGATTTCCTCACCCATGCATGGTCTTGGAAAGAAAAGTATGGCGGAATTATACTTGAACAATTGAAGAAATTGGGAGCGAGCTGTGATTGGGATCGTACCAGATTCACAATGGAACCCTCTTTATACGAAGCTGTTATTGATGTTTTTATCGATCTATATGAGAAAGGACTGATATACAGGGGTACAAAAATGGTCAATTGGGACCCAGCAGGGCAAACAACCTTGAGTGACGAAGAGGTTGTTTTTAAAGAAGTAGCTGATCAATTATACTATATTCGATACATAGGTGTCGATTTCGATGGAGAATTGCTTGTAGCCACGGCAAGACCCGAAACAATTGCAGGAGATGTTGCGGTTTGTGTTCATCCACAAGATCTCCGATACAAAGAATTCATTGGTAAAAAAGTTCGTGTTCCGCTGATTGGCCGTGAAGTGGAAATTATTGCCGATGAATATATCGATAGAGAATTTGGTACTGGTGTATTAAAAGTAACTCCGGCCCATGATATTAATGATTATAATATTGGCTTGCGGTTTAATTTACCTGTTATTGACACCTTGAATGCCGATGGCAGTATTTCCGATGAAGGGCAACTTTTTATCGGAGAGGATCGATTTATTGCCAGAAAAAAATGGATTCTACAACTAAAACATGAGGGTTTATTGGCCAAACAAGAAAACCACATTCACAATGTTGGCTTTTCAGAGCGAACCGATGCTGTGATAGAGCCACGCATTAGTACCCAGTGGTTTATGGATATGAAAAAATTCATGAAACGCAATCCCGAAGTACTTTCATCTGTTTTAAGCGATAAAGTAAAATTTCATCCCCCAAAATTTAAAAATGCCTACCGTTATTGGATTGAAAACATAAAGGACTGGAATATATCGAGGCAACTCTGGTGGGGACACCGTATTCCTGCTTGGTATAATCAACAGGGAGACTGGGTGGTTGCAAAAACCATAGACCAGGCCGTCCAAAAATTTGCCGACAAAGGGATAGCCTTGCAAGCAAAAGACCTTGGACAAGATTCAGATGTCTTGGATACTTGGTTTAGTTCTTGGCTATGGCCAATTTCGGTATTTGATGGCATTGGCGAAAATGCGAATCCAAAAGAACTTGATTATTATTATCCGAGTAATGATTTGGTTACGGGTCCAGACATCATGTTTTTTTGGGTGGCACGGATGATTATGGCAGGCTATGAATACAAGAGACAAGCGCCATTTGGCAATGTCTATTTCACAGGTATTGTTCGTGATAAACAGCGACGAAAAATGAGTAAAAGTTTGGGGAATAGTCCAGAACCATTAGACTTAATCCAAAAATTTGGTGCTGATGGCGTAAGGATGGGAATGTTGTTGTGTTCTCCTGCTGGAAATGAAATTTTATTTGATGAAAGTCAGGTTGAACAAGGCCGTAATTTTTGCAATAAAATATGGAATGCATTTAGGTTAATTCAGGGTTGGACAATCGTCGAAGAACCCCCAAATGAAGCGTCTATTCAAGCATTAGCGTATTTTGAAATACGCTTACACACTGTATTGATTGAGAATGAGAAACTCTTTTCTGAGTATAGACTTTCTGAAGCATTGATGTCCATGTACAAGCTGATTTGGGACGATTTTTGTGCTATTTATTTGGAGGCTGTCAAGCCGCCTTTTGGTTTAGGTATAGAGAGACAAACCCTGGAGAAAACCCAATCATTACTTAAAATCCTAATGGGAATGTTACATCCCTATATGCCATTTATTACAGAGGAAATATACCAGGAATTGCATAATGAGACACCCGTTAGGGCCTTGATTGTGAGTGATTATCCTCGACCGAGAATTGCCCATCGGCAAGAACAAGCATTGGAACCAATGCAATTGATTACTGAGATTCGAAATCTTCGCAGTGCAAAAGGATTGTCTCCAAAGGAAACCTTAAAAATACATTTCCCTAAAGATGCATTTGTATTTCACAAAACAGGAGCATTGATAGAAAAATTGGCAAATGTTGCAATTCAAGAATCTGCCAATAATCTGGAAAGCGGGAGATTTCTTGTTCTGTTGATTGGCAAGTTTGAAGTTACCATTGAGATTGACCATAGCATTGACAAACAGAAATCTGAATTACTCAAAGAACAGGCGTATTTCATGGGATTTATCAGCAGTGTATCCACTAAATTGGGGAATGAGAAATTTGTTCAAAATGCAAATCCTGCTGTAGTGAAGATTGAGCGGAAGAAAATGAAAGATGCCCAAGAAAAACTACAGATAATTGAAAATCAGTTAAATAGGCTGTCTTAGTTCTTGCATTAAATAGAGTTTTTTACATTTTCAAGGTGTTAACAGCGGGGTCGGCCCTTGTCCAAGTTCTGTGTCTTGTGAAATAGGCGAATCAAACCGAATACCGATGGTGTCCGGTTGTTTTTAAAGTGGTACTTCCAGTCCCCATGATATACAGTAAAATCTAGGGGTTGTAAGCCGATGGATTTTACAATAGATCGAGAAAAGTTATTTTTTTGATTTTAAGTGAGCGATATGGTATTCGCCAACCTGATTGCCCAATTGTTTTCCTGCAATATTTCCATCCATAAAATGAATGCCGCCGTAAACACGGGAAATACAGGCTTGATCACTTGCTTCACGGAAATTTTTAAAATTACGCACACCCAATCCAAATTCATTTTCTGCGCTATCGATAAAAGAATACTCGCCAAATATTTCCGTTAATACAGTGGCTGCAGCACTAGAAACAGTGCTGTGACCTGAAGGGAATTCTGGAAATGCAGGGGTTTGTATGGGTGGTGTCCAACTCGAATCTAGGAGTTGCTGAATGGCGCTAATGGGTCGAATATACTCTTCTTTATATTTCACATACCAGCAAGCAATAAAGGCATCAAAAATGACAGAAGATAGATGAAGCATTCCATCAGCTGACTGAATCAAAGAATATTTTTTTTGTCTTGCTACGTTTGAAAACATGGATAACCAATGACCGGCTGGCGAAATTTTGAGGATGTTTATGGTAGCATGTCCATAATGAACAGAAGAATTCGGATTGTCATCCCAATACAAGGCTGTTTCAAGGTTTTGTTTGCTATTTTGATTTACGATTGTGTAAACTTCGTTGGCAATCTGAAAAAAACGTGATTTTTTATTGGAATCAAATTTCTCAGGCGCAGGATACGAAAACCCCCGCGGTGATTTCAATAAAACGGGCCTAATTTTACCCCAATTCGGCTCAATTGCATCCATAAAATCTGTAGCAGTGGGTTCCCATTTACCAGGACTGTTTTTGACAAGGTAAAATTCACGGCCGCGGTAATAATTGAAAGAATCCAATTTAGACCATTTGACAATGTGCTTCCCCACTGCATCACCATAGGCAATAGATGCATCGAACATTGACAATGACATTTTGGGCTTGTAAAATGCAAGTTGCCGATTTCTAAAAAAGACAATAGAATCTTCTTTATACACGAGATTTTGGCTAACATAAGTATGGGCGGAGAGTGCGACAAGGTCTAAACAGTAGCTTAAAGAGGTGTCTGGCTTAGGCAAAGCACGTAGGCCGTTAAATGAAGGGGCAGCACTTTGGTAATCGGGGTAGAATGGCGCCAAAGACTCATAGGCAGCGATCGACGCATATACATATCTGCGAGAACCTACAGGGGCAGCAACACGGTCAACAACAATGGCATTTTGAATGGCGATATTACACAAAGACAAAATATCGTTTTGGATAATGCGATTTTCTGTTTCAGCAGGTTTTCCGCAACGAACCAAAAATTGAGTCAATAACAGAATGCATAAAAACGACGCGTGCGCAAATTTCATGGTTTAAATTTCACAAAAATCAAAACAAAAGAATGGGTGGGTAAAATAAATAAATAATTTGCTTTATTGGTCTTCCAAAACAATGCCTGAAATTCCTTTGTATGGAGAGGCAATATTTACAACCATTTTCAAACGTTTGATATCCTGAACGCGTTTTGTGGTCCTGCTTCTATTTTTTGCTTCTTTTCGTTTAAGTCTTGTAACAGCCATGGTAATGAAATTAGGCTGCAAATCTAATCAATTATCTTGATTTCTACAATTAATAAACCGAAATTCATTCAATTATAAGCGTCTTCCATTCACAGCATAAAATTCAATACTACCGACACCCTGCGTTTTCCAAATTCCTGGGCAAGGAGCACTAAGGTATCCATTACCCGAAGCGAGGCTTACATATTTTACGTTTCCGTTCACAATTACATGGGCATATAGGGCATTTTTTGGAGCCTTGACAAATACTATATCGAGGGGTTTGTTGCCTTTTTGGGTAATCACAAACCCTTTTGCTTGTGAATTGTTGTTGGCGATAATGAGTTTTACGCCATTTGATTTTGTGGGTAATAGTGTCATACTTTTCCCATCTTCTTGATTATAAACACCCAATTGAGAACCTGGCCGATAAAAAATATCGCCATTGTTATTGAACAAAACAAAACTAGGCATGGCATCATCTCGACCATGGGGAACCCGCGTAGTATAATTATTGCCTGTGCAAATAATATCATCAAATCCATTTCCATCGACATCGAATGCTTGCATTCCAAATAGGGGGGAAGATTGTGAGATAAATGGCAATGGTTTAAATTCGAATTTCCCCCCATTGTTCAGGACCAAGAAACTCGAAAAATTGCTTGCGGTAAGGCTGTTTTGATTCAAAGATTCTGTGCCAAAAATATCGACCATTGTTTTTCCAGCAAATTCGGTATAAGTGGTGAATTTTTTATTAATGAACCCAGGGTAGGATTTACCCATTTCATCCATGGTAAAAAGCGGATATTCAGAACCATTATACCTATAACTCATGGCTATATCTTGACGGCCATTTTTATCAAAATCAGCCCAATAAACCTTGCATGGGCTAGAAACATTGGCCTGAATAAAACTATTATTCCCTTTGTTCCCAACCACAAAATCTAAATCGCCATCATTGTCGATATCAATCGGCAAAATACTATTCATCCAACCCGAGATTGTCGGATTGCCAACTTCGGATGTTTTGTTTACAAATTTTCCGTTGACATTTTCCATAAAAATCAGCGGCATCCACTCTCCAGCTAAAACCAAATCTGGCTTGCCGTCACCACTGTAATCTGCAAAAACTGCAGAACAAATCATTCCAGCATATTCTAAATCTGGAGCAATCGCAAGGGTGACATCCTTGAATTTGCCATTGTTGTTTTGGAGGATATAGCTGCGAACTTCCAATGATGGGTAATTCCCTGGCATGGTTCGTCCAGCCACAAATAAGTCTAAATCACCATCGGCATCGTAATCGGCAGCGCTAACAGAGCTTCCGCTGGTGACTACTTTGGGCAACATTCCCCTGCTTTCAGTGTAATTCCCCTTCCCATCATTTAAATACAATTTGTGTTCGTATTTAGCAGAGGGCCATTCAAATTCAGAACCACCTACCGAAACATATAAATCTTGGTCTCCGTCATTGTCTGGATCAAAAAACAAAGAACCCATCACATCAACATCTAAATTGCGCCAAGGTTGACTAGAGGATAGCTTCAAGGATCCCAGCGCATCATTCGATTGCAAATACAAACAAGAGCCCTTGCTTTCCCTGGCATTGCCCAAAAAAACATCAATTAAGCCATCTCCATTAACATCAGCGGTAGACAGTCCAGGCCCAAGCATTGTGTATCTGTGAGGCAGCAGTGGCTCTCGCTTGAAATCAGGATTTTCCTGCTCCGAATGAACAAAATCCATACCCCAAAGTAGGCCATTTTCTTTAAAATAGTGTCCTTGATTACTGGGATGGATTCTAGCCTCAGCCAATAGGGCATCGACGCTATTCAACGTCAAGGTTTGATTGGTACCGATGTCTTGTATGATTTGTGTTTTTCCGTTTGGCCAAACAATCGTGAGCTTGGCAAGCTTGTCTTTTGTACCCATACCAATATGAATCATTGGCTCTGAAGAACTCTGATACCCTTTGGACATTTGCATTTCAAATTTTCGGACAGAACCAGAACCGTCTTCTACATAAATCTGACAACCCACACCAAATTTGTTTTGTCCAGATCCACCTTGGCAAATTATATTGAGATAATGATTGAGTTCATTCACATTCTTGTATACCATGGGCGATTCATTTTGGTTGCACACAACCAAATCCATGCGGCCATCTCCGTCTAGGTCACCCGTAGCTGAACCCGTGCTATGCGTGAGGTCATCAAGGCCCAATTCAGCGGCATAATTCAGAAACCCATTTCCATTTTGATTCATAAATAAAAAATTTTGAATTTTCTCGTAGGGCAGTTTTTGCAATAATTCTTCGTGGGTAAGGGGGCGCTTCTTTTGTTGTTCAATTCTACTTTGAAACAACACAAAGTCTAGGTTCGTTACATCTCTATAATATCCATTTGAAATAAACAAATCGGTAAATCCGTCATCGTCAAAGTCAGATAGGATAGGACTCCAACTCCAATCAGATTTGGCAATTCCGTATAAATATGACAAATCTGAAAAGTGACCATTGCCAAGATTCATCTGCAGGGTATTTTTTAAATATTGATGTTCATAGCCGTTTTTTATGCCCACCATTGTATAATCGTAATCTTTAGGACCCATCAACGACATAAATCTTTTGGGATTCTCAGAAAGCATATCAACCGTAACCAAATCACTCCATCCATCATTGTTTATATCGGCTACATCGCTTCCCATACTATTTGTACTGCTGTGTTTAAAGTGTGTATTAAATTGATTTGAGAAGGTGCCATCGCCATTATTGATATAGTAGAAATCTGGCACATGGTAATCGTTACATATATAAAGGTCAACAAGGCCGTCATTATTATAATCAGCCGCAGCGGCACTTAAGCAATATCCCATAGCCAAAACACCGGCCTTTTCAGAAATGTCGACAAATTTTGTTCCATCATTTCTGAAAAAATGCTGTTGATTGTGGTCGTCCATATTCAGCGATCGGGTATAGGGCGTATTGATATTAGAAAAAAATTGATCGGCATGGTTTCCAAGATAAAAATCCAAATCCCCGTCATTGTCGAAATCAAAAAAGCTTGCACAGGTTGCATTTCCATCATTGTCAACTCCCCAAGCTGCAGCTTCCTCTGTAAAGGTTTCGTTTTTTTGATTGATAAATAGCTTGTTTCGTTTGGAACTGTTGTTTTTTATTGGCCCAGACGAGCAAACATATATATCGAGCCATCCGTCATTGTTTACATCAACCATCGTTACGCCTGTCATCCACTGGTTTGTTTCAGTCCCACTGGTTTTTGTAATGTCTTTGAATGCGAATTCTCCTTTGTTGAGATAGAGTTTAGAAGAGGTCTCATTTCCACTGAAATACAAATCGGGCTTGCCATCGTTATTGATATCCCCAATGGCCACACCATTGCCATTGTATAGATAGTGATAGACAAACTGATTCAAAGAATCATTCTCGGGAATTGTATTGACGAAATCAATGCCTGTTTGAGAAACTTCTATTTTTTGGAACAATGTATTGGTTCCATCATCTTTAGATTGTTTGCATGAGCAAACCAAAAGAACCATTAAAATCATTGAAACAATAAAGGGACGATTTGATTTCATTATAAGGTGTACTTTGCGAAATTACGAAAAACTGCTGTTATTTACGAACCTGATCTACACGTAAAAATATAAATAGGAATAGGGTGAATGCCCATAAACTACTGCCACCAAAAGACACAAAAGGCAAGGGGATACCGATCACAGGTATCAATCCTATTGTCATCCCAATATTTATTACCAAGTGGACAAACAGAACGCTGGCCAACGAATAGCCCAATACCCTGCCAAAAATTGTTGATTGACGTTCGGCCAGTATGACAACCCGTATGAGCATTCCAAAAAAAATCAATAAAAAAATCAGGACCCCAACAAAACCCCATTCTTCACCGATGGTATCAAAAATAAAATCGGTATGCTGTGCGGGTACAAATCCCATTTTTGTTTGGGATCCTTGCATATAGCCACGACCCCAAAATTCGCCTGCACCGATTGCAATTTTTGATTGTTGAAGGTTGAATCCCACGCCTTTATTGTCCTCTTTTAAACCCAATATTAATTCTATTCTATCCCGTTGATATGGTTGCAGGATTTGCTGGTAAACTGTTCCAACAACTGTATAAAAAAGTGAAGACAATACCGCTACAAGGATGATTATTTTGACAATTTCCTTGTCTTTGCGAAAAAACAATACAACCATGGAAGCCAATCCCAAAAGAATACCATAGCCATAAAAACTTGATATCCCATTGGCTTCACTCATGATTCTTAGAATTGAAAGAACCAAAAACCATACGGCTGCAAGCAGAATGAATCCTGGCAAATCCTCACGGTAAAGGACCAAAAAGAAAGCCATAAAAACCAGTGCGCTGCCCGTGTCATTTTGTATAAGTATAATTGCCATCGGCAACAAAAAAATCATAAAACAGATGAATATATTTTTGAATCCCTGAAAACGAATTCCATAGGTTCCCAAAAATTTTGCCAATGCGAGGGCCGTCGCTATTTTGGCGAATTCACTCGGTTGAATTCCAATACCACCGTACCCAAACCAAGATTTGGCACCCGATACTTCTTTGCCTAAAAACAAGACAGCGACATTCAATGCAATGGCAATGGCGTAAAATCCATAGGCGAAATAATCGATTACTACGATATTTGAAAAAACAATAGACAATACAATAATAAATGCACCCGCAATCCAGATTAATTGTTTGATTGCAATTGGGCTAAAACTGTACAATTTTTGATTGACAACAGAGGTTGCTGAATTTATGCTAATAAACCCAATAAAAATCAAACAGATATAAAAAAAAACGACAATAGAATCAATTTTACTGGTGGTTTTATTGTAGATTCTGATATCCATACTACTTAATTACGCTTGTTTTAATGCGTTCTTCCATATCTGGTTTGGAGGTAATTAATGATGGGCGGATGTATTTTTCTATCATTAGATTTGCAATAGGGGCTGCCCATGTTGCTCCAAATCCTCCGTTTTCAACAACAACAGCAATGGCAATTTTGGGATTGTCTTTTGGTGCGAATGCCAAAAATATAGAGTGGTCTCTACCGTGTGGATTCTGGGCAGTTCCTGTTTTAGCACATATTTCAATGTCTGCAATGCCCGTTCCATTTGCGGTTCCACCGGGTTTGGTTACATCAGACATTCCATCGATTACCGTAACAAAATGCAATGGATTAATAGTTGTGAATTGTTTTATTTTGTATTTTCTATCCCAACCTGTATCGGAATAGCCCTCTATTTTTTTTACTAAATGTGGAGAATAATACCAACCCCTGTTAGCCAAAATGGCGGCAACATTGCATATCTGAAGGGGTGTAAGTAAAATTTCTCCCTGCCCAATACTCAAGGAAATGATGGTACTGCTTTTCCACCTTTCACCATGTCGCCTATTGAGTTGTCCTACGCTTGGAATATTGCCCTTAGACTCGCCCAAAAGGTCTATCCCCAGTTGTCGGCCCAACCCAAATGACCGGAGGTGTTTTTCCAAGGCAGCATAACCCAATTTTATATCTCCATATTTGGGATTGTCTACAATATCTCGAAAAACTTGGCAATAATAACTATTACAGGAAATACGGATCGACCCACGTAAGTCTAGCGGACCACCATGGGCATGGCAACCAACTGTAATGCTTCCCAATCGATATCCACCGCCGCAGCCATGTGTCGTTGTAGCGTTCAAGACACCTTCTTGTATGCCAATCAATGCCATTACTGTCTTGAATGTAGATCCGGGAGGGTAGGTTCCTTTAACCGCCCTATTGTAAAGTGGCTTTTGTGGATCCAATAACAAAGCTTTAAATGTAGTGGAGCGTTCTTTGCCAATCATGGTGTTTTGGTCATAATCGGGATTGTTAATAAATACCAATACCTCTCCTGTTTTTGGCTCAATGGCAACGATACTTCCCCTTTTTCCATTTAACAAAAGCCTGCCATATTCTTGTAGATCAATGTCAAGGCTAGTTGTAACATCTGGACCAGCCACTGAAGGGTAGTTGAATTGCGTATCATGAACAGCACCTCGTTCTGCATAGGTTCTATCTTGCCAAACGGTTTTCACCCCTTTTATACCGCGTATTTGTTTTTCGTAAAATCGCTCAATTCCCGTGATGCCAAGCAAATCTCCGGCTTGATAATAATTGTCAATTTCAGCATTGGGTTCTTTTGTTTCACCCAGATAGCCCAATGCATGGGAAGCAGAAATAGTAGAAAATTGTCTATCTGTTCTAGACTCAATAAAAAATCCCTTTAATCGGTATATGTTTTCACGGAGCAAAGCGAATTGACCATTGCTAAGGTTTGAATAAAAAATAGCCGACTTATTATAAGAATTGTTTTTTTGTCTTTTATTAGACCGTATCGTCGCATCATCCAATAAAAAGCGAACTTGCTGAAAATTAATTTCTAAGATAGAACACAACAATCCGGTATCGAGGCTGGTAATTTGATGCGGGAATATCGACAAATCATACATCTGTGTACTATAAACCATCAATTTCCCTTTGCGATCGAAAATATTGCTTCGAGAAGGGTAGAGAGTGATTTTGTTCAGCGCATTGTGTATGGCCATTTTTTTGTATGGAACAGGACCAAGTTGAATATGCGCTATGCGGAGGGTGTAAACAAGAAATATCAAAATAAACAATGCAATGTATACGAACTGCCTATTTTTTCTTGTTTCCATGGCTTATTTTTTACCTACCAAATATCTAAATATTTGCATAAAAAAAATCGTCGATACAGCGCTGACAATAGATATCGAAATAATGGTAAAAAGTGCCGACCAACGAAAGTAATCAAATGAAAAGAAAATGAGGTGGTGTGCAAGAATGATGGATAAGCAATACAAGTAATACCATTTCCATCCTTTATATTGTTCATTCACAGTTTGAAAACCCTGAAGTTGAAGTGAATTTTCATTGACAAAATAACGGTCTATTGCATTTTTTATAAAGGCAATAGAAACGCATGCAGCAGAATGCATACCCATACTGCCTCCCAAAAAATCGAGTGTAAGCCCAAAGAAAAAAGAACCGACCAATACCCCAAAACGATTTGCAGAAATGGGTAGAAGAAAAAAGAAATATACATAGGGCATGGGTTTTATCCACCAGGCCAAATTTATTTCTTTGAAGATCATTGTTTGAATGATCGCCAAAATCAATCCACTGAATATAAACCTAATTATCTCTATCATCCTTTGTGGGAATAGTATTGTCCAATTGGTCTATCTCTTCTTGTTGGATATTTTTTACAACAGAAACCATGTCTATCTTAGAAAAGTCTGTGGCCAATTTAACTTTTATGGTAAAAAAATTGGCTTTGAGGTTTGAACTGCTTTTAACGATGGTACCGATGGGTATCCCCGCAGGAAAAATTAATGAATAGTTACTTGTAAACAATTTCATTCCATTTTTTACTTTTACAAATCGATTCACTTCTTCAAGTTCTACATATCTTGGATCTTCTCCATTCCAATTAATGACTCCATGACTGGCTTTTAATTCTTTGAAATAGGGAGTGATTTCAAATTTTGAATTCAAAACCGACATTACAAGAGAATAATGTGCGGTTGATTCAACAACGATTCCAATGATTCCCATAGGTGATACAACAGACATGTGTTGTTTGACGCCATTTTCATAACCTTGGTCTAATACAATAAAGTTATTTTGTTCACCCACAGAACTTCGAATTACACGGGCTTTGATGTATTCGTATTTAACAATGGTATTGGTGATTGAATCTAGATAGCTGTCATTGCGCTTCGGAGAGTAATCGGTAAGATTCCAGTTTAACTGGTCTTTGAGCAATTGGTTTTCATAGACCAATTCTTGGTTTTTTTCTCGAAGGCCAAAGTATTGGGTGATGTCTGATTTCCAGGAATCAATCTGGCGATAAAACCCCAATGATTGGTTGAAATAAATGCTTTGTTGATAGAGGTGAAATCGCAGAATTTGAGACCATGCACTTAAAAATAGCAATGCAAATAGGAGGGGGTAGGCTTGATTCCGAATCCAACGGAATATGACTAACATTGATTACATCTATTTAGGCAGTCATCAAGAATTTAAATCTACCGATATTTTTTAAAGCAGTTCCAGTACCGCGCACAACCGCCCTAAGAGGGTCTTCGGCAATCTGAACACGCAGCTTTGTTTTTGCAGCAATGCGTTTGTCTAAACCACGCAGCAATGCCCCTCCACCTGTGAGCCAGATTCCATTGGCCAAGATGTCTGCACTCAATTCTGGGGGTGATTGCTCTAAGGCACGCAAAACAGCTTCTTCCACTTTCATAATACTTTTGTCTAAACAACGGGCAATTTCACTATAACTAATCAAAATTTGCTTGGGAATACCTGTCATCAAGTCACGGCCAAAGACAGCATAGTCTTCGGGTGGGGTATCCAATTCTTGTAAAGCCGAACCAATATGGATTTTTATTTTTTCAGCCGTACGCTCCCCAATCAGTAGGTTGTGGTCTCGGCGCATAAATTCTAAAATATCCAAATTAAATTCATGCCCTGCTACCCGGATACTTTCGTCGCATACAATTCCCCCCAAAGCGATAATTGCAATCTCAGTGGTTCCTCCACCAATATCAACAATCATATTGCCCTGAGGCTGGGTTACATCAATTCCAATTCCAACTGCTGCAGCCATGGGTTCATGAATCAAGTATACTTCTTTGGCTCCACTTCGCTCCGCACTGTCTTTTACAGCACGTTTTTCGACCTCGGTAATACCTGAAGGAATACAAATTACCATCTTTAATTGTGGAGAAAACCAATGTTTTTTTTGATCCATCATTTTGATCATTCCACGAATCATGTGCTCAGCGGCTTGAAAATCGGCAATCACGCCATCTTTTAAAGGACGGATGGTTTTAATTCCTTCATTCTCTTTGCCAAACATTTGCATGGCATCTTTACCAATAGCAATTACATTGCCTGTATTGCGTTCAATGGCAATAATACTGGGCTCATCTACAACAACTTTGTCTTTGTAAATTATCAAGGTATTGGCAGTACCCAAATCAATGGCCAATTCTTGGGTTAAAAAACTAAAAAAACTCATTTATTGGTATATTAAGTTGCAAAATAAAGACAAAATTGCGCAATCCGAAGTATGCAGGCGACTATTTTATTAAAAATTCCACGACATGCACAAATGTTGGACTAGAGACTGCATTTTTCCTTCTTTAATACCCCAGGCAAATTCATAACGCAAGGGGGTTTTAAGAATTGTTGCAGACAGTCCCATTCCAATGCCAACGATGTATGGATTCCGTTTTGCTGTAACCGAAATACTGTAATCGGGCATATCGATTATTTGGGTGTTGAAGGGATTGTCTGGATCTGCAGGGCTTGCATTTAAAAATGCGGTGCCGACATCCAAAAATGTGTACATGTCGAGTGACTGGGAGAATTCTTGTTTTAAAATGGTTTGTTTCAATAATTGATAGGGCCTAAAATGCAGGCTATTTTGAATTGCCAAAGAACCGGTCCCTATTCGCGCCCCATTGATAAAACCTCGAACAAAGCCACCCTGTTGCTGATAAATATACTGACTCCCTAAAAAGGCTGGATGAATTTGGGTTTCCCACATATTATTGCTTGTCCAACCCTCAGACCCGCCAACCCAAAAAAGAGTTTTAAGAGTCCCACGCGATAGGTTTAGGGCCACGTCCGACTTGAAGTTGATCCATTTATTGAATGATTTGTGAATTTTTGATCGAATATAAAGAATAAGCATATTGCCAGATTTAGAAGAATTGCTGGAATGAGTACCCCATTGAGCGGATGCTTCAGTTTCAATAAAATACCGCGTGTTGGTTGTAGGTTTTTTACTTGAATAAAAATGGTTCGCCCTACATTGAAGCCCATATAGTTCGTATTTTTTGTTTTGAAAATTTGCAAATCCTGGATTTGAAACCCTGCTAAAATTGAGGTCATTTTTACCCCAGGCACCCATAAAAAATTGTAAATTAGGAAGCCACCAATGCGACAATCCTAGGGTAAAAAGGGTAGTGGTATTTTTTTTGTTGGCATTTTCATTCAATTGATAATTTCGATTTCTTGTAATGAGTGATTGTTCTAATTGAAAGTGTGGCAATTGGATTGTTTGGCATAAACTAAGCCCTATTCGGCTGGCATCGACAGTGGATAAAAGCCCCATTGTTATTTGGTGTTTGTGTTTCAGATCCAATAGGCATAAACGAATTTGAGGGGTAAATGGAGAATTGTATACCAACGCTGGACCAATTTCTCGCATATAGGGCAACAAAGTATAATCTTGATTGCCAATAAATAGTCCTCCATTTGAGAGGTAATAAAAATTGTAATTATACGATGAATCTGAGTTTCCACTGTAGATAGATTGAGATTTTTTTTGTAAACGACGAAGCCATGATTGCATTGGGAAAGATGAAATATAATGCCAGGTGTCTTGGTTGTTTTGGCCTGGGATTTTGTCTAGTGTATGGGTTATATCGAAATTAGCAATGGTGGGTATATTGTCTCGAATGGCGTTGTTCTTGACCAGCGTTTCTAATTCTCCTTTGCTGTCAGAATTGAGGTCAAGCCGTCTAATGGCATTGGCTTTATTGGCAAAACTATATTCTAAAATATTTCCCAAAAGGGTCTTCGAAGAAAAGCTTTGGTTGTAAAAACTATTTTTTATTTCTGACTGCCATCGATAATCTGCGGTATTAGAAAACTGATAAAAACGAAGTCTCCACACTTCTCCTTGGCTTTGGACATAGCTAAACTTTCCTATACCCTCAGAAATCATTCCCCGAATAATAGGCTTGGTCGTAAGCGTATCCCTTCGCAAAATTTGTTCATCTCCCCCATTTATAGCAATAAATTTGAGGATGAAGGCGTTTTGAAGCGCTTCGATTCCAATGGAATAAAATCCTTGATTGAGGTCATTGGCTACCAGGGCTGCGCGTTCATCATGAAGTATTGTTGATTTGCTGAAAACAAAATGGGGTTGGGATATTGATGATTGGCTGTAAAAATGACTTTGCTGCAACCCGTAGAGGCAATCAATCCAACACCCCTGAATCGATTCATTGGCCTCCTTGCGTTGGGCCCAAAAAATGGGAAGATTTGTTATGCCCGAAAGGGTGTCAGACCGCATCAATTTTGCTTCGAAGTTTCTTGTTTCAACAATGAATCTATGATTTTGTGATCGCATCATTTGAAATGTCTTACTGGCAGAAAGATTCCCAGTATTCAATAAAAAAGAAATGGGAAATTGTATCGTACTCAAAATACTGGGTGTGTGTGCAATATAATTCCATACCATTTTTCTTTTTATTGAATTGTATATAGAAATACGCTGTTCGCCAATCGAAAACCATTCAATGGCATAGGATTCTGATTGTCCTATCTGAAATAGGTTTTTAATGGGTATTTTTTTGTATGGATGAGTGAATTCAATTTCATTTTGAGAATAAATAGCGCTTGTATTTGACGGTGTTCTGGCAGTATTCCATTTTTCAAACGATTGGCCGGTTTGAAATTGGAATGCATCTTCTGCATTTCCTGTGTATTTTACGACAAACCACATCGCAGAGAAAACAGGTTTTCCATAGTTTATAAACAAGTCTCTCCAAATCTTTTTCCCATATACTTGTGCTCCCAATGGGTCGATTGCATTGGGTGATCGAAAAGCCCCCTGGCTCTCGAAATAGGTATACTCATCGGCGGCAGAACTATTCCATCCTTCGGCCAAGTATGCGCAAAATCCTTGAATGAACCAGGGCGGTAGTTTTTTGTATCCAACTTGTCTGATTTGTTGAGATACAGTGGTTCCATATAAAAATTCTTTGATCAATGCATGTGCGAAACAATATTGCAATTGATCTTTAATATGCGAATATGCCGTATTGATATAAATTGGATAGGTATGTTCTTGGGCAAGGATGGGCTTACTTTTCTGTCTTTCGATCCAAATTACATTGCGTCCAAGAGCCAAGTGATAATCATCTAAGTCTGTATAGAGTGACAATCGAAATTCTCCACGCAATGTATATCCGAGCAAGAGCTCCACGTCTTGTATTGTGCTTTCTGTAAAACCAAATATCGAATCGATGCATACTTTTTGGGCAGGTGCATGGTGATTAAAATCTGCCGGAATAATTAAGGCTATTCGGCCATAAATCAATTTGACTGGACCCTGTTCTGCCAAACTATAATGGGGAAATAATCCCAGCATAAAAAGGACAACAAGTTTGCATATCATGTAGTCTCCAATTTTTGCAGTGGGAATTCTCATTCTCATCCGAATATACGATAATTGCCACAAATTTTCACATTAAAGATTCTACTATTACCTTTGCGATTATGCCAACTGAGACCAACCCACAGTATTTTATTGACCTAGAAAATCAATATGGCGCAAACACCTATTCTCCTTTGCCCGTTGTTATAGAAAGAGGTGAGGGTGTTTTTCTTTGGGATGTTCAGGGTAAACAATACATCGATTTCTTGTCGGCATATTCGGCAGTGAACCAAGGGCATTGTCATCCAATGATTATCGCTGCAATTCTAGAACAAAGTCATAGACTCACTTTAACATCCCGCGCTTTTTACAACAATGTGTTGGGCCCATTTGAGAGATATATTACTGGCCTTTTTGGGTTTGACAGAGTATTGCCAATGAATACCGGGGTAGAGGGAGGAGAAACAGCCATAAAATTGGCAAGAAAATGGGCCTATACACGCAAAGGAGTCGCCGAAAACCAGGCTAAGATTGTCTTTGCGAGTGGAAATTTTTGGGGCAGAACCATTGCCGCGATTTCTACTTCACAAGATTCAGCGAATACCAAAGATTTTGGCCCATTTGTTCCGGGATTTACCATTGTTCCTTTCAATGATTTAATGGCATTGGAAGCGGTCTTTAAAGATTCTTCGGTAGCGGCTTTTATGGTGGAGCCCATTCAAGGAGAAGCGGGTGTTGTTGTTCCAAGCGATGGGTATATTGCGGGCGTTCGAAGATTGTGCACCCAATACAATGTATTGTTTATTGCCGATGAAGTTCAAACTGGATTGGGGAGAACTGGCAAAATGCTTTGTTGCGAGCACGAATTGGTAAAACCCGATATTTTGATTTTGGGCAAAGCATTGGGTGGCGGAATGTTTCCTGTAAGTGCTGTATTGGCATCTAATGAGATAATGGGGGTATTACGACCCGGTCAACATGGATCTACCTTTGGTGGAAACCCATTGGCATGTGCTGTGGCTACGGCGTCATTAAAAGTGCTGGTTGAAGAAAAATTGGCAGACAATGCTGCATTCATGGGTGAAATTTTTCGCAAAAACTTGAGAAATATCCAGACGGAGATTATTACAGATATTCGTGGAAAAGGATTGTTAAATGCCATAGATATTAAGCCATTTGGCAATGGAAAAACCGCATATGATGTTTGTTTGGCATTGAAAAACAATGGATTACTCGCAAAGCAAACCCGTACACATACCATTCGTTTTGCACCACCCTTGGTTATTACAGCGCAACAATTGCGATCAGCAACAGAGATCATCTCGCATACGATTGCTGAAATTTCGAAATAATATCTCGCTTTTATCTTATTTTTGTGCGATTGCTCGGGTGGCGGAATAGGTAGACGCGCAGGACTTAAAATCCTGTTTTCAGAAATGAAAGTACGGGTTCGATTCCCGTCCCGAGCACAAATGAAGAAGATTGGTCTATCAATCATTCTATTGCTTGTTTTTTCATGCCGGTCACCACAAGATACGGGGAGGTTCATCAGTGAAACAGATACCACGTATTCTGCAGATGTTCGGAGTATTTCTGCTAAAATAAATTTACATCCCCACGACCCTGAATTGTTTTATCGCAGGGGAAACACATTTTATTTTGAAGGAAAGTTTCGTGATGCGGGGTTTGATTTTGACCATGCCATTAAACTCAATCCCAAGCAGGCGCTGTATCACCTGAAAATTGCGGAATGTTTTATTTCGATGGATTCGGCAGATTCCAAAAAAACCCAATACCATTTATTACAAGCCCTAGACATAAAACCTGATTTTACAGAGGCAAAATCTCTACTGGCCAAATTTTACTTGGCCCGTCAACAATACAAGGAGTCAATGATTCTTTACGAAGAACTCTGTGGTATTTTAGAATACCAAGACAATGCTTTTGTAATGATGTCTTTGGCGTATAAAGAACAAAAAGATTCGATAGCAGCTGAAGCCACTATTGATAAGGCACTTGCAATCAATCCAGAGAATTTTGATGCGGTTATGCAAAAGACGCTTTTTCTCATTGCAAAAAACAAATTGCCTTTGGCAATGCAATGGGCACAGAAAGCCGTGCGCATGAACGAGTATAGTGACGAGGCAAACTACACATTGGGGCTTGTTTTTCAAAAACAAAATCGATTTGCAGATGCATTGTCATATTATTTGCGTGTACTCAAAATCAATCCCAATTTTATTCTGGCGTATTATAATTCGGCCGTGATTGAATCGTCTTTCGAAAATTTTTTAATCGGTATTGAGTGGTGTGACAAAATACTTGCACTTGACCCAAATTATGCCAACGCGTTGGCGATAAAAGGATATTGCTATGAAAAGTTGGGCAATAAAAAAGAAGCGCTAGACCATTACCAATTGGCCCTCGAACTCAATCCCAATTTGATTCTGGCAGAGGAAGGAATAAAAATTATGAAAAAACCTTAGTGTTTTTTGAAGATAATCTTTGAATACATATAATCTGTAGTCCCTCCAAAATTGTAGTAATATTTTCGACGAAGAATAATTTGCTCACCTGTCATTGATGAGATGTCCCAGAGGTTGGAGAACATCGTAACTTTTGTATCATTTTCACTAGCCATAGACCAAGATTGCTTTACAGTTAGCAAATCGGATGGGTTACATTTGGTATTGATGGTTATTTCAAATTGGTTGGTTGATATGAATGCGTAAACATCATCTTTCATGCAAGGCTCAATATTGTCATACTTATCCTGAAAGGAGCTGTCTAACCAAGAGATTAATTCCCAGCTGTGCAACATAAAAACTTCTTGTTTGGTTTTTCCACTAATATCAATGGCGCCTTTATTGGAAGAATTAGAATCACAAGAACTTGCAAATAATAGGGTCAATGCAGAGATCGTAAGCAGGATTTTTTTCATGGCTATTTTGAACCAAATATAAAGTTTTTTTGATGGCTTACCAATTATCTTTTAAAGTCTTGGATTACTTCAGCCGCCATTCAGAATCCGTCTTTCTGTAATTCTTTATGGAAACGGGCCGCTCTCTTTGGATTGCTGTTGTTTTGTTTTAGATGTGTATGTTTTTTTCTTTGCCATTTATGTCAACACTTGCTTTGGTTTGATTGTTTCAAGTTGCTAACGCAAAAATTAGCACTTCAATAATACTGAATTAGATTGTATCTTTTGGTGTCTCAAATCCCAAAGTTTGTCGTGGTCTCTCATTGAACCACCTTCATCATATTTGATTGTTTTCTATACACGCAAGGATTAATTTTTTTTAGGTGTGACAGGGTCGATACAATTCATACATGCAAAGTTACAAACTCCATACTTTACCTTTGTATGGTGTTTACAAGGCCTATAAAGTTGTGCGTCAGTTTCTGTATTTTTCTTTCGCTTGTATGGACATTGCATGCACAACCGACCCCCAATACAAAAAGATTTAATATTTTGGGTCCGGGAGCCCAACTTTTTTTAGATTCTGTGTTGCGACAAAAATTTGTACCACAGTTTGATGGGTTTTATCATGCCCATGCAATTGTTGCAAATCAGTTCACGGGCAATAATGATTGTATTGTTTTGTCCGAATTACAAGATCCCGAGGAGATTGAAAATAAGATTGTCCATATACAATTTACCTTGAAAGGCTGGAATTTAATTCAAACGAGTACAGAAATACTGTATGTAGACGTATCTTCAAAACTCAATAGCCCAAGACCCCTCAATGACACAGCCAGAATCCATTCTAATGTTCATTTTGCCGAGGAGGGTATAAAAAATGGCCTTATCCAGGATTATACCGGAAAAAATGTACTGATTGGCGTTGTCGATATTGGATTTCAAACAGATCATCCCACATTTTACAGTTCTGACGGAAACCAATACCGGGTAAAACGTTTTTGGAATCAACAAAAAACAGGCAATCCTCCCAGCCAATTCAATTATGGAATTGAATACAAGGACTCTAACGCCATTGTAGGCGCAGTAGACGATGATGGAACCCATGGTACCCATGTCGCAGGAATTGCCGGTGGTTCTGGTCTCGGATCACCAAACTTCAAATACCGGGGAATGGCTCCAATGTCTGATTTGTCCTTTGTAGGTATACAATATACAAATGACACCCTTCCTGGAAGTGGACTGGGCGACTATATCGTGGCAAATCCTACAATTATAGATGGGTATAACTATATTTTTAAGTACGCAGAACAAAAAGGCCAGGCAGCAGTTTGCAATCTTAGCTGGGGTATGCATACCGGTCCACACGATGGAACTTCTTTGTTTGATCGTTCTGTCAAAGCACTGGTTGGATCGGGAAGAATTATCGTAGGAGCAGCCGGTAATGATGGCGGCAATCAAATGCATAGCCATAAGCAGCTTGATGGCGACACAGTTTATACATTGGCAATTGACAGAAATCGGCGTGATTTTCGGCGTGAAAATATCTTTACCGACATTTGGGGTGGAGTAAATGAGCGCCTTTCCATTCAAGTTGCCTTGGTTGATACCCTCGGCAATGAATTGCTAAAAAGCCAATGGAACCGCGCTGGAGATTGTGTGAATTGTGGTGCATATAAAAATATACTAAGCAATGGTTTAGACACGATTTGGATTGTTTGGACCGAACAGAATTATGTGTTTAATAAAAAGCCAAATATGCTATTGATTGTGGAACACAATCGACCGAATACCGGGTATATTCGATTGGGTATTACATCCTCAGGGGAGTACAATGCATGGAATTCGGGACAGGCCTATCGTTGGACTTCTGGAAGTTTCTTAAAGGGTCATAAGGGCAAATCGTTCGGTAAAAAATTTGTAGAGGGTAGCCCAGAAGGGTCGGTTGGCGAAAATGGGGGTTCAGGTACCCATACACTGACAGCTGGGGCCTATGTTAACCGCAATGAGTGGACCAATTATAAGGGAGAGTATTTTTATCAACCATGGAACGAAGTGGGAAGTATTGCCGGATTTAGCAGTCGGGGTCCGATGCCCAAAAGCAAAGAATTTCCGAATGGCAGAATCAAGCCTGATATTATTGCGCCCGGCCAAATGATCGCATCTGCATTGCATCGCAGATTGGTCCCTGGGTGGCTAAATAACGAACTGATATACAAAACACAATTCAAGGGAAATGATGTGTATTGGGCACTGTTTTCTGGTACATCAATGGCTTCGCCCCATGTAGCAGGAATAGTTGCCCTGTATCTTCAGGCCAATGAATGGCTTACACCCGCAGAGATTCGACAATTGTGGCGACTTACCGCACGCAAAGACAAGTATACCACAAACGATTCCAATGGAAACAGCGGCTATGGGAAGATCGACGCGTTTGAGACCTTAAAAATACTCGATCAATATGCAGGTCTTAAGCAACAAGACAAAAAAGGGGGGTGGGCATACTTTCTAAAAAATGATCGGGAACTGGTAATATGGAATAGCAAATTCATTGAAAGTATTCAGGTCGAAATCTTTTCGATAAACGGTGTAAGGGTATTGTCAAAAAAAGGCAATAATGAATTGGGGATTGATATTTCTGGGCTGTCCTACGGAATGTATTTTTTCAAGGCGCAAAACCTTGAAAGCCACGAGTCATTTTCAGCTACTTTTGTTCGCTAGGTATTGTTTGTATGCGTTGATATAGCGGTCTTTTTTCTGGTCGTATATGTCATCAATTGTAATCATAATCCCGGTTTCTTCTACATTGCCAAAATGAGCATTTTTTGCGGTTCCAAAAATTTTCAAGGTAGAACTCAAACCCATATAGCTATTAAACATCGGGGGAATATTTTCACCCAGTTCTCGAACCCGAAGATTTAACAATTTGTGTCCATCTGTGAAGTCAACACCTTGTATAGAAGCCATGAAATCAGCACATTCAAATTCAATTTTAATGGAATTGTTTATTAGTACCAAATTTTTTGAATCGTGAAAATAATACTGTAAAAAATGTAAAATAGTGTCCCGGGCTTCCTTGTTAAAATCGGTATACATTGTTACTTTTCCAAAAAAATATTTGATTTCGGGGTTTAATACAACGAGCGAACCCAATCCATCCCATAAATTATCCAAGGAAAACAAACCTTTCCTGCTGGTAGAATTGGGTTGGAAGTGAGGCTGTACAAAAGAACGACCCAACTCTATCGTATAGGGGAAATAGTTTTTCTTTAGTTCTTCAGAATAGGTAAAAATCTCAGAGGATGACAGTGCAAAATTCCCCTCTTTGTCTTCAGTATCTGAGCAACGAACATACCTATACCCACCCACCAGCTTTAATGCTTCAGGGTCCCAGACAATCAGTTGGCTATACCCAAATTCTCCCTTGTCATAGTTGTCGATATCAACCTTTTTACCAGTCCCTCCTCCAGCAGCCCTAAATGTGAGCTCACGCAATCGGCCTACCTCTAGCATTAAATTGGGTTTGTCTTTCCCTTTAAAAATATAAATATGATTCGATCCATTTTTTGTTGGACGAACAAATATGTCTTCAGTCAACTCAGACAATATCCCCTTGAGGGGAACAGGCTTAATGATAGTTTCTACCATAAAAACAAATAGATGTTGAGACAAAAATACACAAACATTAACATTCTCCTATTTTTATGGATTACCATAAGAGGCTTCTGGATTTTCTTTGAGCGTATAGACAAATTCCTTTACTTTTTGGGCGTCATCCCAAGCATTCCGCTTTGAGAAATGTTCGAATGAAATGGGTTTTCCAACGGTGATGTGTATCTCTTTCCCTTTTTGTTTGAAAAACTCATCAATTAAGGTCAACATTTCAATATTGAATTTCATACCTAGGAACTTTCGGAAATTTGCCAATCGATAAAATCGATTCGAATTTTGGCCTTCAATATGCAACGGAATAATGGGTAATTTATACTGAATAGCCTTGGTAATGAAGCTTTTCTGCCAATCTAGGTCTTTGATTACACCACGGCTTTTTCTCGAACACAGCCCCGAAGGGAAAATCAATAGCAAATTATTTCCCGAAAATGTTTGCTCTATTTCTAAAATCGCCTCTTTGGGGGTTTTTCCTACTTTATTGACAGGTATAAAATACCCTGTAAAATTCGGCAATTGGCTTACAATATCGTTTACCAATAATTTTACGCTGGGATGAATTTTACAAGATTCTGCAAACAATGAAATAGCATCAATGCCCCCGAGTGGGTGATTGGCCGCTAAAATTACGGGTCCTTCAGGGGGTATACGGTGCTTATTTTTGATAAAAATCTTCAACCCCAAAGCGTTTACCACACCCGCACAGAATTCTGGACACTGTTTTGAGCCATGAATGTTCAAAATGGCGTTGAGTTCGTCTTGGTGTATTAAACGTTTAAGCCAATTCACCATTACCCTGGGCATCCATTTTAATGCACCCGGATATTTGATCGCCATTACAGACCTTATATCTACCCTAAAATTTGCCTGCGTTGAAATTACTGTATTCATTGATTTAGGATAGAAGTTTTGGTGGCATCTAAAATAGCAAATGAGGAAGCACTGTCTGTCGATTCGGCATATATTCTCAATACGGGCTCTGTTCCGCTGGGCCGAATCATAACCCAAGAGCCATTTTCTAAGCGAAATTTATAACCATCAATTTCTTCAATAGAGACAATTTTGTATTTCCCAAATGCAGAATAACTCCTTGATTTGCAATTTTCTATAATAGATTCTTTCAACTTGTTGTTTACATAAATATCATATCGTTCTACCGCAAAAGTGCCGACCTTTTTGTATAGGTCTTGAATCAGTGCGGAGACAGTTTTTTTAGATTTTGCCATGTATTCCATCAACACCAAGCCCATCCAAACTCCGTCGCGCTCAGGAATATGTCCTTTGATTGCGATGCCTCCACTTTCCTCGGCACCAATCAACACATCGTCGTTGACCATGTGTTCACATATGTATTTAAAACCTATTTTGGTTGTAATGACCTCCAATCCTTTTAAGTCACACAATCGCTGAACTGCATCACTTACTGAGAAACTCTTGACTACCTTGCCAGTATAGCCTTTATAGGTGATTAAGTATTCTATCAGCAATAAAATAAGGTGGTGAGAATCAATAAAATTGCCTTTCTCGTCAAACCAACCGATGCGATCTGCATCTCCATCGGTAGCCAATCCGCACACAAATGAATCATCGTTTGCAATGATGGATCGAATCTCTGGCAAATTCTTTACAATGGGTTCGGGTGAACGACCCTCAAAACTGGGATTGTAATTCCCATGGAGAATTCTTGATTTGGGCAACAGGCGTTTTACTATAGACTGCCCTGAACCAAACATTGCATCGTATACCAACCCTTTGGAAAGGTCTTCTAAGGCGCCCATGTCGAAACTATTAAGACAGTGTTCATAATACAAAGTTTCAAAGTCGCCATATTCAACCATGCCTTTTTCTAAGTAGGTGTCAAAAGAATCTCCAGCTTCGACAGGTGATTCGGGAATCATGGATTCGAGCTTAGCCACCTCGCCCGGTATGGCAGGCCCTCCGTAATGGGCTTTAATTTTATACCCATTATACGATGGTGGGTTGTGACTTGCGGTAATAATAACACCCGCACCTGCTTTTAATTTGTTCGTGGCCAAAGAAATCATTGGAGTGGATACAAATCCATTTGAGATAATAACATGAACTCCCGAATAGGCCAATTGTCTGGCAGTTTCTTTGGCAAACAATTCCCCCCCAAAACGGCAATCGTAACCCACTACGCAAGATTTTTCCAACCCGCTTTGGTCTAACCACTGGGCAGTCGCATTGGCTACACGGCGCACATTTTCAACAGTAAATCCATCGGCAATTATTTCACGCCAACCATCTGTTCCAAATCTAATCTGATACATTGTATAAATTCGTTAATTAAATGCATTTTCTCCTGTAATTTCCATCCCCAAGATCAATAAATGAATATCGTGCGTTCCTTCATACGTGAGAACCGATTCCAAATTCATCATGTGGCGCATAATGGGAAATTCCCCTGTAATCCCCATTCCGCCAAGAATTTGCCTGGCTTCTCGGGCAACACTGAGTGCAATTTCAACATTATTTCTTTTTGCCAATGAGATTTGTGCGGCACTTGCAATTCCTTTGTCCATCAATTGGCCCAAACGCCAAACCAATAATTGCGCTTTGGTTATTTCTGTTAGCATTTCAGCCAATTTCTTCTGTTGCAACTGAAATCCTGCAATGGGCTTTCCGAATTGAATTCTTTGTTTAGAATACGTAAGCGCTGTGTGGTAACAATCCATGGCAGCGCCCAAAGCACCCCAACTAATACCATAACGGGCAGAATTTAAGCAGGTAAGTGGGCCCTTTAGTCCGGAAACACCTGGCAATACATTGTTTTTTGGAACACGCACATTGTCAAACACCAATTCACCCGTTGCGCTGGCACGTAAACTCCACTTATTGTGGGTTGTCGGAGTGCTGAATCCCTCCATGCCTCTTTCAACAATTAAACCATGAATCTTACCCGCTTCGTTTTTAGCCCAAACAATTGCCAAATCTGCAAATGGTGCATTGCTAATCCACATTTTTGCTCCGTTGAGCACGTAGTGGTCTCCTTTTTCAATAAAATGTGTCGTCATACCCCCGGGATTAGATCCGTGATCGGGTTCTGTTAATCCGAAACATCCCAATAAATCACCACTGGCCAAACGGGGCAAAAACCGCTGTTTTTGCTCCTCACTTCCAAATTTACAAATAGGGTACATCACCAATGATCCTTGAACAGACGCAGTAGACCGAATGCCACTGTCACACCGCTCTAATTCCTGCATAATAATTCCATAGGAGGTATAATCCATTCCACCGCACCCATATTTAGTGGGCAATTGAGGGCCAAAAGCCCCGATTTTGCCAAGTTGTTTCACAATATGAATGGGAAATTCTGCCTTTTGGGCAAAATGTTCAATAATGGGACTAAGTTCTTTTTTAACGTACTCCCTAACCGATTGCCGAACGAGTTTGTGTTCATCGGTTAATAAATCGTCTAGGCCATAAAAATCGGGTGCTACATAAGAATCTTTGCCCTGATTGGCATCTAAAATATCGGAAATGTTGAATTCGCTCATACAATTATTGCCTACAAATGTAGTAAAATTGCTTTCTTTGCATGCAATTTATTAATCAAGTAGAATGGTAATAAGTGTTTTTATTGAGCGGCAAGAAATCATAGCTCCCATTGGTTGGTATGCTGTAGAAAGGACCAATAAAGTTAGGCTCTTGGTAAGTGTGAGGGTTACATTTTTGGGAATGGTAGAAGAAGACAATTTGGCAAACACACTCGATTACACCAAACTCTCAACCATATTGATTGAATGTGCCCTGAAGCCTCAAAAACTTCTAGAAACATACGGCAAAAATGTTATCCAACACATTGTAGCCGATTGCCCTCAAAATTTGCAACAAATTTGGATACGAATTGCCAAAAAAAATATCGATCAGATTCAATCCAACGCCGAAGGATATGGCATTGAGTTGAAAGAAGAGTATGCTTAATATTTCACGAAATCTACTATCTTTGTGAAGATGGGATTGGCACGTTTTTTTGTCTGTATTTTTATTCTTTCTTCCCAGACGCTTCGTGCACAAATCCCCACAATGAATGGGTGGGTGTATAACAAAAAAACCCTCGAAACCATTGCTGGTGCAATAATAGTCGATTCATCTTCTTATAAATTTGTTGAAACCAATGCCTTTGGCCACTTTCAATTTTCATCAGGAAAGGGAAATAAAATTCTTTTTATAGCAGCCCGTGGGTTTAAATCACAACGGTTTACCATCAATGTAGAATCTTCCATCAGTAAGAACTTTTTTCTCATGCCAGTGGGTTATAACGAGCTGGATTCTGCAGAAGAATTTTTTTCTTTATACAACATGAAGCCCTCTTTTTATGCTGCGACCAAAAAACATATTATCGAGGCCCCAAGTGTATTAAGTGTAAGTGATCCAATAAAATATTTGCAATTTTTGCCAGGGGTTTCTGGAGGAATCGAAGGTCTTTCGGGTTTACTCGTTAGGGGAAGCAATCCAGATCAAAATTTGATGCTCATGAATGGAATGCCCATTTATGGCAATGGACATATTTGGGGTTTTGTATCCAATTACAATCCAGAAATCTTACAATCTGTTCATTTTTATCGTGGGGTTGCCCCTGCCAGATTTGGTGGAAGGGCTGGGGGAGGTGTATTGGACGTCCAAACCGATGGGGGTGCGGCCAAAGAATGGACCGGAAAATTACATGTTGACCCCATTGCCTTTAATTTGGTTATGAATGGCCCATTAGACCATAGGGGTAAGGTAACCGGTTCTTTTGCTTTTAGAAGAAGCTATCTCGATTGGATTTTAGGCAGCCAAATTAAGTCGATTGTCACAGGAAATATACATGATGCCAATATTCGGATTAACTTCAAAAAAAATCAATACACCCAATGGAATTATTGGTTTTACAATGGACGAGACAAATATGGATTTTTTATCAACGATGATCAAATTGATTCCTTGGGGCGCAGAATCATTCTTGATTACAAAAGTCTTACTTCTTGGCAGAACACCCAAGCTGGAATGCGTTGGTCTCATGAGTTTAATGCAAATCATTTTGGCTCAATCACAGCAGGGTATTCACGCTATAATTATGTAAACGACAATAGCATCGACGCATCCATTACCCAAGGCCTGTCTGTTCGATCAGTTGAAACCAAAGACAAATTAAGCAATGCCATTAACGACCTTAGTGCCAACGCCGATTTTTCTTTTGTATATTCTTTACGCCATACCCTGAGATACGGGAGCCAATTTATATTGCATGGTTTAAAGCCGGGAATAACCCAAGTAGTTGAGAAGACAAACGTAGCCAATATAGATACCCTGTATGGTGTATCAAATATTCAGTCGGTCATTGAATGGTCTCAATATGCCGAATTAGACCTGCACCCAAATATTGGGCTGAGTCTCAATATTGGAATCCGACTCTGGTCTTTTTTCGCCAGAGACAAGGCATTCATTCGGCCAGAACCCCGAATTATTTTGAGCCAATTGCTGGAAGGAAAAAAACGTATACAATTGGGGTTCTCTATTGCAAACCAAGGCCTCCATCAACTCTCAAGTGTCAACGGCACTTTGCCAAGAGATGTATGGTTTCCCAGTGGGGAATACTTTAAACCCCAATCTACCACCCAAGTTTCGGCTGCTTTCTTAATGCCTGCTGGATCGGGAATTGAATTCTCTACAGAGCTTTTTTATAAGAATTTTAGGGGAATTACAGATTTGACAGGAATAGATGAAGATCCACTTGTTAAAAATTTCTGGGAGAGAAGTATTGTTCAAGGAAGTGGGACGGCCCTTGGATTTGAAATGTTGTTGATCAAACAAACCGGAAAATTCACTGGATTGATGGGATATACGTATTCAAAAAGTACAAGAACATTCGATTTTATTAACAATGGAGAACAATTTCCGTATCGCTGGGATCGTCCACACCAAATTAAAGGACAACTCACAATTAATTTGGTTAGTTGGCTCAAAATTAATTTCGCCGCGGTATTGATGAGCGGCAATGTGTATTCTATACCAACAGGAAAATATTTAAGCACCGAAGGCAAGTTGGTATACGATTACAATACCAAAAACAACTACCGCATGCCCACTTATAAAAGAATAGACCTCGGATTTACGAAAGAGATAAAGCCCTATCAATACCGCGCGTACAAGGAATTTTGGGGCATTCAATTGTACAATACGTTTGGTTGGGTGAATCCATTGGGTGCCAAATTAGACATTGATAAGAAAACAGGGCGAATTGGTTTTAAAGGGCAATATTTTAGCTTTATACCTTCAGGTTTTTACCGCTTAGAATTTTAAATCCATGAAAAAAAATCGCTACCGATACACGACAATTTTATTAATGGCTATTGGTTTATGTGCATGTGAATCTGAACTCGACATCACTGGAATAAAACATGTTCCTTTATTGGTGGTTAATTCATTGGTAAACAGCGATGAATTATTTTCGGTTCAAGTTTCGACGACTATTCCTTTAAAAGATACATTGTATCCCAAATTTATCGAAACTGCAAAGGTGAGTGTTTTTGATGGCGTAACCTTGCTCGCTGTATTGCCCTACGACTTGGGTGCTGAGAAATATGTAGGCAGTTTTAAGCCATCTCCGGGAAAAATATATACTGTCATGGTCGAAAAAACCTCTTTTTACACCGCATCTGGAAGCATGAAGTTGCCAGAGAAGCTCAATAGTCCATCTGCAAAGTGGATGGACAATACCGGAATAGATTCATTGGGATTTGCAACAGGGACAATTACGTGTTTTGTAGCCGACCCTCAAAAGGATCGGAATTATTACGAAATCAATCTATACCGATACGATGATTTTGATCAATCTTGGTATACCGTAATCCCCTTGCCAACCGATCCTTTGTTAAACGAAAACGCCATCCGCACGGAAAAAGGGGGAATGCTTATTGATGATCGAAATTTTAATGGGTTAACAAAAGAATTTGGTTTCGTAACGCCATTTGGAAGTGCGGGTACACAGTATAAATTTTTGGTTGAGGTGCGCTCTCTGAGCGATGACTATTACCGATACCTCGAATCCTTGGCAAATTATCGATCAACTTCAGGCTTGTTTTCAGATCCCTCACCCGTATTCAGTAATATTGCCAACGGAAGGGGTATTTGTGCAGGTTCATCCATTGAGAAAGACACCATTCAATAATTACCCACTTTAGTGACAATTCAAGAGAAAAAAATACGCATTATCAATGCACAACAACACAATTTAAAACACCTAAATGTTGATATTAATCATGGTTCTTTTACCGTTGTCACGGGTGTTTCGGGTAGTGGTAAATCCAGTCTTGTATTTGAAACACTCTTTGCGGAAGGTCAGCGCAGATATGTTGAGAGTTTGAGTAGTTACGCACGCCAATTTTTAGGAAGAATGAAAAAACCTTTGGTTGATGATATCCAAGGACTTTGCCCGGCTGTTGCCATTGAACAAAAGGTTAATACCCGCAATCCAAGGAGTACGATTTCTACGTCAACCGAAATATATGATTATGTAAAACTGCTTTTTAGCAGGGCCGGGCATACCCTATCACCTGTTTCTGGACGTGAAGTAAAACGGGAAACCACCGAAGATATCTTGCACTATTGCTTAACAGAAAAGCCAAGCGAGAGAATACTCATTTTGGCTCCACAAGCACCCAAAAAGCGGAGCCTACTAGATTGGGACTTATTGGTTCAAAAAGGGTTTAGCAGAATTTGGTACAACACAGAAATAGTGGGGATCCAAGAATTGATTGACACCCAAAAAACGATTGACACTGCGATTCACATAGTCGTGGATCGTATGCAAGTCAACCCAGATGACGGTGAATTTCAAACCCGATTGTTTGATGCATGTGAAACTGCATTTTGGGAAGGAGAGGGAAATTGTATTGTGCATTTTTTAGAAAGTCAAACGAGCATTGATTTTAACAACCGGTTTGAGCTGGATGGGCTAAAATTCGAATTGCCTACAAAAGATTTTCTGAGTTTTAACAACCCACACGGAGCCTGTAGAACCTGTGAAGGATATGGAAATTTATTGGGAATAGACAAAGATTTGGTTGTTCCTGATCATTCGCTAAGTGTATTTGAGGAAGCCATTGCACCTTGGAAGGGAGAAGTATTGGGTGAGTGGAGAAACGATTTTATTCGCTTGGCCACAAATGAAGACTTCCCCATTCACAAGCCCTATAGAGAACTTTCAGAAGAACAGTTGTCGCTTTTGTGGAATGGCACCACAAAATTACCGGGCATTTACGATTTTTTCAAATACATCGAAGAAAAATCCTACAAGATTCAGTACAGGGTTCTAGCGGCTCGATACAGGGGAAAAACCACGTGTAAAGATTGTTTGGGCACACGGCTTCGAAAAGAAGCCTCCTTCGTAAAAATTATTGCCACCCAAAAATCAAAAAATTTTCCCCAACAATTATCCATACAAGAGTTGCTTTTAATGACAGTTGATACGGCACTAGCATATTTTATTCAATTAACACTTAGTGCCAAAGATTTTTCGATTGCCCAAAGAATACTTGAAGAAATCAGAAATCGCTTACAATTTCTGACCAATGTCGGATTGGGATATTTATCATTGAATCGCTTGAGCAATACCCTCAGTGGGGGAGAAAGCCAACGGATCAATTTGGCGACATCCTTGGGTACCAACCTCACTGGCTCTATGTATATTTTAGACGAACCCAGCATTGGGCTTCATAGCAGAGATACAGAAAGATTGATTGGTGTTTTAAAAGCCTTGCAAAATGAAGGCAATACAGTCATTGTGGTTGAGCACGATGAGGAAATGATGCGCAATGCAGAAAATATTATTGATATCGGACCACTTGCAGGTTCTCATGGCGGTCAATTGCTATATCAGGGTAAATTTGATGGATTGTTGGCTTGCGAGAGGAGTATTACCGGAAAATATCTCAATAAAACAGAAATGATTGCAGTACCCAATACCCGAAGAAAATCGCCGAATTTTATAGAAATAACAGAGGCATCGGCCAATAATCTTAAACACGTCACGTGTAAATTTCCCTTAGAATCACTCACAGCAGTTACGGGTGTTTCGGGTTCGGGTAAAACCACACTCGTAAAACAGGTATTGTTTCCTGCAATGAGTCGACATCTTGGCCAGTTTACAACCAATAAGCCAGGAAAACACAAAAACCTTTCTGGTGCATTGCATTTGGTAAAAGGAATTGAAATGATAGACCAAAATCCCATCGGTAAAAGCAGTCGCAGCAATCCTGTTACCTACGTAAAAGCGTTTGATGAAATTAGGGAGTTGTTTGCCAATGCGGCTACTTCAAAATTCAATGGGTTTAAAAGTTCTCATTTTTCGTTCAATGTCGATGGTGGAAGATGTGACAATTGCTCGGGAGAGGGCGAAAATATTATTGAAATGCAATTTATGGCCGATATTAAACTTCCGTGTGAAGTTTGTGGGGGCAAACGATACAAAAAAGAAGTGCTGGAGGTTGAACACAAAGGGAAAAATATCCATGAAGTTTTGGAAATGTCTGTCGACGACGCAATGGAGTTTTTTTCATCAACCAAGGCGATTCATGACCGACTAAGACCCCTTCAAGACGTTGGCTTGGGATATGTGAAATTGGGTCAGGGTTCAAACACATTGAGTGGGGGTGAAGCCCAACGGGTTAAATTGGCATTTTTTCTAAGCAAGGCTAGTCCCCACAAAGAGGGTGGAACTTTGTTTATTTTTGATGAACCCACAATTGGGCTGCATGCCCATGATATCAAAAAGCTTATGCAGTCATTTCAGGCGCTTATCGAAAAGGGAAATACGGTTCTGTGTATTGAACACAATCTGGATGTCGTAAAATGTGCAGATTGGCTCATTGATTTGGGTCCTGAGGCTGGCAGCGGCGGGGGGGAGTTGGTTTACCAAGGTGTTCCAGAAGGAATCGCAACCGTAAAAAATAGCATTACCAAAAAATACCTGCTCCAGAAACTTGAAGCATGAGAAAACAAAATCTCCGCAAAATAGCGTTCTCCATGATTAATAGAATTCTTCGTAGGTAAATCGAAGATTGTCGGCGAATTATTGAATTTGAATTGCCGAAACCTTTTCAGTTCCATCAAACATTCTAATTCGCAATTGGTAAATCCCTTTTGCCAAATGGACAAAACCCTTTGCAGAATAAGGGTTTTCTGATGAAAATTTGATGTCTAATTCCTTGCCCAACATGCTAAATATTTTGATCTCAGACATCGGATAAATGGATGAGATATGAATGGTGGCATTCGCTTCTGTCGGATTGGGGTAAACCAATATTGTATTTTGTAACAATTGGTTTACAGACAAAGCAGGAATTAGAAGTTCTAAATTGGATTGCGAAAAACAAGAATCACCCACTTTTAGGATTTCGTGAATGATAACGATTGTTTTCCCGGCGTATGGCTGAACATCCAATACAGGTTTTTTGTCGGAGGAACTCCATGCAGGTGTAGAAGTAGTATACCAATTATGAGCCCCCGAGCTATCATCGGGTAACATTTGGTAAAGGTTTGCTTGTTTGTTAATCGCAAATTCGGCTTTGGGTTTTTGATTTACTATAATAGAACAGGCGTTTGAGCGCAGTGTGCAACCCAAATTAGAGCGAACGACAACAATGACTGAATCTCCGTTTTTTACTTTTACCGAACAAGCATTTGGATTGGGCAAGGAAATTTTCGCCTTTCCTACCAAGGCCCAGACACTGTCATAATCACCCAAAACGCGGTATTCGAAAGCAAGTGTCGCTGCGCAAGTGCTAAGGGTTTTATATGAATCCAAACTGGTACTGATCGACAGCAAAGAATCGGCCGAAATGTACAATTTTTTGTCGCTTGTTCCACAGACCAGTTGGGAAGAATCAATTACAGCGATATTATATGCATTTCTTTTTTGCGATAAATACAATTTGGGATTGGGCTTTGAAGAGAAAGTGCCACCATTAACCTGAATCGAAAATCGGCTTGGCAAGGAAGAGAATTCTAATTCAACAGACCCATTAACGCAGCGTGGACCGGGCTTGACCTTCACAGAATAGGATAGGGGGGAGCATGATTTTGTTTTCCCCCGTACTTTGGATATTGAACTGTATTCACAATCAGTATTCACCCGGTATTTTAACCAAAGGTCGACCGCGGTATTTCCTGTTCCAGTTACAATGGTGTGGGAGGTATCGTTTCCAGAATTTGATGATTCATTCCACGTTTTACCCAAATCTTCACTTATGTAGTAGCCCCGTCCTGCATTTTGTTTGTTCCAAGAAAATGTAATTTGTGTAAGTTGGGTATCGGCAATAATGAGATTGGCTTTTGGTGCAGAATCGGCAATCGATAGGATTTTTATAAAGCTTTTGCTTACACAACCATTGGTAGATTTTGCCCATCCAGACAATGTTTTTTTAGAAGCATTGGCAATTGTTTTGAAAAGCGTATCCCGAAAAAACGGACCATTGTTAGACACATTGCCAAACGAATCTCCAAAAGCAGAACGCATCGCAAACTCTATTGAACTGCCTGCGCAATAGTTTAATTTGGCGTTTTTTACCTCAATGGTTCCTGTCGGCTTTTGTTTTACCAGTATTTTTATTGGATCACTTTTTTCTTTACACCCATTGGTATTTGTTGCAATTGAATAATAGTTTCCTGAGTCTTTTGCATAGACAACAAGTTTGTTGTAATTACCGGGAAACCAACGAAGCGAGTGACCTGCTATACTGTATGTTACCAATTTCAACGAATCCCCTTGACATAAACTTGATGTTGTATCGGGTGAGATTTTGGGCTTGGTTGCGCCTTGCAATACTTTAAACCGAAAAGTGTCTGGAAGAGAGGGTCCTTTGCTGTTGCTGACTTGTAAAATAGCCATGTAACTCCCTGCGGAAGCATAACTAATATTTGGATTTTGTTGGGTAGAAGCATTGGGACTCCCAGAGGGAAAAGTCCATTTAAATGTTTTGGGTGAATTGGTACCCGACCCGTTAAAGGAAAGATTACTGCCAGAACACAGCAATGTTTCTGATAATTTTATGGATGCAACCGACAATAAAGAAGATGTACCAGCATCAATTGTTTTCTCATAAATATAATCACCACTGGTGCCCCCGTTTCCATTGGCGGAATTTAGGTTTATATAAAAACGCACTTTGCCCATATTGCTATTGGGTGCTTTCCATTGAAAAACCCAAGAAGTGGAATCGCTGGCTACATCGGCTGTGCCTTTGGATGTTTGGCTTACATAATAGCGGGTTTTACCACCTACTGTCCCTCTTAGGGTTTGTGTCCTTGCATCGGTAGATGTAAAAGTACCCGCAGCAGAATTGGAACTCACATCCAGACAAGTAAGTTCAAAACCAAACGTTGAAATACCGCTTTCTTTGTAAGTGAGGGTGAGGGTATAGGTGGAATCTGGAATGTATCCGCCTCCAGTAAAATTATTTTTTAGCCTAATCCTTCCCCAATTTGTACCTGATGTTTGTAGTCCATAAGAACCATGGCAACTGGTGCAATTTCCTTCCGAAGGGGCACCTGTATAAGAAGCGTTTGGGCCACTCGAATTAGAAATCACTTCAGAAACAATCGCTGTTGTTAGTAAGATAAAACAAATTTTTATGGATTTTAACATGGTTTTAGTGGGCAATAATTCAACACAACAAAGGTAGTAAGAATAAATTGTTTATTACAGTTTTTCGCTTTGACACAGTGTGTAATATCCCCGAATTCTGGACCACAGGGGTAGTTAAAAAACCCACAATTTTTACCATACAATATGACCAAACAAATCCGCCGCAAATTTTCGCCTAAATTAAAGGCAAAAATTCGAAGTAAACGCTGTGACGATTTCCAAGTGGAAGTCTGGGTTTTTGGCCAACATGTCTGCTGCCTGTTTATCGGCATAAACCCTCCGCGCCGCTGCCCGGACGGTGAGTTGCAACTCCGCGGGATTGCATCCCAACTTAGTAAAGTACAAACAAAAACAGCAATCGCATTTCGTAAGGCTCAAACCGTTTGTGGTGAGGGCAAAAATTTTCGAGAATGTCGTATTGGATAAATGTAAAACCCGTTAATTGTTATTTTTTAATCGGCAATTTGTTAAATTTGTAGAATATTATGAAAAACTTCCTATTGTTAATTCTTTTGTTGGCAAGTAATGTGGCCGAAATATTTGCCCAAGCTATATTGGTAGAAAAGGTTGTATCCGAACCCGGAAAATTGATTATACCTTACGAAAAATATCAATTCCCCAATGGCTTAACCCTCATTGTGTGTGAGGACCACAGTGATCCCGTAGTGAATATTAACATTACGTACCATGTAGGCTCGGCCCGCGAAACGCGTGGTAAGTCTGGTTTTGCACATTTTTTTGAACATATGTTATTTCAAGGGTCTAAACATGTTGCAGACGAAGAGCATTTTAAGATTATTAAGAATTATGGTGGTGACGTAAACGGGAATACTACCCGTGACCGCACAGTATATGTCGAAACCTTCCCCAGCAATTTTACAGAAACTGCCTTGTGGATGGAGGCTGATCGAATGGGCTGTTTTCTGGAAGCATTTTCCAATAAAAAATTCGAAATTCAACGCAGTACAGTCAAAAATGAAAAAGACGAACGGTATGATTCACCCTACGGATTTTTGATGGAGGTAAAGGACCAAGAATTATACCCAAAAGAGCATCCATACAGTTGGTCAACCATCGGTTTTGTAGATGATCTAGATAGGGCAGACAGCAACGACCTAAAGAATTTTTTCTTGCGCTGGTATTCACCAAACAATGCATGTGTGATTGTATGTGGCGATTTAAATACCAACGAAGTTGTGGCATGGGTCGACAAATATTTCTCTGGAATTCAACGTGGTCCTGAGGTTAAAAAGCAATCCTTACGCAAGGTCGAATTAAAAGAAAATAAAGTCATTTCATATTCTGACGCCAATGCATATGCACCATTGATTTACACTACTTATGTAGGTGTACCTGTAGGTCATCCCGACGAAGCCGCATTGGATGTATTAACTTATTTGATGGGAGGAACTCGAAATTCTCCCATGTATAAAAAATTCATAGATGCAGATTGGGCATTGGGCGCAAGTGCGGGCAATAACCCCATGAGCACTGTCAATCATGAATTGGCTGGAGAAATATCCTTTAATGTAGTAGGATACCCCTATTCAGACATCCCTCGTTTACAAAAGATGTTAAAAAGTGCCATAGATTCTTTTGGCATAGTGGGATTCTCAGACGATGACCTCGAAAGGGCCAAAACCAACATATTGAGCAATTATTCCAATGGTCTTGAGGATGGAAGCACCAAAGCGAATTACCTGAGTTCTTTTTGGTATTTAGACTCAAAAAATGCTGATGGTAGGAGTTTAAACCTGGATGACGATGCAAATCGTTACAGAAACTTGTCCAAATCAGACATCGTTCGTGTTCATGAAAAGTATTTGACCAACAAATTCTCGTCAACAGTAATTATTACCCCTTCACAGATTGTCGAAGGCGAAGAAAAACCAAAGTATCAGAGTGTAAATCCCAATGCAGGTTACACCAGCAAGATTGCTGAAGTAGAATACAATGGATTGGTTGGCAGACCCACAAAAGATAATTTTGACCGTAATTTAAGGCCACAAACCAAAGAAATTACTTCAGTAAAATCTCCCAAAGTCGACAAGAGAATCCTTGAAAACGGCTTAGAAATTTGGTCGACCTATTTTGATGAAACCCCTCGTGTCATTATTCAAATGAATATCGAAGGGGGAAGACTATTAGAAGATGGAAAATATTTTCCAGCAGGAACAGCAGATTTGATGGCTGAGATGATGAATTATGGAACTGCTGTCCGTGGTTCTGAAGAAATGGAAAAGGAACTTGAGAAATTGGGTTTGTCTATGAATTTGAGTGCTGGTAAAACAGGGCTCAATCTGTATTTCACGTGTCAAAAGGACAAGTTAGACGCTTCTATCGCATGGTTAGAGGAATTTATGTTCAAGCCCCGTTGGGATGAAGCAGAATTTAAAAAAGTCAAAAAACGTTCTAAAGAAGTTTCCAAAAGTACTCTCACAAACCGGAGTGTAGGGGCAAGCAATGCTTGGGATAGAATAATGAATGGAGACAATGTCATGGGAACACCTTTGTTGTCTGATGATTATGATAAAGTAAGCATTGAAAATTGCAAAGCATATTACAATGCCAATTTTGTACCCAACGCAACAAAAATGGTAGTGGTTGGACCCCTAACCGCAGAAGAAATTTACAGTAAATTTGCCTTTCTCAGCCGTTGGCAAAGAAAAAACATATCGTTGTTGATGCCCTCCATTCCCACCAAAATTGTTACGCCTCAAATTTTTGGTGTAAAGTACAATGATGCAGCACAGAGTGATATTTATGTGGGTTTTAAATCCCAGCCCTATGATTTTGCGGGTAAGTTTTTTCAAAATAATATCATGAATTTTGCATTGGCTGGTAATTTCAACTCTCGATTAAATCTAAAAATTCGAGAAGACAAAGCCTGGACCTACGGAATTCGTGGAGGTTTTTCTCCCGCATTCAAAGATTTGCCAGGTACGTATACCATCAGCGCAGCTATAAAAGCTGGGGCTACCGACAGTGCCATCGTGGAGATCGTTGATGAACTCGTTCGGTACAAGAATGTTGGAATTACAGACGAAGAATTTAATTTCACAAAATCAGCATTGATTGCCAGTGAATCATTAGAGTATGAATCTATCGGACAAAAGGCAAGTTATATCCAACAAATGGCCAACCGTGACCTACCCATTGATTTTGCCGATCAGCAATTAAAAGTTTTGCAAGCCATCACGCGAGACCAAATCAATGTCTTGGCTAAAACACAACTCAGTCTTGACAATTTGGTGGTGGTAGTAGCTGGAGATTTAATTGAACTTCAACCCAATCTTGAGGCTTTGGGGATGGGAAAAGTTCAGATGCTAGAACCCAATGGAAAGGGGAAAATAAAATATTTAAAGGCTGGAGAAACAAAATTGCCCCGTAAAAAGTTAGATTATATACCGCCCGCAGATTTGCGAAAATAAGCGTTTTGGTTAGCCCGGTATAACAAAACAGAGGTCATTGGCCTCTGTTTTGTTACTGGTAAAAAAATAGCCGCAAAAAATGTATAAAATATGTGGGCAAGATCCCCACAATAAAGACCTGTTTTTAGCGATTTAAGTCGTAAATTGCTTACTGAATTATTCATGGAAGAAAGAGACGAAAATACCGAGAGAATTATATCCATCAACATTGAGGATGAAATGAAAACTGCCTACATCGATTATTCGATGTCTGTTATTGTTTCAAGGGCATTGCCCGATGTCAGAGATGGTCTTAAGCCCGTTCACAGAAGGGTTTTGTTTGGGATGAATGATTTGGGTTTGGCCTCGAATAGAGCCCACAAGAAATCAGCCCGTATCGTTGGTGAGGTTCTGGGAAAATACCATCCACATGGTGATAGCAGCGTATACGACACAATGGTTCGAATGGCACAGAGTTGGAGTTTGCGCTATCCGTTTGTAGATGGGCAAGGAAACTTTGGATCTGTAGATGGTGATCCACCAGCGGCAATGCGGTATACCGAAGCACGTTTGAGGAAAATAGCGGAAGAAATGATGGTCGATCTCGACAAAAATACCGTTAATTTTAGGCCCAATTTTGATGAAAGTTTAGAAGAACCTTCTGTAATGCCCGCCAAAATTCCCAACTTGTTGGTTAATGGTGCGAGCGGTATAGCGGTAGGAATGGCCACCAATATGGCTCCACACAACCTTACAGAGGTATGTGAAGGGATTATTGCATACATAGAAAATAAGGAAATTACCGTTGCTGAACTGATGGCCTATGTGAAGGCTCCTGATTTTCCTACTGGGGGCGCAATTTATGGTGTCGAGGGCATCAAAGACGCTTTTGAAACCGGTAGAGGTCGTATTGTTATGCGTGGAAAAGCAGAAGTGGAGGTATCTATGTCAGGCAAAGAGATGATTGTCGTTACGGAAGTTCCATATCAGGTAACACCTTCTCAAATCATCATTAAAACAGTAGACCTTATCAACGAAAAGTTGATTGATGGTATTTCTGCTGTTCGCGATGAGAGTGGGCGCCAAGGAATGCGAATTGTGTTTGATTTAAAGCGTGATGCAATTCCAAATATTGTATTGAATCAATTGTATAAATACACCCCCTTACAAAGCAGTTTTTCTGTCAACAATATTGCCTTGGTCAATGGCCGTCCAGTGATGTTGAACTTGAAAGACATGATTCGCCATTTTGTAAATCATCGCCACGAGATTGTTCAACGTAGAACCCAGTTTTTATTAGACGAAGCCCGCAAACGAATCCATATTTTAGAGGGTCTTATTATTGCCCTTGACAACCTTGATGCCGTGATTCAACTTATTCGCAAAAGCCGAACACCCGAAGATGCTCGCCTGGGCTTAATGGGACAATTTGGTTTATCCGATATCCAATCAAAAGCCATATTGGAAATGCGTTTGCAGCGTTTGACGGGTCTGGAAATTGACAAAATACGTGAAGAGTATAATAGTATCCTATCAGAAATTCAATACTATGAATCTGTTTTGGCAAGTGAAGAATTGAGGATGGGTATCATCAAGCAAGAAATTACAGAAGTCAAAGATAAATACGGTGATGATCGTAGAACGACGATTGAGTTCAGTGCCGGGGAATTTAACATAGAAGATTTAATACCCAATGAAGAGGTTGTGATTACAATTTCTCATATGGGATATATCAAACGAACCCTGTTGAATGAATATAAAGAGCAACACAGAGGAGGGAAGGGGTTACGCGGTGTTGCCCACAGGGATGCAGATTTTGTTGAACACTTATTTATTGCCAGTACCCACAACTATTTATTGTTGTTTACGGAGCAGGGTAGGTGTTTTTGGCTAAAGGTATACGAAATACCAGAAGGTCAAAAAGCCACGAAGGGTCGTCCTATACAAAATTTAATCAGTATACCCAATGACGATAAAGTTAAAGCGTATCTAAACGTTATCAATCTCAAGGATGAAGAATACCTAAACAATAATTTTATTATTATGGTTACCAAGCGTGGGGTTGTGAAGAAAACATCCTTAGAAGCATACAGTAGGCCCCGAACCAATGGAATTAACGCCATCACAGTTCGCGATGGAGACGAGTTGTTACAAGCTTGTTTAACAGACGGAGCCAGTGAGGTTATTATTGCCAAAAGAATGGGGAAAGCCATTAGATTTCCTGAATCCAAGGTAAGACCTATGGGAAGAACTGCCGCTGGGGTTAGGGGGGTAACATTAGAATCGGCCCAAGACGAAGTAATTGGTATGGTTTGTGTCAATCGTAATATGAGTGCAACCACTATTTTGGTTTTGAGTCAAAATGGGTATGGAAAGCGTTCAGACCTCGAAGATTACCGCATTACTGGTAGGGGAGGGAAGGGCGTTAAAACCATCTCCATAACGGAAAAAACGGGAAGTTTGGTAGGCATTTTATTGGTGACAGATGAAGATGGCTTGATGATCATTTGCAAAAGTGGGCTCACCATTAGAATGGCCATTGCTAAATTAAGAATAATGGGTAGGGCAACCCAGGGGGTTAGACTCATTAATCTTAAAGGAACTGATTCAATTGCAGGTTTGGCTAAATCGCCCAAGGAAGAAGACGAAGACGAAGGTTTAAGTTTAGCCATCTTGGCTGATGGAGAAATAGATGAACTGGGAATGGGCGATACTGAAAACACAATAGATACCCAGAGTCAAAACAATGCAATACAAGAAATAAATGACGAAAACAATCAATCAAACGATGCGAGCGATGAAGATGACGACAGTTCACCAGTTGAAAATACAGGAGAAGATGAATAAGATACTCAAAACAGGGATTGGCTTTTGCATAATGGTGTTTTTTTCGCACTGTGTCGCACAAAACAAAGCGGTTAATTCTGCCGAGTATGCATTGTTCTCAAATACCATAGAAGACCTTGTTGTAGCCAAAGAGGAAATAGACAAAGCCAAATTGAATCCCAAGACTGCCGATGCCCCTAAGATGTGGTTGATTCGGGCAACTGTATACAGTAGAATTGCCGCCGCCAAGAACAACTTGTTGCTTAAAGGATTAACTGCGAATGCAGGGTTGGAGGCTTGCCAAGCAATGAATAAATTTTATGCCAGCCCAACGAGCAAAAAACAGGAGGAAATAGAAACTGCAATTGGAGAGTCGGGAAATGCCTTTGCCGCTGCATATAATGAATCTTCCGGTTTGTTTTCAACAAAAGATTATGATTTACTGTGTGTGTATTATGTAGAATTGTTAAATTTATATGGTCACCTCGATACCTCAATGACCAACAACCTGTCTAATAATAAAATTACCCAAAGCAGTATCATTGAAACATACGCGCAGGCGGCATCTCTCCACAGTGACAAACAAGTAAAGATTGCAATTTTACAGGGTTTGGTAGATAAGGGAATGATTATTCCAGCCGTTATAGAAGGGTTGTCTCGTTCGTATTTAACAGTTGGAGATACGATCAATGCAGAAACCTGTATACGAAAGGCATTATTATCGTCAAACAACGATGGAAAAATATTCCAATTGCTTGTAAATCTCTATGTAATACTCCAAAGAGAATCCATGCTTTTTTCCGATGTCAATAAACAAATTTTGATTGAACCCAATAATAGTCGTTTGTATTATACCCGTGCCTTTTTATATGAATCGCAGAAAAAATACAATGAAGCAATTGCTGATTACCGTAAATCAGTTGAAATAGACGAATTCAACTATGATGCAAATTTCAATTTAGGCCTCGGCTTAATGAAATACGAGACTAGAAATCTGTATGACAAGCGTTCTGGAGCCACAGGTGCAAAACGAAAATTAATTGATGAAGAATTAAAAATACTTTTTCAAGAAGCCAAAAAATATTTGGAACGTGCTTTAGACAATAGCGATTATCCAATTGCAGACCAGATTAATATATGCAAAACCCTAAAATCTGCTTGTCTTGAGATAGGAGATACGGAATCAGTTGCCAAATACACCCAATTAATCAAGGGAATGGAAGAGGACTGAAAGTAATTTTAATTTTTTACACAAAACAAGCCTCTATAAATAGAGGCTATTTATTTGATTCTTTAATTTAACATAATGTAAATTATGTAACAAATAAAAGGCACTGGCTGCTGGCTTGAGTTGGTTAGTTTTTGTTTCATTGTTGTGGATTGTTGCTGTGTGGTATATTAATCGTGACAAATAATAATGAAAGATTATAATGACAGATAATAATCAATAATAATAAAACCTTGCTTGAATATTCTCTACTTAAACATTCCAAGATTTCCAATAATCGGGATCTTCCATATCCAGCGCATCTTGCGTAATCATTAATGGATGAAATGGATCTATCATGACAGACAATTCGTTGGTTTCTTTTGCATTGATGCTTTTTTCCACGGTTCCAGGATGAGGACCATGAGGAATACCCTTGGGGTGTAAGCTAATCATTCCCCTCTCAACATGATTTCGACTCATAAAATTGCCTTCCACATAATAGAGTACTTCATCACTGTCTATATTGCTGTGATTATAGGGCGCTGGAATCGACAATGGATGATAATCGTACATCCTTGGAACAAAGCTGCAGATTACAAAGTTGCGACCTTCGAATGTTTGATGCGTTGGCGGTGGCATATGAAGTCGGCCTGTTATGGGTTCAAAATTGTGAATACTAAAAGCATACGGGTATAAATATCCATCCCAACCGATTGCGTCAAATGGATGTGTTCCGTATGTATAGGGCCAAATCATACCTTGTTTTTTAATCAGAACTTTAAATTCTCCTTTTTCGTCGTGTGTTTCAAGATTTTGTGGCAATTGTATATCGCGTTCACAATACGGAGAATGTTCCATGAGCTGGCCAAGCTTGTTTTGGTAGCGTTTTGGGGGATATATGGGTGATGGAGACTCAATAAAAAAGAGTTTGTTTCCCTCATCTGAAAATTGTAATTGGTAAATTGTGCCCCTTGGAATGACCAAATAATCACCGTATTCAAAAGGGATTTGACCATAAATCGTTTTGAGTACGCCACTTCCTTCGTGAATAAAAAGCACTTCGTCTGCATCGGAGTTTTTATAAAAATACCCATTGAAACTTTTTGTTGGAGCGGCTGTACCCAATTGGACATCAGCATTCATTAACAAAACCTTTCTACTGTTGATATAATCTGCTTCGGGCTTGGTTTTGAATGTGAGAAAACTGCGGTGTTGCATATTTTTTTTCAATGCAATCTTTGGCTCCACGCTCCAGGGCTCACCAATATGCGTGACGATTGTGGGCGGATTGCAGTGGTAAACAAGGGAATATATACTGCTAAATCCCTCTGTACTCACCAATTCCTCTGAATACAATGAACCATCAGATTTGCGGAACTGGGTATGTCGTTTGGCCGGAATTTTTCCCGACTTATGATAAAATGGCATGGTGTTTTTACAATTGCGAAACTAATCAATTGTATTGGTTTGATAAATGAGAAACAGCACAAACTTTCAAAATTCCCTGGTTTGAGGCCAATAGTTATATTTGAAATGTAGTATTAAGGAAAAATTTCATATTTTTGAATTGTGTGGATGAAGAGAAATTTGTTATTTATCATTGCTCCTACCCTATTATTTATGGCGTCGTGCACCCAAGAAGAAACCATTTTTATTGATGACAACAAAGCGCCCAATTACAAAAATGTTTCAACCCTGCGCATTGAAAATTATGTGCAGCGTATTTTTATTGATTTATTGGGCCGAGATGCTACAGATATAGAACGAATATCCTTTACCAAACAATTGAAAATTGCTGAATTGCACGATTCTTGTAGGCGAAATATTATTCATTTTCTCCTATTCGATACACTTTATCGTGTTGGAGATTCTTCTTATAGACATGCTTTTTCCCAGCGAATTTATGATATCACCAAAGCCCGTTACATCGAAGGAGCGGAAGATGGTGTTTTTTGGCAAAGCATTGGCAATCTTGGTTTTGGAATAAAGGTTGCTCGTCTTGAAGGAGATTCTGTAAAGGTCCATGAATATATAGACCAACAAAAGATGTATAGCAATGTGCTTTCGAGTAAAATGCGATTTAGAAAAAATCTTATCGATTATAGACAAATGAGCTCTGTAATGATTAATAATCCCATTTACAATGTCATCAACATGAATAGCTTTAATTTTGTGAATGCTGCCTATGACGATGCATTGATGCGCAAGCCCAGTGATGATGAATTCAAAAGGGCCTATAATATTATAGAACAGAATGTTCCCAGCCACATTTTTGGCAAATGGGCATCCAATAAGAATGAATTTTGTACTGCATTGACAGAATCAGACGCCTTTCACGAAGCTCAAATACGGTGGCTGTATTTTGTCATGGTTCAGCGAGAGCCCAGTAACCAAGAGGTTATTCGCTTATTTAAACCCTATTTTACCGATCACAAAATTGAATCTATCATTGAAGAAATTTTATCTACCGACGAATATGCACAATTCCATTAAACAATTTGCCCTGTTCGTATTGCTTACAAGCGCCCTGCTCGGTGCTTGTAAAAAAGAGCAAACCATTGTGTTTGGGGTAAATAATATGGGTATATCTGAAGACAAAAGCAACAAAACCAAGAAAAAGAATGGTGCAGAATACATTTCTATTTTGTATACCAATTTATACCAAAAGGCCATCTCCCCCAACCAATTATACAAAACCCAAAACGTACTGTATTCGATTGGCGACCAAGATGTGGCCAACGAAATGTTATTGAGTAATTATTTCAATACCGGAAGCATCATAATGCCAAGTAATGCAATCATGCGCAGCGATATCGATGCATTTGTAGTGAATACATTCAAACGTTTCTACCTCAGATACCCAAGCGAGGGCGAAAAAGCCTTTTTAAAGCAGTATATAAGCAAAAGCAATGCGGTCAGTGTAGAGATGGTTTATACTGCATTCGCTACAAGTAAAGAATATCAATACTATTAACCCATTTATGAACCGAAAAAAATTCATTCAAAAAAGTTCTTTGGCATTGGGCGGTAGCATTGTTGCTCCATATTTGTTGCCTTCTGGCAGATTGTTTGCAAAAACTGGTAGCGTCAAAGCCGACCACGTTGTATTGGTTATGTTTGCAGGTGGTGTTCGTCAACAAGAAAGTATATTGGGTCGGTATTTGGAAGACAGTCAAGGGGTTTTGGGTGCTGCCGGCAATATTATGCCAAATTTGTTTGAAGGGAACGCCCCTACAAAAAAAATTGTGTATGGAACATCCATTGCTGGGTTGCCGAATGGATCAGAGCCGATTCCAAAATTACTCACCCAGAGTATGGAAAACAGTGGTGTTTTATTTCCAGAGCTAAGGGCCTTGAGTGCCGGGCATTATGTTGGATTAAGCACGCTGCTAACGGGGAATACCGGTACGGCTCAAGGATTAAGGGTTAGGCCTAGATATCCCACAATATTTGAATATCTGCGCAAACATGCTGGATTCAAGGCTACGGATACCTGGTTCATTGGAAATGGAATTGGGAATTCTACCCCATTGCTGAATTCAAGCAATCACCCCGATTATGGCTTGCAGTATGGTGCCAATATGTTTGCTGCTCCCGTAACCTTTTCGGCTTCAGGGAGAGAGGTTTTGGGAAATTCCAAGACCTATACCCGTGCCGATTTGGAACCCATGTACTATATCAAAAATTTTTTAGACAATTCCTTTTCCCTTTCTAAAGACCAAATTGCCAGTGTCAGCAATACCGATGAAGAACGTACCCAAATCAAAGATTTTATTAAAAGTGTTTTTGCTAAACAACAAGCAGGACAGTTGGCAATGCCCCCTGTTTTAGACAATGGCGACGCAATTAATGTAATGTATGCCGCAGAAGTACTGCGCGAATTCAAACCCAAAATATTGGCTGTGAATATCTCAAGTGTAGACGGTTGCCACAGCAATTTTACAGGCTATTTGCAAAGCCTTCACAGGGCAGACCATATCACAGGATGGCTATGGCAACACATTCAAAACAATATCCCAGAGATGAGTGGCAATACCATCATGATTGTAGCGCCAGAATGTGGCCGAAATGAAAAGCCAAATCCAATTTTAGACCAAAACGATTGGCTTGCCTTTGATCACAGCGACAAAAATGCCTTGCGTGTTTGGAGTCTCATGCTTGGAAAAGGGGTATATCGCCAACGTGTGGGCAGTGAAGCCAAACCCATTGGAAGATTAACCGATATTGCCCCAACCATTGCCGACATTTTCGGGGTGTTGGACCCAGTTATGCAATCTGGTTTGTTAGACCCATTGGCAAAAAGCCAGTTTTTACAGTTATAGCCATGAACCCAAGCGTTTCTGCGAAAAAATCACCCCAAATTCACTCGATGATTCTGTGGTTTACCTTGGTATCCCTGCTTGTTGTGTCATCTTGTAATGCCGACAAGAATACGATCAAAAACCCCTACCCCAACGGAAAAGACAGTATTGTAAAGAAAAAAGATACGCTTAATTATAGAACAATTCAAGGACTTCATACAGGATTGTTTAAACCAACCTGCGCCAATAGCGGTTGTCATGATGGCAATTTTGAGCCCGATTTTCGGACAGTTGAAAGCACCTATTATAATCTAGTGGCACAACCTGTAATTAAATTAGATACCCAAGGCAATTTTACGACCCGCGTAATCCCCGGAAATGCCAAGTTGAGTATGTTGTTGCATCGCATGCGAGTAGACCTAAATGGAAATTCGGGAATTATGCCTTTGTCTTTAGAGCCCAATAGCAATTACCCCATAGAAAAAGACACATGGCTCGCGCGCATTGGCCTGTGGATTGATTCGGGTGCGAAAGACTGGTTGGGCAGAAAACCACCCAGTATCGACTTTCCTCCTCAATTGCAAGGTGTTCAGGTATTCTCTAATGGCAGTGTATTGACCCGAAAAAGCCGATATGAGGCTATTGAAGCACTGGCGGGTGAGGCCCTGCAATTATGGTTTTCGTTGAGCGACGACAAAACCCCCATTTCAAATTTAACAAATATGCGAATCAATTGGTCGACTGACCCCAATGTATTCGACCCTTTAAACGAACTTCCTTTGGTCAAAGGCAGTGTGAAAACAATGCCTGGCTTATACAGGTCCAGCACTGATTATATGTGGTATTTTGATTTTAATGGGAGTTCTACGCAGCCTTTTGGGGTCTATTGGTTTAGAATCACCCTAAACGATGCCGGAAACAAAGACTTTAATTTACCCAATTCGAACAGTATGTTTTTTATTAAAAAATACTTCGCTGTTAAATTTAATTAATATAGTCTATGAAACTGATTTACATTATATTAACTATTTTTTTATTTTGTTATGGGTGTAGTACAGAACAGTATTATATAGGCAATCCCCTACCCATTCTCAGCAACCCCAGTTTAAACCAAAATACCTTTAAACAATTTACAGACACCGTTGTCATCGGATTTGATTATAAAGATGGTGATGGTGATTTGGGCTTTGAAAAAGCCGACTCCCTAAACCTTGAAATACGCGATATCCGATTTGCGAAACCCGATTACTACCATATCTCTCCACTGGCTCCTTTGGGTAAACAAATTTCTATCCAAGGAAGTATTGCATTGCGCTTGAAAAATGTATTTTTATTGGGCGCTGGCCAATTGGAAATTACCAAATTTCAAATACGTGTTAAAGACCGAAACCAACATTGGAGCAACTTAATTGAGACAAAAAGCATCTCTATTATCAAATAGATTCTAAATCTCTTGTCTATAAAGCATCCTATATTGTTCATTTTGGCTTTCATGCTTTCAGATTCGATGATTGCACAATCCGATTTTACACAACAGAATGGACGTTTTCGAATATGCAAGGGGTTTATTGAAGACTCCAACGGCTTCCAGAATAAAAGCGATTACGACCATAACGAAAATTCTACCATGACACTGTCTATGCCAGGGTCACGCTCTATTTCATTGCAATTTTCTTCTTTTTGTACAGAAAAAGACAATGACGTATTGCGCATTTTTGACGGACAAGACACCAATGCAACTTTAATTGGAACTTACAGCGGAAAGGCTGGACCAGGTACAATTACCTCTAAAGACAGTTTTATTACCCTTCATTTCAGATCGGATAAAAGCATAAAATGCAGTGGTTGGAAGGCCAAAATACTCATAGACATGATCACTCCCATTGCAGTAAAATTTTCACAAACCGGAAATGCAATCCCAAAGCCCTCTTGTCTTGACTCCATCTTTCGATTTGCATTAAATCAGAGTATACCCTGCGATTCAATTAACGTAAACAATACCTCTATTGTTGGTCCGGGCAATCCGTCTATTCGTATGATAAAGGCCATTAATTGCAGCAATGGCAAATGTTCTATGGTCGAAATAACGACAACGCCTGGCTTGTATTTGAATGGGACATACACCCTAACCCATGTACACGGATACCGTGATTATTGTGATAGTGCATACAGGTTAACGTCAATTTTCAAGATATCCATTAGCAACTGTCCCATAGTTGTTCAACTGAGCAGCAATAAAGATACCCTATGCAAAGGAGAATGTATAAAAATCACCTTGAGTGTTAAGGGTGGAGATTCAACCAAATACAAATACACATGGATTCCGTCAACCCTCAAGGGCAAGGGTCCTTTTACACAATGTCTTACCCAAAATACCCGGTATATTGTTTTGGTAGAAGACGGCAGTTCAACCCCGGGGCGTGATACGCTTACTATTGTTGTTTTGAGTCCACCCTCTGCCCAAAAAGACACACAAGTATGTTATTATTCGTCCAATTTTACATTGCGGGCCAGTCCACCTGGTGGAAAATGGAAAGGATTGGGTATTATAAATGCACAAACTGGCGAGTTTAAGCCCAGTCTTGTATGGGGCAATTCCGTTGTATATTATCAAATAGGGGGCTGTAATGATACAGTAATTGTGTCTGTGACTGCGCCATCGAACCTCGAAAATGCTTTTTGCCCGTCATCGCTCAGTTTTCCTGTATACTGGTATTGGCCCGCCGGTGGAACGTGGACGGGACCCAAAATTAGCAGTGCAGGCATTTTTAAACCTGATACCGCAGGAAAGTATGTGGTAACATATACGTGGAAAGGCTGCACGTCGTCAAAAATTATTTATGTTCAATCGCTCAAAGTTCTCAAATACGATACAGTTTGCGAATCATTAACAAACGCAACCCTCACCTTTTCTCCCAAAGGCGCCTACCCCAATTACTTTGCAGGGTTGGCCAATTATTATACTGGAGACTATAATCCTTCATTGATGGGTGGTCCGAAAAACTATACTATCATCTATGTAGTTCAGGGAGGTTGTAGAGATACCACGCGACTTACCCTGTTGCCAAGTGACGCTGGATTAAACGATACTTTTTGTCCTTTGGCAGGTGCCCAAAGCCTCAAATTTTTTCGACCCAACACCAATTATAGTTGGAAAAGCAAGGGAATCAATGGGACAGGTACTATTTATGACCCTTCCTGGTGGAAGCCAGGCAAGTCAAATAAAGACACCCTTGTATTCTCGTCGCCACGCTGCACCGACAAAAAAATGGTCTATATCATAGACAACAAGATTTTACAACCTGACACCCTTTTCTTTTGTAAAGAAGATAGTACAAGTTTGTTGAGCTTAAAAGGGGTAAAAACGTCAATTGAGGGAGGGAAATGGGTTGGAAATGGGGTTGTTAATATGCGGTATTTTAACCCTCGAATTACAGGGGTTGGAAAGTTTAGCATCGTCTATGCCAGCAAAGGTTGTTCAGATACATTACCGGTGGTGGTTAGAGATAAACCAAAGATACAATTAGATACATCTATGTGTATCAATAACAATGCAATACTATTATATAAAAAAGATGTAAATGGCATATTTTGGGGTCTCGGGATTACCCATTCGAAGGGTATTTTCAATCCTTTGATTGCCAAAGAGGGTACCCATACAATATACTATAAATCGTCTGCGGGTTGTCTCAACCAAACTACCATTAAAGTAGATACAGTTTTGCCGATCAGTATTGTGAAATCCAAGCCTTTTTGTTATAAAGATAGTTTATTTGGGCTCTCGGTCTCTCCTACGGGTGGAAATTGGTCAGGAACCGGCATTCAAAAAGGCAAATTTAACCCCGCATTTGCAGGTCAAGGCAAACACAAGGTTTATTATACTCTAAATACCAATGCCTGCAGGACATTAGACAGCCTCAACGTATTTGTGAATAGCCCATTATTGTTGGAAATAAGTCCAGCAATCGACAGTGTTTGTTATGGCAAAATTGTCGAAATTCAAGCGTTGTTAACTGGTGGGAATGCCCAGCAATATCAAATACAATGGTCGCATGGTCAGACAGGGAACAAAACATTTTACGTCGCTACCCAAAGTGGTCAATTAACCGTTATTGGAACTGATGGTTGCAGCGACTATGCTACTGCCCAAACCCGCATAATAGTGCATCCTAGAATTTGGTCCATTGCTACTACCAACCCACCCGTTTGCAAGGGGCTTAATGGCTGGGCATTGGTAAATCTGGGAAATGGCAACCCTGCTATACGCAAATGGTTCCATGATCCTGTTTACAAAAAAGATACTCTTGTAGCCCCCGCAGGGAATCGCTACCGCATCACATTAACCGATAAAACAACTGGGTGTTTTGGTGATACTGCCATTGAATTGCCCGGCTACGAGGCGATTCAGGCTGATTTTATGCTCCAAAAGAGCACAAGTGATGACTGCCTTACCCCACTCGACCAAACAGCTACATTTTTTAATCAATGTACAGGCGGGACCAAAGGAACTTGGTTTTGGGGAGATGGCACTTCTAATTTATTTATTCCTACAGAAAATCCAAGCCATGCATTCGATGGATTGCGACTTTCGTATAAAATCCTCCTGGCAATAGAAAATGAGGGTGGTTGCAAAGACACCGCTATCCACACTATTTGTTATAAGGATACAATCTTTGCCTATGTACCCAATTCATTTACCCCAAACGGAGATGGAATAAATGATTATTTGGATTGTCGTTTCTATGGCGCCAATTTCTTGGAGTTTTATATTGTCAACCGTTGGGGACAGTTGGTATTTAAAAGCAATACCCTGAGCAAGAAATGGGATGGACAATACAATGGGAAAGATTGTCCGGAAGGTGTATACGGGATTTTTGTAAATTATAAGGGAAATCACCAAGCCAAAAAAACTTTGTCTAGTTCAATCACCTTGTTGAGGCCAAAGTCTTAGTTTTATCCGATTTTTGCAAGCATGTTTAGTACGGCCGGAGTTTTTGATTTGTGGAGCAATTACTTGCGAAAAGCATTAACCATCACAAGCGACCGGAAAGAGAATTGTGTTGATAGCATCTCGAAACCAGGGAGTTTTACACGGGGTCTGAGTGTTGACAAAGACAAACTATTTCTGAAATTTATCGCCAATGAAAATCTTTTTGTACTGGAAATTCAGTTTTTAGAAGGGAATTTGATGATCCTTACAAGCGAGAAACGATTGGATGTATCCGACAGCCAGAAAGGGATTGTCCAATTTAAAGAAATAGAAAATCAAGCCATTACAAGGATTGTGAATGACCCGAACGATCGTTGGATTTGCATGGAAATGGCCAATGGGTTGCAGCTGTGGATTAAGGGATTTGGCAAAATGGGAAATGTTCTATTGCGAGACAGCACAAACAATTCGGTAAAACAAATTTTTAGGCTTTCTCAGAAGTCGGATTGGGGATTTGTTTTCCCCAGCCTCGATCCCTCAGAATGGCATACAAGGTCTTTGATTTCATTGGAAAACGAACCCAATGTGAGTGAAAGTGTACCCATGTGCCCGATTAAAGAGGTAAATACATTTGTACCGGGCACTGTGTTAAATCAGCGTAATAAGCAATTTAGTATCGAAGCGCTTTGCCACGAACAGCGGGGGTTTATTCGCCAATACTATTTCAATAGAAACAAAGATCAAATGATTGCAGTGTTAGAAAAGAAAATCAAATTGCTATCAAAAATCCTTTCCGAAACAAACCATCGGAAGCAAGAAATTGAATCAAGGCGCAGCAATAAAGAACTGGGCGACATTCTCTTAACCCACGCCCATTCGCTTAAACCAGGACTAAGCAAAGCCCTGGTAACAGATTATTTTACCCAACAGAGAATTTGGATCAAACTCAATGCAACACTCAGTGCAGTCGAAAATGCCAATAAATATTACGGGAAAGCAAAAAATGAACGCATTGAAAGCCAGAAAATTCAAGACAAGCACCAAAAAACCCTTGCCCAAATTACCGATTTCCAACATCAATTGGAAAAGGTGAAGAACGCATCCGATTTGAAAGCAATCAAGACCGTTCAAAAAATTGTCAAACCCCTTGGCTTAAAATCACAAGAACCCCTACCCTATAAGCTTTACGAATGTATGGGCTATCAAATTTGGCTGGGGAAAAATAATAAATCGAATGACCAAATGTTGAAATTGAGCCAAAAAAATGATTTGTGGCTTCATGCCAAAGATGTGAGTGGTTCGCATGTTATCATCAAGAAAAAGGGCGCCGAGTACCCCAAAGCGGTTGTTGATTTTGCCGCTCAATTGGCAGCCAAAAACTCTAAAGCCAAGAACCAAGGCATCGTTCCGGTCATTGCGGTATTGAGAAAGTATGTTTCAAAACCCAAACAGGCTGCTTTGGGAGAAGTACGTTTACAAAAAGAAGACTGTATTGATGCATTTCTTGATTCTGACAATTGATTGGTTCCGAAACAGATTTTCTTTCGTTTCTCCTTGTGTATAGCGATTTTATGGATCTCCCCTGTAAAAACAACAAAGTCTTCGATTTGAGACTCCTTTTTGCCCTCTGTTAGCCAAATTCTAAGGCTGATTTTACAGTTTGATGTTTTATCTTATATTTGAAAAAAACAATATGAAAAACAAGAGAGAGGTACTTAATTCCCTGGTTGGTTTGAATTACATTGATTTATTGGATGATGACAGTTATCCGGGGATTCGAATTGATTACCCTGGTATTACAGAAAATACTTATGGAGGTATAATTGAAGAAGTTGGTGAGGATATTATTAGGGTTAAGGGATGTGCAGATGGAGAATTAAGGTATGTAGACATATCTCATATTTGGTCAATTGTAATAAGTGATGAAGAATGATTCTATATTGTTTTCAAACAATATATTGAAGTGCTTAGTCTATAGTGGCGATGTTGGGATTAGTGAACGATTGTGGGGCTTGGCGTTTGTGCTTCCAACGACGGTGGCTCCAAAGCCATAGATGGGGCTGAGCCAAAATTTCTTTCTCGGTGTGTTGGGCAATGAGTTTGGTAATTTCGCCTTCTGAGGTCGATTTAGGGTCTAAGCATAGTGGAATCGTTTGTGTTTTGTAATACCCGCGACCCACTTTTGTATTCGAAAGATAATATACTGGCCAATTGAGTTTTCGGGCAATCTTTTCTGCACCCCACATAAAGGGGGTATCCTGGTGAAGGAAATTTGTCCAATAGGCCGCATTTCCAGAACTCGGGTTTTGGTCTCCGATAAAAGCATTTACGGTGGGAACTTCTTTGTTGGCATCCATTACCCGAAGTGTTTGTTCCATAGGAATCGGATTTGCGCCAAATTTACTGCGAATAAGGTACATCATTCGATCAAATCCCGGATTGCTGAGTGTCTTGTAAATGCATTGAACACGTTGTTGACAAACAAGTTGTGACATTAAACAAACCCATTCCCAATTTCCACAGTGACTCATTACAATGATGAAGCTTTTGCCTTGGGAATACAATTCATCGAAATGAATCTGGCCCATATTGATCATGCGTTTTCTCATCTGTGATTCTGAGATTGATATCCCTTTGATGGTCTCCACAAACAAGTCGGATAAATGACGGTAATAGGCATGTTCAATTGCCTTTAACTCTTTTTTGGGTAAATCGGGAAAGGCCTTAGCCAAATTCTCCCTCACAACCCGAATACGGTATCGAATGAGCCTGTAAAGAACCATAAAAATTGCATCCGACAGGAGGTAAAGTAGTCCAAACGGCAATAAAGATATGCCTTTAAACCATGGCCAAACCAAGAATTGAAAAACCCAAGTTCCATTTGGTGCCTGGGTTCGTTTCATGGTTAAGAGTTGCATTATAGATAATGAAAGGTTTGGTTCTCTTTGAGACTCTTCACAGTGTGGTACATCAATTGAATACAGCTCTCAACATCATTTTCATGGACTGTTTCAACTGTAGTATGCATGTATTTAAGGGGCAGGGAAATCAACGCCGAGGCAACACCCATACCCGAGTAAGCAAATGAATCGGTATCGGTTCCAGTGCTTCGACTCACTGCATTTCGCTGAATGTCTATTTTATTGGCTTTGGCAACAGAAATTATTTGTTGTAGTAGATTGTTTTGTACGGCAGGCCCGTAGGTAAGTACCGCGCCTTTACCACATTTGCAATCACCCTGTATTTTTTTTGTGTATAAAGGAGATTGCGTGTCATGGGTTACATCGGTAATGAGTGCAACATCGGGTTTTAATCGCCGTGAAATCATTTCGGCTCCCCGCAATCCAATTTCTTCTTGAACACTGTTTACCAAATACAAGGTAAAAGGCAAGATGTCTTTTTTTTCATGTAGCTGCCTGGCCACTTCTGCAATCATAAATCCGCCCATTCTGTTGTCAAGTGCGCGTCCAACGAGGTATTTTTTGTTAAGCCAAAAACAATCTGCTTCAAAAACAGCTACAGCTCCGATATGAATACCCAAATCTTCCACTTCTTGGCGGTTGGCACAGCCTACATCGATAAAAATTGTGTCTTGCTTGGTCTCAGGATTCTTGTCTGGCCGAACATGAATGGCGGGCCAACCAAATATTCCCTTCACAGTGGTTCCATTTTCACAATGAATATTGCAGCGCATGGATGGAGCGATTTGAAAATCAGATCCCCCATTGCGAATAACGTAGATATACCCCTCATCACTAATATAGTTTACAAACCAAGAAATTTCATCGGCATGGGCTTCTAAAACAACTTTATAGGGCATTCCAGGATTGACAACCCCAACAGCAGTTCCGTAAGTGTCTACTATGGTTTCATGGATATAGGGTTTAAGATAATCCAACCAAAGGGATTGTCCTGAATGTTCAAAACCGGTAGGACTAACATTGTTGAGGTATTTCTCTAAAAATTGTTTGGATTTTGCTCTCATGTTTTCAAAGGTAAGAAAATGCAATGAATGGGTTTTAAGAAATAATCTCCCCTAGATTTTGGTTAATCTCAGTATTGGGTGTAGATTTATGGGAAAAGGGTACTCCCCTATTTAATCTTTAAAACTCCCGTATCGCTCGAACATAGACTGGGCTTCCTTTGTAATTGTTAACCATTTGTTTTCCCGTAGAAAAATCTTGTAACCAAGCATAATTGGCATTGTCTTCACTCGAACTCCAATAATAATAATTGGCGAAGCCTCCAATGGCATTGCGGTTAAGATAAAGCTTGTTTAATTCGTCACAACTTGGCAAATACCAATCGGTGTATGTTCCTGCAACCAAATCGAAACAAAGTTTAGCGGCATAGGGCCCAGCGCCTTGGAGTGTTACAATTTTGAGGGTGTTTGAATTGCCTTTTCCGATAGACTTTTCGATAGCACCAGTGACCATTGGACTGCCATTATACCATTGAATACCAATACTTTGATCGGATGGTGCAGCAATTATCCCGTGGGTTTCTGTTGATTTGTATCCCGGATCACCTGGGACAAAAAAGTAGGCAATTCTACCCCCTTTATAACTTTCACCCAACACCAATCCACCATGGGGACTGGGCGATTCTTTTTTGCACGCATCAAATGATATACCAACCAATGCAATCAGAATACCACAATAAAACTTGTTTTTCATTGTTTGAAGAAGATCATAAATGGGCAAAAATACCCAAAATCACGGTTCTAGTGAACAACAAATCTCCCCGCTTAATAATCTGTCCAAAAAAATAGATTGGCAGGGTATTACCAGATTTGGTGGCCCAGTTGCGACCGGATTATCCAGTTTCTCCATAAATTCGTAAAACGTTCTTGGAATTAATAGATTGTAACACAAAGTCAGTAAAATAAGGCTTAGACATAAAAAAACCTCAAATTTCTTTGAGGCTTCTGTTGACCAAACTTATTACCGCTGATATGTATCCGAGTTTATAGGAATAGGAGATAGTGAATTTATGGAATTTTTTCTAACCACAAGAATTCTTGGCTTCGTTGAAGTAATAAGCCAACTCTAGTTTGTTATTTGGCCATTTTACGTGTCCATGAAATAAATGGGATTCCAAATATTCCATCACCATAACTCAAATCAGCAACACCTAATATGGCAAAATCAACTGTGTTTTTTCTTCCTGAGTATAAGCGCATTCCTGGACCACCAACAATCGTATTTCCCACTAGCCATACCTCACCCATAAAACTTGCATTTGAACTTACACGCTGATTCCAACTCAAAGAAATTGCAGGTAGAAATTCATTTTCACGTCCTTCATCATCCCAATAATACCCTATAGATGA
>NSIM01000007.1 GCA_002737705.1 Flavobacteriales bacterium
CCGCTATTTATTTAATTTTAAAAAATCATTCCATAGTTCAGGGTAAAAAAAACAGCATTTTTTTGCGATCTATAGCGTTTTTCAGAATTTGCTTAGAGTATTTAGATACCAACTCAAAAAAAATAAAACTTTTCAATGGGAATCCGTTTGGGGCAACATACGGTTTGATTAATCTTAGAACATCAAAACCACTATTGGTCCTGGGTTTGTGCAAGTATAAACGTATTTACCACGAACCCTTTCAAAAGACCCTGTATTTAGGAATCAGTCTGTCCGAGTATTGCAAGCAATCAATTTCATGCTTTCGGCGAATTCCATCGATTATTGAATCTTCATTTTTTATATTTAGCCCTATTAAGAAGTCTTTTTTACCCATCTTAGTATTTTTTTTGTGTGCCGCAATCGCCAAACATCCCTACCATGTTGGCGTTACAGAAATAACACTCAATTCATCTTCACAAACCCTACAAGTTCGATGTAAATTGATTACAAACGATGTCCAAGAAGCTCTTATTGCCCAGCAAAAGACCTCGATCGACCTAAGTTTAAAATCCCAAGACAACAAAGTTTTACTGGGAAATTTTATGCTAAGTGGCCTGCAATTACAATTGAGTAAACAACCTATTGCAAAACAGACACAAATTCGACTTCAATCACCAATTAATTTAATTTTTTTGGGCTGGGAAATTGAAGAAGATGCTATATGGTGCTATTTTGAAGCCAATAATACACCCCCACAAAAAAATATATCCGTTTGTAATACCTTGCTTTTTGGACAATTTTCAGGTCAAACTCATTTTGTGCATTGTGTGTTGAATGGAACAAGAAAAAGTCACAAATTAAGCAACCCAGAAGGCTGCACTTCATTTCATTTTTAATAGAATCCCCTCAAAAATATTATTTTGAACTGCATACAACGCTGTGTAAAAAAAATATATCTATGTAAATGAAATCCCGGTGTATCGGATAAAACAAAATAATATAATATCGAACCCATGAAAAAAATTGTCTTTGTATCTTTTTTATTTTTCCTATCAGCCGCTGGCAGCGCAAAATGCAATCTGCCAAAAGGGTGGTCTCAAAGCAATAGCTCCTGCTACGTGTTCAATTTTGACGGCTATAAAGTGAATGATTCTAGTAGTTCCAATTCATGCATAAAGTATTATTGGGATTTTGGCGACAAAACCACTGCACACGGAAAAACAACCAAACACCAATACCTAAAAAATGGAACTTATACAGTATGCATGAAAGTTTGGGACAGCTGTAATAATTGTGATACCAGCATTTGTAAAACCCTTACAATCGCAAATTGTGATTGTGATTTAAAGACAGAATTTTCGTGGAGCAACGACTGCAAAAAAGTAAAATTTATTGCCCATTCAAACCAGAAAACCGCAACATACACCTGGAATTTTGGAGATAAAACGGAAGGAAGAGGGGCTGATCCAATACATACATACTTGTCTGAAGGCGTTTACAAAGTATGTCTCAAAGCAAGTTGGACAGACGCCAACGGGAAAGTTTGCTCTGTGTATTACTGCAAAGAAATTACCGTCAAATGTGGCAATCCTTGCGAACTAAAAGGAGATTTTACCTGGGGAGTAAGCAGCGGAGACAATAAAATTCGGTTTAAAGGAAGTAGTAATGCGGGATATACCTATGAATGGAGTTTCGGTGACGGAAAAACAGGCAAAGGAATAAACCCCTATCACGAATATGCGAAAGCGGGAACCTATGAAGTATGCTTAACAATCATCAATAAAACCGGAAAATGCAAAGTAAAAATTTGCAAAAAAATTACGGTTGGCAACCCCTGCGGACTCCTTGGATCTTTTACATTTAAGAAAACCAATGACAGCACTTGGAAATTTTATGTTGTTTCCAACGGCCCATATGGCACTACCTATTCATGGTCCTGGGGCGATGGCACAATGTCATCAGGAAAAGACGCCGCCCACACATATAAAAAGTCGGGCATCTATGAAATTTGTGTAAAAATTTACAATCCATCAAAAAAGTGTTATCTGTATATATGCAAAAAAGTAGAAATCTCAGTTCCAACCCATTCTAAAAAATGCACTTGGACGGGTCATTTGGGTTTGGGTTATTCCTATGATTGCAATAAATACTTTTTTGAAATGAATTATTTAACTGACTCGTGTATCCGTTACCAAATAAGTGTGTACAATTTTAAAACAGGAAAAACAACCCCATTGACTGCTGGCAGAACTGGAAATTATGTATTTTCAGATACTGGGAAATATAAAATTATAGGAAAGTATAGCAATGTGTGTACAGGGTGTGATACGCTGTTATATAGAATCTTTACCGTAGGTTGTGAGCCCTTTGTTGGCAAATGCAACTGGGCAGCGAAAGGGGTAAGTTTTGGCTATACCAACAAATGCAATGTTTTCACATTCGAAGGCAAAAACCTGAATTCCCCCTGCATCAAATACAAAATATCTGTTGGCAGCATCAAATACTATAACCGCTCGGCAACGCATACTTTTTCTGCCAAAGGCACATATACTGTTTGCATATTTTACTATGATTCCTGCAATAAATGCGATACAAGCATTTGTAAAACCCTTGTCGTTAATTGTATTCCTTGCCCTGCAATTGCCAAATTCCAGGTCGATAGTGTTTCGAGCAATGGAAAAATGTATGTAAAAAATACCAGTACTGGATCGTATAAGTATAGTTGGAGTTTTAGTGACAGTTCTGCCAATAGCAAGGACAAAACACCCATTCACCAATTTGCCAAATCGGGAACCTTTTTGGTTTGCTTAACAGCCTATGACAGCTCAGCCCTTTGCTCAACAACCTATTGTCTTGAAGTAAAAGTCGTTCGCAGCCGTTCTGCAACCCAATTTATGGGTTATATCAGAAAACCCATCTACCCCAGTCCAACTGATTTGGGTTTCTATATTCCACTCGGGGAAGGCAATTCATCGTACCGGGTATTCGGATCACAAGGACAATTGATGGGCAGTGGAAACGGCACTAATTTGGTTTACATTGAAACAAAAAATTGGGCTGAAGGCTTCTATAAAATTGAGACCGTACACGGCAATACCCGCAATACCCAGAGTATAGTCGTTGTGCATTAAAGCAAATTTATGGGCTTCTGTGGCACCTGCTCAAAATTGAATTTAGGAGCTCAGTGGAGATACCGATGGTTTGAGTTTCTTGTTTGCTTACCCACTTAATATCAAAAAAACAGTCATTATAGATAGTATGAAACAAAAAATATTGGGTTTAATGATGGGAATATTCGGTTTTGGATTGTCTGCAATGGCCCAAAATCCCATTCCAAATGCCTCATTTGATGATTGGGAATCTTTGTCCTTCAAAGCCCCAACAAAATGGATGTTAATCGGTAAAGGATTGCTTGATTCATCCAAGACTATGCCAAATAACCAAGGCCTCCGACTATTCAATGATTTTAATTCTCAAACCATCAGCTATGCTCTTCAAGTAGGGCTCAATTACCCTGATATTTTGACTGGTGGATTCCCAATTTCTGGCACACCCACATCCATCAAAATTAATTACAATTCAGCATACCTTGGAAGTGATACTGCAACAATTATAGTGGGTTTTACCAAGGGCATTGATGGTGTTCCGATCATTTTACAACAGTTCGATATTTTGCCGGATGCACCGGGTTCTGGAGACAAGCAACTCACAATTCCACTTACATATTCGCATCCCACCCTGTCACTGTCTGCTGATTCGGGTTTTGTGTATATTGTGAGCAGTCAAGGGCGAGGAAAACCCAATGGGAACGGGTCTATAGCAATCTATGATTTGGGTTTTGTAGATGGAACAACCGCAACTACTGCCAATCTCGATTTCGAAACATGGGGAGGATTTTCGGTTATGAAACCCAAAAGTTGGTATACCTCAACAGATGCCTTTGAAGAAAAAATGGGCAAATTATACGATACAAAAAAAACCTTTACTTCACAAAGCAATGATGCCCGTTCTGGATCAGCGATTGTATTACAGGCTCAATCTACAGGATTAAGCACAACAGGCAATAATTGGATACCCGCTTGGATGATTACCCAGAATACCAATTCCCCCTTCGCAGCCATGGATATGCCATCTTTTACGATCAACCAACGCTACGAAAGCATGCGTGGCTATTGGAAAGGAAATTTGGTTGCGGGCGACAGGGTAACGGTAATCGTAAATTTCTTTCATACCGACACCTTGGTTGGATCAGCCATTTTTTCTCAAAATTCTGATGTACTTGTTCCTTCAAGCTACTCATTATTTACCGAAAATGTAGTATGGGATTCTCGATTCACATTGATACCCACCAAGGCAACTGTCGGCGTGTTTTTGTCTGACTCTACTTTCACTGAGGCAAGCAATGCCTCTAGTAAAATCTTTCTTGACGATTTGTCTTTAGAAACATATGCCGCCAAGATTCCCCATTTGGCAAAATCTGCTGTATCTGTTTCTGTATACCCCAACCCGAGCAAAGGAAATGTTAATCTGGTTTCTGCCAAAACAATAAAACACCTACTTGTAATAGACCGACAAGGAAAAATCGTATACCGTGCTAACCACGTCGATGCGCTTAGACACGCATTTCAATTGCCTGAAAACCAATTGGGTTTTGGAGTGTATTGGATTAAGATAGAGGGTGACGATTTGAGTGAAACCCATAGTATTGTATTCCAGCCCTGAATATTATTGGCAAAAAAATACATCCAGATATTGAGTGCCCCTATTCTCGTTTAAGCCCTGTAGGTTTTCCACGAAATCCAAAAAATTTCAGGCTCAATAAACATGTTAGAGAGTCTCTAACAGAGAAACAAGACTTTTCTAAATGCCTCCAGTTTTAAAGAAAATACTTGAATATCTTGGTTTTCGGATTTAGAAAATTGGGGGTTTTCGGGTTCTTCTTTGGAACAACTTAACAGCAATGATGATTTAATCAAGGTTTCCGAATCAATTAAATTCGAAATCCAAAGAACAATCATCGAAAGGTGAATACCACCAAAAATGTTTTGCAATAACTCAACAGCATACATTTTTTCTTGGCTAAAATCTGCGGTGATTCCTGCGATTTTTTCAAGAACAGAATCCGGAACAAATTCAAGATTTTTTTGCTGCATTTCCTCAAGTGTTTGAGAAGTATTCGGACCCAAACAAACCCAATCTTCTTGTAAATAGAGCATAAGAGCTGCAATAGATTTATATTGAATCTCTGCAATATCCTCGTCTTCGGATAAACGATACGCTGCATCCCACTGGATATCCTCCTTGAGATACAACTGAAAAACAGGGCTATGCTCTTCACTGAATGTACTCAGCAAACAATAAATTAAACTTTCACGCAAGTCTGTTTGCGGGGGCAATCCATTGAGATCTTTCTCAAGCAATTGCATCACAGGGCTCGTAAATGAAGAGAAATTGTTTCGCAAATGGGTTTTAAGACTCTTGCCAGAAGAATCTATAATAATCGCATGTCCTTGATAATCAGGACAGGGAACTATAGAAAAAGGTACGCTACTGTTTTTCATTATTGACAAACAAATATGAAAATTAAATTACAAATCCTGTGCCATCAAAAAAAATAATGGGATATTTTTATTTTTTATTGCGGATAGTTTGGGGGTATATGTATTGGTGTTTCAGTGATCCATCATGATTTATATGCGCGGAAAGAAAAATCAACTTACTCCATAGGGGGAAGGTGTATACGGGCCAAAAATCCGGATGGTACCGCCCAACAGGGTATTGTGGACGCAAATTCTCAAATTGAATGCCCGAACGGACAAGAAGATCACGTAAGTATGTGGCTATACATCTACGCTATAACATAGACAATACTCAACTTCCGACTGAGAAGGGTAGCGAAAAAACTAGGCGCCTACCGCTTTGAGGTGCAACAAATGTGCGCGAATGGCCGCAAGCATTGTTGGAAATTCATTGTACATGATATTGAAATCCTTACATGTTTCGCGGACAATTTTGCTTATTTTGGGATAATGTATATGGCTTATTTTTGGAAATAAGTGGTGTTCTACTTGAAAATTTAAGCCCCCCAAACACCAAGCCAATAATTTGCTATTGGTTCCAAAATTTGCTGTTGTGCGAATCTGATGGGTGGCCCAATCGGCTTCTACTGAGGTAACAGGTATAGCTTTCGCTACAAAATCTACAGTACCTACAACATGAGCCAATTGAAAAACTACCGCGATTATCAATCCGGTAATCATGGCCATACACAAAAAACCAATGATGGTTTGAACCACCCCTACAAAGAAAAAAGGTATTATAATAAATACGCCAATATAAAGTATTTTGCCAATCCAAAAACTGAAGTGTTGACCCAATGACATCTTTTCTTTAATAACGCGATCTCCCACCTTTCCACCAAAATACTTTACAAAATCTTGGTAGAAAATCCACATTAAATAGGTTATTGTATACAACATCAAACCATAGATATGCTGAAATCGGTGAAACCAATATTTGCTTTGAATATGGTTCAATCTCATGAATGGACTAATATCAATATCCTCGTCGGCTCCTTCAATATTGGTAAAGGAATGGTGGGCTATATTGTGTTTCTGGTGCCAATAAAAAGCATTTCCACCCATCACATTCAAGCTCAGTGCCATCATTTTATTAACCCATTTCTTTGAAGAATAACTACCATGAGCGCCATCGTGCATAACGTTAAAACCAATAAACGAAAAATTAACACCCACCAAAATACACAGTGAAATACACACCAATGTAGAAGAAGGTGTAAAAAATACCACTATTGTGTACAGTGTGATAAGGGAAACAAAAAGTATAATCGTCTTACTATACAATCTCCAATTCCCGGATGCTTTCACATTGATGGCGTTTAAATGCTCATCAATTCTAGAACGCAGAGTTGAAAAAAACAATGCATTTCTACCTTCGAAACGAATTTGATTCATAATGATATACAAAGATACACAAAGCAATCCTATCCAAATACACTTTATAATGGTGTGTGGACAATATACTACACAATGATTAAACAAAAAGTTCGCACCACCCATGCACGGGCGTATGAATAAACAAACCATATAAATACCATCCTTTTAGAACGCTTAAGAATTATCAGACCAGTATCGTCGGTGTTGAAAGACGAAATAGCCAAAAAGCAATCCACTAAAGTCGGCAAAAAAATCGGCCCATTCTGCTGCACGATTACGCACATATAAATCTTGAAGAAACTCGATACTTGCGCCAAAAGAAATTGAAAGCAATACCACTTTCCAGGTATTTTTTAAAGGATTCGTATTTTCTAAACTCCATATTCTATATAAAAAAAAATAGAGCACAAAATGAGCCCACTTATCGATTCCCAAGATTCCCAACCAAGGAATTTTGGGAATGGTTTTTAGATCGGGAACAGGTAAAAGACATAAGACTGCAATACCCAATAAAACCCCCAGGGTTTTTTTATATTGAACAATTTTTTTTATTCCAAATTCAATCATGATTATCCTACCATGGCAGTGTATTCGGCATGGCTCATCAAGGAATGCAAGACGCTTGGATTGTTCATTTTGACTTTAACCATCCATCCCGCATTATAAGGATCGCTATTTACAGATTCTGGCGAGCTTTCTAAATCAGGATTGACTTCAACAACTTCACCAGCCAAGGGCATATACAGATCGCTCACTGTTTTTACAGCTTCTACCGTCCCAAAAACCACATGGGCATCGAGTATCTCTCCCAATGAAGGGATGTCTACAAAAACAATATCACCCAATTCGCTTTGCGCAAAATCTGTAATACCAATGGTGGCGATGTCGCCATTCACCGAAATCCATTCATGGTCTTTGGTGTACTTGAGATTATCTGGAAAATTCATATGTATAACTATTTTGTGTTTTTCAAACTCCAAATTACGTGTAATAGACCTGAAATCTTTTGTTTTAATTCATTTCTATTGACGATAAAATCTAAAAATCCATGATCCAACAAGAATTCTGCACTTTGGAAATCTTTTGGCAAGTCCCTTCCAATGGTTTCACGAATCACCCTTGGGCCGGCAAAGCCAATTAATGACTCAGGCTCGGCAATATTAAAATCGCCCAACATAGCAAATGATGCAGTAACACCCCCTGTCGTAGGATTGGTTAACAGTGAAATATAGGGAATACCAGCCCGGTGTAACAATGCCAATTTTGCGCTGGTTTTGGCCATTTGCATGAGAGAATACGCCGCTTCCATCATGCGTGCACCCCCAGATTTTGAAATCATCAAAAAAGGAGTACCCGTTTGCAAACAGTTATCAATCGCACGGGAAATTTTTTCCCCAACCACACTCCCCATAGACCCACCAATAAAACTAAAATCCATACAAGCAATCATTAATGGCTGGCTATCAATGGTTCCATGCCCGGTCCGAACAGCATCTGTTAATCCTGTTTTTTTCTTTGCTACAATCAAGCGATCGCTGTAGGGAGCAGAATCGTTAAATTTCAGGGGATCAGCACTAGACAAATTTGCGTTTATCTCTGTATAATTGTTTTCATCAAACAATATATCAAAGTATTCTAAAGACCCAATTCGTTCGTGAAAACGACAAGACGGACAAACATAGCGGTTTAAAATCCATTCCTTGGTGGGGGCCACTTCCTTGCAGCGCTTACACCTCTCCCACAAACCATCTGGGGTAGGTTTTTTATCTTTGGTTTTGGTTAAGATTCCACTCCAGGTTCTTTGGTACCATTTTGGTCCATTACCAGAGAGTTCATCATCATATTCGAAATCTACATTCACAGATTATACCATTATGCCAACTCTATAGTGCGATCTAAATACACATCTTGCACCGCATTCAACAATACAATGCCTTCATTCATGGGTTTTTGAAATGCCTTGCGTCCCAAAATTAACCCAGAACCTCCAGCACGTTTATTAACAACAGCAGTAAAAACTGCTTCCTCAACATCTCCCTGGCCTTTACTTTCTCCTCCAGAATTAATGAGTCCAGCACGTCCCATAAAACAATTTGCCACTTGGTAGCGCGTTAAATCGATGGGATGATTTGAAGACAATTCAGAATATACTTTTGGATGGGTTTTACCATGTTTGGTGGCGTTGAATCCTCCGTTGTTGGTTGGCAATTTTTGTTTGATGATGTCGGCTTGAATGGTAACTCCCAAATGATTGGCCTGGGCTGTCAAATCGGCACTTGAATGATAATCAACACCGTCTACCTTAAACGCATTGTTTCGGGTATAACACCATAAAATTGTGGCCAGCCCCAATTCGTGTGCACGTTCAAATGCTGCAGCCACTTCCATTAATTGACGACCGCTTTCTGGACTTCCAAAATATATGGTAGCACCCACAGCGGTTGCACCCATATTCCAAGCATCGTCCACAGAACCAAACATCAATTGGTCATATTTATTGGGATAAGAAAGGAATTCGTTGTGGTTTAATTTTACAATAAAAGGTATTTTATGAGCATATTTGCGGGAATGCATACCCAAAACGCCAAAGGTTGAAGCCACTGCATTGCATCCACCAGCGATCGCCAATTGAACAATTTTTTCAGAGTCAAAATATATCGGATTTGGTGCGAAAGAAGCCCCTGCACTGTGTTCGATACCCTGGTCAACCGGCAAAATACTCACATACCCCGTATTCGCCAAACGTCCGTTTCCGTAGAGTTGTTGCAAACTTTTCAAGACCTGTGGATTCCGATTGGTTTGGGAAAAAATACGGTCAACAACATCAGATCCGGGTGCATGAATCATCGATTTGTCTATGGTTTTGCATTTGTGATTTAGCAAGAAATCTGCTTGGGAACCTAATAGTGTTTGAATGTTTTTTTGGGCCATAACGATATCTTTATTCGTATTTTTGATGCAAATTTAACCATTTTTTTTATGATAGAAGTGAGAGAAATTAGAAATCAGGCTGATATGTCGAAAGCATTTGACATTCGCCGTAGGGTTTTTGTGATCGAGCAAGAATGTCCGCCCGATGAAGAATACGATACTTACGAGGAAAGCAGCCGGCATTTTTTGGCAAATTTTAAAGGATTGCCCGTGGGAACTTGTAGGTTTAGAACAACCCAAAAAGGCATCAAACTCGAACGATTTGCCGTGTTAAAAGCGTATAGAAAAACAGGTATTGGCGCAGCATTATTACAGAATTGTTTGGATATTATCTCTAAAAATATGCTTGGTTACGATCACTCAAAGTCACCACAAATCACAACTTCTAGTGTTTCTACTATTTATCTTCATGCCCAAGAACACGCCATGGAATTTTATACAAAATACCACTTTATTGCAGAAGGTGATCGATTTTACGAAGCAGGAATACCCCATTTTGCCATGCGGTTTACCCTGTGATTTACAACAATCCGGTCAAAAATTTCAATAGTTTTTCTGTATTGTGCTTGCTATTGTGCTGGGCTTTAACATAGGCAAAGGCCTCGTCTACAATCTCATTGGTAAGGGTAGGATTTGTCATTAAATCGACAATGGCATTCGCAAAATCTTGAGGAGTATCGGCAATTTTACAATGGACATTGTGAAGAATTTTAAGCCCCTGAACACCAACAGACGTAGTCACAACCGGAACACGCAATGCCATTGCTTCGATAATTTTGATGCGAATCCCACTGCCAACCGAAATGGGGACAAGCATAATGCCATTTTCTTTCATAAAAATTTGGGCATCCGATACAGGACCATGGTTGATTACACCAGATTGAAAAAATCGTGGGTCATCTGTGCGCATTGACTTACCCGCCAGGTGAAATTCGGCAAGGGGCAACTTTGCAAGAAGAATAGGCCATACTTTCTGCAAAAACCACTGAACTCCTTGTTGATTTGCCTGCCATTCCATACTCCCTATATGAAAAACCTTATTGGGCTGCAGTTTGCATATTGAAGGGTTTATGGTTTCAATTCCTGGCAAATAGACCGTTTGGGCTACAGCAATGCCCTTAACCCTTTGGGTATACTTGCCAATAACATTGGAATCATTTTCGGTAATGGAAATTACTGCATCAACGCTACACCATATTTTTTGTTCAAACTGTTGCAATTTCCTAGACTGCAATAGCAAATACCATTTTTTAAACGCTTGGCGCGACTGTTGGGCCAGTCTAAACCAAATTTCAGATTCTACATTGTGCGATCTATAAACCAAAGGCAAAGGACTCCGACCCATCTCGGGATTTTTAATCGAAGTTGATTTATGGATTCTGGACCTATTTTTATTGTGTTGCGTAAACTCGGAACCATTTACTTCTTTTTCAGGGTTTTGGTTAATAAACCGAAGGGTGGCGTGTTCTTGAATTCCAACGCTGAGACTTTTAAAATCCTTTTTTGGTCCGCGGTATTGATTTTCAACGCTGAGACTTTTGTTATAGCGAACAACAGCATTCATCATCGTCATAGAATAAATACCTTCAAATAAAACCAAATCAAATCTTTGCTCATGCAAAAGAGCTTCGACAATATCATTGGCTTCTTTGCGCTCATAGCGAGATATGTGGTAACTTTTTCCTAAAAAAAGATTCTTACAGGCTCCCCAAACGGAAAGCGATGAATCCAATGGGATCGTTTTGACTGTACAAAATCCAAAATGTTTGTTGCATAATTCTTGTGAAACGAAATGCTTTTTTGTATTAAAACTGCAAAAATGCAATGCAATTCCAGCCCCAGACAAAGCGCGAAGCATGGCATAGCTTGCAATTGCACCACCATCATGCAATGGCCATGGTATGCGATTCCCAAGAACCAGAATTTTCATGTCTCTAAATTTGATTGAATGGCTGAATCAGGGTTATTGGATGGCCTATCATTGCTGTCATTGTCAGATCCGATACGCAGTTTTTTCGCCATCGCAATCCATTTTTTTAGCCAAGCAGCTAGATTGCTCAATGGGTTACTTCCATGAAAACTTTTGTCGATACTCGCACGGTAGGTAATAATCAGCCCGACTGGCAACAACAACATCGAGCTCAACCAAGAGCCTAACCAAACAGAGACAATACCCGCCTTTCCCATTTTTTCACCCGTAAGATTTAATGCGTAGAAAACAACAAAAAGAAGGACAGAAATGACCAAAGGCATGCCAATACCCCCTTTCCGAATAATCGCACCCAAGGGAGCTGAGATTAAAAACAACAAGACGACCAAAAAAGAAAAAGCAAATTTCTTGTGCAATTCTGAACGGTATAAATTTACCTCTGATTCTTCAAATTGCAATGATCCCGTGAGGCCTTCCGCCATGCTTTTAACAGACCGGGCGTGATTGATCGCAGCACTTATAGTTGATTGCCTGATTTGACTTGGAAAGTTCTTGATGATTTGCTTATTGGATAGTAGCTTGTATTCTGCATGCCCTCGTTGGAAAGAACCCTGCTGAGAATCTAAGAGAAATAGTCCCGGAACATGCAAATACCGCCCCAAATATTTACTGTTGTCATCACGCAATTTCTTGCATTTCAAATGAAACGTATCAATTTCTAAAAACAACTGCGAAACATTCTGTAGTCGGTAATCTGTGGCAATTAAATCGCGATCGGTAAATTGAAAATCCAAACTCGAAAGGTCTATTGCCATAGACTGTTTTTCAAAAAACATTTGGTTGAAAGGTTGTGTTTTGCTGTACTCCGAAGAATTTGTCATCTCTTCATAACGAACCCCATTATAAAGTGTTAAATTAAGCGTCCTGTGATCGGGAGAAAGTAACATTTTACCCCATTCGGCCCGCATTACATTCAATCGTTTGCTGTCATCTTGTTTATACTCATAAATCAACACATCGCGCAGGGTTTGATTGTCTTTCTCTTTTGTGCCAACCCGAATAGCAAAGCCCTCTATTTGGTGATAAAAAACACCCTCAGATATATTGAAAGTGGGTTTTTTCTGACGCATGTCGATGAGCATCACTGCTTGTTCTAGTTTGGCCTTGGGTATTATATAATTTAAAAACAAAAAATTGAGAACCGCCAAACAACACATCAACAAAAAAATTGGCCTGAGGGCGCGAAGCAGCGAGATGCCATTCGATTTCATGGCAACCAATTCAAAACTCTCACTCAGATTTCCGAATGTCATTAGACCCGCAACCATAATTGTTAGCGGCAAAGCCATTGGAACCAAATCGGCCAAACTAAAAAAAATCAATTTGAGCAAAAGGTCGAAAGAAATGCCCTTTCCGACCAATTCATCGATAAATTTCCATAAAAATTGCATCAAAAAAAGAAACATGCTTAAAAAAAAAGTAACGGCAAACGGACCAATATAGGAACGTATCAAAAGGATGTCTACTTTTTTGATGAAAGGCAGTTTGAATCTCATGGCCGTTCTTCAAAGATAGCAAAAAGGAATACTATGGCTGTAATGGAACAAAAAACGAAGGATTGACACCCGTAGCGAACCGTTGCATTAAAGCGCCACTCTTTGCATTGACCACAGAAACTTCCCCATTGCTCACATAATCTTTCGCATCTGCTATGTATAAACAACTGTCTCTGGGGTTAAGATTGAATCCATAAATAAGTTTTGGACCGCGGTAAAAAACCGATGCCTCTGCCAGCGATACTGCACTTACCGGCATTCTCCAAATGGCGTTTTGATACAAAAAAAACAGATCTCTTCCATCCAAAGACAACTCGATTTTCCCAAACGATTTCTTTTCTGCATTAAAATATCTAGTGCGCGAAAAATCTGACACTGAAAATTTCTGCATTGAACTTTTCCCAACAGCCGACGAAACAACCCAAAGAGAACTGCTTGCGTCGACAGCCAGAAACATGGAGCCCGTGTCTGTATAAATTGTATGCTTTAGCATAAATGAATTGGGGTCGAATAACAATACTTTCCCATTATAGGAGGCAACTGCCACGAATTGGTTCCATTTCACCAACTGCTCGGTATACGCGTCAACAAGAAGTTCTTTTTCCAAACTTAATGAAGCTGTATCGAGAACCGATATGGTATTAGAATATAGATCCGTTATCCAAAGATGGCGGCCCACAGGCAATATGAATCGCGGGGATTTGAGGTGTGCGTTAATTTTGGTTTGTTGTAGCGTCTTGGGATTGATTCCCAACACCTTGCCACTGTTGTTTATACTCAAATACAGGGTATTTGCATACAATACGCCATTTTGAAGCACATCACCCAGGGGTTTTTTATTGACTTGCTCATACGCATTGGCCCAATTGATATTTGAATCGGGATGATAGATATCCAAACGCGCATTGTTCCACATAAAATTTCCCTCACACAAAACAGCCACCCGGTTGCCTTGAATTCCGGAAATCGCCAATGGTTTTATAATAGTGGGTTCACAAGCGGAAAAAAAACATGCCGCAAGCAGTAATCCAGGGAAAATAAAAACGAAATACTGCTTACAAAAACGCATTGCTTACCAAATTATTGTTTAACAATTTCACATGTTTCAATTCCAATGCTCGTGATTATTTTTACCCTATACACACCCATGGCCCAATCGGAAATAACAATATCAAATGCCTTCCTATTGAGGCCAGCTTCTAAATACACCCGTTTGCCCAAGACATCCACAATTTCTATTTTATCCATATTGCCAGTCGTTTCCACGCGCACTTTATCTTTCGCAGGATTTGGATAAGATAAGGCGAGCATTTTTGGAATGGAAACCACCTTTACCCAAAGATCTGCTCCAACTTCATCAATCGCAAAAAATCCAGGTGTATTCATTCCATATGAACCACTGTCTGAGCTCTGTAATTCGAAGACTGTACTATCTATGGGGCCCAATTGTCCCACACCCTGCTTTGCGCAAAATACCGTTTGCCATGAATCCAAAATATAATCTTTGGAATTGTCTGCAAATCTGTAATCTGCGAGAACAACACTGAAGCGCGACAACAATTTTCCTTTATGGTAAAAACCAATTTTAAGAACAAAACTGTCGGCATCATTTCCAGAAAGTCCACCAAATTTCTTTGCAATTGCATCACCATTTTTCATGCTATTGTAGGCATATGTTGTATTGGCAATTTTTAGATTAGAAAAGAACCCCTTTAATGGATTCGTTGGCGATAGAATATATGATTTGTTCATACCCACAGCAAATGTTGTTCCCTTGTATTTGCCATTTATACCTTTTTCTGAACCATAACCTGGCTTCGCGCAATACAAATGTTTCGAAAAATCCGAATTGCCCAAAGACCCATCAATTTTTTTGGATATAGCCCAACCCGCAGCCCAATAACCACCATAAGAGGTATCCCATAAGATTGGCATAGTAGAAACAAATCCACCACCTTGGGAATGCAATTTAAAAAAGTTCTCCCCCTTGCTGCCATTTATTACCTGCCCAGAGTCTGCTTTGACATATTCAAATCCTTCAAGCATTTGGGCACAGATAGCATTCAGGTTTAACAAGGTAAACAAAAAGATCAATGCGTTTTTTTTGGTTGTTTTCATTTTAGGTTTGTTATAGGTTTTATTTTGATTGTCTTTATTATAGGTCTTGGTTTTGTATGGTGTTACTGGGTTTTGCATGATGGGCATTTGAAGAAATGTATTGTCTATACTTATTTCCATTTGAAGAGCAATCCCAATTTTAGCATCCTACCGGGCATAGGTCTTCCGGGCATATTTATAAATACTGTGTTAAACACATTCAAGGCTTCCAAGTTTATTGACCATCCATAGCCTAAATAATTAACCACATCTGGAATCTGGAACTGGATGTTAATTAATTTGTATGAAGGTAAAAATGCCTGGTTATCGGTTTGAATAAATCGTTTGCCGACATATTGTAGATTGGTGCCAATATTCCACCGTTTTGCCTCTAGGGCAACCCAGAAATTTCCATTCCAATTGGGAACAAAAATTTGCTGGTATGCGTCGGAATTGGTTGTTTGTCTTACCCGACTGCTCACCCTATCCCAATTCGATTTAAACGCCAAGGCATGGGTTCCAAATTTCCATCGGCTACTGGCTGCCAATTGAATCCCAGCGTATTTTCCGCCGCCTTCAAGATTCACAGGATACCAAAAACTGCCATTGGGCACCCACAATATGGGTTGATCCAATGTCCGATAATACACGGTAGCTTCTGTCGAAATAGACCACCGCTTGGTAAAAATTCGCCGCATATCCAAACCCCCTTCTACGCCCCATCCCTTTTCAGGCTTTAGTTCTCGCGTCATATTCCCTGTAATCCAAAACAAATCATTCAAATTGGGCCTACGGAAACTGTTGTGGGCATTGGCTTTGATACTGATCCATTTCGAAGTCTTGTAGCAAATTGACAACCCTGCGGTGGGAACCTTTTCATGCCATTCGTAACGGGCATTGAAAACGGCAGACAATGACTCATTTGCCCAATTTATACCCAACAAAGAAGCAGGCAAGGTTCTATTTGCCCAACCCAAATAGTATTCTGAATTTGCCTTCTGATATTGAATATCTGTTCCCAAAAAACCATTCCAATTGCCCCATTGTTTGTATATTTCACTCTGAAAATGCAGGGTTTTTGCAAGACTTTTACTTCCAATGACAAGTTTGGGGGTTTCGAAATATTCAATTTCATCTTGTATATAACCCATGCGATGGGTGGCAGACCAATATTGATTGGGTTGGTATATATATTCTACTACGGACCGAAAATTACCGTCTTCTTGCTTTCCCAATGGCTGAAATGAACCCAAGGCAAGTCCCAATTGTCTTTGCATGCTCACCCATTCACTGACTCCTTTTAAATAGTGTTTTCCTTTGCGATAGCCCAATACACCCCGAATCAATCCTTGCTCACTCCGCGCATTTTCCATTCGGCGCAGGGGAATATCAAGACCCTTGTCAGCGAAGGAAAATGTATTGGAACGATCAAATCGAGCCGCTGTAACCGCTAAAAAGCAACGGTTATTTGAAACCCCAAGTTCTGCTCCAAAATTGCGTTCCCCAAAACTACCTTTAGAAAAAAGTATTTTACCACGCGATGTAAATTTGTTTTGTGCGCCAAATTGAGCGGAATTTCGCATAAAAATTGTCCCCCCCATACTTCCACTTCCAACGGTTGGGGAATTTCCCCCATCAACCAAAAAAAGATCGGTATTTCCCCAAGTAAGTAAGGTGTTAAAATCCGTCATCCCCAACATCACATTGTTCACAGGTATACCATTCCAATTGACTTGGGTCTGATTGGCATCGGCTCCCCGACGAGAAATTATACTCGAGCCAGTCATTCCATATTGTTTAAAAAATACGCCTTGGTCGTCTAAGGCATCTGTGAGGGATTTATTGTCATCCCCAATCTGAATCGTCCGAACAACCCGACCGAGTGTGGCAAAATCCAATCTTTGGGCATGGATATACACGGTATCTAAGGGGTTTAAAGAGGCAGCGCTTGGCGAAATCAAAATTGGGTCTGAGCCCCCTGTTCTTTGAAAAAAAAGTGGGCTTTGGACAGCCATCGGTTTGTGCTGCAATAAAAAAGTATCCTTTTTGGGTTCTATCCCCCCAAAAACAGATATTAGCGATATGACGCACAAGGCAAACATAGTTTTGCATTGGCAAACAAACGCGAATGAAACGGTTAAAGGAAACTGGACGATGGCCTGTCCTATTCCTCTCCGCGCCTCTATTCCCGAAAGCGTGCACTGGGTGTTATTAGGCAGGTCTTCTGACTTCTCCACCTTAGGCGCCTTCCCATTTCTTGAGAAATAGTGGCTTAGATGCCTAAAATATAAACCAACACTGGGGTTGATTTGGAGTTACAGCTGCGGGTACAGTCTCGGTTTTACACCGAAGTTCCCTTTTCATCGAAGTGGATTTCCTTTCCACATTCGAACCTAGCAACGATGCAAATATAGGTATTCTTTAAAACCTACGAAATAAAATTTATCCGGCGCAACCTCTACCGGTTTTTTCGAGAAAATGAAACTATTTTGGGCGATTTACAGTATTTTTGAGCAGGCAGGTGCAGCACAACTTACACTGAATGGCTGGACCCAACTTGATTGGCTATGAATTTTAGAGTAACTTAAACGTCTTATTTCTTCTTTTTTAGCTTATCACCATCATTGATTGTTTTCGCAATCGACATGCTTGGGCCAGAAACAACCTCGTCACCAGCTTTAAGGCCACCAAGCACTTCATAAAAATCTAAATCTTGCACACCTGTTTTTACTTCTACTGCTTTGGCCTTGCCCGCATTGTATAGAAATACCCAGGTTTGAACCTCCCGTTTTGTAGTTGTAGTTGTAGCTTCATCTTTTTTTTCTGTAACAAATGGATTGCGGGTAGTTACTGCTGCAATTGGCAGGGAAACAACTTTTGTGCGTGTGATGGTTTTAACATCAACGCTGGCCGTCATACCAGGCAAAAAAGCTTGTTTTTTATCCTTTTCCAAATCGCTGTAACTCGAAGGAAGTAGGCGAATTTTTACGACAAAATTGCTAACCTGGTCAGTCATATTTTGGGCGGCATTAAACACCGCAGAATTGGCGATTTCCATAACAATACCCTTGAAAATTCTTTTGTCATAGGCGTCAACCTTGATGTCTGCACTGTCGCCTTTATGAATCCGGACAATGTCGTTTTCATTAATATTTACCTGGACTTCCATCACGTTCAAGTTTGAAATACGCATGATTTCTGTACCTGCCATTTGGGCGGTTCCTACAACACGTTCTCCTTTTTCACTGCTGAGATGTGTGATTGTTCCAGAAGCGGGCGCGTATATACTGGTTCTACCCAAATTACGCCTGCCTTCCTCTAATCTGGCAGCAAAACTCTGTACAGTATATTGAGATGCCAATAGCATTTTTTTTGCGGCCTCAAAATCTGCCTTTCCAATCTCGAATTGAGATTCGGCATTTTCCCATTCTTGTTCTGAAATGACCTTTTGGTCGTGCAGCAATTTCTGTCGACGATAATTGAGTGCAATTTGTTCACTGGAGGCCTTGGCTTTAATGAGTTGCGCTCCACTGCCTTCCAAAGAAGCTTTTGAATTGTCTAAATTGGCCTTTAATTGCGACATGGCTGTTTCATATAACTCTGGATTGATGCGTAAAAGCAATTGACCTTTTGTTACACTATCCCCTTCTAAAACAAACATGTCTATGATTTCACCACTCACATCGGCACTAATTTTAACCTCGCTTTCGGGCTGTATCTTTCCAGTAACACTTACAATTTCTGTAATGGTTCGGATGGCTATTTTGCTTGTTTCTACTTCTAACTCTTTTGTTCCACCTTTAATAATTGTAGCCAGCACAATCAAAATAATCAGGCCTAAAAATGAAATTAATAGTATGCGTTTCTTTTTCATTGTTATTTATCGGTTTTAATCGAGTTGTAATCTGCAATCGGGGGCATAAGATAAAAATCTAGTACCAGGCGTCTGAAACTGCGCTCGTATTTGGCAGAAATAAAATTTTGATACGCATTTACATAATTGGTATTTGCAACTTGGTATTCAAAATAGGAAGCCGCTCCAGCATTCAGTCGCTGCAAAACAGACTGTTCATTTTGTTGTTGCAAATCAACATTTTCTTTATTTGCTACATACCTTTTATCGGCATTTAAATAATTATTATATGCCGAAAGAACCTCGTTTTCGATGGCTTGTTTGGTTCTTTCTAGATTTAATTCAGCTCGATTCAATGCGAGATTGGCATTTTTTAACTGTGTATGTCTCTGCAATCCACTGTAAATTGGAATGGTCATATTTAGACCCAAGGACTGTCCAAAATTGTCACCCAATTGATTGCGAAATGCCTTCGTTTGCATCGAATATGTATATTCTGGTCCCTCTACAATCTCATTGCTACCCTGGACCCTACCAATTGGCCTGAACCCGGAAATAGACCCATCGATCAATTTGGCATTGCTGGAGTATACACTTCCCAAACTACCTCCAAGACTCAGTATCGGGAAAAGAGCCCCTTTTGCTGAACGACAAGCATATTGAGCAGCAAAGCAACGGTATTGTGCCGCATGATAATCTGGGCGTCTTTCAAGGATAGTATCGATTAATTCTTGGGCATTCAGGGGAAATTCAGTCGCCGACCAACCAAAATTTTCCATGGCAGGCTCAAAAGACTGTGAAGCGGGTAAACGAATCAATTGTTTGAGATTTTGTAAAGCACTGATTTTGTTGTTTTGCGCATTGGTCATACTGGCTAAATCGGAAGCGTATTGTGCCTTTAAAGACAATAAAGCACCCTGATTACTTGCACCTACATCATAAATTTTTTGTCCACGATCCAATTGTAACTTACTCCCATTCAAAATACTTGCAGCTGCTATTTCTAATTCATTGGATTGAAGCCACAACACAAAAGCTGACGCCACTTGAAGGGTTACAGAAAGCCTGATCGATTCTAAGTCGGCTCCAGATGCCATCCAATTCTGTTTGGCTTGTTTTCGCGCATTTTGGTTTTGCAAACCATTAAACAAAAGCAAAGAACCCTGTAATTGAAAATTATTGCTACCGATTGTTGATTGAACAAATTGATTGGAAAAACGATCGATACTTCTCCCAGACTGGTAAAACTGGCCAACAGAACCGCCCAACTCTGGGCCAAAATTGCGGGTAGCCTGTTCAAATGCCAATGCCGCTTGTTCCTCTGATAACATTGATAATTGAATGTCTATGTTTTGACTCAATGCCTGCTGAATACAACGTTCCAGGGTCCAATCGGAAATTCCATCAGAAAACGTAACAGATTCTATATTGTTTGCATTCTTGGAAGTGGGTTGACCCATCGAAGTTGAAGAACCCGCATAAGCCAGAACGGCTAAAATCCGAAAAATCCATTTTTGCATACCCACAAAAGTAATCACTTTTTATCAATGCTTTTTCTCAACTCGATGGGATTAAACATGTATCCGACAAGTTCTTTACTTGGTTTGTTATAAAATCGCAAATCTTGTCAAAGGGTCCGCTTTGATCTATCTGATGCACAATTTGAGAGAAGTGGTAAATCATTGACTTTTTTTGGCGCATTTTGGGTTTTTGCAATGGCGCGTCTACCTTGAATATATAAAAAACAAATGGCTAAAAAGACACGCATTGAGACGCAACTCCAGCGACATTCCCTGCAACACTTTTCACGGGCTTTTCTTTTTGCCGGATTGTGCAAGACCATTGCAGGGAGTAGCGGAGCTCTTTAGCGCATCTGGTTTGGGCCATTGCAGGGAGTTAGACTATCAATTTAAAGATTAACAATCAATTTCAGGCTTATGTTTCTGCCCATATTAAAAACTCCGTTTCTGCCCGTCAATGGATTTTGAGGTGCATATTTCAATCTGCTTAAATGACTTTGGTATGCAACGTCAGCTAAGTTTTCTGCACTAATATAAATACTCATAAAGTTGCTACGGTTGAGCGCTTTTACGTTAGCACCAAGTCCCGCACTCAACAATGTATATGACGGAGTTCCAGACTCCGTACCATACGCACTGAAAAATTTGTCCTGGTGAAAATAGTAGTCCATTCCAAATTTTATATACGCATTTGTCAAATTTTTACCCACCTTTTTAAACTGTGCTTTCAATTCCCCTCTGTATTTAGGTGCAGGAATAAATGGTAAATACTTTGTGCTGTCGGATTGCTTGTTCTGTGTTGCTTGAACAAAAGAAAATGCGTTTTCAATATGCAACCAGTCAAATGGGTGTGGATGAATATCTAAATAAATCTCTCCACCAATTAATGTTGCATTCCCATGCGTAAACTTGAAAGCTGGTGTGGGGTCGGATGGGTCGGTTATTGAGTCGCCACCAAATGCACTTGTCAGTTTTTCTGAAAAAATATAATTTGAAATAAAGTTTGCAAATGGCGTAAATTCAAACGTAACGTGGTCGGAATTTAAAAAATACGCAAGGTCTATTTGATGGCTTACTTCCGATTTCAAATCTGCATTACCATACTCGTATCTCAATGTTCCTTCGTGTTTACCATTTGATGAAATTTCGGCAATGTTGGGTGCTCTGAATCCTCTTGATAAATTAAACTTAATAGTAGATATCTTATTGATTTGATATGACAGTCCAATGCTTCCTGAATAGCTGTTGTAGTTTTTTGTAAAAGGCCTAAATTTTAAATTTGTTGTACTATCCTCAATGCTTACTGGATTTCCCAAACTGTCCAAAATTAATTGCTTTGTGCTTATGTTTCTGTTGTCAAAACGAAAGCCACCAGATACAGTAAGTTTTTTAAAGGTTTTTTGTGTAAATACAAAACCACCAATATCAAAGAGATTGTATTCAGGAATTAAAAATTCCAAACCTTTATTTGCATTACTTTGTTGCATACCGCTTACACCTGCCGAAGTTTCCCAACCTTTTATTTCAGCCAAATTGTATCTCAAATTGTAGTTGATAGTATTTAAGTCAAAGAACAAGGCCTTGTCATTTGGGTTTAAAACATCCCCAAATTCTTTTCTCTTATTATTTTGGTATCCTAAATCTAAATTGATAGTTCCCTTTCTAAGTATGAAATAGTTGTTTGTCAGCACTCTTAAATGGTTGACTTCTTGATGTGGTAAGCCAATTTTATAGCCGTTTAAATCCTTTGCAGTTGCTGATAATTCTGTTATCAAACCCTTGCCGTCTGGAGTTGCGAAAATAAATCTGCCTAAACTGTCTCTATCTCCTTCAACCATATTTAAGGTGGTGTTGAACGTGCTTAAATTCAAGTGAGAATAACCCCACTTTTTGGTTACTCCTAAAAACAAACTTCCATTATATTCTTGAAAACCTGAATTGTAAACTTTGCCGTCATATTGATTTTGATAATTTCCTACAAATTTATTGCTGAACCGACCCAGCCATTGAAACCCATTTTTATTTCCTGCATTTGATAGTGAATAACCGATTAAATTATTATTGCTTTGGTAGTTTGAAATAAATTGCGTTTTGATTTGTCCTAATGGCGGTGCTTTTGGAGAAATAAAATTTAAAACGCCTGCTATTCCGTCCGAACCATACAACAAACTACCGGGTCCCCGAACAATTTCAATTCTATCAATAGAATATTCATCAATTTCAATTCCGTGTTCATCACCCCATTGTTGACCTTCCTGACGAATACCATTGTAAAGAGAAATAACTCTATTGTACCCCAATCCTCTAATGATTGGTTTGGATATTCCTGCACCCGTTGTAATTTGGTTAACACCTTGAACATTTTTTAAAGCGTCAATTAAATTTGTAGAACTGTTTTGATTGAGAACCTCAACATCAAAAGGTTTAATGATTAACGGACTTAATTTTAATTCGGTAGAACGGGAAACGGCTGTAACTAAAACTTCGTTCCATTCCGATACAGATTGACTGATTAGAAAATCTACAACAGTGTCTTTGCTGATGTAAATACGTTCGACCCTTTTTTTATAACCGATAAAGCTTATTTCAAAAAGATAAGTTCCTATTTTGATGTTTTCTAACCTGTAGTTTCCTTCTTTGTCTGAAGTTGCACCAGTTTTTAGGTCGCTAACATATATTGATACACCTGTTAAAATTTCTTTTGTTTTTTCGTCTTTGATGTTACCCGAAATTTTATTTTGAGCAACGATGGTTTGAATTGCGAAAACGAACGCAAGTGTTGTATAAATGAATTTTGGTTTCATGTTGATATTTTTAATGATAAAAATGATAGTAGATATAAATGACTGTAAGAGACAAAAAAATTGTCCTTACACAACTTAAAAGCACCAAACTTAAATGGCTAAAGATTAAACCGAAGGAGGACCTCTGTTAGCAAAATTAGAGGGGGCTTGATGACAATATTTTTTGGAAATTTGTAAATAGCTTCCACTGATTGGGTAGCTGAAATATTTATTTACGCGTATTTGGACGTCATGTGTAGAAATAGTATGATTATCACAAAGCCAGCATTTTTCGTTCGCTTTGGCAACATGTGTCTTGTGGGTGCAATTTCCATCTTTGTAAGAGAAGAAAACAGATTTTTTGCAATCTGTTGACTTTTTGCATGTGGCTGTATCTAACTTGTGGTGATGAAATACAATACCGGGATGAATACTGAACAAGTATACCAGTAAAAGCATAAATGCTTTCCATTGAATACGGTGCAGTTTCTTCATGATATTTTAACCCGTAGTGCGATTAACAAAAGGCAAATATAAAGTAATTAATCGGTTTTAAGTTCATTGCGTTGCTATTAATCCCAGGATTACAGCTCATATATCATTATCCGATAAAAGATGGTTCAGTTGGAACCGAAATATTCAACTTGGATAGTAATTTTATATTGCATTCTTTAATCGCATTTTCACTGAAGAGAATTTCACTGGGAGGGTGATTTGATTGTTTGCAAGGATCACAAATCGGCCATTGGAACCTTAATAGAACACAGTATGCGTTATTGTTTATTGGTTCACCTAAAGAAAAAAGATGACGAGAGCGTGAGAAAAGCATTCGCCAAAAAAATCAAAGATTTGCCTAGGAACTTAAAAAGACCTTGACATACTATTGTAGTACTCATTTTTGCGTTAACAACTTGAAACCACCCTGCTAAATTCACTGCACTAGAAAATGGCGTATAATCTGGTGATACTGCGAGAAAAAAAGACCTATTTTTTTATGTAAAATGTGCATAACTCTTGTGTCCTGAATTAGGCAAATACCTGCCCGGAATCTTACTTTGAAATCAGGTTTTTTACAATGCAGTCCTACGAAATTGAAGCACAAATAAAAGCCCTTTCTGATGAACTCAGAGGCCTCAATTACCATTATTATGTTTTGGCCGAGTCTGTGATTTCTGACCTTGAATTCGATCTAAAAATTAAACAATTACAATCCCTTGAATCTGAATTTCCACAATTCGCTTTACCAGACAGCCCAACCCAATTGGTGGGGGGGCTTGTTATCGAAGAGTTTAAGAGTGTCCCACACAAAAGGAGAATGCTTTCTCTCGGAAATACCTATTGTGAAGAAGACCTCAATGCGTTTGATGAAAGGGTAAAAAAATCATTGGGAATAGATGAAGTAGAATATATCTGCGAACTCAAAATTGATGGCCTTGCAATCTCTTTGTTTTATGAAAATGGCAAATTGATTCAAGCCGTAACAAGGGGTGACGGGTTTCGAGGGGATGATGTAACTGAAAATGTAAAAACCATTCGCAGTGTAACCAAAACCTTGCAAGGAAATTACCCACCCTCTTTTGAAATACGGGGTGAAATTTTTATGCATCGAAAAGGATTTGAAAAACTGAACTCAAAACGCCGTGAGCAAGGCGAGGACGAATATGCAAACCCCCGCAATGTGGCAGCAGGTTCACTAAAAATGAAAGAAACTTCAGGGGTTGCAAAACGTCCGCTGGATATTGTACTCTACCATTTCCTAAGCGATAAAAATCTTTTTGTGTCGCACCAGGAATCATTAAATGCAGCCCATTCCTGGGGTCTAAAAACAGCAGACCATAGCAAAATTTGCCAAGGGATGAATGGGGTATTTGATTATTTGCATACGTGGGAAACAAAAAGAAAAATGCTGGGATTCGACATCGATGGAATTGTTGTTAAAGTAAATAGCATTCGATTTCAAGAAGAACTGGGTTTTACTGCAAAAGTGCCCCGGTGGGCGATATCCTATAAATTTCAAACCGAAACAGCCACATCAACCTTGCTGGCTATTGTTTTTCAGGTGGGAAGAACCGGTGCCATAACCCCTGTGGCAGAAATTGTACCCATTGTTCTTTTGGGAACCACTGTTAAACGGGCAAGCTTATACAATGCAAATGAAATTGAACGCCTCGATATCCGTCTGGGAGACACTGTTTTTATTCAAAAAGGAGGTGAGATCATCCCCAAAATTGTAGGCATCGATTTCTCAAAACGAAGCCCCAACTCAATAGCAACCGTATACATTGATCGCTGTCCAGAATGCAATACCCCTCTGAGCCGCGATGAGGGCGAGGTGAATTATTATTGTCGAAATCATGACCATTGTCGGCCCCAAGCGATTGGGAAAATCGAGCATTTTTCTTCCCGCAAGGCAATGGATATTCAGAGTATCGGAACCGAGATGGCCGAAACCCTCTATACAAGCCAATTGGTGAAAGACCTCCCAGACCTATACGACTTGCAATTCGATCAATTGAGAGCCCTCGACCGCGTCGGAGACAAAACCGCCCACAATCTATTAGAAGGAATCACTGCGAGCAAATCGCAAGCCTTTGAGAGAGTCCTTTTCGGGCTGGGAATACGTTACGTTGGAGAAACCGTTGCAAAAAAACTGGCCCTGGGTATGGGAAATATAGACAATCTCCAAAAGGCAGAATTAGAAGAATTGGTTACCATAGATGAGATTGGAGAACGCATTGCTGAATCTGTAATCCAATACTTTAAAGACCCCAATCACATCAAGGGTATTGAACGCATGAAATCGGCAGGGCTTCAATTTAGCACTGTTCCAAGAAATAGTCTTGGAGAATCACTTGCTGGAAAAACAATGGTCATTTCAGGAATTTTTGCAGTACACTCCAGAGACGAGATTACACAATTAATTGAATCCCATGGGGGCAAGGTGGGCAGCAGTATTAGCAGCAAAACCGATTATTTAATCGCGGGGGAAGGCGTCGGTCCCTCAAAATTGGCAAAAGCACAGCAATTGGGCATCCCCACAATAGATGAATCAATATTATTAACCTTGATCAAATGACAAAAAATGCTTCCACTCTGTTTGATCGATTTATTGCGGCATTTAAGCCCAGTAGAATAAGACAATTTGGCAAATTGCACTATTCTCCCAATTTCAAACAATCTCGGACATTTGTATTGGCTTGGGACAGCAAATTGGCATTAACCGACAAAAAACATATTGCACAGTATATTGAATACCTTAAAAATGAAGGCAAACAGGTCGTGCGAATTGTATATTTCGATGTCAAAACCAAAGACGATACCCCCCTGGTACCCGAGGTCAATACCTTTCATATTGGCAGATGGGATTTCGACCGGAGCGGATACCCAAAAGGCGCTGAATTGAAAAATATTTTACGCCAAGACATAGACTTTTTCATTTCTCTAGACCTAGTAGGAGAACCCCATTTTATCGGAATGGCCACCATCAGCAAAGCTGCCTGTAAAGTGGCTTACCTTGAGCAAAATACCCTGCAAATTTTTGATGTGCTCCTCAAACAAAACGAGAAGCAAGGAATGAAGCAGTACCTTTGCGATTTAAAAGAGTATCTCAATAAATTAGGATGAAAGAATTAATTGGAACCGGCACCGCCTTGATCACCCCATTCAATGTTGACTTGAGCATTGATTTCCTTGCTTTGGAACGAATCATTGAACAGCAAATTGCGGGTGGAACAAACTATTTTGTTATTGTAGGAACAACCGGAGAAAGTCCAAGCCTTACCGAACAGGAAAAATCTGCGATTATTGTCCATATCAAAAAAATCAATGACGGCAGATTGCCGCTGATTTTAGGTGTTGGCGGGAACAATACGATGCGGGTTGTCGAAGAATTGAAAACACGCAATACCGACGGAATTTCTGCCATACTGAGTGTTTCTCCCTACTATAACAAACCCAACCAAACGGGTATTATTCACCATTATACAGCCCTTGCAAATGCCTCTAATTTGCCTCTCATTTTATACAATGTACCAAGCAGAACAGGCAGCAATATGACTGCAGCAACGCAATTGGAATTGGCCCAACACCCCAATATTGTAGCAACAAAAGAAGCGAGTGGAAATATGGAACAAGTCATGGCGATTTTGGCAAACAAACCCAAAGACTTTTTGGTCATTAGTGGCGATGATGCACTTACTTTCCCGATACTTGCCTGTGGGGGATTGGGCGTTATTTCTGTTATCAACCATGTGTACCCAAAAACCTTTTCTGGTATGGTTCAATCCGCCCTGAAAGGAGATTGGGAAAGTGCAAAAAAAGCCCATTACCAAGTTTTGGAAGCCGCCATCGCAATTTTTGAAGATGGAAGCCCCGGAGGCATCAAAACCATGCTCAATGAATTGGGCCTGTGTAAAACCACCGTGCGTTTGCCTTTGTATCCAGTAAATGATTCTGTAAACCTAAACCTTCGACGCTTGGCAAAATTGGCCCACTAATCCCATTCAAATACTGTTATGAACCCAAATTTAGATCCCAATGCCGACAACCTAGACAATTCTGAGAAAGAAATTGAAAAGGTACTGCGCCCTGCGGATTTTAACGATTTTACGGGGCAAGAAAAAATCATTGAAAACCTAAAAGTATTTGTACAAGCCGCCAAAATGCGCGGTGAAGCCCTAGACCATATATTGCTTCACGGACCTCCTGGCTTAGGCAAAACAACCCTCAGCCATATTGTTGCAAACGAAATGGGAAGCAGCATGAAAATTACCAGCGGGCCTGTATTGGAGAAACCAGGAGATTTGGCTGGCTTGCTCACAAATTTACAAGAGGGCGACGTACTGTTTATTGATGAAATCCACCGTTTAAGTCCGGTCATTGAAGAGTATTTATATTCTGCAATGGAAGACTACCGCATTGACATAATGATTGATACCGGCCCGAATGCGCGCAGTGTTCAAATCGCTTTGCAGCCCTTCACTTTGGTGGGCGCGACTACCCGAAGTGGACTGCTAACATCTCCTCTCCGTGCGCGTTTTGGCATCAATTGCAGACTCGAATATTACGATGCCAAAATCCTAACAAACATTGTAAACAGAAGTGCCAAGATACTCAATACCCCCATCGATGGTGAGGCTGCGTTTGAAATTGCGCGCAGAAGTCGGGGAACACCCCGAATAGCCAACGCGTTGCTGCGTCGTACCCGTGACTTTGCCCAAATAAAAGGAGAAGGAATTGTCACAATCGACATAGCCAAATTTGCTCTTAAGGCACTCAACGTCGATGCCAATGGATTAGACGAAATGGACAATAAAATTTTACGAACTATCATTGAGAAATTCAAAGGAGGTCCTGTTGGATTAAATACGATTGCAACCGCTGTAGGTGAGGATGCAGGCACAATTGAAGAGGTATATGAGCCTTTCCTCATTCAGGAGGGTTATTTGCAAAGAACCGCCAGGGGAAGAGAGGCTACCACATTGTCTTTTAAACATTTGGGAAAACTAGACCACCGGTATCCCGGTGGAGGCACATTGCTTTAATGCATAAAAAACGGATTCTTAACAAGTGCTTAACAATGTTTATCAGCAATTACTCCAACTGCAATTCGCAATCAAATTGCGCTTGTAATCTGCACTCCCCCATATGAGACCACCGCATGAAAGCCGATACAGCATTCATAGTTTACCACGGCAAACCGCAATACCAATTTGCCGCAGGGTTATTGGCAACAATCACCGCTTGTGATTTTTGTATTGAATACGGCATAGAGGGTATACAAACAATGGGTATTTTAAACTGTAATGTATAGCGACCGAATCAAACAACTGTCTTACAAACACGGGTTTTTGGCTTGTGGAATTGCAAAAGCAGAAAATCTACCTTTAGCATCGCGTCAATTAAAAGATTGGCTCGACATGGGATATCATGGGGAGATGGCTTACCTAGAAAACCATTTTGACAAAAGAACAGATTTACGAAACTTGGTTGAAGGGGCAAAATCAATACTGTGTTTGGCCTTTAATTATTTTCCAGAACCCCGGAATAAAACAGACTTTAAAATCGCACGCTATGCCTATGGCGATGACTACCACATTGTAATTAAAGAAAAATTGTTTGCCTTGATGGCAGATATACAGAATCTAATACCCAGCTTTACTGGAAGGGCTTTTGTCGATAGTGCTCCCGTAATGGAAAGACAATGGGCAGAAAGAGCGGGCATAGGGTGGATAGGAAAAAACAGCTTGATTTTGCGCAAAGGTGTGGGCAGTTATTTCTTTTTGGCCGAAATCATTTGCACCATAGAACTGGATGCCGACAAGCCCGAAACCGATCATTGTGGAACCTGTACTGCCTGTATCGATGCCTGTCCAACCCAGGCCATTGTTCAATCTCAGGTGATAGATTCTAGACTGTGTATTTCATACCAAACAATCGAAAAAAAAGAACCCAGCACATTGTCAATTGAGGAGAGTAAAAGTTGGATTTATGGTTGTGATATCTGCCAAGAAGTTTGTCCTTGGAACCGCTTTGCCGAGGCAAACAACGAACCGCGATTTTCCCCCCGCGATATTGTTGATTGGTCAGCAGAAGAATGGCGAATTGCATCGAAAGACCTATCGCTCATCAAAAAACAAATTACAAGAAGTGCAATGGAACGAGCGGGTATTGAAAAAATTGCAAGTCAGGGCTTTACACAACTTAACGCGACCAAACCCTAGTAAAGATAGCATAAAGGCAGGGTTTTTCAAAACCACCCGAACTGGAAATTATGGAGAAATACCCATAACCAGAACTACCCAATAGGGTTTCTGACAAAGAATTAATTTGCGTTTTTGAGCGATTGGCTGTTGCGAAATAAAGATTGAAACCAGAACTCCATTCACTGCCCAGAACAAATAAACGGTCTCATTATTTGGGTTTGGAAATGCTAAAAGGCACAGGTGTAAAAATTAGGAATTTTACTCTTTTGATGCCAGCAATGGCAATACAATGGTAAATGTAGTACCCTTGTCTAAACTAGTTTGGTAAGAAATTTCACCACCCAACTGTTCTACAATTTTCTTGGATATACCCAATCCCAAACCCATTCCACTATTTTTTGTACTGAAATTTGGGCTGAAAATTTTGTCTCGAAATGTCTCAGGGATTCCTTTTCCATTGTCGGATATGCGAACCTCTACCCGCTTCATCTTTAAAGAAATAGACACAGAAATTACTCCAATTTTCCCATCCGGTATAGACTGTAAGGCATTCTTTAAAATATTGGTAAATACCCTTACCAATTGCAATGGATCGGCTTCAACCAAAACCGTCTTTGATGGAGCAACCCACTGTATTCGAAGACTACTTTCTTTTCCAATCAAAGACACTGCATCATTGATGACCAATTCAAGCTTCACTTTCTCCAATTTGGGATCGGGCATCTTGGCAAAAGAGCTAAATTCTTCAGCCATCTGGCTTAAGGAATCGATTTGCCTGATCAACAATTCACTGGTTTTTTGAATTTTGTCTTTTAAGTTTTTATCATCGTTTGTTAAGGAAGACTGCAAATGTTGGAGCGATAGACGCATCGGCGTTAATGGATTCTTAATTTCATGTGCCACTTGTTTTGCCATCTCCCGCCAAGCGCCCTGTCTTTCACTCTCACTTAGCCGGTCATAACTACTATCCAATTCAACAATCATCTTGTTATATTCTTTTACCAATAACCCAATTTCATCATTTTTGTCCCAATCGAGCAGCTGGTTTCGTTCACCAATTTTGAGTGAAGCCAACTGTTTGCGAATCAAATTCAAGGGTAGGGCGATCCTTTGTGCCAACAAATAAGCAATGACTACCATAATGGCAAAAACCAAGGCGAAGAGATTGATAATTGTAACTGCGTATTCAGAAATATCGCGATAAAGATCCTCCCTGTTCGAAAAATACGGCAAATTCAAATACCCCCGCACCTCCAAATCTTTATTTAATAGAGCCGTGTATGAAGATATATAATCCAAATCACCCAGTTTCTCATTTACAAGGGAGGTCGACGTCCCGAAATTGTGCATTTTTTCGAACACAATGGGATTCATCAAACGACCCCGAACACCTTCTTCTATCAAGCGGTCGTTGGTGGTAACCAAGAGTGTTCCATCAGTCCGATACAGGCTAATGTCTGTATTGTAGTATTCAGCCAAATCGTATACCAAACCTGTTTGGTATTTATCAAACACCGCATCAATATTTATTTTACTGCTGATTTTGGCTGCAATTTCACTGCCTTTCTTTCGCAAATCATCTTTTTGTGTAGTGGTGTAATTACGAATAAAATAGTTTACTGTCACAAATAGCACCACCAGGAATGTGGCAAATACCATCCATGTTACATATAGCTGTAACCGACTGCTAATAAATAACTCCGCCCGATTTCCCAAGGGCATACGACTGCGAATATTTTTGAGAATCCGCAATTTTGTACCCGTCAGTTCTCCCATGGAAATAAATCGCTGTTGAACCCAAAGAACAAGATAATACAATAGAATCAGAACAATACCCCCCAGTACCAAAAAGGTAAATCCTGTGAGTGATGGTATAAAATCTCTATGGGTTCGGGAAAGTATCACCGTATTGTTACTGCTGTCATTTAACACAAAATGGCTTGTACCACTTGCATCGAAAAATCCGTCAATATGGGGAGATTGGTTCTTTAAAGCATAATCAAAAAATCCATATGAAAAGTTAAGGCGATTGTTATTGTATATCCCAAAGCTATATTGATTATCGGCAAAGACAGGCGCTAATACCCTGGGGGTAAAAACACCAGACAATCTACCCTCCATAGAGTTAAAGCGGGGTGTTAAAATCACAAACAATACTCCTACATATCCTTCCTGACTCGAAACATCGAATCGACCAATATAGCTCCCTTTGAGCTTCAAATTACCCACCTTTACAAAATTAGAAGTGATCGGAATGCAACTTTCTCCCTTGAACAATTGTTGAAGGGCGGAATAATCATAGGCATTCTCAAGTCGATAACTTTGTCCGAAGGCGTTGTAATCCAAAAAATTTAACTCAAAATTATTGCTATACGAATCAAAATACAATTCCCTAAGTCGTTTTTCAAACTCTGCCTTTGTTTCATCGGTACACGTATAATAATCGACAATTCCCTTGTCTTTCAACAACTGATCTTGGGTTGTTTTGAGTAATTCCACAGTTTCGAAATCGGCTCCTTCCAGAATTTTTTGTGCCAAAATTCTGCGGGTTTGCTTTTCTTTAACCCCCGTTTCAATTCCAAAAATACTGCTAACAACTACCCCCGCTAAAACCACACGCAAAACCACCCGAAGCCAATCTTGGCGACGAGACAACCACCACTCAAGAATCAGCCAAGCCAAAACAAAAGCCAGCCAATAATACAAAACCGGCTTTGCTGATTCTTGGGTATATAAAAAAATAAACGGTGGCAAAGCCTGCGCAAAGGAACAGAGTCTGCCCACCCATGGTTTTTCTTGGTGAAATGCTTTCCAAGCAGAGCCATAGATGCGATAAAAGGCCAACCATTGAAGGCCCAAAGCAATCACTGCAATAAAGGAATAGGTGTCTAAGCGATGAAACTGCTGGAAATCTAAATTGATTTGACCGGCATACACCAAATCCAATCCATTGAGCAAAATCAGAATCAATACCCATAGACTCAATTGCATCATCAGATTGGCAAGAATAAATTTTCCCCTCTGATTTGAAGACTGTTGAACCCTATATTCTATCCAACGCAAGAGACTTCCAACAATAAATAAAGCCAAAATTGCATAAAAAAGAAACTCGCCAAGACTACCCAATCCAAATTTTGAATAAAAAACATCGGGAGAAAAGATGGACAAGCTTTTCAATGCATTCAAGGTATATTGACTTTCAAAAAATACGTGAACGGTCAACCAGGCAATCGCCAATCCAGAAACAGCAACAAGATGCGAATTTTCGAGCTTGTAAAAAGAAAAAATAGCCATGCTCATCATCAAAAACCCCAATAAGAAGAGTATATCAAACCAAACGATTGCTTGGTAATTGTCTACCACCAAGTAAAGCAATTCGATACCAGGTAAAACCAATGGGGTACTGTTTTTTAAAGGGTTTCTGGAGATCGTATATTCCGTTATTTTACTGTCTAAATTCGCCTGTGATTGTTTGTAAGAAATATTTTTCGCTTCTAAAATCGGCAATGTATAAACATAGGATCGATTTCCATACTGCCTATTAAAAAAAATAACATACCCATTGCCTTGCTTGCGCAATTCAACTGTTTTGGTGGCATTGGGAGAAATTTGAAAATTTTGGGTTGTCCAAAAAATTGGATTGCCCATTTCAAATACAAACAGATCTAAATCGGCCGTTTTTAATTGGCTTGTATTGCTAGAATACGCATCCCAAGACAGAGCCGAAAAATCCTTTTTCAAAGCCTCAGCAGAAGCAATACTAGAATCTACTGAAGCCATCACCTTGTTTGCATTCACAACCAATTGCTGAACATGGCTTGCTTTATTGACAATCGCTTTTTCTGCACCCAAATTCTGCTCACGAACCATTAATATCTGACCTGTTACAACGAAAATTGTTCCCAGAATTAGCAGAATCGTGTTGCGGTTATACCTGTTCATAGCCTATAAATACTTAGAAGCAACAAGGTAATTTAATACATAATCTTGCACGGCATTGTCTAAAGTATAAAATTGCGCCGTATATCCGGCCTCCCGTAAACGATGCATATCAGCCTTGGTATGGTATTGATATTTTTCGCGAATATCTTCTGGCATTGGAATAAAATCGATGATTGGCTCCATACCAAGGGCCTTGAACACAGCATAAGACAAATCCAAGAAAGTATTTGCCTCCCCAGTACCCAAATTATAGAGCCCAGGATTCTTGCGATTTTCCATAAAATGAATCAACACCAAAATCACATCTTTTACATAAATAAAATCGCGCTCTTGTGCGCCATCTAAATAGGATGGATTAAGACTTTTAAACAAAGAGACACGACCATTTTTTTTGATTTGATTGTACGCATGATAAACCACTGAAGCCATTCGATTTTTATGGTATTCATTGGGTCCAAACACGTTAAAAAACTTGAACCCTGCCCAAAATGGAGGGGCATTTTCTTGTCCCAATACCCATACATCAAAGGATTGTTTGCTGCGACCATAGGGATTTAATGGTTTCAATCGTCCGATACCATCGGGCCGATCGGAAAAACCTTCCTTTCCATCTCCGTAAGTTGCTGCCGAAGAAGCGTATACCAATGGAATACTGAATTCAACGCAGGCATTCCACACTTTTTTGGAGTATCCGAAATTTAACAATTCGAGCACATCTTCGTCTAATTCTGTTGTCTTTGTTCTCGCCCCAATATGAAAAATACACTGTACTTGTTCTGCGTTTAATTGCAACCATTCAAAAAAAACCAATCTCTCAACCCTTGCAAATATTGATTTAGAATCGAGATTTTGGCGTTTATCTATATCACCAAAATCATCTACCGCCACCAATTCTCCAAAGCCCATTCTCTCCAATTCTCCCAGCAATGCTGAGCCAACAAATCCAGCTGCTCCGGTAACGACAATCATTACAACAAACCTACAAAGATTTTTTACTCTTTGAAACAGAATGAAAACAGATTTGAAAACAATGCCCCAATTCATGGTATACTCCACATTTTTACCCCAATCCATCCAACGCCCATCACAGTTAAAGAAAAATTGCGAATGGTCCCGGTTGGGTACCTGACGATGCATTTTCCTATTCCATTGGATCCGACGGGAACCATTGAGAGAGAAAAATGCCGTTTGCTGTCATTCTGGTAGAATAAATTGGGCATTCGTTTGGGTTGTTTTCGCTAAGTTCAATTCCTTGTTTAACTCCTTTTCACGTATAATTGCAGTAGGCATGCGCAATAAAAATCATACCCTTACACTGTGGATTATCGCTTCAATGATTATTGGAATAATTGTTGGCGAGTGTATTCATTGGATATACCCCCAAGCCGATGCTGCATTGATTGGCTCCTATTTCAAAATCCTCACCAGCATCTTCCTTCGTTTGGTTCAAATGATTATTGCTCCATTGGTCATCACAACCTTAATTGTTGGCATTGCTAAAATGGGCAACTTGCAATCGGTTGGAAGGGTTGGTGGTCGTTCTTTGTTGTGGTTTTTTAGCGCCTCATTGGCTTCGCTTTTATTGGGTCTGTTGTTGGTGAATTATTTCCAACCCGGTGCTGCGCTTAAACTGGACATGCATACAATCGACACACAATCAGCCTCTGAATTACTCGGAAAGACCCAAAGTTTTTCGATACAGAATTTTGTTGAACACCTGTTTCCAAAAAGTATTTTTGAAGCACTTGCAAGCAATGAAATTCTTCAGATTGTAATCTTTTCAATATTTTTTGGCGTAGCCCTGACCCAATTTGGCGAAAAAGGAATTGGCATCGTAACCATGCTCGACAATCTTAGCAAAGTAATTTTGATTTTGGTGGGCTATGTAATGTGGTTTGCTCCATTGGGTGTTTTTGGGGGAATAACTGCCATCATCGCAACAAAAGGATTGGGGATTTTAGGTGTTTATGGATATTATATCGCCACATTTTATGTTGGTATAGGCATTCTTTGGATATTGCTTTTATCGGTCGGCTATGTGATTTTAAGAAAACGACTATTCTTGTTGCTAGGACACCTCAAAAACCCACTCATCATTGCTTTCAGCACCACGAGTAGCGAGGCGGTTTTCCCAAAACTAAGCGAAGAATTGGAAAAATTTGGTTGCCGAAAGAAAATTGTAAGTTTTACCCTGCCACTGGGCTATAGTTTTAACCTCGATGGGAGTATGATGTACATGACTTTTGCCAGTATTTTTATTGCACAGGCCTACCAAATTCATCTCGATTTGGGAACCCAAATAACAATGCTATTGGTATTGATGCTCACTTCAAAAGGGATTGCTGGTGTTCCAAGGGCTTCGTTGGTTGTCGTTGCCGCAACCTGTTCTATGTTTAATATTCCGGTGGAGGGCATTGCATTGATATTGCCCATCGACCATTTTTGTGATATGGGAAGAGCCATGACAAATGTCTTGGGCAATGGCTTAGCAACAAGCGCAATTGATCGGTGGGAGAAAGAATAATCATCGAATATTTTTCCCGATGAACAACATCCCTATTCAATAATTCGATGGACGAAGTTTCACTATGGACAAACGAACTTCCCAGCAAGGAAACACCCGAAATGATACAGGGTGTTGTCTCTCAAATTGAAAAAGATTTTTTGATGGCCAAATTTGTCTTTTCTCATGGCTTGCATAACTCTCTCGAATCCTTACTTCCAGAAATTACCTTGTGTATCGAATCTCTTAGATTCGACCAACCAGACCTGTGGATGAAAATAGTGAATCGGGTAGATCTGAGTGAAAAACAATACCGTTTTGTGCAAAAAATGGGTGGTCCGAGTTCGGAAAATATGGCCAAAGCTGTCGTTTTGAGGGAATTTCAAAAAGTTTATAGCCGTTCTCAATATACTTAGTTTGGTTATTTAAATCCATTGAATGAAATTTGTAGGACTATGGAATTGAAAGACATTATATCGGTTACAGGTATGCCCGGACTGCACAAAATATTGGCTAATAATAAAAATGGATTTGTTTTAGAATCGTTAATCGATGGCAAACGTTTTGGAAGTAATCCCAGACAACGCGTGAGCAACTTGAGTGAAATTGCCATGTTTGCCGATGATGAAGAAGTAAAATTGGGCAAAATATTACTCTCTATAAAGGCATTAGATGAAGGCAACAAGGTCATCCCAACATCCAAATCCAATGATCTTGAAGTGAAAGCATTTATGGCGTTGGTTTTGCCAAAATACGACAGAGAGCGCGTGTACACGAGCGATATGCGAAAATTGTTTGGTTGGTATACCCTCTTAAAAGCCAGTGACTTAGACTTTTCTACTTTAGAAAAAGCAGATTCTGAAACCAATACTACGGAAGCAGAATCTGTCAAATCTGTGGATGCAAAAATTAAAAAACCCTTGTCAACGCCAAAAAATACAGCCGTAAGAAAAACGTCAGTAGGTGCAAAAATAAAAACAACTACCCCCCGTAAAATGGGAAGTTAATTTGGGATACATTTTCCATGCAAAGATTCTATTGACGGGCCTCGGCTCAATGAAATAAGAGAGAAGAAATCTGTATTACAAGACCAGGGTAGCCAATTCACCAGCAAGGCCAACGGAAATACTTTAAATGAATACATGCAAAAAGTCATCACATTTCAATCTACATGGGCAATTTTTTTGTTCTGCAATTGATTGTATCTCTATTTTTGCCTTATCTTCTCATTCCATTTTTTAATGCAACGCACATTCATACCCGATCCTTTTATTGTCCTTTCCAAAGACAATGTATTGCCCCTTTATCATGAATTACTTGGGCGCAATATCAAATCGTTGACTGAATTTCGCCAATTCCTTGTCGATATCAGTGATTTGGATAGTGCGCTCTCTGAAGATATGGCTTGGCGCTATATCAAAATGACCTGTGACACCCAAAACAAAGCACACGAATCGTCTTATCTCAACTTCATTCAAGAAATACAACCCCATCTCTCACCCCTAGACGATCAACTCAATCGCAAAATTGTAGAATCTCCCTATGGCTTGGTATTGAAAGAAAGCAATCAGGCTGATGAAATTTATCTCCGGGGTCTCCAAGGGTCAGTTGAAATTTTTAAGGAAGAAAATATTCCCTTGCAAAGCGAACTGCAAACCTGGGCGCAAGAATACGCTGCCATTCAAGGCAACATGTCAATAGAATGGGAAGAGAAAACAATCACCCTACAACAAGCAAACAATATATTGATGCAGACCAATCGCAACAAACGCAAATTGGTTTGGCAAATGATTCAAAATCGAAGGTCGCAAGACACCGACAAACTGAATGTATTGTTTAACAAAATGGTTTTGCATAGACATCAAATTGCACTCAATGCAGGGTTTTCCAATTTTCGTGATTATATGTTTAAGGCCATGGGGAGGTATGATTATACCCCAGAAGCATGCAAAGCATTTAACAATAGCGTAAAAACAGCCGTTGTACCGATGCTTAAAACCCTGATGCAGCAACGAAAGGCTATGATGAAACTCGCTGTATTAAAGCCATGGGATACCCAAGTTGACCCAATGGGGAGGCCTCCTTTAAAACCTTTTGAAGGGGGGGCTGAATTGTTGTCAAAAGGCATAGACTGTCTGGACCGGGTTGATCCATTCTTTGGAGAATGTATTCGCAGTATGCAAAAACACAATCTATTGGATCTTGACAGCAGGTTGGGTAAGGCACCAGGAGGGTATAATTATCCCCTGGCAAAAACAAATATGCCTTTCATTTTTATGAATGCCAGTGGCAATTTGAGAGATGTTGAAACATTGGTTCACGAAGCTGGACACGCCATTCACAGTTTTCAAATGGCGGCATTGCCATTGAATACGTATAAAAACACCCCCTCAGAGGTGGCGGAATTGGCAAGTATGGGCATGGAATTGCTCACAATGAGTACCTGGGATGCGTATTTCGACAATGAACCCTCGTTAAAACGTGCCAAAGCCGAACAGCTTGAAGGCATACTTGGCACACTTCCTTGGATTGCCCAAGTCGATTCTTTCCAACATTGGATCTACGAGAATCCAACACATAGCCCCAATGAACGAAACGCAAAATGGTTGGATTTATGCGCAGAATTTGGCAGTGGCGAAGTAGATTATAGCGATTTAGGAGACGCATTGGCCAATTCATGGCACAAGCAATTGCACATTTTTGAAGTTCCATTCTACTATATTGAATATGGATTTGCGCAATTGGGGGCAATTGGTGTTTGGAGAAATTTTATCACTAACAGACCATCGGCCCTGGAAGATTATAAAGCATTCATGAAACTTGGACATACGCGCAGTATTCCAGAAATATATGCTACTGCTGGCGTAAAATTTGAATTTTCAGAAACCTATATCCGCGAACTTATGGATTTTGTGAAAGCAGAATTGGAGTCGATACATGCTGCATAAATTTGAACTTTCTCCAAATCCACCTCAAAAGAGCCAATACATGAAAATCCTACCCTTTGTTTCACTGTTGTTTGCACTGGGTGGATGTACCATTCTTTCACAACCCACGAAAAATGCGAATCGAATAGACCTCGACAAGGTAAGTGTTTTCCACCAATACCGAAATTTGCCCGAAACACCCTTAGATAGTTCATGGAGAACCTATGCCCTTCGAATGGAAATCCCGAGTACGATTTCTTACTCAGTTTCGCTGGCCTCAATTGACGAGAGAATACACTTAGAGGGCTGGAAAAAAATCGTTGGCCCTTCATACAATACCCCACAAAAAGCGCATCTTCAAATTAGTATTGTTTTTGATGATTTGATGTTTGACAACCAAAAAATCGAGCAAAGAAAAGAAGAAACTCGAAACAAAGAAGGTGTCATTACTTCTTCCCGATCGTTTTTTTGGTCATTGGTTTATTACAGCCTTAGCGCGGGCTATTCTATTTTAGATTACCAAGGAAATCGCTTGTGGTATCGAAAGAATTTGGGAGGCTCTTCATCAAAATTAGAATGGAAAAGCCCTATTTTTAATAGTTATTCTGAAGCCGACCGTTACTTCAATAACAACCGCATGGCCATTTCTAACAAATTGGTCAAAGAACGAATGGATGGAATTTTGCTGGACATGAACAACGAAATTAACCGAAAGTATGGTTTTCCTATTGCCAGCGAACCAATAATTTTATGGACCACTGATTCCAAAAAACACCCTGAGAACATTCGTTTCAATGAAAACATGTCCAAGATAAAGAATGCCATCTCAAGAGTGGGTGCAAAGGGAATTGATAGCATCACCCATTCAGCGTTGAAAAATGCCATTGCTTATTTCACAGATTTACAAGAAGAATATGCAAGCGATGAAAAAGGCAATCGAAAATTGCGGTATGCGTGTTGTTATAATACTGCTATTTTATTCATGATTTTGGATATGCCAACCGAGGCCATTTCCGCATGTAAATCTTTAATTGAAAATGATTTTGACATTATCGATGGAGAAAAAATGATTGAAAAAATTACTGCCTTACAAGAATTGATGGCAAAAAATAAGATTCGCTCTCGACACTACCCCATCGATACCCATAAATTCAGTTTTCCCCAATAATTCCTTGGTTGGTAAAATTGAAGGCGGGTAATATAAGAATTTCAATATCTGATACCCTGGGCGAAATGTATTGCAATTGTTCTATGCGAACACCGTCACGTCACTATTTTCGATAGAGAACACAAGGGGGGTGTGTTTCCACGTTGGTTGGGGTTCCTCCATTTTTAAAGGCGTCATTTGAAATCAGTTGTGTAGTTGCACGGTGTAACAACAATTGGGGGTAAGTCAGCGACGTGTATAAATCACTTTTACGACCTTCAACACTTTACAAATTACCGCGGTTTTCTTGTTCGCGTTCAATACTCTCAAATAAAGCTTTAAAATTGCCTTTCCCAAAACTTTTTGCCCCTTTGCGCTGAATAATTTCGAAGAACAATGTGGGTCTATCTTCTACTGGCTTTGTAAAAATCTGTAATAGGTAACCCGACTCGTCACGATCCACCAAAATATTCATTTTTTTGAGGGACTCCATGTCTTCATCAATATTGCCAACCCTCTCCAATACATCATCGTAGTAGGTCTCTGGCACATACAAAAACTCTATTCCCCGGCGACGAAGTTCTCCAACAGTCTTGAGAATGTCGTGTGTCTCCAGAGCAATATGCTGAACACCTGCACACCCGTAAAAATCTAAATATTCTTCGATTTGAGACTTCTTTTTTCCCTCCGCCGGCTCATTGATAGGAAACTTTACATACCCATTGCCATTGCTAACCACTTTGCTCATCAAGGCACTGTATTCAGTGCTAATATCTTTGTCGTCAAAAGTCAATAACAACTTGAAACCCATTACATTTTCATAAAAATCAACCCAATCGTTCATCTTCCCCAATTCTACATTTCCTACACAATGATCCACATATTTAAGCCCTACAGAAACGGCCTTCATTGGAGAAACAATCGATTTGTAGCCAGGCAAAAACTGTCCTGTATAATTGCTGCGTTCTATAAACTTGTGAACTGTATCACCATAGGTATGAATGGCGCTAATAACAACGTATCCGAACTCGTCTTCGAAACGAGTTGGTTCCATGAAAGGTTTAGCACCCCGTTTCACTGTTTCGTTAAAACTAGCACGCGCATCATCGACCCAAAGACTCAAAAACTTAACCCCATCGCCATGTTTTTTGTGGTGATCAGAAATCTCCGAGTCGGGCACCAAAGAGGTGGTCAATACCAATCGGATTTTGTCTTGCTGAAGCACATAGCTGGCACGATCTCGAACCCCAGTTTCAGGACCAGCATAGGCTACCAAGGTATAACCCCATGCGGTTTGATAATAGTACGCACTCTGCTTGGCATTTCCGACATAAAATTCGAGGTGGTCTGTGCCATTTAAGGGAAGAAAATCAACCTCTGTCGTGGTTTTTTCAAAAGTATCTGTTTCCATGTTCGCTTATTCGTACGTCAAATTTACAAAAAGGGTCCATGAATCAATGATTTTTTAATACTGCTTAGAAATCAGCAACTGCAACTCGCTTCCCCATTCGAATACCCACCCCAAATCAAAGAAACAAATCGATGGCTACGATGGATCAACCACAATATCTATTCGAACTGAACGCCACACATTCTGTAAAAGTGCTTGTTCTCTGATTGTTTGAACAAAGTTTTTGGTCGCTACCAAGGCCGTTGAATCCCGGGGTATTTTAACCATTATTTGCTGAACAAATCGATTTTTTATGCGGGCCACTGAGGGGACTATTGGACCCAAAACCTGGTTCCCAAGTTTTTTTTTCAATTGTTCTGCGAACCAACGAGACGCATCGCTTGCTACCTGGATTTCCAAATGTTTAACATCAATTTTAAGCAATTTGGTGTATGGAGGATATCCAAACGCCTCTCTTTGGATCATCTCTTCGCACATTAACGAGTTGTAATTGTCATTTTTTAGGGCCTGCAATACCGGATGATTGGGCTGGTAGGTTTGGAGTATCATAACCCCTTTTTCTGCTCTTCGGCCTATCCGACCTGCCAATTGTTGAAACTGTTGAAACGCCCTTTCATGGCTCTTAAAGTCAGGAATATGGAGTACCATGTCGGCATCGGCAACCACCACCAATCCAATATTCTCAATGTCTATGCCTTTGGAAAGCAATTGTGTTCCAACCAAAATATCGATATCTCCCCGTTGAAACGCCGTTAGCGTTTTTTGAAAATCATCGCGTTTAAGCATACTCTGTTGGTCGAAACGAGCCACCCTTGCCTTTGGATAAAGCTGGCCCAATTCCTCAGCCAATTTTTCTGTTCCTGTTCCTTTGAGTTTGAATTCATGCGATCCGCACGCTGCACAACGCGAAGGAACCTGTTGCTGGTAATTGCAATAACTGCAACGCTGGTTGTCGCTACTTTTATAATACGTTAAGGCAATATCACAATTTTTACATTGGGTTGCCAATCCGCATTGTTCACATTCAATATAGGGGACATATCCTTTGCGGTTGTGGTAAACAACCACCCGCTGACGATTTTCCAATGCCTTGTCAATGGCCATTTTAGCGGGATCCGAAAACAGTGCCGTCATTTTACCCGCACGTTTCAAATCGGCAATATTCAAATAAATCAAGGATGGTGTTGCACCCCCATCGTATTTTTTATGAAGCCTTGCCAAAACAATTTTCTGATGGCTTACTGCAAACTGCATTTCATAACTTGGAGTTGCCGACCCCAAAAGAATATTTGCGCCATGAATATTGGCTAACTGAAAAGACGCATCCCGGCCATTGAAATAGGGTTTTTTTTCGAATTGCTTGTAGCTAGATTCATGTTCCTCGTCTATAACAATCAAGCCAAGATTATGGAAAGGCGCAAACACGGCACCCTTTGTCCCAACAACAAATTGAATTTGATTCTTTAAAATGCGGTCATATAATTCCGTGCGTTCATGGGAACTATAATAATGATGCCATACACCAATTTCGATAGGCAAATATGCTGCCATGCGGGTCACCATGTGTTCGGTAAGGGCAACTTCTGGAAGCAAATACAATACCTGTTTTCCTTGTGAAATTGACTGTTTTACCAATTCCATATACACATGGGTTTTGCCAGAGCCAGTTACACCAAACAATAAAGCAGGTTTTCCATTGTCGAAAGCCTCCTGAATCGTATCTAATGCCTGTGATTGTTCTTCATTTAAAACATATTCTTTGGATCCCCCAAGGGTGACTTGCAAATGATTTCTCCGCAATTTATGCAACGACAAAAACCCTTTTTTTGCGAGTTGTTTGATTGTCTCACGAAGGATAAGGTTCTGCTTTGTAAGCATTTCAATCGGTACTTCTTTTTTTCCCAAGCCCAACAAAACCATCATCGCCTCATATTGTTTTGGAGCACGTTTTTCCAATCCATTGAGCGTTTCATTTAAAACAGACGAATCCTCCCAAAATGAAGTCAAGGCAATAACTTCCTCAAATTTGGGTCTATAACTGTCCTTTAACTCCTCCTCCATCACAATTAATCCGCGGAGATAGAGTAATTTGATCAGTTTCAACACATTTTTAACAGCCAATTTTTGGTGAATTTCATCCAATGAAAGACTGTCTTTTTTACCCAATAATTTTAGTATATGCCATTGAAGGTCGTCCAATTCTTCTGGCAAGACAACAGACAAGTCGGCATCGGGATGCAAGGCTATTCTGGTTTCACTTTGCAAGCGATAACCCGCCGGGAGTGCTGTCGCCATAACTTCTCCCAAATAGCACATATAGTATTTGGCCACCCACCGCCAAAATTGCAATTGCTTAAATCCAACAATGGGCGATTCGTCCAGAATATCCAAAATATAGGAAGCCTGATAAGCCAAGGGTGCTTGGTCGACAATGTCGATAACAATACCTGCATAAATTTTCTTTGGACCAAATTGAACTGCAACCCTTAAACCTTCATGCACCCAATCATTCCAATCGAAGGGAATACGGTAAGTATAGGTTTTTGGCACCGGAACTGGCACCAAAACTTGGGCAAAAAGTGTTTGCAATTCTGTCACAATTGCAAGGTACAAATTATTCGTAGAAGCACTTTAATTAAGCCAAAAAGTGGGGATATTCACCTTGATAATAATGCTTAACAGGTGCAGAACAATCGCAAATTTCAAAAATGCATCCAGTTTATTCGCACTTCGAATGTTGCTGAATAAAAACAAAGCCCATGAAACCAAGAAACACACCCCCAGTGTAATTCCCGACATGAAATAATAATAATCCGGATGCCAACTGGGCAATATCGGTTGGGATTTTTGCAAAAAGTACAGCAAAGAAAAAGCCAAAAAAATACCCGTATTAAATAGTGCTAACCCCAAGCGAGACCTATTAAATCCATAAGCAACCAAGAGGGTTTGATACCCAAAAACAAGGTTCCCTTTGTGCCCTGTTATATCTTTAATAATTTCACGGGTGAACAACAAAATCAACAAACTACCCATATAATAAAACATTCCCCAATGCCAATGGTCAAAATGAAGCCATATAGCCAAAAGTGGAAACAGGGCTATCAGGGTTGCCGAAACCTCTCTAATCAACGGCAATTTCTGCAACTTGTGTGAGTATAACCAACAAAAAATCGTGTACGACCCAAAAAATAACATGCACTTTATAGAGGCAAAAAAGGCAAAAACCATTGCCAAACCATTGAGAAAAACGTATGCGTTGAGCAACTTTCGCTCACCCAAATACCTTCCAATAATTACAGACTTTGGTTTGTTTACCAGGTCTTTGTTTACATCATAAAATGCATTTATAATGAAAGCCGCACTTACAGAAAATAATGAAGCAAAAACAATACAGTGCAATTTCACGTCATAAAAAAGTCCACGAATGCCATTGTTAGAAAACGCAAGCCACCACAGCAAATATTGCGAAAGAACAATGAGTAAAAGATTGTACCACCGCACAATACCCAAAAACAACAATAACCTAAGGGAGAATTTTTTGCGTCTATTAGACATCGTAGGTGTGACTACAACTTGTAAATCACTTGCAATTTATGGTCTTTTAACATAGATTCCGTTGCCGCCAAATCTTTTGTAAATCCCAATACAAATCCACCCCCTCCACTGCCACACAATTTCAAGTAATAGGCATCTGTTCGCAACCCCTGCATCCAAATGTCTTCAAAGTGGTCGGGAATCATCGGGCGGAAATTGTCGAACAACAATTGAGACAATCCCTTGAGATTGAAAAACAATTGGGCACTATCACCTGTTAAGAATGATTGCACACAGGCTTCATTTCTCTTGTTCAACCGGGTTTTAACCATATTTCTAAATCCGTCTTCTTTTAAGCGATTTAAAAATATAGACACCATATTTTGGGTTTTGCCAGGAGAACCAGAATTCAGTAGGAAAATGGCTCCTTTCCCCGAACTGTTTTCAATTGGAATTCCCACAGTCCCTAAATCGCCTTTCCCCTTGATAAGAATAGGCAGATTAAGATAGCAAATTAGGGGGTCTAATCCAGAGCTTTTGCCATGAAAAAAAGATTCTAATTTGGATAAAATATGTTTAAGGTCAGACAAATTATTGCCTTTCATTACTGTTTCTTGGGTAATGAGATTCTCTGCATAATGACTGTAAATACCTGCCACCAGTGCACCTGAGCTACCCACACCAAAACCTTGAGGAATGCTGCTGTCAAAATACAAACCTTGGTTAATATGTCGCCCAAGTTTTTCCAATTGCATGCTACAGGGCAAATTAGATTGGTCTTTTAAGGTTACAAGGTAATTGTAAAATGTGCGAATGTCTTGGTTAGACTTTGTTTGGATTGCGTCGGGATTCTCATAAAATGCAAATGCACCTTTGAAAAAATGATAGGGCATACTCAAGCCCATCGAATCTTCAATGATTCCATATTCTCCAAAAAGGAGTATTTTGGCATAGTATAGTGAATCTTTAAACATGTATTTGATGGGGTGCAACTCCTAGTACGGAACAAAGATACTGACCTTTTTTACAATAGTATAACAAGGTATTGTGCACAAAGTTCATCACCGTCTCATCTATTTTCCGATCGAACAGCAAATGCACGTTGGCCCCGGCATCCAATGTAAAGCACAAAGGCAAGCGGGTTTTTTCGCGGAACTGCCATATTCTCTCGATAATAGACAATGTATTGGGGCGCATTAGTATATAATAGGGTATACTTGTCATCATCATGCTGTGCAATTGCAAAGCCTCCGATTCAACGATTTCAATAAATTTGGCAACATCTCCATCGTTTAGGGCATGCACTATGGAAGTAAGGTTGGATTGTGCTTGCTGAAACCTTGCGGCTGCAAAAGGATGGTTTTGTAATAAGGCATGCCCAGCAGAACTGCTAACGGCTTTCTCAGTTTCGTCTACAATTAATACAACATCACCCCAATCTTGTAAATCCTTGTGAATTGGAGAAACTAATGGGACGGCAAACAAATCAGAACTACCCCCTACCGCGCTTGTTTCGCCCCATACTGCCGGGAGAGAAAACATTGATCTAGCCGCACTGCCAGAACCTTTTCGGGCCAAATAACTGCTGCGCTGCATGAATACTTCACTTTCAGGCATGGCCGTTTTAAGCGATTTGCGGTCCGATTGAACAAGATCGCTGGATTCAGGCAAAGGGTTAAAATTTGCATCCCCTGAGCCATTAAGCAACAGTTGCTCTGCCTTAGCAATACAGAGCCCCAGGGCGCCAAATCCTGCGGCGGAACTGGCTATCCCGGTTCCGTGCGGAAAATTATTGTAAGAATCGATATGCAAGGTGTATTCAGACAACCAAGTACAATCTTCGGCTATAGCCAATAAAAAATGGGCAATTTTCGAATCGAAAGTGGGTTGTTTTTTTCCCTCTAAGGTAAAGACGAAAGAGAGTCCCACAATGTCATTGACAATGCGATTTTTCAAAACCAGGGTTGTGGTTGCGTATAAATCACCCAGTGTCAAACTGATGCTCGGATTTGCGGGCAATTGAATGCCTGTCTCTTTTTTACCCCAATATTTGACCAGGGCAATATTCGCAGGACATTGAAAACTAACCGCTAGATTCATTGTGTATTTTCTTGCTTTTCCAAAGGTACATCATTCGTTTATAACCCATTCATTCCAAGAAACCACCGTATAATTTTCTAAAAAAACAGCGTTTTTACGAATAAAAGTTTTATTCACCAATAACATGTCGCCACCCCACGCACCCAACCACTTGCACAAACCACCCTTGATCGGGAGAATTTCAAACTGTTGATAGGGTGTTTTTAGACCCAAGGCCATTGAAAGCACCGCCTGCCACATCTCTAAACCTGCTTCAAGCATGGCTATTTCTTGCGCCATTTTAACCGCATTGGCTACGTGTTTGAGTTGTTGCATCAGAAAATCATCCGTTTGTGTTTTTTGTAAACGATGCTTAACCTCCACTAGCGATGATCGACTATTTTGCTTTTTACCCAAAAAAACCAAATGCCAATTTGATGTAAGATTTTCGTGAAGCGTCCAAGGTGCCCAATTGGCCTGTTCTTTTTCTATCCAAAAAATTAGGGGTTTTCCCAACTCGGCCAAGGCAATGTCGTATCCACTGCCACCAAATACTGATTGTTGTAAACGCTGGGCATCCAAACCCGTCCAGTGGGAAAAATTGGCAATCAGGGTACTTGAGCTACCCAATCCGCTGTTTTGTTCAAACTCCAATTGGGTCTCGATGCGATACGAACTTCGGGCAGCCCAAAAATTGGACGGAACCTGCTTTAACATTGATAAAAGGACCCCCCTCTCCCCTGAACATTCTTCGTTTGATTCATGTATAGGCAATGGAAATGTTTCATTGAGCCAATGATTTCCATTGCAATCTATCGCATTCCATACCAAATGGTCTTCTGAGGGAGAATCAAACTCCCATACATCCATCCATTGTCCTTTTCTAACGGGCAATGCCAAAGCCTCAATACCAATGGTTACTGCATATTCGCCACATAACAATATTTTTCCGTGAGAGAAATACGATTTCAATTTGAAGATTTTGCTTGATTTATCTCGGATGTATTCCCAAGTCCTCGAACCGACAGGAAGGTTTCAATAGCAGCACTATGGCTCACAATTTTATCTTTAAAAAAATGGATTATAGCTTCTTTTTCAGAATCAGTGGCTTCCAATTGATTCAAAATATTCAGCAAGTGCATTTTCATATGTCCTTTTTGAATTCCAGATGTAATGAGAGACCTAACTGCACTAAAGTTTTGTGCCAAGCCTGCAACCGCAGCAATTTCCATTAATTGGCTAGCCGAAGGATATCCCAATAATTCATGTGAAAACCGAACCATGGGATGCAAATTTGTAATGCCTCCAACCGTTCCCAAGCTCAGTGGCAATTCTATCCAAAAATGAAATTCATTTCCAACAACTTCTGCATGGGTGAGACTGGTATAGCGTCCATTTCTTGCAGCATAGGCATGAGCACAGGCCTCCGTAGCCCGGAAATCATTGCCACTCGCAATGACCAACCCATCTATCCCATTCATAATGCCTTTGTTTTGCGTAACGGCTCGATATGGCTCTATCTCGGCAATACGGATGGCCCGACAAAATTTGTCGACAAATTCACGATTCTCAATTCCGCTACCTTCTTCAATCTCATCGATCTTACACCATACTTCTGCTCGAACCAAGCACCCGGGAGTAAAATTGCTCAAAATACTCATTATCACCTGAACTGGCGCATCTCCCAGACTATGAACAGCTCCCTCAACTAGGGTTGTTAACACCTTGGCAAACGCTTCCAAACAACTATTAATAAAGTTGGCACCCATACTATCGCAGGTTTCAAACTTAGCCTCCAATTGATAATAGTTGGGCTCAGAATCGGTTTTGTCTATCAACGCTATCGAAACAACACCTCCGCCACGCGCACGCATGTTTTGGGTAATCTGATCCGTCGATTCGAAAAACATATTCATATTTTCATCGAGTAATTTTCGCAATGCCATAACATTGTATCCCTTCCAAATAAAATGAACGTGACCAATTTTAACGGTGCCGATTACACTTGTCTTAAAGCCACCCCTCTCGAGCCAAAAATTGGCTGCTTTGGCTGCTGCTGCCACGACGCTACTTTCTTCTATTGCCAATGGAAGGGCATACAAACGATTATTGATGAGAAAATTGGGTGCTACCCCGAAAGGCATATAATAATTACTCAAGGTATTCTCAATGAATTCATCGTGTAATTTTTGCACCTCTGGGCGGTTGTGCCAATACCCTTCGAGCATCTCTAATGACCTATCCCTATTGCTAGCATAATTGCTCAATAGCCACTCGATTTTGGCTTGTTTGCTCAGTTTGCTAAACCCTTTTATGGCTTGTATCATTTTGAATCTTTTAATGTTAAAAAAGCATATGCCAATTGCAAACCCTTGACTTGGGCAGAAACAAATTGGTGTAATGCATTTTCTCCCTCTAATGCATATTTCAAAAAAGGCGAGGCTTGGGCATATAAAGAAGGCATGTTTAAACGCAATAAATGATAGTATCCATCCAAGAAATTTCCAATTCCGCCCGAAACAATAACACGTTTGCATAAGCAGGAATCGCCCAATTCAACTGATATTGTATTGACCCATTCGGTCATTTCAATCGCTGTATGGCCGATATATTGAACAGGCTCTAACAAATCCCGGTCCGACAAATCCCTTCTGAGAACTTCTAATTTGCTAAAATTGGTTCCCCCAAAAGCCCCATATTCGATCGCTTCTAAAGGCAATTGCAACAAGGCTTTAAGGCTGCGTGGACCAAACCCCTGACCTACTTCTTTAACAATGATTGGGAATGTAACCCCATCCAATACGCGTCTGATGGTATCTATAGGAGAAGTTTTAAAGCGATCTCCTTCGGGCTGCATCCATTCTTGGAGGGGATTAACATGAACAATCAATCCATCTGCCTCCAATCGATTTACCATGTCCACCAATTCTGAAAACCTGCCTTTAAGCAAAAGTTCTTCTATTTGGGCAATGCCAATATTTGCAAATAAGGGCTGATTTCCCATGTATTTACGAATGCAAAAATCAGAAGAGTAGCCCGAATTTTCCAATACAGGCCTGCAAGATCCCAAACCCATTCCCAAAGCAAATTCTTTACAGACTTCGGCCAGCAATTGGTTTATTTTACCCGCCAATGCTGATCCACCCGTCATACTGCTAATCCAAATGGGTGCCCGCATAGGTATATTTGCAATGACAGCAATCGGTATCACGCCGTCACCGGGGTGAGCCGAGAGCATGGGCTCATAATAAAAACGCTCATCGACATTTTTCAATTGCGAATCAAAAGCCAATTGAATATGGTCTTGTTTACGAGAACTTATACCTGAGTTTGACAAAACAATGCAAAGTTAACGATTAAACAAACGCGTTGTTTGTTTGTGAAAACCCCTTTTAAGACAAATAATCCCTTGAAAACCTAAGCCAACTTGGGATTGTCTTTGTGTCGGGATGCGTCTCGGTGGGTTTTCTTCTCTAGATTACGCTGGAATGCTTTTGTTAAATCGATACCTGTTTGGTTCGCCAAACAAAGTAACACAAATAAAACATCTGCCATTTCATCACCCAAATTTTCATCATTTTCTCCTGCTTTAAACGATTGATCTCCATATTTTCGGGCCATCAATCGAGCCAATTCACCCACTTCCTCCATCAAAACAGCGGTATTGGTTAGCTCAGAAAAATAACGGACACCTACCGTTTTAATCCAACGATCAACTTCTTCTTGGGCCTCCAGTAAAGTAATATTTGCCATCCTGTTTGTCCTTCTTTACCCGATTTGCTCGTCAACCCAAGACTTTCCCCATTCAGCCAATTCTGTATCAGTCCATAATTCAGGAAAAGACACTATTTTTTGAAACTTGGGTGGCAAAAATTTCTGCCAATTGGTTCCGCCAGTGGCTCGGACGTCTGCATTTCCTATACCATTAGAAAGATATCGAACCGCAGATCGATAATGGGAAAGTCGCCAATTTACATTAAGACACGTATCCAACAATCGAAATTCTGATTTCAACCTATCGGTCAATATGCCATTGGCCATCATTTTTTTGGCGATCTGATACAGATTGCAGGTTTGCCAAGTCTTTGCCCAGGCAAGAAATTGCTCTTGGTAATTTTCCTCAAACTGGGTCAATGTCAGGGTTTTTTTCTCAGTGGTCGTATCCATTGCCCCCTGTTTCCAATAAATAGCATTGTATTGTTCTTCCAATGAAGCACTTGCAAGACCCTCACGTGTTGTTTGAATTGCAAGATTTTTCATGTCTGTGAATGCCATCTCTATCATTCTAAACTGCGCACTCTGAAATCCACTTGCCGGTAAAAGCGCCATTCTAAATTTGAGAAATTGCTCCTTTTCCATCCCATCAATCATAATATCAAAGCTTGCTATCAGGTTGTTGAGGTACCTTCTAATTCTTATAATTTTGTCAACAAAACGATCTATATCGATAGAAGCAGCCTTTATCTGATTGAGTTCGTGAAGAATAAGTTTGAAATACAATTCCGTAATTTGGTGGTAGGTAATAAATACCATCTCGTCGGGAATATCTGTTTTGGGTTGCTGTAATCCCAACAGCGCATCCAGTGCAATATATCTCCAATAGGGTTCATAGTTGGCATGCAAAACCCCTTCAAGGTAATCATTCACATTCTGTCCGTCGATGGCAAATTTGGCTGCAAGTTGTTCGATAAGGAATTTTGTTTTCTCTTGGTCTGACATTCTTTTGTTGGTGGATGTTGTTTGTATCAATTAAATGGACTGACGAAATCGGAAAAATCGGGCAACTGTGAATCTTTGTCGGATAGAATAGGATTCTCGAGTTGCCAAGGTATCGCCAATGAGGGGCTATTCCACAACACGCCACCCTCACTCAAAGGATGGTAATATTGAGAGCACTTATACGTAAAAATTGTATCGTTTTGTAAGGTGGCGAAGCCATGAGCAAAACCCGGAGGAATGAACAGCATCAGCTTATTGGCCGCACTCAATTCAATCGCCACAAACTGGCCGTAGGTTAAAGAATCCCTACGGATATCCAATGCTACATCCAATACAGCGCCCGTAATCACCCGAACAAGTTTTCCTTGGGCATACGGATTACTTTGAAAATGCAAACCCCTTAGAATTCCCCGATGTGATAAACTTTGATTGTCTTGAATAAAAGCATCTTTTACCCCGAACTGTGAAAGTACGTCTTCCCGAAAATTTTCAAAAAAATGTCCGCGATGGTCCTCAAAAATAGTGGGCTTGATGAGCAATAAATTTGGCAACAATTCGCTAATTTGCATAATTAGATGCAAATCAGCACTCTAAAATTCGTTTTGGCAAGAAATTTGTACTTTAATTGCGTAAGTTTATTTTAAACTCCTAATATTTTTATGGAAAACGAATCTAAATCAAACAAAAAAAACCTCTTATACACTATCGTGGGTATGTTGGTATTGATTGTATTAGTTCTACTTTATTTGTTAAATAACATTAGCAACAAACAAGACATTACTGAAAAAGCCAAGACCGAGGTAGAGATTGCTTTAAAAGGCAAAGAAGAAGCATTGTCTAAAGCGGAAGTTCTGCTTGAGCAATACAAAAAAGACAGTTTGGCCCTTGCGGGAGACAACTTAATTTTATCTGAGGACTTAATACGACGAAAAAAAGAAATAACCCAATTGGTATCTGAATTAAAAACGACCAAGGCCAACAGCCAATCATCCCTCAACGAATTAAAAGCCCAATTGGAAGAATTCACTTCTCGCTTGGCAAAATTGGAGTCAGAAAATAAAGAACTCACCGCAAAGAATACTGTTCTCGAAAATCAAAATACAAATCTCAACAACAACAATACCCTATTGTCTGCTGAGAAAACAAAACTCATTGCCTTGGCTTCTCGTTTGCAAGCCAGTGCTGTTAAAATCGAAACTCTTAAGAAAAAATGGCTTACAGGAAAAGAAACTGGAACCCTGAAAGCCACTGCTGTAGAAGCCTTTAGAATTAGTTTCAGCATCAATGAAAACACCGTGGCTTTGGCGGGTGATAAAACCTTGTATATCAAAATTACTGGACCTGAAGGAATAACCTTGGCAAATAATGGCCAGGGAGGAACCTTTGATATTGATGGGAAATCGAGTAAGTATACCTACAAAATCAGCTCGGTTTTTGAAAATACAACCAAACCCGTTCAACCCACTGTTTGGAAACCCACTGCTCAACTCAAAACAGGAAAATATACCGTTGAAATATATTCTGATGGCTATAAAATGGGTTCATCCATATTGGATCTGAAATAAAAAACAAACCGGTTTTTTACAAAAAATATCCCAGAAACTCTGCTGGGATATTTTTTTTTGGGGGGGATGGCACCTTGCCACGGTAGACGAATCCAAGAAATGAGGAAAACAAATCCAAGAAGATTACTCAGTCTTTAAAACAGCCGATTGTTCGGCGGCCAATTGATCTAATTTGGCTTTGGCTTCCTTGGTCAATTCTGGTATGTCAAAATTTTCTACAACCCCATTCCAGGTGGCTTTGGCGTTAAAAAAATCTGTCTCTTTTTTAAAGGCATCTCCCAATAATATCAAAGCCTTCCCCACCCATAAATCGTATCCATTAAAACCATCAAGAATAGCATAACAGGCATTTTTACAAGCCTCTACACTGTCTTTAGAGTATAAAAATTCGGCTTCTACATATTTGGCTTCTGCTGCAAACCGATTGTTATCTGCACTATAAATGTTTTTCAAATCATGGATGGCATTGTCTGTCTTACCCGATTTGATATCGGCTTTCACTAAAACCAATTTGGCTTCCGTGCGCAATTCTTGTGGTGAAGATGCGTCGGCCAATACCTTGGTTGAAATTGATTCTAATAGGACAATGTTGTCGTTTTTGGCATAACAATACATCAGGGTCTTCCAACAATTTTGTTGGGTTTCTCGAGAATGGGTAATCGGCTCAAGCACCTCTACAAAAGGCATAATTTGGTCGCAAGAAGGGCCGTCACCGAGTAATTTCAATACTGCCATTGCCGCATCTTCCTTAAGATCCCCGCTATTGGATAAAGCAACCAGTGAATAATATTTGATTGCTTCTGCTGTGTTTTTGAGCTGTTCATTGCTCTGAGCCAAATAATAATTCGCAGAAAAATAAAATGCGCCTTTCGGAAAATCATTGAGATAGGAATCAAACCCTTTTTTTGCCATAGGGTAATCCGCTTTTTCATAGGCACTGAAGGCGGCATCGTATAGCAAACTATCTTGGTCATTGTCAGAAATTCCACCACGACTTTTTTTCCAACGAACATATTCTTTGGCGTTTCCTTGCTCAGAATAAATTTTTCTCACCATCTCATTTGCTGCCTGTGCTTCTGCCGTTCCAGGATAAGTATCGTAAAATTTGGTATACGTCTGGATGGCTTCATCCGACTTGTTGTTGTTGTAATAAATCCGACCCAAAGGAGAATAGGCCTTGTTTGCCATGGGATTGTTTGGGAACCTTTGCAATATTTCACTGTAATATTTTTCTGCATTGACACTTCTGTCGGAAACCATATATTCCTCTGCAATCGCGAAATAGGCATCCACAATCAACCGCGAATTGGGAAAATTGTCGATGAGCCGTTTTAGCACACCCAACTTCTCATCTGATTTTTCCAAAAGTCCGTATATCAATCCACTCTGGTAAAGAGCATAATCTGCATCATTTCCCTTTTTCACACTCACATAGGCGTAAGCTTTTAAGGCTTCTTCTAATTGTTTTGTCATGAAATTACAATCTCCCAAGCGCAAATACCCATCGTGAACCATCCGCTCATCATAGCGCCCATTTGCAGCTTGAAGGGTAAATTTACCAAACTCCAAGGCAGCCTCTTCATATTGTTTCAATCCGTATTTCACATACCCCATTCCATAATAAGCATAGGGATGAACTTCTGTTAAAGCAGAATATGGACGATCTAAAAATGTCTGGTAGGCCGACATCGCCAGGGCAACATTTCCCTGCTGCATATATGTTTCCGCCTTCCAAAATACCGCCTGTGCACCCATATCGGCATTTACACGTTTTGAAGCACATTTATCAAATAACTCAATGGCGCCATTAAAATTTCGGCTTTTATACAACTCCATCCCCCTTGCAAGGGTTACTCTTTGGTATATTTCTTCGGTTTGTGCATCTAATTCATCCAATGCATCGAGAAGTGCAACCGCTTCTCTGTAACTATCCGTATTGATTAACAGTCGGGCTTTTAGCTTAACCGCTTCTTTTGCATTGCTATTGTTTGGAAACAACTTTACATATTTGTCTAGCAAGCCAATCGAACTGTAATCTCCCAATTGTATGGCCAACTTAGACTGATTAAACAAAGCAATTTCAGCAATGTCTGCATTAAATCCAGTGCGAAAAGCCTCCGCAAAAGCATTCATTGCCTCGCGGTTATTTTTCTGTTTCATCAATGCATTCCCCAATTGAAAACTGGCAATTTGAGAAAGACTATCTCCCCCTGATGCAACACTTCGCAACCATATCTCACTGCCTTTATAATCTCCTGTTCGGTAAAATGAATAGCCTATTTCATATCTTTCCTCGACGGCAAGCGTGTCCGGCAACAACTGGGCCAGACGGTATGATTCAGCGGCTTTTTCAAAATTGTTTTTTCGGAAATAACTCTTGCCTTTTAGCCATTCCACCTGCTTGCGTGGAATGGTATTACCCACTTTTTCGAGCTCGGACAATGCATAGTCATAATTGCTCATTTGATAATGCACTTGGGCCAGATACAGACGAACATTTTCATAACCCTTGTCTCTAATTCTTTCAAGTGCTTCTATAGATTGTGGAAAATCCCCCACCATTAAACAAGCAAAGCCATAATAATAACTTCCTAAATCGCGGTATTCGCCTGGGGTATTTGCAACACTTTTCAAGGTTTCAACTGCTTCTTTATATTTTTTTTGTGATACAGCACAGTATCCTTTACGGTAATTAAATTGCGGGCGCAAATCCTTGTCAATTGCTTTGGCGTCTACATTTTTATAAAAGCGCATCGCATTGCCATAGCGCATCTTGAGATAATAATAATCTCCCAAAGCCAAATTGGCTTCGGTTATTTTAAGTGATCCCGGATTTTTTTCGAGAAATTGCTGCAAAGAAGCTACCCCGTCAGTATGTCCGGCCTTGAGCTTGGAAATAGCGTAATAATAACCTGCTTCACTGCTATGGGTACTCGTCACTGCAACATTGGTATAATTTCTAAACTGTGATGCAGCGGCATTAAATCTGCCTTCCCTGTACAATTCAATTCCCCTTTCAAAATAAGTTTCTGGGAACTGATTCTGCATACCTTCTTGGCCCAATAACGAACTTGTCGCTGCCATCAATAAGACAAACCATACGAATCTCATATTTTCAAAGATAAGTCTTGGATACAAGGCAATTTTTGACCTTATTAACCAAAAATCCGACTGCCTTTTGAATTGTACAGTAACGCATAAAATACGTGCGCAATTCGCAAAATAGAAACCACAGAATCGTAAGAATCCAGTTTTTGTTTTACACACCCGCGAGCACCCAAAAACAGTTCAGAATTTCACATTCCAGATGATTCGCCACCACCCACAACTATTTATCCTTTGAGTACTTGTTCAACAAGGATGGCTGCGTCATGGAGGGCAATTGCACTGTATACCTTCAACCCGCTCTCATCAATAATTCGTTTGGCTTCTACCGCATTGGTTCCTTGTAAACGTACAATAATGGGTATTTGAACATTCCCGATTTTTCGATACGCCTCTACTACCCCATTGGCGACCCTATCACAGCGAACAATACCCCCAAAAATATTGATGAGAATTGCTTTTACATTGGAATCGCTCATAATAATACGAAACCCTGCCTCAACGGTTTCTGCATTTGCCGCACCGCCCACATCCAAGAAATTTGCAGGCTCACCCCCGCTGAGTTTAATGATATCCATGGTTGCCATCGCCAATCCCGCACCATTGACCATGCAGCCAACATTCCCGTCCAATTTTACATAATTTAAGTTGTATTTTCCTGCTTCAACTTCGGTAGGATCTTCCTCTGCTAGGTCTCGGAGTAATAAAAAGTCCGGATGGCGGTATAAAGCATTGTCATCCAAATTTACTTTGGCATCAACCGCAATGATTCGATCGTCCGAGGTTTTTAGCACCGGGTTTATTTCAAACATAGCACTATCAGTTTCATCGTATGCCCTGTACAAGGCTGTTACAAATGCCACCATCTCCTTGAATGATTTGCCTGTAAGTCCCAAGTTAAATGCAATTTTTCTTGCTTGGAAGGGCTGCAAACCCACTGAAGGGCTTACCCATTCCCTTTGAATTTTTTCGGGATGATTCTCGGCAACTTCTTCGATATTCATTCCGCCCTCCGTGGTATAAATAATGACATTTTGTTTTTTGGTTCGATCCAAAAGAACACTCATATAAAATTCTTTGGGATCACTGTTCCCAGGATAAAAAACATCTTGTGCTACCAATACTTTCCCTACAACTTTTCCCAATTCTCCTGTTTGAATGGTAACAAGGGTTCCTCCCAGCATGTTTTTTGCAATTTCAGCAGCCTGCTCAGGGCTTTTAGCCAATTGGACTCCGCGCTGTTCGCTTCCTTGTATCTTTCCTTTACCACGGCCCCCAGCATGAATTTGTGCTTTCAGTACACACCAATCACTGTGAAAATGATCTCTTACTTTCTGGGCAGCTTCCATCGCTTCTTCTGGAGACTCTGCAATAAATCCTTCCTGAACGGCTACTCCGTATTGTTTAAGAATTTCTTTGGCTTGATACTCGTGGATGTTCATAATATTAGGGGAATGCTATATTAATCGTTCGCGAAAATAACTAAATTTGATCCAATTACAAGGTATGCCCTTGGGTTTTCATTATGGTTTTCTGCAAGAATTTACACAAGTATTATGGCCATCTTCATGTTGTGAAGGGTATCGACCTAGAGATTTCCTCTGGAGAAATTGTGGCAATCATCGGTGAAAGTGGGGCAGGGAAAAGCACCTTGCTTCAACTATTGGGTACACTCGAAAAACCAACCCAAGGTGAAATATTCATTCACAACACGGCAATATTAGAATTGTCTGCAAACAAACTGGCAGCGTTCCGAAATAAAGAATTGGGATTCGTTTTTCAATTTCACCAATTATTGCCTGAATTCACTGCCCTGGAAAACGCAATGATGCCTGGACTTATCGCCAAAATGGGGAAACAAAAAGCGGCATTTAGGGCCCATGAATTGTTAGATTATTTGGGACTTTCTGACAGAATACACCATAAACCCAAGCAACTTTCTGGTGGAGAACAGCAACGCGTTGCCATCGCTAGGGCGCAATTCAACAATCCAAGGGTAATCTTTGCCGATGAACCTACCGGAAATTTAGACACCCAAAATGCCGAATTAATTCAGGAGTATTTTCTAAAAATGCGCAATGATTTTGGGCAAACTTTTGTAATTGTTACACACAATATGTCATTGGCAAATATCGCCGACCGAAAATTGCAGATGTGCGATGGGAACGTAACACTCAGTCCATCAAAATCATAGTTCCTCACCCAGGGATTTCTATTTTTTTACAGTTTTTATTGTATACATTTACCGACAATCAAATTGATGGACACCCCTATTCAAAAGCCATTTATTGCGTTGTTAAAAAATGTCACTTCCCCACATTTGAGCCTTGCAAAACCATTGAGGAAATTACTTGAAACGAGTGTAGACTCTGTCTATAGAAGACTTCGTTGCGAAACAGAACCCACATTGTCTGAAACCTTGTCGATTTGCAAGCATTTCGACCTCATTATCGAAGCCCTGTCTGCAGTACATTCTGAAATTGTTGCCTTTCGAACCAAGAAACTCTCATCTGATTCCGATAGCTTTGGCCATTCTCTACAGGTATTGCACAACGATTTAAGTTGGATTATGAAATACCCCAATGACCATTTGATTTATGCATGGCTCAACAATATGGTATCAAAATGCACTACACTCAGTGTGGTGGCTAAAAAATCCCCAAATCAGTTTTTTCAACGTTTGCATAAAGGTGTCGCCATCTTCAGACATCAAGTTTTGACAGATTGATCCAAAATAATGGCCATGACACACAAGGAAATCCTCAATAAATATTGGGGTTATGACGAATTTCGTCCTGAACAATTGGCCATCATACAGTCTTTATTGGCTGGCAAAGACACAATGGCTTTGCTGCCAACGGGAGGTGGGAAAAGTATTTGTTTCCAATTGCCTGCCCTGATTCACGAAGGACTCACTTTGGTTATTTCTCCACTCATTGCATTGATGAAAGACCAGGTCGACGCCCTACATAAAAGAAATATCCCTGCAGAAGCGTTGCATAGCGGCCATACTCACTCAGAATCAAAGACAATCTTAGACAATGCGTTGAAAGGACATTATCGCTTGCTTTACCTATCACCAGAAAGATTGGCAACGAAAAATTTCCGGGGTTATATAGCCAATCTTTCAATCAAAATGTTGGTAATTGATGAAGCCCATTGTATCTCCATGTGGGGTCAAGATTTTAGACCATCCTATCAAAAACTGGTTGAAGTGCGAAAATTGTTGCCAGGAATCCCTGTGGCAGCATTCACCGCCAGTGCCCCACAATGGATTCAAGACGACATTGTTTCGGGTCTGCAATTAATAAATCCAAGCATTCACTCAGGGGATTTTACAAGAAAAAATTTGGTTTTTTACGGCATCCAAACCGAAAATAAAGCGGGGAGTTTGACCCGTCTGATTGAAAAATCAAGGGGGAGCACCTTGGTATTCGCTCATACCCGCAAGGAGGTAGAAGAAACAACAAAAATGTTGGCGAATTCCGGATTTTCTACCCTATTTTACCATGCTGGATTAAGCCATGATGAGCGGGCTAAACGTCAAACTGCTTGGATCAATAACCAATTCAGAATTATGGTTTGTACCAATGCTTTTGGAATGGGGGTTGACAAGTCTAATGTGCGCCTGGTTGTGCACACGCACCCACCCAAGAATCCAGAAGATTATTACCAAGAATCGGGAAGGGCTGGACGTGATGGAAAAAAAAGTTATTGTATTTTGCTTCATCGGCCGCAAGATTGGGTGCATATACAGGAAGATTTGGTTAAACAACACCCTGGAGAAAAAGCGCTAACACATATTTACCATGCCACAATGAACCATTTGCAACTGGCGGGAGGAGAAGGAGCGTTTCAAACATTTCCCCTTGATTTGTATGCGATTTCTCAGCAAAACAGTATCCCAATAAGCGATTTGCTTCATGGAATCAAAGCCTTGGAAGTCATTGGACAATGGAATTTTTTGGAAGAAAATTGGATGCCTTCAAAGGTAAAAATGCTTCGCAGAATAGAGGATTGTGGCCATGCAAAAAGGCAATACAAGAATCTAGAACCCATCGTAGACAGCCTTTTGAGATCTCACGGTGGTATTTTCGACTACCCTGCTATCATTTACGAACAAGGATTGGCAAAACGTCTGCGAATCACTCCAGAACAGACAATAGAAAACCTATATCGACTGGATGCCATGGGAATATTGAAGTATTCTCCGCAAACCAATTTCCCTTCAATCACTTTGCCTGAAGCACGATCGCTTTACCCAACCTTAAACACAGATGCATTAAAAATATTGTTTGAAAGAAGAATCCTTTCCTTACAGAAAATGGAAGAATACTCCTCTGTAAAGTGCTGTCGGTCAATTTTTTGGCAGAATTATTTTAACACCTCATCCAAAATTTCAGCTGCACTTTCTTCATGTGGATTGTGTGATGTATGTAAGAATACTTCCGATGGAAAACGCATGCCCATTCGACAATGGTGGCAAAACACCTTGGTAAACAAACCCCAAAAGCCCAGTGATATTGTAAACACGCTTTCACTAAGCAAAAAAGCATTGTATACCCAAATCCTTCGTGAATTACTCGATGAAGGTTGTATTATTGAAAACGCAAACGGTGATTGGGAATGGGTAGGAGAATAATATTTACAGTAAGCAATGATTTGAGTTTTGATCAGCGAATGCATCGCATTTGCAACTCGATGTCTGTAGCGGGTTACGATATTGTGCTAATTGGACGCCAACTCAAGCAATCTAAACCTCTAGAAATTAAGCTTTTTATTCAAACTCGACTTCAATACCTTATATTTTCGAAAGGAAAATTGTTTTATCTCGAATATTCTATTCGCTTATTTTTCTTTTTACTTTTTCAACGCTTTGATGCAATTTGTAGCATAGATCTCGACACCTCCGTGCCCGGAATTCTTGCATGTAAATTAAAATCCAAGCCACATGTATTCGACGCCCATGAATTATTTAGCCATACACCCGAAGTGCAGCGTCGCCCCGGCATACAAAAAATATGGCTCAAGATTCAACGATTTACTTTCAACAACAGCACTGCCAACTATACTGTTGGATCGGCCATTGCCCTATGGTTCCAAGAAAAATACCAAAAGCCTGTTTCTGTTTTGCGTAATATGCCTATCGGGAATATTGACCACCGCGGTAGGTTCCTGAAAGCAACTGTTCAATCCAACGCCAACAATAAAAAAGACGACCCGATGGTTGCTTCATCCAATAAAATAATGCGTGGATCAACCGAAGTCCATTTGACAAACAACATTTCCATCCATACACTACCCCATTCTACCATAGAACTTCTAAAAAATAGACAATTTATATTATACCAAGGAGCTTTAAATGAAGGCCGCGGACTTGAAATTCTGATTCGTGCAATGCACCAGATTCCCTGTGATTTGGTTTTGGCAGGAGAAGGCGATCTGAGTCAATCTTTAGGGGAACAAGTATCTAGCGAAAATCTGCAACACAAAATTTTCTTTTTGGGCATGCTCGACCCAAGCCAATTGCCGGCCTTGGCTTCATTGGCCTACCTTGGATTTAATGTAAGCGAAAATGCGGGTCTGAGTTATTATCTTTCGCTGAACAACAAATTTTTCGACTATGTCCAAGCGCATTTGCCAAGCCTTGTTAATCCATTTCCGGAATACGAAAAATTGTTGGGCGATTTTCAAGTGGGTTTAATCACAGAACCTACTGTTGAAAGCATTGTTCGTCAAGCCAATGAAATGCTTACCAACCAAAAATTATATCAAAAAATACAATCCAATTGCAAAGATGCCGCCCGCAACTGGATTTGGAAGAACGAAGAACCGCAACTGATTGAAATATACAAAACCCTATTCTCTAAACCTAGATTAACGAGTTGACAAAAAAACGCATCCATATCATCTCTTTCGACCTGCCCTACCCTCCAGATTATGGGGGTGCAACTGATATTTATCACAAAATACGAAGCTTTCACGAATTGGGCATTGAGATAATTTTGCATGTCTTTTTATACAAAGGAAAAATTCCGTCGCCAGAACTTGAAGCACTCACTTACAAAACACATTATTATTACCGTCGCTCTTGGGTGAATCCTTTTTGGGGCAGAAATCCCTATGTGGTGAGTACCCGAAACAGCCAAGTTCTATTGCGCAATTTGCTCATGGATAACAACCCAATTCTATTCGAGGGTTTGCATTCAACATCCCACCTAAACAGGCCTGAATTACGCAACAGAAATATGGTTGTTAGGGCGCACAATATAGAACACAATTACTATAAATCTTTGGGTGATGCAGAAAGACTTTGGATAAAAAGGGCGTTTTATTATCTCGAAGCAAAGCGACTCAAACACTATGAAACTGTTTTAGAAAAGGCCAGCGCCATCGCGGGAATATCTCCAATGGAAACAAAATATTTTCATCAAACCTATGGAAAGGCCAGCTATATACCCGCATTTCATTCAAATGTCGATGTTGTTTCGCTTGCAGGAACTGGAGATTACATTCTCTATCATGGAAACCTTTCGATACCCGAAAATGATAGGGCCGCACTGTATTTGGTTGAAAAGGTTTTTCCATTGCTGAAAGAACCCTGCATCATCGCTGGCAACAACCCCTCAAATGCCTTGCAAAAATCCATCTCTAAATACCCGCACATAAGCCTAAAAGCAAACTTAACTGCTGAAAATATCTTTGAATTAATGCGCAATGCACAAGTAAATGCAATAATTACCTTTCAGTCGACTGGCATAAAATTAAAATTGCTAAATTCCTTATATCGGGGCCGACATGTTGTGGCGAATAGCGAAATGGTAAAAGAAACGCAACTAGAATCATTGTGTACTATTGCCGATAATCCAATAGACCTGGCCAATAAAATAAGGCATTGTTATTCGCTTGCCTTTAACCAAGAAGATATAAACAATCGAAAGAAAACACTCTTGCACACTTTTAATAACAAAGAAAATGCACTTGCACTCATCGCCCTATTGCAAGCAACTTCTCCAAGCAATTGAATTTCCCTTGTTACAAATACTCCCAATTGTGTTACCACCCCTCAACAGACAACTAGGTGGGGAGCCTATGGTATTGGCTGGAATTGTTGAAAGGAATATCCGAGGCAACTTCAATATTAGCCAAGGTTTTATGATGGGCTTTAGGCTCGATATACATACTACTCCATGGCTTCAATCTTATCAATATCGGAAACCTTACAGCGAATGAATATAACCCAAACCAAACAACCAAGAGTTTTGCCAAGCACTGGCACCTGATTTGACCAAATCTTTGTCATATATTCCAATTAAGGTATAATTTAGGTTAATGTGTTTCGTTATTTTGGTTATCAAAGAGAAATCAATGCGGCTGTCTAAACTTGCCTCATCGCTGACATAGGGGGCAAATCCCAAGTAATTGATCTTCATACTCACTTGCTTCGTTATTCCAAAATCACGCTGAGATCCGAGCTGAAATTGCACCCCCAATTGGTTATCAAAATATTGCTCTTTCTTAACCCTAGCAATAATTTGCTCATTTCTAATTGAATAGAGCAACTGATTGATCATATAGGTTTGTTTAAGTGTGAGGCACCCCAATCTACAATAAAATGAAGGCATCGGTTTGTATTCAATGCCCAGCGCAAATTGGGTTTGACCCTGACTAAGGAACCCTGAATTTAATACCGCAAGCTCCCTACCGACAGAATTACGGGAATAGGTATATCCATCCAACAATTGGGTTTGAAAATTCAATCCTCCGAAAATAGACATTCCAGGTTCTGCGTTAATCGTATGGCCAAACTTACTGTCTAAGAATACATTGTCGAGGGTTTTTTTATTGACTCTGTATTTGACATTAAAATTGTCGATTTGCCTAGATGACAACCACCCAATATTGACTTTAAGTATATTGTCAAAACTTGTATTGGGCTTCTTTATCTGGGCAAATGCAATCATAAATCCATTTCCATTGATATTGTTTGATCCACCACTCGACCAATTGGGCGACGATCCAGAAAATAAAAGCGATGCCCCAAAATCCGCTCCAAAGCGAATTGTTCGGAATTCATTACTATCTATATGTGGCTTAACATTGTATGGTTCGGCAAAGAAAGAACCCAAGGCTATCGTTAATGAAGCGAACATCATTTATGATACAAATATCGAATTAAGCAATGGATACTTGCTCCTAAAAGTCGAATTGTTCAAGAAAATGAACACTTTGATTGAAAATTTATTTACTAAAACTACGCTTCAACAACCATTTTGGGTGATGCGCGTTTGCGCTCGTTCTCATCGAGGTATATTTTTCGCAAACGAATATTTTCGGGCGTTACCTCAACAAATTCGTCTTCCTGAATATACTCCATCGCTTCCTCAAGGTCAAAAATTCTTGGCGGTGCCAACATTGTATTGTCATCCTTCCCTGCTGCCCTAAAATTTGTCATTTGTTTTGCAATACAAAGATTGATAACCAAATCACCAGGTTTTATATGTTCTCCAATAATTTGACCGGTATACACCTCAGATCCGGAATGAATGAAAAAATTGCCACGGTCTTTTAGTTTGTCCATGCTATATGGAGTAGCTGGACCTTTTTCTTTACTAATTAAAACGCCATTAAAACGCATAGGCATTGCTCCTTTCCATGGCTCATAACCCTTAAGCCTGTGTGCCATAATCGCTTCACCTTGGGTTGCAGTGAGTAAATTGTTACGCAAACCTATAAGGCCACGCGAAGGGATATCAAATTCCAATCGAACCATGTCTCCCTTTGGCAACATGCTTGTCATTTCACCTTTACGTTGACTTGCATATTCTATTACCTTGCCACTATGGTGGTCGGGGACATCCACTGTAAGCACTTCGATTGGCTCACAGGTTTTTCCTTTGATTGTCTTTATGATGACACGCGGTTGTCCAAGTTGTAATTCATAGCCTTCTCTGCGCATGGTTTCAACCAGAACGCCCAAATGCAGAATTCCCCTTCCGAATACCAAAAATTGGTCCGCACTATTGGTTTCTTCGACCCGCAAAGCCAAATTCTTTTCGGTTTCTTTCATGAGACGCTCACGTATCTTTTGACTGGTAACATGTTTGCCTTCCTTGCCAAAAAATGGGCTATTGTTAATGGTGAAAAGCATACTCATCGTTGGCTCGTCAATTTTTAAGCTGGGCATAGCCACTGGATTTTCAAAATCAGCGATTGTATCTCCGATCTCAAAATTTTCAATGCCCGTAATTGCACAAATATCTCCACACGCAACCTCAGAAACTTTTCGTTTACCCAGACCATCAAAAATGAACAATTCTTTGATGCGGGATTTTTCTACTTTATCATTCCGTTTTACCAAGGCCACGGGCATATTCTCCTTTAATACCCCACGGTGCAAGCGACCCACGGCAATTCGACCGGTATAACTGCTATAATCTAAACTTGTAATCTGTAACTGGGGGGTTCCATCGCGTTGAACTGGGGCAGGTATAATTTCCAGTATTGTATCCATTAAAAATGCAAGATCGGATGTTGGAGATTTCCAATCTGAACCAAACCAACCCTGTTTTCCCGATCCGAAAACCGTTGTAAAATCCAATTGGTCTTCATTGGCTCCAAGATTGTAAAACAAATCAAATATTTCATCATGGGTTTTGTCGGGATCACAATTGGGTTTGTCAACTTTATTGATAACAACAATGGCCTTTTTGCCCAAATTCAATGCTTTCTGCAATACAAAACGGGTTTGTGGCATAGGCCCTTCAAAGGCGTCAACCAGAAGCAATACGCCATCTGCCATATTCAAGACCCGCTCTACCTCTCCCCCAAAATCGGCGTGACCAGGCGTATCAATGATATTAATTTTAACTCCCTGCCATTGAACACTCACATTTTTTGCCAAAATAGTGATGCCGCGTTCTCTCTCTAAATCATTGTTGTCGAGAATTAGCTCTCCAATTTCTTGGTTGTCGCGAAACAAATGGGCTTGGTGTAACATTTTGTCGACCAGGGTGGTTTTGCCGTGGTCTACGTGGGCGATGATGGCTATATTTCGAATTAAAACTGACATGTACCTGTTAAAAAGTTTGCAAATTTCGTCATAATAATCCATAACTCACTGTCATTGTCTATTTTGTTTTTGTAAAACCTCAATCACAATGTGTTTTTTCATCGTTTTAGGGCATTGGTCTTCCGACATCTCCCCATCGTGATAGCGCGTCCAATTCATTGACAGTCTTGAGCAACGCGGCGTCTGATGGGTAAAACCAAAAACAAAATAACCAATAGAACAAAAGCCCAACATGCTGCTTACGAGGAGAATTTGCCCTGAATTTGTTTCCGTTTAAAAAATGGATCGAAATTAAGGTGGATTTTCCCAGATTAATTTGTTGCTGCGTTTTGTTGGTCAAAGTTTGAACATCCAACATTACCCGACACTAAAAAAAATGGCAGATTACCCAGAGGATGAAATCTGTTTTGCATCAGTTCACACCCCAATTCACTAAATTTGCTGCTTCATTTATGGCATACGAATTGGAAATTGCAAAAAGAAAAACGTTTGCTATCATCGCCCACCCCGATGCAGGAAAAACTACCCTAACAGAAAAATTCTTGTTGTTTGGTGGACAGATTCAAACTGCGGGTGCCGTTAAAAGCAACAAAATTACCAAGGCGACCACTTCAGATTTTATGGAGATCGAAAAGCAGAGAGGAATCTCTGTTGCAACCTCTGTAATGACATTCCCCTACAAAGAAAAATGGATCAATATTTTGGATACGCCAGGGCACAAAGACTTTGCCGAAGACACTTATCGCACCCTAACAGCTGTGGACAGTGTAATCTTGGTTATCGATTGTGTTAAGGGGGTTGAAGAGCAAACAGAAAAACTCATGGAAGTTTGTAGAATGCGCAATACCCCCGTGATTGTTTTTGTGAATAAAATGGATCGAGATGGGAAAGACCCTTTTGATTTGCTTGAAGAACTCGAAATAAAACTCGGCATTGCGGTTCACCCAATGACATGGCCCATTAATGGAGGTCGCGATTTCAAAGGGGTTTATCTCATGCGCAATCATTCGCTGAACTTATTTGAGAGCAGCAAAACCAAGGTTGCAGATGACGTGGTAAAAATCAAGGGTTTAGAAGACCCCAAAATAGATCGTCTTCTCAACAAGAAAGATGCCGTCAAATTACGAGAAGATATTGAGCTCTTAGAGGGTGTATATGGCAAACTGTCCGACGAAGACTACCTCAATGCAAAAACAGCCCCCATATTTTTTGGTTCGGCATTAAATAGCTTCGGTATACAAGAATTATTAGACACATTTATCGAAATTGCACCAAACCCTTTGGCGAGAGCGACCACAAAACGAAATATTGAACCCAACGAACCCAAATTTTCGGGATTTGTGTTTAAAATTCACGCCAATCTCGATCCAAAACACAGAGACAGAATTGCTTTTTTACGGGTATGCAGCGGAAAATTTGAGCGGAATAAGAATTTTACCCATGTACGGCTTAACAAACAGATGAAATTTGCCAACCCCTATCTTTTCTTGGCACAATCAAAGGAAGTGATGAACGACGCCTATCCTGGTGATGTCGTGGGATTGTACGATACAGGCAATTTCAAAATCGGAGATACGCTCAGCGAAGGAGAAAATTTTATGTTTAAGGGCATACCCAGTTTTTCGCCTGAAATTTTTAAAGAATTGATCAATATCGATCCCATGAAAAGCAAACAGCTAGAAAAAGGGATACAACAATTAACAGATGAGGGCTTGGCCAGTTTGTTTGTCCAAGAACTGGGAAAAAGAAAATTTGTAGGCACTGTTGGCGAACTACAATTTGAAGTATTGCAATATCGATTAGAGCATGAATACGGTGCGAAATGCCGGTTCGAGTCGCGCAGTATTTACAAAGCCTGTTGGATTGAAGGCAGCGAGACAAACCTAAAAGATTTTATGAAATACCGGCAAAATAACATCGCTTACGACAAAGATACCCGACCCGTCTTTCTGGCAGAAACTGTGTTCATTCTCAGAATGGCTGAAGAGAAATACCCCGACATTACTTTCTATACAAGCAACGAGTTTTCTGTTTGATTCAAATGAATTTATTATCTTCGCATCATTGTCTAAAACCCCATTATGTATGAAATTTGATATTGCAATTATTGGAAGCGGTCCAGGTGGATACGTTGCTGCTATCCGTGCTGCCCAATTGGGTAAAAGCGTAGCCATTATCGAGAAGGAAGAGCTTGGCGGAGTTTGTTTGAATTGGGGATGTATCCCAACAAAAGCCCTGTTAAAAAGTGCCCAAGTATTCGATTATATAAACCATGCGGCCGATTACGGCATCACGGTTTCAAACCCCAAAGTGGATTTCGATGGGATGGTAAAACGCTCTCGTGGAATCGCTGATGGCATGAGCAAAGGCATTGCGTATTTAATGAAGAAAAATGCCATTGAAGTGGTTAAAGGCATGGCCAAGTTGGCGGGTAAAGGAAAAATTTCTATCAGCGATTCTGAGGGGAAAACTTTTATTCTTGAAGCCGAACACATTATTCTCTCTACTGGATCGCGGAGCCGCGAATTGCCCAATATCAAAATGGATGGAACGCATATTATTGGATACCGAGAAGCGATGGTATTGCCAAAACAACCCAAGGAAATGACAATTATTGGCTCCGGTGCAATAGGAATGGAGTTTGCCTATTTTTATGCAAGTATTGGAACAAAAGTAACAATGGTCGAATTTATGCCCCGAATTCTTCCCATAGAAGATGAGGATGTAAGCAAAACAATGGCCAGTATATACAAAAAACGTGGGATTAATGTAATGACCGATAGCAGTGTAGAAAAGGTAGTTGTACAAAAAGATCGCTGCTTCGTTACAGTAAAAACCAAAACAGGCGAAATTTCATTGGAATCTGATATCGTATTAAGTGCCGCCGGTGTTCAAACAAATCTTGAGAACCTGGGTTTAGAAGAAATGGGGATTAAAATCGACAAAGGAAAAGTAATTGTAGATGATTTCTACCGCACTTCTGCTCCAGGTATCTATGCCATCGGAGACATAGTCCCCGGGCCTGCATTGGCTCACGTAGCCAGCGCCGAAGGAATAATATGTGTAGAGGCAATCAGCGGTCACCACCCTTCACCATTGAATTACGGAAATATTCCTGGGTGTACCTATACCCATCCAGAAGTAGCCAGCGTAGGCTATACGGAAGCGCAAGCAAAAGAAAAAGGCTATGATATTATGGTGGGCAAGTTTCCATTCAGCGCGAGTGGAAAGGCTTCTGCTGGCGGCCATAAAGAGGGTTTTGTGAAAGTGATTTTTGACAAAAAATACGGAGAATGGCTGGGTTGTCACATGGTGGGTGAAGGTGTTACAGACATCATCATCGAAGCCGTTGTAGCCCGGAATTTGGAAACCACAGGTTTGGAAATTTTGAAGTGCATCCACCCCCACCCAACCATGAGCGAAGCGGTGATGGAAGCCGTTGCACAGGCCTACGGTGAGTGCATCCACTTGTAAGAAAACACATAGAGATTATAAACGCGGAGAGTCTGCTGTTTAATTGCTTTATACTTTACTATCAAAAAAGGCGGACCTGCGGTCCGCCTTTTTTGTGCTCCACCCACTTACCTTTGCGACATGAAATTGCAGTCGTTTTGCTTCAACCCCTTGCAAGAAAACACATATTTGATTTGGTGTGAACACACCTTAGAATGTGCCATTGTAGATGCCGGAATGTATGATTCTGCGGAACAAAAGCAATTACAAGAGTTTATAGAGGCACATAGCCTGAAACCCAAGCATTTATTGGGCACCCACGCCCACATCGATCATATTTTTGGCAATTGGTGGGTGAAAAAAGTCTACGATTTGCCTTATTATTTGCATCCCGCAGATGTGGTGATGATAGACCGCTCTGAGACGATGGCGGCGTTGTGGAATTTAAAATACACTCCCTCACCTTTGCCGAGTAACTCTCTGGCTCATGACGATGTTGTGCGCATTGGCAACAGCGAGTTGCAGGTGCGGTTTGTGCCGGGACATGCACCCGGACATGTAATCTTTGTTGACGAGGTCGGCGAGCAGGCCATCGTAGGCGATACCGTTTTTCGTGGCAGCATTGGCAGAACTGATTTGCCCGGCGGAAACCACGAACAGTTGTTGCAGAACATAGAAGCGCAGATTTTTAGCCTGCCGGAATCGTTTGTGTTGCATACTGGTCACGGCCCAAGCACCACGGTGGGTTTTGAGAAGGCAAACAATCCATTTTTTCAATCGTAAGGACAAC
>NSIM01000008.1 GCA_002737705.1 Flavobacteriales bacterium
CTGTTACAGTTGTCATATATCGCATACAAAGCCTGCAATGTGGTACGAATATCATTGAAATCTATCTCTTGGGCATGCAAGCTGCGGCCACTGGTTTGAATGTGGTATTTTAACATTTGAGAGCGGGCATTTCCACCGTATTTTAGCTTAATGGCTTTCGCCCAAATTCTACGGGCAACCCTGCCAATAACGGCGTACTCCGGATCGATTCCATTGCTAAAGAAAAAACTCAAATTGGGAGCAAAATCATCAATGTGCATTCCCCTGCTGAGGTAATATTCTACATATGTAAATCCATTGCTTAGGGTAAATGCCAATTGGGTTATGGGATTGGCACCAGCCTCTGCGATATGGTATCCACTGATACTTACGCTATAGAAATTTCTTACTTTTTTGGCGGTGAAATACTCTTGGACATCCCCCATCAAACGCAAGGCAAATTCGGTACTAAAAATACAGGTGTTTTGTGCTTGGTCCTCCTTCAAAATATCAGCCTGAACTGTTCCCCTTACCTGACTCAAAGTCCAGGCTTTAATTTCTTCATATTTGTCCTTCGGCAAAACATCTTCGCCAGATACACCCAATAGCATCAAGCCCAACCCATCGTTTCCTTCGGGTAAGTCACCAATATAAGAGGGACGAACCATGTTTTTGGCGGCATACATTCCATCAATTTTGTCATTCACCGATTTCTCCAATTTGTTTTGAAAAATATACAATTCACATTGCTGATCGATGGCTGCATTCATAAAAAATGCCAATAGCATTGGCGCTGGGCCATTAATTGTCATTGAAACCGATGTTTTGGGATCACATAAATTAAAACCACTATACAATTTTTTGGCATCATCGAGGCAACAAATACTTACTCCTGCATTGCCAATTTTACCATAAATATCAGGCCGAATATGTGGATCTCGACCGTAAAGCGTAACACTATCAAAGGCAGTGCTCAATCGTTTTGCCGGCATTCCCAAACTCACATAATGGAATCGTTTATTTGTTCTCTCTGGTCCGCCTTCTCCGGCAAACATCCGAGTGGGGTCTTCTCCCTCGCGCTTAAATGGATAAATACCCGCAGTGTATGGAAATTCTCCCGGAACGTTCTCCTGTAATTGCCAATGCAATACATCTCCCCAAGCTTCAAACCGAGGGGTGCTAATTTTAGGCACCTGGGTATGGCTTAAACTTTCCGTATGGGTAGCCAATAAAAGTTTCTTGTCTCGCACCGTAAATACATATTCAGGTGCTTTGTACAAATCGCGTAATTTGCCCCATCCATCAATTAATGCTTTGTTCTTTGGGGTTAATTCCATGGCTACTTTGTCAAATTCTGTCTGCAACAGCTTTTGTAAATCAGATACAGCGCCCAGGGTTTTGACGTGTTCAAGGGTTTCACTGAGAGCGTACATTCGTTGGGCGATACCCCTTTGTTCTCGGGCATGCGCATCATATTTTCGATTGTTTTCTGAAATTTCACTCAAATACCGGTTGCGGTGCGGTGGAATAATAAAAATCTTTTCACTCATTTCATTTTCAGAAGACATAAGGCTCGAAAAATCGGCACCGGTTTTTGCTACGACAATATCGATGATTTTTCGGTATAAACTATTCATGCCTGGGTCGTTAAACTGGGACGCTATTGTACCAAAAACAGGCATCGCATCCATGTCAACATCAAATAATTTATGATTCCTTTGAAATTGTTTCCGTACATCACGCAAAGCATCAAGTGCGCCTCTTTTATCGAATTTATTCAAGGCCACAACATCTGCAAAATCGAGCATATCAATTTTTTCGAGTTGCGTTGCCGCGCCATATTCAGGGGTCATTACATACAACGCGACATCACTGTGTTCAGTAATCATCGTATCACTTTGTCCGATTCCGCTGGTTTCTACCACAATTAAATCATAGCCTGCAATTTTGAGAATATCCACCGCGTCATCTATATGCGAACTCAATGCAAGATTGGCTTGTCTTGTCGCCATAGAACGCATGTAAACTCGCTCGTGATTGATACTATTCATGCGTATTCGATCTCCAAGAAGGGCTCCACCTGTTTTTCTTTTTGAGGGATCTATAGAGATTATTCCCAATTTTTTTGCTGGGAAATCAACCAGAAACCTCCGCACCAACTCGTCAACCAAACTACTCTTACCCGATCCACCAGTACCCGTTATACCCAAAACAGGTGTTTTTAAAATCGCTGCCTTGGTTCTAATCTCGGCTAGGATAAGTGCATGTTCTTCTGGAAAATTTTCGGCTGCCGAAATTAAACGGGCAATCGTTAATTTCGTTCCAATACCCAATGTGAGTTGTTTAAATTCACCGTTCAATGCTTTCCCAGTTGCAAAATCAGACTGCATAACAAGATCATTGATCATGCCTTGCAAACCCATAGATCTGCCATCGTCAGGGGAATAAATTTTAGCAATACCATATTGAACAAGACTCTGTATTTCTGCAGGTAAAATCACACCCCCACCCCCACCAAAAATTTTGATGTGTTGGGCGCCACGCTCTTTCAATAAGTCATACATATACTTAAAGTATTCGGTATGACCACCTTGGTAACTTGTCATGGCGATTGCATTGGCGTCTTCCTGTATAGCAGTTTCAACAACTTCTTGTGCACTGCGATCATGACCCAAGTGAATAACCTCACAACCGGTTGATTGAATAATACGGCGCATTACGTTAATGGCGACGTCGTGACCATCAAACAAACTGGCGGCGGTAACCACCCTAACTTTGTTCTTTGGCACATACACTGTCGTTTCCATAGATGAATAATTATGTTACAAAGGTAATTGATGTTGCGCAAACACCACCTTCTAAGTAAAAACGCCCCCTAATTTTTGTTGAACCGGGAGGGTGAAATACCTGCGAGGCAATTTAATAGAATCAAGCCAAGAAAAGAAAAAATCAAATACGGAACCCAAGATTCTCCACTTAATACGTTTACAACCTTGTCAATAGTGGGGGTATTTACCACAAATGGTGTTGAACAACTTACAATTCCCCATGAAAAATACCCGCTATCTACTTTCTTTGGCAATCACTTTCTTTTCAATGGCGGGCTGCGAGCAAAATAAAAATATCCCTTACAGCAGCGAAGAAAAAATAGACAATCTCCTGCATCAAGCTGAAACTGAAAGTATCGCTATACTTCCCATAATCACCCTTAGCGAGCCGGAAATATCTGTAGAAAATTTGTCTTTGAGTGCAGACTATCTTGTGAAAGAAGAAAATTTTACGGGACGTATTTCTTATGATTTAAGCGATGAATGGGATGCTGAATGTGTAGAGCAAATCATTGAAAACAAGGGTTTTACTTGTTGCCTAAAAAAACTTAAAATCACGAAAAATCAATATGAAGAATTATGCGCAACAATGAGAATCTATCATTCAAATCAAATTCCATTATTGAAAAATGAATTTGAATCACTACAATCTTTAAATGATTCTACCTCGGCGAAAATTCAATCCGCCATTGATTCTATGCAAGCAAAAGCATACACCAAGGACCAATTTCTGAACGCCATAGATCAACTACGTAAAACCTATAAAGAACAATTGATCACACAAAGAATTGCATCGAAAAATCTATCCCGATTGTCTATTCAGTACAGAAACATACTCAATAAAATTAGGAGCATCTTGGATGAAAAACAATTTTCTTCATTTTACCGCTGTCACAAAAAATAAAGACGCGGCGATGAAATTGGTGAGTGCAGCCATATTGCGGGCGAGGGGGTTGGGACAGGATATGTGGAGGATGCGGCCGAATTGAATCCACGTGAATTACTCAAAAAATTGGCCGGGTTTGAAGATTTTTACGTTTTCGCGGACCATTCGAGACCCTGGGCATACAAGAACAATGCTTCTGTGAATGCTATTGCAACGATGCAATATCGGTCGTAAACGGATTTTTTATAAAAGAAGAAACCCTGGAATGCCACCCTTGCTATTGAACAACAATACGAGAAAGAATCTCCCTGCCAGAACTCTGTATTTTGACCCAATAAATCCCTGCAGAAATATCAAGCAGATTAAATTCTATGAGTCCGTCCGCTGCGCTCTGAGACAATTTTTCAGAACTTATACCCAATAAATCTGTTTTCTGAAAACTTGAAAAACTGGGCAATAAACCCAACTCTTTGCCCAATGCATCATAAATTTTTGCACTTGCATTTTGCAAATTTGGATTCAAAACAATATGCAAAATACCGTTCACAGGATTGGGGAAAACCCGAACATCACTGTTTATTGTTGCATTCACTGACGCTCTATCCATGATAAATTGCTTGCTGACGCTGCATTCACAATTTGAAATCACCGAAACGGCCTTCATGGATACCGTATATAAACCATCAATTTGTAGATCATAATTAACCTCCGCATTAAGATCTTTTGAATTTTTAATACCCAAGCCAGATACAGTCCACGTATAATTTATACCCGCTTGACCACCCAAAATGCTATTTTCATCCAAAGGCGCCAAACGCAAGCCATAAAAAGCAAATTGATAATCGGGTATTGCAGTAAAATTGCACGTTTTGGGTAATTCCATTACACTTACTGATTTGGTAATTGAATCTGAACATCCGTCTTTTAAATACGCATACAAGGTCACATTAAAATTGGTTGTTTTCTTTACAATATAGGATTTTTGTGGATTGGCAACTGTCGATTGAGAATTGTCGCTAAAGTCCCAACGATATGTCAAATTGATGCCTTCCGGAACGCTTTCATTTTTAAAAGCTGCCAATTCTCCAGAACAAGGGTTGCCAACCGAAAAAGCCGCTGTGGGTTGCAACAATACATTCAACTCCCTTTGGGTTTCAGAAAAACACCCATTGTCTAATTTTACGTTAAGTAGAACTGTCTTTTTTCCAGTTGTTGTCCAATTGTGACTTGGAGACTTGGAAGATGCACTACCTCCATCTCCAAAATCCCAAGTGTAAGTTGGAATACCCCCTTTTACATCGGGTGTAACATTAACAAATACTGTGGCCTTTCTAATGCATGGACTACTGTGTGAAAATTCTACTTTGGGTGATTCAAATACGGTGTATTTGTTAATCACTGAGTCTTTACAGCCAAATTCTGACCGCACAACCAAGGTAACTGTTTTAGTACCCGCCTTGCGAAATATATAGCTAGGATTGACATCATTGCTGGTACTATCTCTGTTGTCGAAATACCAATTACTGCCAACTAAACCCACAGAAATGGTGCTGTTGTTTTGAAATTCAAAGGCCACATTGTCACAACGTCCCGACAACTTGATAAAAGCAGCCTTGGGTTTTTCAAAAACAATGGTTTTTTGCATCAACGTCGCATCACATCCCAAAACATCTGCTTTCAACACAATCAGATATGTGCCTTCCTTTGGGTATTTGACACTAATTGTATTTGAATTATTGAGATTAAACCCATTGCCATCACCAAAATTCCAATACATTTTGGCATAGCTCGGAGTGGTTTTGTTGGTAAGTAAAACATCCGACCCAAAACAAACATTTTGACGGGTAAACCCAACTTTGGGAATCTCGCTTACTGTAATGCTATTCGTCTTAGGAAATACAAATCCATAGGGATTGATGGTATTTCTCAGTTTAACCTTAAAAATTCCTGGTTTTAGGTATACGAAGTTCGCATCAATTTGAATAGAGGTATCTGCTGAGTTCCCAGTACCAAAATCCCAAAAGGTTTCTATATACGGCAATTTGCTCTTGCTTTTATTGATGAATTGAATCGTATCGCCTACACAAATTTTAGATGGATAAGAAAAATCTGTCGTAACACTAGGGTAAATCAGTACCTTTTGATAGATCAATGTATCACAACCATTGCCCATGTCTGAAATCTTCAATACCAAGGTAATTACGCTATCTTCATAATTGTCATCGGCAGTTTTAAACTGCACTTCCAAATTGGTTTTACCAGAAGGGGCTGTAATTGTAGCACCAGAAACCGTTTTTCCTGATGACAAATAACCCTGTGCACTGGCATACCATTTACCCGGTGACGAAGTTCCATACTCGCTGTTGGTATAGGCACGGGGTGGATTTATGTCATATATAACCGGCACATTTATAACGGTGATATCCAAATTCTTTCCTTTCTGGTAATAAGGATTATTCCCTGTAGATGTTTTGGTTGAGATTGAAAAAACACTGCCCCCTGGAGCTGGCTTCACAAAGGTTTTAAAGATCAGGGTGTCATTGGTATTGTTATCATCTGGGATATCGATAAAAATCTTTACCACCGTATTGCCCGTTTTGGAAAGCACTATGGGTTTATTGAAAAATATAATCGCAGTATCCCCGGGGAATATTTTGGTAGTTACGGTCTGTTTTGTTTTAACACCATTGACCGTAAAGGCTACATCAAAATTTTGTACAGTATCAATAAAATTATTTTTAATCGTGAGGCTTACTTTAGAAGTAAAACCCGAACAAATCTGGCTAGCCAAAGAATAATTTGTTCTGACAACGGACAAGTCAAGCGAATTTTCGACAGCGCCCCTATCGGATTTTACAGGATGCCTTTTCTGCTTGAGCACATCGCTAGAAACAGATGAAACCGACGGAACATTATTTTGCGTCTTAAAAGATTGAGAACGAAAATCATTTTTTGCGATGTCCTTGAATCTGGGAATTAGAAAATTATCGCCAGTGCCTGGAATACCCGAAGCTTTATAATCGGCATAGGAAGAGTATGCATTTTGTTCTATCCCCCATTGTTCTCCTCCACTGAATCTGGCATAATAAGAATTGTTGTTCAGTTCCTTGATTTTAATACTGGAAAAAAGGCAAACAGGAAAACCGAATGCCGGACCCTTAATATCCAAAATATTGCCTGTAAAAGTGAGTGTAGACTCATCTTCCATATAGTAACCAAATCCAGTATGTCCAGAGTTTGAAGAGCCCCTTGCATAAATCGTGTTCTGACGGTATTCAGCTTTAAATCCAGAATAGTAATTGATATTATACAAGCCGTAGCTTTCTGCCTCACCGAGATTCTTAATAATTAAATTGGAATTGCATTCAACATCTCCTAATGATTCTAAATAAATACCAATCAAATAAGAATTTGAACTCAGCGATTCATTGAATAGGATTGTATTGCGATTGATTTTGCAATTTCCTCCATTGGTGATGAAAATAAGTCGAACTCCTTTGCCGGATGTGGCAGTATTTGAATCCAAGACATTGTCTTCACAAATATTCCAAGACCGGGAAGAATTTGTTGTTGTTGAAATCAAAAATCCCATACCTCCTTGCCCAAAAATACAGGAACGAAAAAGATTTCCTGTAACATCAAAATCGACGTTTTTATAGGCATTCAATCCATACGCATCGGAAGAATTTTCTACATTTAGTTGTAGCATTTTATTTTTAGAAAAATTAACTACTTCATTCAATTGCAAATCAAAAGCAGAAAGACTATTGTATGCTGCAATTTTTGAGACTGTATTTCCGTCTAATATAAACGGCATTTTGCTGGTACCCGTATTATTCAATGCGACGCAACCATAAAATTTGGAAATAAAGTTTGTTTTGCTGCTAGATGCTGCAAGGGCATAGGGCAAATCATGAATAACATTTCCGCTAAAGATCGAAGACCTGTCTGTGCCGTATGAATAATTACAATACATACCCGTCATAATTGAATCACAACTGGCACCACTACCTACAACAGAACGTGATACATCGTTGTTGGTGTATTGATCGCCATTGGTATACTTGGAATAAAGACCATACGAATAAAAGTTTTTGATGGTATTTTTAGAGAAGGTATTGTCTGTGGCAGTATTTTTGTAAGTGGCACTTCCCTGGGTATTTAATATACCATATACGGGGCCAGGACTATTCTTGTAACTGGTAAGCATAACCGTATTTTGTATGGTATTGCGTATGCCATTGTTTGAAGTAGATACGGTATTGATGCTACTTTGGTTTGATGCAAACGCAATATAAGCGGCACCTGTAGATTTTAACCCGGAAAATTCTATCGTACAGTCTGAAATACTATTGTCATTTGCGCCATTAGAAAAACGAATCCCCATCACACCCGAACTAGCAGAAGAATTAATGAGGGTCAGATTTTTTATCTCGAGGAAATCTATACCATCAAACCAAATGAGTTCATAAGACAAACTACCCGTCAATGTCTTTCCATTGCCATCAATGGTAATTTTTTTAGATGAAGAGGTAGGATTACTAGAATTCTGTGAAAACTGAATCAATGCGGATATACTCAGGTTGGACATGGCCTTCACGGAAACATTGCCAGAAACCCCATTGTTGGCAACAGCGGATGCAAAATCAGCCCAACTTGCATAATTTCCTGCTCCAGAGGTTCCGCCAATCGTATAATTACCGCTTAGTTGTGCGAATGAAAACTGCGAAATACCTATAAAGCTGAAATAAAATATTAATCTAAACATAGGGGAATTTTATACTCGAACTTACAATTTTTAAATGAATCTTTGGTAAAAATAAAAAATAAGTGTTTTTGCTGTTGGTTTGCACCTATGTCTGTCGAAAAAACAAAAATTCAACTTTCACCTGCATTTAAGATAGAAACCAACCCTTTTTTAGGCATTGAGAGCAAATTGTTTTTTATGGGATCTTGCTTTGGTGAAGAAATTAGCCGTCGATTTCAGCTTCTACAGATTACGAGTAAAAGCAACCCTTACGGCGTATTATTTCACCCAATTGCCCTTCTTCAGAACCTGCAACAAATTGCCTTTAACCAAGCCAGCAAAGTCAAAGACCTCTTTGAATACAAGGGTATTTATCACAGTCTTTCGCATGCCAATCGCTTTCAGCACATGGAATCTGAAACACTGCACTCAATAATTGATGAATGCACAGCCAAAGCGCATTCCCATTTTATTGCTGCTGACATGGTTTGCATCACCTTGGGAACTGCATGGACTTACCACCACATACCAAGCAAAAAAAACGTCGGGAATTGCCATAAACTGCCTCAAAAACAATTTCAAAAAAACCTCACTCCCCACCAAAATGTATTAGACACAATCTTGTCAATGGCAGAAACCATTACATCGGCAAATCCGAAGGCACAAATTCTTTTTACCGTGAGTCCGGTTCGCCACTTACGAGATGGTATTATTCAAAACCTACAATCAAAATCAAAGCTGATTAGCGCATTGCATGAAGCATCTGTTCTAAACCCGCGAATATTATATTTTCCGGCATACGAAATAGCCCATGAAGAACTCAAAGACTGGCGTTTTTTTAAATACGACCTAATGCACCCCAGTGAATGGACGATCAACCATATTTTTACACGCTTTTGCGAAACCCTTTGCAAAGAAGCCATGCGGGATGAATTGCGAAACAGGGCGCTTTCAATGGGAGGTGATTTACACAGCAAACAATCCCAATAAGAGGGTTTTTTGTCGTTTAAATTTTGTTTCCTTGGCGTCTGCACGTAAAAAATCCTATCATTTCACACCCAGTATATTTCCTTGGTTAGGGCATTAAAATCGATTCCAAAAAGACAATTCTTTACACAGTTTTTTACCCATCTATTATTGAAGTACTAATTCTTGCGTTAGCCACTTGAAACCACCCATCCAAATACTTTCGGTGAGGGAAATTTGCGAATGGACAAGAAAACAAATTTCTCCCTGAGATAAGAAAAGTACCGACCAAATAGGCTTGGTATATGTTAAAAATTTTGGGATTCCAATCGCTCCATCAGAACATCTATTTTTGGAGAAACCCTTTGGTATGCTGGCTCAACCGAAGTGAGCTGTTCATTTATAAATGAAGCATCTTCGAGGTTCTTCGTGAGTCGATTGTTTATTTCATCATATTCTTTTTTAAATTGAATGCGTTTTACCTCATCCACTCCATTGTCATAGGCCCCTTTTTTAACTTGTTTTTCAAGGCCTCGAACAATATAAAATAGATCTTCTGCTTCCAATACGGTATTTGTATAGTTTCCCACAACATCTTTATACACCCTGTAAACGGCTTCATATTGAATTACGTCGGCTAGCTCTTCGGAAGAAATATGGTTAGGGTCTATAAATTTTAGTTTCTGCAATACCTGCTTCATTTCTGTTTGTCTATCCTCAATCACATTCCGTTTGAAGTGAAAAAGTGCCCGTATTGATTTGTGTTTTTGCCACAATGAATCGCTATACTCGAGCATTCGGACTTGCGGTTTTCCTTCTCTCGAAGACGAGGAATTGCAAGAAGCCATAAAAAAAAGACTAGTAATGGCCCAAAAACCAAAAAAAATTAGAGATTTGCATTGGGTAGAAAATCTTGTATGTCTCAACATAATATAGCAAATATAAGAAAGGCCAGACATTATAAATTTTTACGTCAGGTCTTTTGGTTGGGCATGACTGCTTTTGGTGGACCCCAAATGCACCTGAACCTTTTTAAACGCAGATTGGTTGACAAGAACCCCTACTTTAGCTTAGAAACATTGAAAGAGGTGAATGCTTTTTGCAGTGTTTTGCCCGGACCGACCAGCACCCAAACAATCTCTTTACTCGGATGGAAAAAAGGGGGCCCTAGACTTGCATTTTTTACTTTGCTGGCTTGGGCTTTGCCAGGAGCAATTACAATGTCAATTATAGCATTGTCTCCCAAATTCTTGGGAACAAAAAACCTTGTATTTATTCAACCAATGGTAGCCGCATTCATTGCATATGCCTTAATTTCTATGTTGCCTTGGATCCGAAAATCACTGACAAACTATACCATTCTTGCGTTGGTAGGTCTGTTCGGATTTCTGTTCAATACCCCTTTCATTTTTCCAATTGCGTTAATTCTGGGTGGATTTTCTAGTTTTCTCTTTAACAAATACGAATTGTCAGAAATGCAGGTTGTCGAACCAAAAAAAATTGAATGGGCCAATTTGATTGTATTTGGATTGATTTTTTTCATTATTGGTGGTGGTGGATTATTTCTCGCAGAAAATCCCCACTACCTTAAACTTTCAGAACCTTTCGTTTTATTTGAGAACACCTACCGCATCGGGGCTATCAGCTTTGGCGGGGGAAATACCCTGGCTGCAATGAGCTATGAACAATATGTATTGTTTAAACCTAGACTTAGTCCGCAAGAATTTAATACAGGACTGGGCTTATTACAAGCCCTACCTGGACCAAACTTCAATTTTATGATTTACCTAAATTCCTTGTCAATAAAAACAAATGGAGGAACGATTTTGTATCAACTTATTGGGTGTCTAATCGGATTTGTTGCGGTGTTTTTACCCGGTATGCTCATGGTGTTTTTTGCTTATCCGCTCTGGAATAGAATTGAAAATAACCGCAACATTCGATTGTCTTTAGATGGTATTTTTGCAGCCACTGTAGGATTTGTATTTTCGGCTGCCCTGAATATCAATTCAACTTTCTGGCATACCACAACAAGTCTAACACCCGAAAAAATTATCGGGATAGGGATATTTATTACAACACTAGCATTGTTGTATGTAAGGCGGATACCAACCCCTTTCATTGTACTATTTGTACTATTCACGGGATACTTATTTTCAAATTAACCCGCCAACTATCTTTTTTATTTACCTTTGAAACCATGAGATATCGCATATTTGTGTGCTGTTTTATACTACTAGGATTCAAAACATCTGTTTTACAAGCCCAGGTGGAAAAATACAATTCTAACTATGTTCTTTTTACGGGATTGGTTCTTACATCTGATAGCCTAAAGCCCATCCAATATGTAAGTATTCGAACCCAATCAAGGTCCTTGATTGGCTATACCGATTATTTGGGTCATTTTGACGTAGTGGTAAAAAAGGGAGACACCATTTTTTTTTCCCAAATAGAACAATCACCATCTTGGCATATCGTTCCGGATACACTTAAAGGTAACCGCTACAGTGTGATAAAGTTGATGGTTCAAGACACCCTGGAAATTCCCGCCATCTATATACGGGCATTGCCCTTAAAATCATTGTTTAACTATGAATTTGTAAACGATGATATTCCAGACGACCTGTATGAAAGAGCGCGCAAAAATCTAGCAAATGAAGCGCTAAAAGAAGAGCTGAGAATGCAGGCCCCCGACGCACACAGCAGTCAATTACTGCTCGAACAAACCCGTGCAAATCAATTGTATTACTTTAAACAGGCACCACCACAAGGGTATTTTAATCCAGCGGCATGGATGCAATTTATTGAAGCTTGGAAACGGGGAGATTTTAAAAAGAAAGCACAGAAAAAAAGCACCTATATTTCGCCCTATTGATGCATAAATTATAGTCCATGCCCTTGCCCATCCATGATATCAAAAACATGCAATACCGATGGAAACAGTGCATCAAATGATTCTTTAACCCCTTTACTAGAGCCAGGGAATGTGATCACTAGGGTTCGATCAATGCAACCAGCTATACCCCTCGACAACATGGCATAAGGCATGCGCTGCTGACCATAGTTCCGGGCAATTTCCATAATGCCATCAATTTCTCGGGTTAGCAGGGGACGAATGCTTTCTGGGGTTAGATCGCGGGAAGAGAGTCCGGTGCCCCCAACAAAAATCACCAAATCTTTGGGCCCGTTTTGATCCCCAATCTTTTCCGGATCGGTGCCCAATGGTCTGGCTAAATCCGTACCACTGAGTTTTTTGGCTACATCTGTAATGGCTTTGGCATCATCCGGAATACAAATTGGATAGTCAATAACAATGCCCAAATCCAATAACTGTGTCACAAGCCATTTCCCAGCTTTATCCTTCGCCAGGCCTTGGGAAATAGAATCTGAACACACTACTACTGAAGCCGTAATCTGTCTATTGCTGCGTTGAAAATCTGATTTTCCTCCCTTTTTGGATACCAAATAAATGGTAGAAATCAATACCCCTTTGTCGATAGGCTTTAGCATGTCGTATATCGTTAATGCAACCACCGAAGCTCCGTGCATGGCTTCAACCTCGACTCCAGTCTTGTAAATCGTATGCACTTCAACATAAATATGTATCTCCAACCCGATTATTTCATAATTTACATGGGCATATTCAATCGGTAAGGGATGACAATCGGGAATAATATCGGCTGTTTTTTTAATCCCCAACAAGCCTGCCGCACGTCCAAATTCAAAAATATCGCCTTTCGGTACCTTTCGGTCTTGGATTGCGCGAATGGTGTCGATAGAAGAAACACAAAGAATGGCTTTGGCGACTGCCTGGCGAAGGGTATGCGTCTTATGAGTGATATTGATCATGATTTCTTATTTTTTCCATTGATATTTATCATTTGTAAAAATCTCTTTCCCCCAAATAGGAAGGGATGATTTAATTTGATTTACAATCTCTTCGTTTGCCATCATAGCATCCTTGCGGTGAACAGACGAGCTAAAAACAAACAAACAAATTTCACCCGCTGCCACAATTCCCAAGCTGTGGTATACATGCAAACAGACCAGCGGATATTTTGAAAAAATGGCTTCGCGTATTTGATGCATTTTCTCCAATGCCATTTCTTCATAGGCAGTATATTCTATTGCCCCTACTGTTTGGCCTTCCACTTCATCTGCCCGAACTTGACCCAAAAAAATACTGTGTCCACCAATCTGGGTTTTGCGTTGGTGCGCTGCAATATCTTCGCCAATTTGGGAAGGCGAAATTGCCCCTTGAATAAATATATTATTGGGTTTTCTGTCGGTCATTTGATTCTAGAAAATTACAACTTTACAATGAATTATTGGGATAGTTTAACGGTAAACAAAGTTTGTTTGAGTGCATTATATGTAAGCAGTTGATTGCAAAGCAAATTGCCAGCACCTGTAAAATACTTAAGCGCCTCAGTGGCCTGCAATGAGCCGACTACACCAACTACAGATCCCAAAACACCGGTCTCAGCACAAGCAAGAACCTCCCCTTCTTTGGGCATTTCTGGAAAAACATCGCGGTAATTCAGCGAGTATGCTTTGCCATCTTCGCGAATGTTGACATTGAATACCGCCACTTGACCTTCAAAACGCGAAACAGAACCATACACCCAAGATTTGTTTAGCTGCGCACAAACATCGTTGATCAAATACCGGGTTTTAAAATTGTCTGTACAATCTATAACCAAATCAAAAAGTCCCACAATATCTAAAGAATTTTCTGGTGTCAAAGCCGTACCAAAGACCAATACCTCAAGGCTGGGGTTTAATGATTGTAGTTGCTGCAAGGCTATTTGAACTTTCGATTTCCCCACATCATCATTTCGATACAGGGTTTGTCTTTGCAAATTCCCCAATGATACTGTATCACCATCTACCAATCCAATACAACCCACGCCAGCCATCACCAAATACTGGGAAACTGGGCAACCCAAACCCCCAAGCCCAACAACCAAAATACGGGCATCCCGCAACTTTTGCTGACCCTGTAATCCTATCTCTGACAACTGAATTTGCCTTTGATACCGATCTAAAAAATCAGGTTCCATTTTCATGTATTTTATTTCATTATCCGCCAGAAAATGGAGGCAATAAAGCCACTGTATCACCTGGGTTTAAGATTCTTTTACCGAGAACAAGTTCTTGGTTTACAGCCAATAAAAATGTTTTGTCTCGCAAGCCAGGGAACCTTTCATTCATGGCTGTTCGAAACAAATCTGTATCCTGAACATACGAAAGATGAATTCTATCCCCTCCTATACTATCGGTGAGCTGACCAAAAACCAAAACTTCCAATACTGCCATTTTAGGTCAAAATTAACTTAATCGCAGCAATCAACAATACCAAACCCAAAATCGAACGGATACGAAGCTCTTCAAAGCGTCGTGCGCCAAAAAAAGATCCAGCCCAGCCACCCAAAAAAACTCCAATACCAAAAATAGAAACCCAATTCAACGCCACTTGGAATACCTCCATTCTTCCCGAATTACCCATAGCATTGACCCATTGACCCGCCAAACCTGCCAAAGAATTAACCAAAATAAAACCTGCACCCAAGGCTGCAGTTTGCTTTTGATTAGTCCATCCAAAAAACAACAGAAGTGGCGACAACAAAACCCCACCACCGATAGCCAATACTCCAGATACAAAACCAATCACCAAACCCATACTTCCAATCTTCCAATGCGAATAACGCCACCCACCACGAAAAATACCCTTGAAAAAAAGAAGCGGTGGTTTATTGGTTAAAACGTGCATTGCTCCACGGTATTTTTCGACCATTCGATGGAACTGTTTTCCCGGCATGGGAATAGATGGGATTTTATGAACGGGATTTTTTGCCAAGAAACCGATGCTTGGTATCAATAAGAGTATGCCCAAAATCTTTTTATATGTCCCGGGATCCAACTGAATTGTCCCACCCAAATATGCCATCGGAATGGATGTCGCTACCAAAGGCCAAAACATCGAAGCACGGAAAAACCCTGCCCGATAAAATTGAGTACATGCCACACCACTAACCAGAATGTTCAACATTAAGGCTGCTGGCTTTACGATCTTTATATCCAAATCTGTCAATGCCATAATAGCCAAATACGCACTTGCCCCTCCATGCCCTACTGCAGCATACAAAAAAGCCACAAACACCATGAGAAATCCGACAACAACTCCCATTCTTAAGGGTGTAATACATGAATTTCTACCAAATCGCCTGTTTCAACCCATTCGGTGTCCGATGGAATAACAACCAAACAATTGGCTACCGAGAAAGAACCCAAGCGAAACGATTCTTGCCCTCCCAACAAACGAACCCCCTGCCCATCAAATTTCCCCTTTAAAAAATGGGTAAACGGTCCCGTTTTTTTATACGTGCCCGTTAACGGCAAATGTTTGCTTTCCAATTCAATTTGTCGGCCTGTTAAACCCTGCAAAGCCAAAAGGACATACTCGTAAAAACAGGTAAGAACCGAAGCGGGATTCCCGGGCAAACCAAATACCAAACAATTTTTTTGGGTAGTGCCAAAAAAGATGGGTTTGCCAGGTTTTTGCTTAATCGTATGAAATACGGTTGAAACACCGACACTATTGGCCGCCCTAATTACAAAATCATAGTCTCCAACACTTACACCACCGGTTAACAATACCAAATCATTTTCGTCAATAGCAGTTTCCATTACCTGGCTTAAGATGGCCAAATCATCTTTGGCATAATACATTTTCACTTTCGAAAACCGTGCTTGCAATAAAGCCGCCTGCAAGAGCAGTGTATTTGATTCATATACTTGCCCATACATTAATGGTTTTCCAGCTTGTGTAAGTTCATCACCTGTTATAATTAATCCAATGTTGGGATTGGCCACCACCAACACGGTTGTCAATCCAAGACTTGCCAAAAAACCAATTCCTGCGGCTGTCATACACACCGATTTAGCCAACGCCAAATCTCCTGATACAATCTCGGATCCCACCAAACGAACATTTCGACCCGCGACCAAGCTTGAATCCTCTACAAATAAAAACCCATTTTCAATACGCGCTTTTTCTTGCATGAGAACCGTGTCTAATCCTTCAGGAACTGGCGCTCCAGTAAAAATACGTACCGCTATGTATGGGGAGTATTGCTGAAAAATATTGGCGGCCCCAGCGGCCACCTCTCCTACCAATTCCAATTTGCCAGCTTCACAATAAGAATCGAAATTGAAGGCATATCCATCCATCGACGATTGGGCAAATCCTGGGATAGAAATTGGTGCGAATACATCTTCAGCCAATATCCTTCCCAATGATTCTATCAAAGAAACTCGCTCGTTTGCCAACAAAACAGATCGCTCAGCAATCCAGATTTTTGCTTGAGAAACTGAAATCAACTTCCTTGTTTCCGTCATTTTTTTTATTGCGCTATACGGGTCTTTTTATAGGTAAAACCCCTATCCTCCAATCGAAATCATACTGCGATTTACCAATTGATTGGCATCCATAAGGATTAAATCTGGGGCAAATTGACCACCCAAAGCCTCCGCCTTATCGACCACTGTTTGCGAGATTAAGGGTCGGATGTCTTCGCCCCTTCGGTAGGCACCCAATAAATCCGATTCTCCTTTCGAAAATAAACAATTTTTCATTTTCCCATCTGCTGTTAAACGCAAACGATTGCAATCGGAACAAAAGGGAGAACTCATTGTACTGATTACCGCAAAGGTTCCCATAAAACCTTGAACCCGATATTTTTTGACAGTCTCGTGGGGAAATCGTGCCAAAGGCTCAATTGTGTAATGTGAACTGACCAATGCCAAGATTTCCTGCCAGGTAACAAGTTTTTCTCTTTTCCAATGATTGCCTTCGAATGGCATGAACTCAATAAAACGAACATGAATCGGGTTTAACGATGTCCAGCGAACAAAATCTACTATCTCTTTATCATTCACTCCACGCATCACGACAACATTTATCTTTACCTTAAATCCCCGATTCAAGAGCAATTCAATATTTCCGTATACCTGATCAAACAAATCGCGTTTGGTTAATATAGAAAATGTATCCCTAATCAGGGTATCCAAACTCACATTAATCGACTTCACTCCGAGTTCTTCCAATAGATCTATGAATTCATGAATACGCGAAGCATTGGTTGTCAAAGTTAAAAAAACGGGCAGTGCCGAGAGTCTCCTAATAATTTCACCGGCATCTTTACGCACCAAAGGCTCACCGCCAGTGAGACGAATTTTATCGACCCCAGCAGCAACAAAAACTTTGGCGATAGCTTCAATTTCATCGACCTGCATCAGCCGACTTGCCGGTGTAAAATCATAGTCCTCCTCGGGCATACAATAATTGCAACGGAGATTGCAATTGTCGGTAAGTGAAATACGCAAATAATTGTGCTTGCGATTGAATTTGTCTACCAACATAACTTGAATTTATGAATATCCAAAAAGAGAAATTATTGTCTGCGAAAATACTCCACAAGAATCCAAATATTCTATAATTTATTTTGGCAATACACAAAGTCTTGTGGTTCCGCTATGAATCGAACATGACCCATTATGTCTTTGTATATATTACATTTACAGATTACTATATCCAAGTTGTACCAATATTGTACCGAATAATTGTCTGGTTTTAGCACCCGTATGGGAATCGAGCCTTTCAAAGTTACGGAAACCCAATGGCAACAAATTATTGCTGCGTCTTATCGCTGCGGCTTATCGCTGAATCAGATGCTAATTGACTGTTCTTGTTGCGATTGATACAATAATTCATTTGTTCCTCTGGCGATTTAATGCCTAAATTGAGCATTTCGATCATCACAATCGCCTGTTTCCCTATTTCTTTATCCGAAAATTCACTGGCCAACCGTTTGTAATAAATTAAGGCATTCGCATAGCCCCCCCCCTGCTCAAAATTGTGCGCCGCAACCAACATCATTTCCATGAGAAGCTTTCCGGTGGGCTTATATTGTTGCAAATAAAATTCTGAATACTCAGCTGTTTTGAGGGAAAAACCTTGCCTTTCGGCCAATTTTGTTGATACATATACAAAGTCGGAACTGTGTTTATATTTTGGGTAATCTTTGGCAAAAGACATCAGTATATTGCATGCCGAATCGGGAATTTTTTCAAACTGGATATGGGGAATAATGAGTGTTTCGTATGCCTCAACTTTTTGATATGCTGTATCAAAATCAGACCGGCAGGAAACAATTAAGCAAAGAATCCAAAACAATTGGGTTGTTTTCATGGTGCGAAAATAAGCTTCGGATGTTAAAAACTCGGCGATGCCCATTGAAATACAAATATTAATATTGCAAAGATGAGTGATGTGGCAAGGTATACCGAAGACGAAATCAAAAGTCTTGATTGGAAAGAGCATATCCGATTGCGTCCAGGGATGTATATCGGAAAGTTGGGTGATGGCACTGCCGCAGATGATGGCATTTATGTTTTGGTAAAAGAAATCATCGACAACAGTATTGACGAACATGTCATGGGATTTGGCAAAAGGATAGATATACAAATCGATGATACCCGGGTTTGTGTGCGCGATTTTGGCAGGGGCATTCCTTTGGGGAAAGTCATTGATTGTGTTTCAAAAATTAATACGGGCGGAAAATACGATTCCAAAGCGTTTCAGAAATCGGTGGGATTAAACGGTGTGGGTACAAAAACCGTAAACGCATTGAGCAACTATTTTTCTGTCGAAAGTTTTCGGGATGGCAAAAGCAAACACGCTGTATTTCAAAAGGGAGAACTGGTTGAGGATTTTCCACTATCAGACTCCCAAGAAGCAAATGGAACAGAGATGATTTTTGAACCCGATGCAAGCATATTTAAAAATTACCGTTACATCGGTGAGTTTTTACGTGAACAGATAAAAAATTACACCTATCTCAATAGCAATCTTACCATTAAATACAATGGCGAAAGCTATGCCTCTCGTTGTGGATTACTCGATTTGCTCGAACATAAAGTAAGTTCAGAAGCTGCCCTTTACCCTATTATTCATATTAAAAATAATGACATTGAATTGGCATTTACCCATACAGAATCATACGGAGAAGAGTATTATTCGTTTGTAAATGGACAGTATACAACACAAGGTGGAAGCCACTTGGTGGCATTCCGAGAAGCCATTGTCAAAACCATTCGCGATTTTTATAAAAAGGAGTTTGATGCATCTGACATTCGCGGATCTATAACGGCTGCGATCAGTCTGCGCATCATGGAACCAGTATTTGAAAGCCAAACCAAAACAAAGTTGGGCAGTGCAGAAATGGGCCCAGATGGCCCCTCAATCAAAACAGCCTTGATGGACTTTGTGAAAAAGGGTGTGGATGATTACCTGCATAAAAATCCTGTTACTGCCGAAGCACTTCTCAAGAAAATTCTTCAAAACGAGCGCGAAAGAAAAGACATGGCCGGGGTCCAAAAATTGGCAAAAGAAAGGGCCAAACGGGCCAACCTGCACAACAAAAAATTGCGTGATTGCAAAACCCACCTTACAGACACCAAAGCAGACAATCGATTTGAAACAACCCTTTTTATAACCGAGGGGGATAGTGCAAGTGGATCGATTACCAAGAGTCGAAATCCAAATTTACAAGCCGTGTTTAGTTTGCGCGGAAAGCCCCTAAATTGTTATGGGATGAAGAAAAAAATTGTGTACGAAAACGAAGAATTTAATTTGCTTCAACACGCACTCAATATCGAAGATGGTCTTGAAAATTTGCGCTATAACCGCATCGTTATCGCCACGGATGCCGACGTGGATGGAATGCATATTCGCTTGTTACTAATGACATTCTTTTTGCAGTTTTTTCATGATTTGGTGCGGAATGGACACCTGTATATTTTACAAACCCCTTTGTTTCGGGTACGCAACAAAAAAGAAACCATCTATTGTTATTCGGATGAAGCACGAAAAAACGCCATCGCAAAGTTGGGAAACAAACCAGAAATAACTCGATTCAAAGGATTGGGAGAAATCAGTCCTGATGAATTTGGCGGTTTTATCGGTCCTGATATTCGAATAGAACCTGTAATCCTGAGCCAAGAATCCAATATTGAAAAACTTCTAAATTATTATATGGGGAAAAACACCCCAGAACGACAAGAGTTTATCATCGATAATTTGATTGTGGAAAAGGACAATGAAACTCTAGTTGAGAAACCGGATACCGAGGAAGTGGATACCGAGGAAGTGGAGGCTAGCTAACACAAGCAACCATGCCCGCATTTTTTGGAAGACACAGCACATTAACATGGATTGGTGCAAGCCGTGAAGGCTATCTCTGGCCCATTTATCTCATCTGTGTTTTTGTCCTTGGACCCGAACGGTGGATGCATACTGACAGCGCTTTCACCCTGTTTCGTATTTTAAATCATCAAAGTCTTTTTTACGATCGATGGGCCTGTGAATTACTTGTTTGGCCTGGGCAAATACTCGCCTATTGGGGAGCTCCTATAAATTGGGTAATGCAATCACTCAATCTATGCCTTCCGCTAATGATGTGGGGAGCTTGGTTGCTGTTTTCCCATTCAGCACACCGATGGCTTTATTTTGCCATGGGATTTTTGGGTGGTGCAGAGGCTTTTTTTATTGGTTATAGCGAAATAGGTCTCTGTACATGGGCATTCATTTCTGCAATCCAATGCTTATCACTGAATCTTAAAAAAAATTGGATCACCTTGCCAATATTGCTTTTTGTCATACTACATGCACATCCGGCAGGTTGGATATATGTTCCTTTTTTAGCACTCTTTACAGGCATTTTCTACCCAGGCAAGAAAGCCTTTATCACCCTGTGTTTATGCCTTATTTTGGGATTGCTTAAATGGGTGTTTTTTTCGACCACCCATTACGATGCAAATTTAATCCATCACTTTCGGGATAACCTTGACCTATACACTATTTACAATTCCTATAGCTTTCATTACATTCGAAGTGCTGCCTATTTCTTCATTCCACATGCCACAGTGATAGCTTGTTTCTGTGTTTCGATTTTTAACCCTTGGCGATGGCAATTCACAGCCTTCACATTGGCGTTTTATGCGGCCCTGATTGCAAGTGTAATCGTTTATTCCGATGGCGATGCTACAATCAATATGGAGAAATTCTTTTATCCTGTTTCAATCCTGGGGATCCTCTCTCTGGCATTCTATCATAGTCTTTCTAATTCACCCAAATATGGAATGATATCCACCAAAGACCATGCAATTCGTTTCAATTACACAAACAAAATAACCAACTTTATTCCATGGTTTATTGCATTGTGTTTTGTGTTAAATGTTCAAAAGCCGCTCCCTTTTTATCAAAATAGACTACTACAACTAGAGAAAATTACCCGTAAAATGAAAAACAATAAAGAGATTCAGGCCGACGAGACCTTTCAAAAAAGTATATTTGGCAGTACCTGGGCCATCCCATATGAAACTGCGTTGAGCTCCACAAGAATGCATCTTTCCAGCACGCACACCATTAAAAACGAAAATTTTGCCACTATTTTAGATTCTGCTAAAATGAAGGAAATACAAAGACGTATTGGAGATTCCTTGTTTTTAGGCGCTATTTTTGAGTTGCCCCAATCAATTCAGGCTATTAATTCACACTATTTCAATTTCCCCAAAGGGACTCGTTACAGAGTCGTGAACCAAAATGCACCCCAATAAATTCCAACAAACCCTTCCTACCCATAAAAATTTAAGCGATAGAATCGAATCCAGACTTGACAACGCCCAAACCTTGATCGGCAAATCCGCAATACAATCAATAACGGTAGGAATCCTTTTTAAAAGGACCATTCACGGGTACTCCAATATAATCGGCTTGCTCTTGTGTAAGGGTAGTTAGTTCAGCACCAATATGCGCTAAATGCAAACTTGCTACCTTCTCGTCGAGGTGCTTTGGCAACACATATACTTCGTTTTTATAACTCGCGTGATTATTCCACAATTCTAATTGCGCCAATGTTTGGTTGGTAAAACTGTTGCTCATCACAAAACTGGGATGCCCCATTGCACAACCCAAGTTTACCAGTCGGCCTTCGGCCAAGACTATGATTTCATTTCCATTGATTTTGTAAACATCTACCTGGGGTTTAATGGTGTATTTGGTATTACCATATTTTTCATTTAGCCAGGATATGTCAATCTCGTTATCAAAATGACCAATATTACACACAATGGTTTTGTCTTTCATTGATTCAAAATGCTTTGAAGTGATGATATTACAATTCCCTGTTGCAGTTACGACGATATTGGCCAAAGGAATGGCTTTGTCTATTTGAACAACATGATAGCCATCCATTGCAGCTTGTAAAGCACAAATGGGATCAATTTCTGTAACCATTACCCGCGCACCCGCACCACGAAGTGAATCGGCAGAACCCTTCCCTACATCTCCATAACCACATACTACGGCCACTTTTCCCGCCATCATAATATCGGTTGCGCGGCGAATTGCATCTACCAGACTTTCTTTGCAACCATATTTATTGTCGAATTTGCTTTTTGTTACGCTGTCATTCACATTGATTGCAGGGATGTGCAAGGTTCCTTTGGCCATGCGTTCGTATAAACGGTGAACGCCGGTTGTGGTTTCTTCGCTCAGTCCTTTGATTCCCTCAATTAAGGCTGGATAATGATCAAAAACCATGTTGGTAAGATCTCCACCATCGTCTAAAATCATATTTAAGGGTTTGCGGTCCTCTCCAAAGTATAGTGTTTGTTCGATACACCAATCAAATTCTTCGTTGGTTTGTCCTTTCCAAGCATAGACAGGTGTACCTGCAGCAGCAATTGCAGCTGCAGCATGGTCTTGTGTAGAAAAAATATTGCATGAACTCCACGTAACATCTGCTCCCAAATCAATCAAAGTTTCAATCAAAACAGCTGTTTGGATAGTCATGTGCAAACAACCCGCAATACGGGCGCCCGCCAAAGGATTTTTTCCCGCAAATTCTGCGCGCAGAGCCATCAAACCGGGCATCTCTGCTTCGGCCATTTTGATTTCTTTTCTGCCCCATTCGGCAAGTGAAATGTCTTTTACTTTGTAAGGAATATACATGTTGAGGTTAGATTTTAATTATTGGGTGCAAATTTACGACACTTTCACACTATTCCGATTACACTCAATATCATTGGCCTGCTTTTTTACTTGCTTGGGTGAATACCTTGTTTTTTGACCCATGCTGGCAGCATGAATGGCGATGCACCCACCTCAATCCATTTGTTTGCAACCATTCTGCTTTCAGAAAGAATTTGTCTTTGAGATTCTGGATGTGGTGCCGAACCGAGCTTAAAATCCACAATTGCAATCCGATTTTTTGTGCGGAGACCCTGTTTTATGACGTATGGTACAAGACCCAGCCGACAAAACCGCAAAAATAATAAGAACCCATATTGCGTGTATAAAGGGTTTAAAACCCAGTGGAATGAGTTGATGTGGGGAGGTCTTCTGGATCAAAGGATTCACTAAAGACAAATATACGAAGCAGTATAACAATTCCGTCGATGCGTTGTTGTAAAATTGCAGACTGTTTCATGGTACTATTAACCCTACTCGATTTTGCCAAAGATTGGCTTTTACACCTGGATGAAAAATTGGTGTTTTTGGTTGAGGAGTATAAAAATTTCACATATGTTATTTTATTTGCCATCATTTTTGTTGAAACGGGATTGGTGGTAATGCCCTTACTTCCGGGCGATTCATTGCTTTTCGCTGCTGGAAGTATCGCCGCCTTGGACGGGCATCCGCTAAATATAGCCATCCTTATTCCACTGTTGATTTTTGCCGCACTTCTCGGAGACAATACCAATTATTTTATCGGCTCTAAAATTGGCATAAAAATTTTCGACCTCAAATGGAAACTTCTGAAACGCGAATATCTCGAGCGGACCGAAGCCTTTTTTGTAAAACACGGAGGCTATACACTCATTATGGCTCGCTTTGTTCCTATTGTGCGCACTTTTGCTCCCTTTGCTGCAGGGTTAGGCAAAATGAGCTATGGGAGGTTTTTGGGATATTGCGTTGCAGGTGCTGTATTTTGGGTAAGTAGCATCACTGGCTTGGGATATGTATTGGGTTCACAACCCTGGGTAAAATCTCATTTTGAGACTGTTGTATTTCTCATCATCGGTATCTCTCTTTTGCCTATAGTTTTCAATGCAATCAAAACTAAATTTTCATCAAAATGACTGTGTTTGGTTTGATAGGCCACCCCATTTCTCACTCAAAATCACCCCAGATTTATGAAAAAATTTTTTTTTCAGAAAAAATAAATACCCTCGATTATCGACTTTTCGATCTGGCTGATTTGGCAGAATTACCTGAATTGCTCATTTCAAACCCAGCAATACAGGGCTTTAACGTAACACTCCCTTACAAAACCGAAATCATTAATTATTTAGATATTCTATCTCCTGAATCAAAATCAATCAACGCCGTAAATACGGTATTGGTCAAACGAAATCACCCCCCCATTGAATCAATTTCCCGAATACAAATACCCAACAATGGCCGTAAACAAAATCCTTTCAAACTTCTATCTAACAAAAATATATCCCTCCATGGATACAATACTGATTCTATTGGCTTCGATCAAACCCTTACATCACTGATTGAAAGTACACAAATCACACCAAAACACTGTATTGTTTTGGGCAACGGAGGAAGTGCAAATGCGGTAAAATGGGTAATGCGAAAAAAAAAAATTCCCTGTACTGTTTTCGCCCGAACAACAAAAAATGGCGATATTCACATCCGAAATATGACAGAATTAGCCGCCCACCCATTGCCGCCAAAAACACTAGTGGTTCAAACTACACCGCTTGGAATGTATCCCAACGAAATGGAATGTATCTCATTTCCTTTTCATAAAATCAATCCTAGCCATATTGGCATCGATTTGATTTACAATCCCAAAGAGACACAATTTATGAAACAATTTCACCACGCTGGTGGATTTATTGTGGGTGGAAATCAAATGCTGGAAGGACAAGCCTTGGCTAGTTGGAAATTATTTAAAACCCAACTTTTGGTTTAAAAAACAAGTGCCTTAGACAATGATCATTAGCGGGTTTGAACATAATTTCGTAACCAATTGATGCCTAAGTATACCATAGCAAATGATACATAAAAACTTTTCATTATACCCAAAAATTAAGCCCCATAACACCGGGTATTTACCTACTTGTTATGCTATCGATGATTCTACGGAGCAGTTGCGTTCTTCAAAAAAATACCCCCTATTTCAGTTTGTATTGCCCCTCATTCCCTTCCTGTTTTGTGCCTGTGGAATGCTAAAAAATTCTCAGGATTACATTGTCCCGCAAATAAATGAAGATTTCCTGGAAAATGATTTTCTGGACGCTCATTCTGATACGTTACAGTGGAGTAAAACCAAATACTGGGATCTCATCCATACCGAACTCGACTTGACTCCCAATTTTGATTCGCAAAGCCTGGATGGAACTGCCATCATTTCCCTAAAACCACACTTTTACGGGCAAGACAGTGTCATCCTAGATGCCGTAAATATGGATATTTATTCTGTACAGGAATTTAACAGCGGCAACACTTTGTCTAATTCTAGAACGCTTGATGAAACTATAATTTCACCCCCTGGTCCAGAATCTAGAAAATTTATTTACAGCAATTCCAAACAACTTATTGTTTATTTTCCTGTTGTACAATTGCCTGAAAACCCCGTAAGGCTGAAAATACAATACACCGCTTTCTCGAACCGAAAAAATGCCTGGGAAATCAATAGCAATAGAAATTCTGCCATTTCCGATGACAAAGGTTTGTATATTATCAATGCCGATTTGACTGACCCATGCAAACCCAGGCAGTTGTGGACTCAAGGTGAACCCAACAGCAACTGCCACTGGTTTCCCACCCTGGATGCTCCCAACCAAAAACACACACAAAAAATTACCGTTCGCTATCCAGACACCATGGTAAGCCTCAGCAATGGAATATTAATCAGCCGAACCTACAGCAGATTGGATCATCCCAAAGAAACAAATAAGGGACTAAAGCCTATTCAAAGCACAAGCCCAACAGCAATACCCAAGACAACAGCAAACAATCTTGACGGAACAATTACGGATGTTTGGGAACAGAAACAAGCCCATGCCCCCTATCTCACCATGTTGGCAATTGGAAATTGGTCGGTTATAGAAGACTCGCTTATGCTCCCAGATGAAACAACGCCACTTGTCTCAAATGCACCCAATGCCAACAAATCATTCCTTGAAAAGAACAATTCGGAACGCAAGTCTGAATCTGTATCGTTGAAATTATTGTCGGTAAAAAGCCAAGACAAATTCAAAGAAAATCAAGGTTTTGGGGCAATAAAACAAGGTGGAAAAAGTCTGCCCATTCAATATTTCGTTGAACCCAAGTATGCGAAATATGCAAAAATGATTTTTGGCAACACCCCTGAAATGATCAAATTTTTCAGTTCCTATACCGGGGTTCGATTTCAATGGGATAAATATGCACAGGTTGTGGTCCGAGATTTTGTGAGTGGTGCAATGGAGAACACATCGGCTACTGTTCACATGGAACAAGTTCAGCATGATAGTTTGTCGCACCAAGACCAGTCCTATGAAGATTATATCTCCCACGAATTGTTTCACCAGTGGTTTGGTGATTACGTTACGGCCGAAAATTGGAGTGATTTAACACTCAATGAAAGTTTTGCTACCTACGCTGAATACCTGTGGAGAGAATACAAATACGGACAAGACAATGCCAATTTTTGGCTAAAAAAGACCGTGAGCAACTACAAATTTGCCAGTAGGTTTGGTAGCAATACGCCCCTATTAAACCACAAATACCATACAGCCAATGAACAATTCGATGTAGTACGTTACCAAAAAGGAGCGGGGATACTGCATGTATTGAGAAATTATATTGGTGACGAAGCATTTAGGGCAAGCATGCACGATTATTTGGAAGCCCACAAATTTGGCAGCGCAGAGGTCGCCGATTGGCGAATGAGTATCGAAAAGGTTACGGGAAAGGACATGAAACCCTTTTTTAGACTTTGGTACGAGAACACCGTCCTTCCGCAATTCCAAATAATGATCGAGAAAACACCCCTCAATAAAGGTGATTTAGAAGGTCGCGTACTTCCCCCAAACGATGATTCTCCCCATGCACAGAATGGTCAAAAATACCAATACCAACTTGTTATTGTATCCGATGTCAAAGGTTACGCATCGGGAAATAAGCAAGCTACAATGAAAACCCATATCCATTACCAGATTGGAGAAACACACTTTACCAAAGAGGTGGAAATGATTGAAAACGAGAAATTGACCTTACATATCGGTACTATAAAACCCAGCCATATCGTCTTTGATCCGCTGCAGGTTATTCCCTCAGCAAGCGAAATAGACTATGTTTTTTACCAAGATCCAATTGAAAAAATAGTGCGCATGGGCGAAATACATTCACTGATAATGAAAGAATTATCTACCCATCCCAACCTGCTCTTTACAGGGAATCCCTACCCCAAAAACACACCCAAACCCCAATATGCCATATTGTTTCAATTGGCAACAATAGCCAAGGATTTTATGGAAAACCAAAACCACCAGAATGGCAAATCCGAGGGCTCAGACAACGCCAAAAAAGGAGAATATGATGATGCCCCTGACGGATTTCCTGTCCCGCAAAAATTCGATTTTATTCCATCAAAAAAAGATTCGGTGTTATATGAAAGCATTCTCAATATCTTGCTTAATACAAACAACAGCGAATGTGTTTTAATGGGCATTGTTTCGACTTCACACTACACACAAAGGCGATTTGACCTCCATTTTACCCCAGTAAATACAGGCAACAAAGAGATGGCCAAATCTTCCTTTTCAATGAACCAACTATTGAAAATGCAACTGGCGAATACTGAAATTTCAACCGACCTCAAGGCAGACATTCTTCCACTTGTGATCGCCTTGTCAAACCCTTATACAGAAATCGAATCAAATTTTACATTGATTTGGAATCATGTACACAATCCCAGCAGACTCATTGCAAAAGCGGCTATCGAATTCTTGCAGATTAACACCGACTCCATTCGCCGCATTGCACTCGGTGAAATGAAAAAAGCACCGACCTCCTCACATGTGGGTTTTTGGGCATCTAAATTGATTAAAGACAGCCAATTGTTCGATATTAATCACAATGCCAACACCATCGATCTTCTCAAATCACTGATGAATGACCCCAAATTTGAGTTAAATGAAGCAAAAAATCTTCTCAAATCTTTTATTCTACCAGAAGGCTTTAATGATGCTACGGCGAATATTTTTGATGCACTATGGAGAGAATCTATATCCTTAAAAAATATACCTTGGCAACAACTTCTTCGATTTGTTACGCAGGACCAGTATAATGAAATGGTAACGATTGACAAAGTAGCCACTGATTTAGGTGCCCAAACAACCTTAGAAAATGACGCAAACACCCCTTTTAGCGCAATTCAAAGGACCGTATTGGCAACAATCCATTCAAAAAACACTCAATAAGTTTGGTTTTGTCTTGGATTGAATAAAAGACAGGGCTGCGTTCCATTATACATTGAATACAATGGCCGCCATTTTATTCATAGCCATCACCTTCGAGAAATCTACGGTCTACCTATTTGAATTCATTGGTTGAATTATCTGCGTTATTTTTGGTATTTGAACGCCAAAAAAGGTAAATCCTTGCTTCTTATTTAAAATCATTCTAAATTTGTTCCCAGATGGAAGCAACAGCAGATTTGCTCTTACAAGGGGAAAAAGCAAAAATTACTGGGTTGGAAGACGGACAATTTTCTCAAAAACTTGCCGAAATGGGCTGTGTCCCCGGTACTGAAATCATTCGATTGTATCAATCTTCTCGGGGTTCTTGCATTGCATACCGCATTGATACCTATCTTTTGGGCCTCAGAAAAGAAGAAGCCCGCATGATTAAAGTAATGCCTTTTGTTCCAGACCCTCTGCCCGAAAATACCGTATGAAAGCTACCAGAAGCTTTTCAATGGTCGGAAATCCCAATTGCGGAAAATCTAATCTTTTCAATCGCCTAACAGGGCTAACTCAGAAAATCAGTAATTTGCCCGGTACAACGGTTGAAGCCTGCTCGGGTAGCTTCAGTATCGATAAAGAAAAGTATTCAATTCAAGACCTCCCTGGTATTTACAGTTTATTTACAAAAACAGAAGATGAGCGTCTGGTAGTTGAGCACCTTATAGGAAAGGGAGCAAATAAGCCAGATGCTATCCTATTTGTCATTGATGCTTCCAATTTGCGCCGAAATCTATTGCTGTTTTCGCAAGTTTCTGAATTGGGTATCCCGACAGCTTGCGTGCTCACAATGGAAGACACGGCTATTCGTCGAGGGATAGAAATTAAATTACCAGAATTAGAGATGGCATTGGGAGTACCCTGCGTGTTTTTCAATCCCCGAAAAGAAAAAAATACTGATACAGTTCGAGAAATACTGAAACAACCGCGTGCCCCTAAATTATTTGGAAGCGATACCGACCTTTTAAATCGACTTTTACTGTATAGTAAAGGCAAAACAATTGCTGGATTGTCTGAAGAAACATTGCGTCGATACATCGATATTGAAAAAATTATCAAACAAACCACCATAAAACATCCCGTGGGTGTAAAAAGTTTAACCCTAAAAATTGATCGCTGGGTTACACATAAAATTGGAGGATATGCAATTTTTGGAATTATAATGATGGCACTTTTCCAGGGAGTATTTAGTTTGGCAACCAAACCAATGGAATGGATTACGAATTGTTTTCATTGGATTTCTAGAGGAATTGAAGATATTTTACCCGCTGGAATGGTTTCCAATTTCATAACCCATGGTTTGCTTGTTGGATTAGAAGGTGTTTTGGTATTTGTCCCCCAAATTTTTATTTTGTTTTTCCTGATCGGCCTGTTAGAAGACACCGGATACATGGTTCGTGCAAGTTTTATTACAGATAGATTAATGCAAAAAGTGGGTCTAAATGGCCGCAGTATTATTCCGATGGTTGGCGGATTTGCCTGTGCAATTCCCAGCATTATGGCTACCCGAAATATAAAAAGCAAAAGCGAACGCTTGGCGACCATGCTCATTATACCCCTTATGAGTTGCAGCGCACGCCTACCAGTATATGTATTATTGGTTTCTGTAGCCATTCCATTCAAACAATTTTGGGGACCCTTCCATGCCCAATCATTGGTTATTACGAGTGCCTATATGTCGGGTATCACCCTGGCGTTATTGCTGGCTCTGGCATTTCGATTGTTAAAAAGAAAACAAACCCAATCAGAGTTTATATTGGAACTCCCAACATACCAAAAACCACGCCTTCAAACTGTATTACAACAAGCATGGCTTAAATGTGTTTCTTTTATATCCGAGGCGGGAAAAGTAATTATTGTCATTTCTATGATACTCTGGTTTCTGTCTAATTTTGGACCATCCGAATCGATGAAACGGGCCAAAGACGAGGGTGCTATTTTATCACAATTAGATTCAAACCACGCATCGGAAATTTGCACAAATCTGAGATTAGAGGCAAGTTATGCTGGCCATCTTGGGAAGTTTATGGAACCGGCCATCGAGCCCCTCGGTTACGATTGGAAAACCGGTATTGCATTGATTACCTCCTTTGCTGCCCGTGAGGTATTTGTTGGAACAATGGCAACCCTATTTCAATCAGACAAAGACAAACCATCGGGAATAATAGAAAAAATGCAAGCGGAAAAAAATCCTAGCACTGGAAAACCACTCTATGGACTACCGTATGCCCTGAGTTTGATTATTTTCTATGCCTTTGCGCTGCAATGCATGAGTACAATGGCTGTTATTAAACGAGAGACTGAATCTTGGAAATGGCCTATCGTGTTATTTTTTGCTTATGGATTGATCGCATATCTCGGCGCTTATTTCGTATTTCAACTGTCAACTCTAATTCAATAAAGACACCAAAAACTTGTCGATTTTATTCCGTATTTTTGCATGATTGTATATTAGGCTATACGAACCCTTTTAAAAAAATCAATTTCCCTACATGAGGCAACTAAAAATTTCAAAACAATTTACCAATCGCGAAAACAAATCATTAGACAAATACCTCAATGAAATTTCCAAAGTGCCAATGATTGTTGCACAAGAGGAGGTAGAATTGGCTCGTAGAATTAGGGAGGGTGATCAAGCAGCCTTGGAAAAATTGGTAAATTCCAACTTGCGATTTGTGGTTTCTGTATCAAAACAATATCAAAATCAGGGGCTTACATTGGGTGATTTGATCAATGAAGGCAATATGGGTTTAATCAAAGCCGCCAAACGTTTTGATGAAACACGCGGTTTTAAATTTATTTCTTATGCGGTTTGGTGGATTCGTCAAAGTATTCTTCAGGCCTTGGCTGATCAAAGTCGTATCGTTCGATTGCCCTTAAATAAAGTGGGTAGTTTGGGGAGAATCACCCAAGCCTCGGCCCGATTAGAGCAAAAATTGGAACGCGAACCCACTCCCCATGAAATTGCCGAATTATTGGAAATTTCCATTTCAGAAGTTGAAAATGCCCTTCGTTCTAGCGGAAGACATCTGAGTATCGATGCGCCATTGGCTGAAGGAGAGGACAATACATTGCTGGGCGTAATCAACCAAAACGATGAACCCCATCCCGATGCCCCGATGTTGAATGAGTCATTGCAAAATGAAATAAACCGGGTAATTTCTACCTTGAGTGACAAAGAACGAGATGTTTTGAAATACTATTTTGGTTTGGACGGAAATGCAGCGCATACACTCGAAGATATTTCTGAAAAAGTAGGATTAACCCGCGAACGTGTTCGCCAGATTAAGGAAAAAGCCCTGCGCAGATTGCGCAAATCAAGCAAAAGTAAAATTCTTAAAACGTACTTAGGATAATTCAAAAACACTTCCCTTTGGTGGTGGGTATTGGAATAGTCTTCTCCGTAAAATTTCCCCTATAAAATAATCGCCTGGTTTGTTTCTGATGCCAAGCGGAACAGTCGCAAGAACGCTACTGCACCTCTATTAAGAGGGGCCATAGGATAAAAAATCCTACAACTAACGCAACACAGTTACAGAGCCCCGAAATACATTCATCTTTCCATCAATATAACGGAAAGAAACTGCATAGGCATATGAACCTTCTAATACCGGTTTGCCCAGCTTGTCAAGGCCTTTCCAACCCATGGTTGGATCGGTAGTAGAAAACAAAATTTCACCCCATCGATTGAGTATTGTCATCCGGTATTTGGATATTCCAAAGGATTGATAGGGCTTGAATTCTTCATTTAGGCCATCAATATTGGGAGAAAATGCATTGGGCAACCACCATAATAATTCTGGCTTCAAGAAAATATTCTTTTCAATGGTATCACTGCAACCTGAATTATTGATTGCCTCAAGTCGAACTTTAAAATCACCGGTACCGGAGAAGGTCATGAAAAAGGGTAGCCCAGAAGTAGATGTTTGGTTGTCTTGGAATAGCCAATTGAACCCATCTGTATATTTTCCTGTGAATGTAAATTTCCAATCGGTTTCTAATCCCCGTGATAACAAATACTCAAAATCAAAATCGGCAACAGGTTTAGGGGAAACTAGAATAGGTAATTGGGGGGATTTGGTTTCACAGCCCATATTTGAAATAGCCTTCAAACCAACATTGTAATTTCCATCTTTCGAATATGTATGCATTGGATTGGCGGTATTAGCGGTAAAACCGTCACCAAAGTTCCATTCGTACGATGCAATACTGCCTCTATTGACTTTGGCAATAGACAAGAATTTGATGGGTGTTTCTGCACACGCATTGTTACCCGAAATACTTAAGCGAGGATGCTCATTTACACGCAATAACAGTGTTTTTTCTGTTCCGCATCCTTTGTCAGAAATGGCTTTCAATATTATGGAATAATTGCCTGTATCTGGAAATGTTTGTGCAGGAATGGCCTTAATACTGGACAAAATTGCTTTGTTAAGCAACCAAGAATACGCCACTCCAGAAGCAGAATTTTCGGCGGTGGTATTTGTAAATGTGAACGCATTTCCAATTAAACATTGTTCCGGATTATTGACCGTAAAATTTGATTTGGGCAAGGGCCATACATTCACCGATTTGGTTAAAGAATCGCGACAACCCAAAGAAGAATAAATGACCAATTTTACATCGTATTTACCAGGGTTTAGATATTCTTTATTGGTAACGTTTTTGGTTGTTTCAAAAGTCCCATCTGCCAAAGTCCACTTGCTTGTATAGGTAGATCCTAATACCGTATTGTCGGTAAAAGTAAATTTGTGGCCCGTCAAGCAAGCCGTATCCTTACTGGTTGTAAAAGCAGTTTTTGGTGTTTCAACAACAGAAACAACAAAGGATACCGAATCATAGCAACCCGCTTCTGTTTCAATGGAGTGAAATACCCGATACTTTCCGACTGCCGCAAACGAATGAGAAAATGAATCCAATGTACTTGATTTTCCGTCCGAAATTTTCCAACTATGGGTTACATTGCTTCCACCAGTCCATGGGAATTTTTGTTTAAAAATAAATTTATTCCCAACCAAACACTGGGATGCCGAGGATGAAATATCGGCTTTTGGCATAGCAAATATTTCAATGTTTCGCTGGAATGAGTCCTTACATCCATCTGTAGTTGTTGCAATAATTCTCACCCAATATTTCCCCACTGCGGGAAATGTTTTGTTGGGGACAGATTTTGCAAAATTGATTGTTCCATCTTGATATTTCCAATCGGCTCGAAGATTGAGCTTGGCATTCGAGGGCGCTTTACTGGCGTCTTCAAATGAGAAGAAATGATTAAAATAGCAGGCGTTAGAATCGGTCACAGTAAAATTCGCTTTGGGTTCAGGTGCAACAAATACTGTGGCTGTGTCAATATCAGTGCAACCAAAATCTGAGGTGTTTTTCAAGATAACACGGTACCAACCTGTATCGGTAAATTTCACTGATTTTAACATCGATGAGGTAGCGGTCGAATTTATGCCGTATCTCCATTCACTGGTATAGTATCCAGAAACTATGGTGCTTTTGTCGGTAAAATCAAATTCATTGGCTTTTAAACAAATATTCTTTTTATTTACGTCAATCTTGTTTACAGGTGCCGGTCGAACAATAAAGGTTGAATCGGCAGTATCCCTACAACCAAAAGGGGTAATGGTTATCAATCGAACCTTGAATGTATCAGCAATTTTATAAGTATGTGTTGCTTTATATGGCGCAACAGTATCGGTTGCCCCATTTCCGTATAGCCAAATAGACTTGCCAACCCCTTCTTTACTTTGAGAGGAATCAAAAAAGCTTATTTTTTGATTTTGGCAAAAATAGGAACCTGAACTGGCAATTTTTGCCAAAGGATAAGGATAGACGACCAACAATGTATCCAAAGTATCGGCACAACCCTTTTTTGATTGAACAATATAACGCAATTCATTTTTGCTAATCGTATCAAATTTGTAACGAAAAAAAACAGAATCGCTAAAAAAATAAGTGCCCAATCCAAACAATCCCTTGGAATTATCTTTTATGCGCCATAATGAGGTTTTTCGGGAATCGTTATTGTATTTGGTGCCATCCCGCATAGCAAATTTATTGGTCTTGTAACACATGTCGAGCGAATCGAACGAAATGGCAGCAACAATGGCATCAGCCCTACGAACTATAGTCGAATCAATGCTTACACAATTTGTAGAAGTATCGGTGACCTTTAACCACACCTTTCCTTCCTTATTTGCGGTAAAGGTTTTTAGTTTACTGGAATCATGCCATTTATAGATAAATTTATTCGTGTATGGAGCGGTTAAGGTTAGTTTTATGGCAGACGCACATTGGGTTGTGGTATCGTTAAAAGATAAAATAGGACCTTGTTTAACTGTGACAATCTTACTCCTTGTGATGGTATCAATTGAACCACATTGAATTTCAACAGGTATTTTTACAACCACATAAAAAGTGCCAATTCTTTTGAATTTATGTTTTACAACTTTGCCTGTATCTATGGGTGAACCATCTCCGAAGTTCCATAAATATCCTTTGATTTTGGGTTTTCCTACGACCACAGCCTCCAACTTGACATCTTCTCCCGGACATTGCGTCTTGCGGGTTAATTTGATATCATAATTTATATTTTCAAACAGTGCGCCTGCCGAATAAGAATAACTCTCATAAGGCCCTACACCATAAGCTACAGCCAAAAAACCACTATCGCACTCGATTGCATTTGAACTGGGATTGGCAACAGACACCAAGGCGTAGGAGTATTTATTATCACACACCACATCCGTAAAACTTGAAGCTGCCATAAATTTACCATTGAGTTTAACCGCATTTTTCGCGCCTTTATCGATAAGAATATTCACATAGTGTCTATTCATATTTGATGTCGTGGCCGTACCTACTAAAGTTTTTAGCAAGCGTTGCTTTACATCAGGCATAATAAAAATAGCAGGATCACCATTGGTACCTCCTAGGCCAGAACAAGCCCCATTTTTCATATATTGAACAACATAAGCTTGCTTGCTGGTTTTGATGCAAACCGCTTTGGCAGAACTAACATTTTGGTATATCCATTGACCTTTTCTAAGAATGGTGTAGGATAAAGTCCCATCTATATAAACATTGGTAGAATCATACGCTGCCACTACCTTGTATACATACCCATTTGCTTGACCAAAAAATGGCATTAATATATAATTAGTACCCAAAGCCAAAGTTGGAATCACTTGCGTGTACAAGTGATCACGACCATTGGTACCCGATCCACAATTTCCTTTTGTAACGTGGGCTGCACGAGATCCCGAAAAAACATTGATCTTTCCACAACCTTCGACTACCCGCACACGGGTACCTGTCAAATCACCCTTTAATGCCCCAGTTGTACTCCACGAAGTAGCCGCAGGGTCTGTATTGGTTGATCCTTCAGATGATTTTGATTGTACTTGGTATACTTGGCCCTTATTTAAGGTTACTGTAAATGCAGTACCTGCCACATTGCCACCTTTGGTTGTTGCAGTTGGTGTTATCTCGACTTTAACACTATTGTCCATGCCAATCACAACAAATTCACTTTCGGCATAGTTGGAACTAATCTGTGCATTCGGAGGGAAACTGCATACAAAAAATTCTGGTGATGGGGGAATACTTTCATAAGGCATTACAAAAGTTGCATCAGTACGATTTAATTCCAAATTCATGCAATACACATTTACCAAATCTTTTGCGACTATACGCAACCCTTTTTTACTATTGACGTCTGATGAACCGAATTCAGACCCAGTTGGGTAATAATAGGTTTTATCAACTTCAATGCGGTTAACCCTTCCAGCCGTAATCTTGACGGTTTGATTCGAACCAGAAACTCGGGGATTGTCTAATACAATAGAAGTATTCACTTCTGAGGTAACAAAAATGAGCAAGGTATCGGGCAAAGAGCCTGTTCGAACTTCCATCTCCATAAAACTCATGAAGAAAGTTTTACCAGTAGAAGAAATTTGAGCACCCGCATCGGCAGTAAATACCAAAAAATATATTGCCAAACTTAAAAATATGCGGTGAAAGGATTTCATTTGGTTTTTTTGTGTTGTTACTGAAGGTTAACGAATCAAAATATTAATGCACACTTAACTTACCAACCATATAGACAATTGTTTTGTCTGAAAGGTTGTATTGATTGTGAAAATTAATAACTCCGAATTTACGTATTATTGGTTGAATTAGGTCCATTTGAAAGTCAAAAAGAAATAACTCCACTAAATACGATTTCACCCTCAAGATATAGTGCTATAAACTGACCTGGGCTTACCGATTTTTGGGGTTCTTGAAAAAGGACATTATATCCATTTTGAGATTCCAATAATTGACAAAAAAACAACTCTTGGCGATACCGAAAACGGCCCTGGACAATGTCTAAGCCCAACACTTTTTGGGTTACACTCGGCCTGAGCCAATGCGCCTCTTCATTATGGATAAACAATCCCGCAGAATACAAGCCGAAGTGATCTTCCCCTTGTCCGACAAAAATGAGATTTTTCTCTACGTCGGTATGAAGTACAAATAAAGGCAATGTTTTTCCACCTATTTTCAGTCCTTTTCGCTGGCCACGGGTAAAATAATATGCCCCCTGGTGACGAGAAATATACTGCCCATCTATTGCAACAAATTTCGCATGCCATAGGTTTTTATCTGTAAGTCCTGTTCTTGATATTACATTTTGCCAATGTGTTTTGACTGCCGGAGATTCGCTATCAATTTCAATCACATCACCTTCTTTTGCTTGCAATTTCTGTTGCAAAAATTCGGGAAGCCTAACATGTCCGATGAAACACAATCCCTGGCTATCCTTTTTTGACGCTATAGACAAAGCCGTTTGTGCAGCCAATTGTCTCACCTCTGATTTCTGCATTTCCCCGATGGGGAAAAGTGCTTTAGACAATTGAAATTGATTCAATTGACATAAAAAATAACTTTGGTCTTTGTTGGGGTCTTTGCCCATCAACAATCGAAATTCTTCATTCCCATTCACCCATACCGATTCTTTGCGCGCATAATGGCCTGTGGCCACAAAATCTGCCCCAAGCTTGAGGGCTTCCTCCAAAAAAATCGAAAATTTGATTTCCCTATTACACAAAATATCGGGGTTGGGTGTCCTGCCTTTGCCGTATTCGTCAAACATATAATCAACGATGCGTGTTTTATATACTTCACTTAAATCAAGAATCTGAAAAGGAATGCCGAGATGTTCAGCAACCAACATAGCGTCTCGACTGTCTTCAATCCATGGACATTCATCTTCTAAGGTAACGCTGGCGTCATTCCAATTGCGCATATACAGGCCAATTACATCATGTCCCTGTTGCTTTAAAATCAATGCTACAACTGAGCTATCCACTCCGCCACTCATGCCCACAACAATCCTTGCCATTGAGCAAAGTTCGGAATAGTTTTCCGATAATTACCATTTACCCAAGTATCGTCGAATAAACCATTCTCCAGCAAACAATAAGGGTATTCCCAAAAACCACACGATCGAATCATACCAATGTCTGGTTTGAATATCCATGCGCATCAAAGACTGGGTTCGCAATTTCTCTTTTAATAATGTATCAATCATGGCTGGGTTTTTAGCCAAAGCAAATCCGCCATTCGATTTTTCGGAAATGGATTGTAAAGAATGGTGATTGGCCTGTAAATCCATCGTTTCTAGCGGCTGATCAACAACCGAAAATTGTGCTTCCGATTTCGAATTTCCCAAAACCGAAGCAGAAGCGATTAGATTGTATTCACCTGCTGCAATTTGCCCAATGCTTGCCTTCCATCCACCCAAACTTTGTTGCAATGGAATCTCACGCACACGGCCATCGTTGGATCTCATCCTTAAATTGCGATGAATTTTGTCATCAACAATACCCGCCCTGTCTCGACAAATTACGCGGGCTGTGACAATTTCTCGCAAATCAAATTGGTCTTTCGGCAATTGAATTTCGAGATTTTTTCTGGCGGCATTTCCTGCGGCAAGTAAGGTCAGCATTCTTCTTATCCAGGGATCAAAAACAATCGATTTTCCATTATTTTTTTTGTCTTGAATACGCCATCGCCAGATTCCTTCCCCTAAAAACAAAGCCAAGGTAGCATCGTTATTGTTCCAATGTAGCATCAAGGGAAATTGGGTTTCAATGCCGCTCCATTTTTGCTTAAGTGGAAACTCTGCCGCAACCGGCAAAGAAATTTTAACCAATGGAGACAATACTGGTGGGAATGTCTGCCATATTTTTTTCTCTTGATCAGTCAATTCCCAACCCATATAGTGGGTATTCCAACAGGGTTGCACTTCCTGATAAGAAATCCTGCGATTCGAAACGCCCAAATTTGCAATCGAAGAAAGGGCTGTCCACTGGGTTTTTTGTGTAGCAAATATCCAAATGGCTTTCCCTTCATTGATCCAGTGTTTCAATTTTTGCAGGTCAGAAGATTCGGCAAATGACCATCCATGGAGAATATACACGTCGGCATCCAATGCGTTGGCAGAATTGGGATTAACCTCACAAATAAACTGGCCATTTGGTTCCAATGCCCTGCGAATTGCGGCTACATCGGGATGTGGACTGCCGTAGACAATTTGAACCCGTTTGCGTTGGTCTGAAATCTTGACAAAGCGATGCAAGGTATTGTTGGCAATATTTTTTTCCCCCTCCACCACTGCGATCTCTAACGACAATTTCATCAAACCCGGCTTACTGGGTTTAATGTCAAATTCAATGCGTTTCCAATCTTGGTCTCCTGTCGAAACCCATTGTTTTGATGATATCAAGACCGCATTCTGAAACAATCGCAATTGGAGGGTTTTTCCATTCACAAGGCGAGACTTTACAAGCGCCTCTGCTACAAACGTATTGCCAATATAGGCTTCAGTATTGCATAAAAAAGAAGAAACCTGCACATCTTTTTGGGGTGTAGGATCTCCCAAACCTACAGAAATAATGGGAATTTGGGGAGGCCTAATGGCAAATTCTGGATCCGTCCCGCTGTTTACGATACCATCGCTCATGATTACAATGCCAGACAAAGGTCCTTGGGTTGCGATTGACTCTGCATGTTTCAATACAGCCGAAATATCGGTATTCATCGTTGAAGAAGAAACCAGACTATCTGCTGTTGAAACGTCTTTTCCAAATAAATAGATGCGAAGATTCTTTTCACCGACAATGTCTTTAATGCGCTTTAAAACCGACTTAGATTGAAGCTTATCGTAATCCGTAATAGATGAACTTGCGTCGCTATAAACCAACAAAACAGGCTTTTCAATTCGATGTATAATCGATTTCCAAAACGGATTAAACAATACCAACACAAGAAAGAATACCGCCAAAAAACGAAATATCGCTGCAAGAAACCAAAGGCGCTTGGCATTAGACCTTAAAATAGGATAATACAGAAATCCAACATACAGACATGAAATAACAAGAGAAAAAAACCAAGCCCAAACTGGAATTCCCATCATGGCTTATACAGAGAATGGCTGTTTAATTATTGTTTAATAAACAATGCGCTCCGATTGACCCCCTGGGCGGTAAAACGCAAGGTATACAATCCCTTGTTTAGCTGAGAAATATCAATGATCCCATTTACTGGAAAGATTGAAAACGCCCGTTGGCCTGATACAGTATAAAACAATACCTCACCCTGAACATTTGCAGAAATCTTCAGATATTGACTGGATGGATTGGGATAAACCCGCACTGGATCGGGATGAATGGATTGATAATTGGCGCCCCATCGAACATATATATTCCAAGTAATTGTGTCGATTTTATTCGGATTATCATAATCCCAAACTGCATATGTAATCTGGGCAGTATCGGCTTTTCCATTGGGAAATATTGTAATTTTTAGTGATGCATCCTTGTTGGGCAATACCTTCGCAAAGGTATCATTGTCGTAAAATGCAGGAAAACAATTTCTGTTGTCGCAAAAGGATGCATCCCAAGATTTGGGAAAATCAACAGCGATTTTCTGATAGGCAAAAATTATCGGTGAATTTTTTTTATTTGTGAAATAAATTGCACAATCCATGGGGTCATTGGCATTGGGAAAATAGTTGTGCACCAAGCCTCCTTTTATCTCAAAACTTTGCGCTCTAAGTAAAGAATTATCAATTCCGGGAGAAAAAGCAACCCCCATTATTGTAAAAATAGCGACTGCGCGAAATAATAGCTGTTTCATTGTTATCAAAGGTAGACAAAAAAATGAACCCCAAATAAGAATCGATACTTATAGACTTGAAAAAAGCCGCAAATCAGAGACGCTACCCCCATATAAATTCATATCCATGATGTCGTTCATTGGAGGGGATTCAGATTGAATACCTATTGTATGATTTGAATACCAATAGGAAATAATACCCGCACCCATTCCCCCCAAAACATCGGTATGCCAAGTATCTCCCAAATAAACGGCTTCTGCTGCGCTGCATTGTGCTTTGGACAAGGCCAATGCAAAAAATTCGGTTTGGGGCTTGGCAAAACCCACCCCTTCGGATGTGATCATAAAATCAATAAAATGCCCTATGCCCGAATGGCCTAATTTAATGCGCTGGGTAGTTTCAAAGCCATTGGTAAGTATGGCTATTTTGTATTTTTTTTTCAATTTCGCCAATGCCTCAAGGGCAAAGGGCATCAAACGTGGCATTAACGGACAAATGTCCAAATATTCTTGCCATATATTTTTGGGTTGTTGAACAATCGAAATTCCCATCGCTGTAAAAGTATCTGAAAAACGGGTTGTTCTCAGGGTTTCTTTGTCCAATTCTCCGGCTTCATAGCGTCTCCATAAACTGGCATTGATCGATTTATACAGTCCTAAAAAGTCGTTTACTGTGCAAAGGCAAAGATGGTCTAATCTATGTTTTGTGTAAAGAATTTTTAAAGCCTCCTGTGCATTGCCGTCAAAGTCCCAGAGGGTATTGTCAAGATCAATAAAGACCCACTTTGTTTTGGTTAAAAAAGGTTTTATCATTTCCTTGCTTTATCGACACAAGCACAGAGGGAATGAAAAATGGTCGACAGATCACCCGTACCCTGAATACTACAATATTTACCTTGAATTTGATAGAAGTCTTGCAAGGGCAATGTTTTGTTCTGGTACTCTTTGAAACGGGTGCGAATGGTATTCTCATCTTGGTCATCTATCCTGCTACTGGACAGTCCGCGGAGTAAAAGACGAGATACCAATTCATTTTCCCCGACCTCCAAACCCAAAACGCAAGTTATCGTTGTTTTGCTTTCATCTAACATCGAATCCAAGGCAATTGCCTGATTTACTGTTCGGGGAAAACCATCAAAAATAAAACCCTTTGAATCGGAGTGGTTTACCATAAAATTGCGCACCATGCCAATTACAACGTCATCTGGAACAAGCTCCCCCTTGCAAATAAATGCATTGGCTTGTTTACCCAATTCTGTTTCAGCGGCACGTTCTGCGCGCAACAAATCGCCTGTTGAAATGTGTTTCAATTGAAATTTGTCCAATAACTTTTCGCTTTGTGTTCCTTTTCCAGAGCCTGGAGGACCAAAAATGACAATATTTAACATGTGCGTATGGGCCATATCTTTACCTAAGTGAGTCTAGGTTTCGCTACAAATGTATAGGAAATTTTTTTCTAATGAATGCTTCTCAATTGCCCATTAGGCGGTCTTTGATTCTTTTTAAGGTCCTTTTTACACCCGCGATACTGAGTGGAAATAGCCATCGAAAACGCTCGTTCCACCGAAAATAATAGAGTACAGATTGGTATTCGTCACGTTGAGAAAAAGAATCATCGCCTATGGAAAATACCGATTTTACATATTCATTTCCAGCAATCATCGCAAATCCATGGGGCTTCAAAAGTGCCCTGATACTGTGCAAAGTAAAATGATAGGCATGGGCATTTTGGTAATAGGTCATCGCATCCATACTATAATTTTTATGAATGTTTTTAATACCGGGAACCTCAATATACAGTTTTGTTTGCGATGAACACAAACAGCGAATGGCTTTTATTTCGGCATATAAATCTAGAATGTGTTCCATTACGTGAGAATACACAATTAAATCTATGGCATCTTTACAGTAAAAATCTGCCAAAGTGCTCACGCGAAGGTCTAGCGAATGATGCTTACTGCCATAATTTACATATTCTGAACCGAGATCAATTCCCATGACTTCATGCCCTTTGCTGCGAAAAAAATCCAAAATACCACCCGCTCCACAACCTACTTCCAACACGCGCATTGGCCGAGTAGAAATTTGATTGGCCGAATCCAAAAATTCATAAATCCGTTTCCCTTGCTTTTGCTGCTCCCGAAAAAAAGCTTCACCAGCAACTTCAGAACCAACATACAAAGGCCGATACTCATTGTCATAAAAAGCAGAATACGCGGATTGTGTCATTCTAGGATTGGTATACACAAACCCACATTGCTTACAAATGCACACAGAAAAATACAATCCATAACGGTCTCTTTCTGCAATGCACTCAGGATTGTCTGCATTACACACCGCACAAAAAACCGATTCAAAATCGTATTCCCCGGTTTTTACCTTATTGGCCACTTCCTGCTTAACCCTAATTTGTATTGGGTTTAACACAATGGAAGGCAGGCCTTCACCCATCATTCTTGGAAATAACGCCATCTCGGGCAAATCTATACAATTTATACTATTGGAACAATCTGGGCATGGATTTGAGTTTAAAACTACCCCGTTGTGCGATTGGCAAAATAAAACTACTACGCATCAATCTGGTGGGCATGATAATTCGCTGTATTCCCAAATCCTTGGCGCGGGCTCACACAATTACCCCCAGCAAAAAACACCAGTACACCTGTATAAATGACTTACAATTCTCTGTTTAATTGTATACTAACAGTCCTGCCCCGTTGTAATTAAAAGAGAATCAATTGGTTAGAATAATCAGAATCTTTAAAATGGGAATCAACATTGCTAACCAATTGATTTACAGGTTTTTTTCAACTATCGCTATGCTGATAACCTGTAAAAAACTGTAGAGAGATTGCGCCATTTTGCGTTTTTCCTAGGCTGTTCTTCCAACTTTAATGGATTACTCATTCTGATAGAAGGCCATTATCCCAAACTTCTTTTGAGAGATGTGAATTCCAATTCGATTGTTCGACGAATGAATTTTCCTATTTTTGTGTATTCATATCCCATTAAAGCCAACTAAAAAAACCGCAATGTTCAAAACCCCCCAACTCATAGCCGAAATTGGATGCAACCACAAAGGCGATTTTTCCATTGCAAAGGAGTTGATTGTTATGGCCAAGCAAGCCGGGGCCCATTTTGCCAAATTCCAAAAACGCAACAATATAGAATTATTGACACCCGAACAATACCATGCACCCCACCCCAATCTGTCAAATGCTTATGGCAACACCTATGGTGAACACAGAGAATTTCTGGAATTTACCACAGATCAACATGCCGAACTAAAAAACTTCGCGGAATCTCAAGGAATTGGCTATTCAACCTCTGTTTGGGATGTAACATCTGCCAAAGAAATTATACAAATAACGCCCGAATTTTTAAAAGTGCCTTCGGCGTGTAATAACCATTTAGAGCTTCTTCGGGTCTTGCGTGATGACTACCTTGGAGATGTTCATATTTCAATGGGAATGACAACCCAAGCAGAAGAAAAGGAAATTGTTTCATTTTTTTTAGAAACTGGACAAGCCCATCGCTTGGTAATTTATTCATGCACATCGGGCTACCCCGTCCCCTTTGAAGACATTTGTTTGTTGGAGATTTTGCGAATTAAGGAACGGTACCAAAACGCAGTAAAAGACATTGGATTTTCAGGACACCATTTGGGCATTGCTGCAGATATCGCAGCCTATACTCTCGGTGCTTCATGGATTGAACGCCATTTTACAAAAGACAGAACCTGGAAAGGCACCGACCACGCCGCATCCTTAGAATTTGCTGGATTACAAAAACTCGCCCGCGATTTATCGGCTGTGCACAAAGCCTTACGACCCAAAGCAACCGAAATACTGGACATCGAAAAAATACAACGAGACAAACTCAAATTCCGCGCTTAGTGCTATGAAAACAATTGCCTTTATCCCTGTTCGTGGGGACAGCAAATCGATCCCCAAAAAAAATATTTTAGATTTTAACGGGCATGCATTGGTTTATTGGGCATGCCTAGCAGCACAAAATTGTCGGTCTGTAGATGCAATCATTGTCGCAACGGAATCTGCAGAAATTGCATCTACTGTCGATGCTTTTGGATTTAATAAAGTGCGTATTTACCATCGATCAACAGAAAGTGCCCAAGATACATCTCCAACAGAATCTGTACTTTTAGAGTATATCGAAGCGGAAAAACCCAGCCCCGAAACACATATCGCGTTGATTCAAGCTACAAACCCTTTCATAACCGCCCATGAACTCCAAAAGGGGTGCGATTTGCTGTTAAAACAAGCGGAAGGATCTGTCATCTCCTGCGCCATTTTTAAACGATTTTTATGGGATGAGAATGGAAAATCCATCAATTATGATTTCATGAAACGCCCACGCAGACAAGACTTTTCTGGCATATTTCTTGAAAATGGTTCATTTTATATCAATTCCGTTAAAAATATAGTGGCAACAGGAAATCGGCTTACAGAGCCCATTGCTATCGCCGCAATGGCTGAGTACAGTGCCACAGAAATCGACGAATTCGAAGACTGGCTGATTGCAGAAAAAATACATAAGAAGTATATCTTAGACACAAAACAACCATGAATCTCCCCAAACTAATCATTACGGATATTGATGGTGTATGGACTGACGGTGGAATGTATTACGACAATACTGGCAACGAGTGGAAGAAATTCAATACCATTGACAGTGCCGGAATTATTTTTTGTCGACAACTCGCTGTTCCCATTGCCATTATTACCGGAGAAAACACCCAAATAGTAGCCAATCGTGCCAAGAAACTCAATATCGATTTAGTGTTTCAAGGCATTACTGACAAACTTCATGTTGCCAAAGAATTGTGTGAAAAAATGAATATCACGCTGTCTGAGGTTGCCTATATTGGCGATGATTTGGGAGACATAGACCTTTTAAAAGCAGTTGGATTTGCGGCTGCACCAGCCAATGCCAGCGATTATATCAAAGACTTGTGTGATTATACAACCAAAACCCAAGGCGGAGACGGCGCATTTCGTGAATTTATAGAAGAAATTCTTTCGAGATGTGGTTTAATGGAAAGCGTTCTAGAAAAATTTAATCTGTAAAACCGTGTTTTTCAACACCCTGCTTAGCATCGCCAAAATCCTCATCAAATCTCGCTGGATTAAGCCTGTAAAGGCATTGAATGGTGAACCATTGTTTATTGTTGGCAACGGTCCATCGGCACTGCCTTTTTTGGCAATGGCCAAAACCAAAAAACCTCCATTGCCCTTGTTTTGCGTGAACAAATTTGCAATTAGTCCAGAATTTCATTCGTTAAAACCGCACTATTATTTGCTACTGGATGGCGATTTTTTTCTTTTTAATGAAACCGTATTTCAAGATCCATCCAAACACCCCCGCGTTCAATTAAAACCCGAATTCACTGTCTACCAAGACCAAATAAACCGGACATGGCATGCCATTTTGGAACATACATGGGGAATGACATTGTTTATTCCAAGAACATACAAAAAAAGTTTTGTGGTTGCATTGGCAATCAAACAAAACATTCGCATCCAATTTTTCAATTATACAGTAACCCAAGGCTTCAATTGGTTTAAAAACAGCGTATACGCTATGGGTTTAGGAATGCCACAATCCCAAAATGTAATTCATGCAACCCTGTTTCTGGCGATCCAAATGGGTGTGAAAAATATCTATATTACAGGAATTGACCATGATTTTCACCGCAACTTGGTATTGGATGACACCAATACCCTGTTTGAAGAGGTATCGCATTTTTACAACAAAGAACCCTTTAGGCATAAATTAATTCACGCGCATGGCAATGGAGAATCGGTTCGACTCAAAGAGGTGTTTTACAATCTGCACAAGGTTCATGTGGGATACGAAGAACTGCATCGCTTTGCCAAAAATTGTAAGTGCCAGGTTTTCAATATTACCCCTGGCGGATTTGTGGATGAATTCCCCCGTGTGTCACTCGACACAATTGCCTAGTCCAACTCTCGCCGCTAGCATTGTCAATAGAAAATACTTTCGCAAAAGAGCAAGTATGTTGCTTTCGCAATGGAAAAAAATGATTCTATCCATTTTTATCCATCGGGGGGCTTTTTCTCAATCCGACGTAGTTTGTTTGGTTTCTGTTGTCCGGACGTGGACCGCGGTTTTCACCAACAGTTCTTGGCCACACATTAACCCCCACTATTGGTTTGGGATACCGCCCCAGGGTCTTTGGGAATTTCTGGGCAATTAATCTCGCAATTTGATTCCCAATGGGACCAAGATCTTTTTGGCCATACTGTGAATGTCTTCACTCAGTCTAAAGTAGAGTATTACACCAATAGATCCACCCACCAATACCAGTGTTTTCGCAATAGAAACTCCGATTATATTTCCAATACCCAAATAACCAAAAACCCGCAAATGTGAAATAGAAGCCTGTGTATCCCACAAATAATTTAGAATAAAAAATACAGTAAACAACGCCACGCTAGAGGCAACTCTTATAGACAATGGCTGCAATTTATATACATGCCAAACAAGAACTGCCATTGCAATACCCGTGGCCAACCAAACACAAGCCGTTGCAATGGCGGCCCCTTCTAAACCATAAATTGGTATCAGCCAAAGTCCCATTACAATACCCACAAAAATAGCAACAACATGCAGAATTAAGGACAAATAATAGCGTTTAGAAAAGATCAACATGGCTGCAGAATTTCCTTGCAAAAGCACAAAAAGTTTCCCAATACCCAGGTAAAAAACAGCCCATTTTCCCGATTGATAAATATTTCCATTTGGCATATAATAATACAACAAATCGATGTTCACCCAAATCAACAACAAGGCAAGCGCCCCGAGTATAAATTGGTTGAGGCTGGTTTTTTGATACAACCGTTGAATTTCTGGTTGATTACCCTGATGAATTGCTTCAGATAGTTTGGGATTGGCAATTTGCAAGATGCTTCTTGTTGGAATTTCAATGAGCACGGCGATGTTTACGGCGATGGCATAAATCCCTGTTTGTGCAATGCCCTTCATTGAACTCACCATCAAAAAATCCATTCGCTGCAAAACCAACATGGCCACATAGGTCAAAAATAAATACCCTGTATATCGATAAAAATCGGGTTTTAAGCCTGCTTGATTATTCACAAATACCATATCTGGCTTGAATGACAATCGGGTGTTTTTTAATACAAACGAAACATTCAATACCATCACTACCGCATATACCGCCGCGATGGAGTGTATCGTTTGACCAAAATCAATCTTGCCGACAAAATACAACCAACCCAATAATCCCAGTAAAATTCTTACAACATTTTCCCGCAAAAACGAGGCAAATACAATCTTACCCAAAGACGCAGAAAAAATTTCAAATACCGTATTCAATACAAAAAAGAAAACAAAAGGTATCAACCAATAGTAATAGGGCAAAAAATCCTTGGAATTCTTTGTCAAATACGCAAAGACCCATGGTTGACCATATACCAATAAAAATGCCACGAAAACAAATCCAATGCTTGGTATCAGCAATAACCAAAAACCCACTCCATTGTGTCCGTTATCATTTTTAAACCTTGGAAAAAATTTCCAAATTGAATACCCTGTTCCCAATTGTGCAACTCCTGCAAGCAAGGCTCCCATTTCAATAAACAAACGAAAAACTCCGTTTTCACTCGGAGTAAATACCAATGGGAACAGATAAAACGCGGTGAACAGACCAATAAGACTGCCACTATAATTGACTATAGACGCCCAAAAACTATTTCTGGCGATAGCACCCGACATAATTCAAAGGTAAGAAACATGCTAAAACTTTTGAATCTCATAGTTAAAGAAATATAAATTACTTGGATAACTCTTGTAAAATTTGTAAATTGCAAGTGCATACAACACTTTTATAAACCATTTTAACCTACACCCATGAAAAAAATCTTATTGTTTTTCCTCCTTACATTCAGTCTTACTGGATTGTTTCAAAGTTGCAAAAAGGATCCTGCCAACAATGTTGGACCCTCTGCGTCTCTCACCGTTACGAACAAACAGCGTTCTATGGTTGTTTACAATACTGCTACTTGGTGTGGTCCCTGCGGACTAAACGCAAAACCTGAGTTCAGTAAATTGGTTGCCGACAACAATAAAGACAATATCTTGCCTGTAAGCTTCCACAATTCGAATTCATCTACGTTGGTGTCTATTTGGGCGAAACCCAATAATGATACTCTTTTTGTTGCTCCTTATCTTTTTGAATTACAACAAATTGTAACAAATATGCAATCAATACCCTGTTTCTGGTTAAACAATTCTTTGTTGGGTAGTACTCCTAAATACAATGACCTCGTAAACAATGCTGCCGATGCCAATGGATATAAAACTGAAGTAGGTGTTGCCGCAAGTGCAAGTGCGAGCGGCATGATATTAAATATCAAATACAAATTGAAAGCTTTTGCTCCTGAAAAAGGTGACTATTATGTTTCTGCATTCGTCGTTGAAAAGAAAGTGAATGCTTTGCAAAATATCCAAAATTCGGGTTACGTGGCTTCCGACCACTATAACGTAATGCGCGCATCTGCTCTAACCAATGCCTCCGGCAAGCCTTCTGCCTTTTCAACAACTGCCATCATGAGCAGCCCAATTGCAAATAATGAAGTTGAAAAAACAATCTCATGGACATACACCGATGTTTCCCCTACGATTAAAGCCAAATTCCCAAATTTTTCTTTTTGGAAATGGGATACTGCCAACACAGCTGTAGTTGTAGCTGTATGGAGAAAGCTAACCGATAACCCTTCTAAGCCCTGGTACTTCATCAATGCAGTTTGGGTCGATGTGAAATAATCTGCATTCCTTTATTAGAAACCTCAAAAAAAGAGTGGGTACTGTTTGGCACCCACTCTTTTTTTATATATCAGTTAGATATAACCTTTCATACATTGCGTCTGCTCCAATATCCATTTCACATAAAAGCCTACTCAACTCATTGTGAACTTCTTATTACGTCATTTTCCTTTGAAATCCGCTTTTCGCTTCTCAACAAAAGCCGCCATTCCTTCTTTTTGATCTTCGGTGGCAAACAACATGTAAAAATTCTTTCGTTCAAAATACAAACCCTCCTGCAAATGGGAATCAAAGGCCTTTAATACGCTCTCTTTGGCCATCTGCACAGCAATCGGTGATTTGCTGGCAATTTCTCCAGCCAACTTAATTGCCTCATCCAAATACAACTCCACGGGTACAATTTTATTGATCAATCCGGCCTCCATGGCTTCTTCTGCAGAAATAAATTTGCCTGTCAACACCATTTCCATCGCCCTTACCTTTCCCACTGCGCGGGTCAACCGCTGCGTTCCACCCGCACCGGGCATCACCCCAATATTGATTTCTGGCTGACCAAATTGTGCCGTTTCACTGGCAACAATCATATCACACAACATACACAACTCGCAACCTCCGCCCAAAGCAAATCCCGACACCGCCGCAATGATTGGCTTTTTTGTTTTACGAATACTGTCCCACGTAGAAAACTGATCGATTTTCAACATATCAACCGCCGTTCTTCCTGCCATCTGCTTGATATCTGCCCCCGCCGCAAAAGCTCTTTCGTTTCCCGTAATCACAATTGCACGAACTGCATCGTCGGCATCCAACATCAACAAAGCATCCCGAATCTCCCCCATCAACTGCAAATTCAATGCATTCAATTCCTTGGGACGATTCAATTGAATCTTTGCTACGTAAGGCGCCACTTGGGCATCGACCAAAATAAATTCATAAGACATTGTGCGAAGTTACTATTTTCTGATTGATCAGCCTCGGCTGAAAAACTAAGTCCCCATCCAACCTTTGGGCAGAATCCAATTCCGATACACCCGCACTAAGGCATAGGCAATAGCCAAGCCCAACAATGCACCAAAAAATACATCGCCAAAATAATGCACACCCAAATACACCCGCGAATACGCGATGCAGGAAGCCAAGTACATCAGAGCCAAACGTGGGCGTCGTCCCAAACCCAAAAGCATCATCGCTGTACTAAAAACCGCAAACGCATTGGCGGAATGACTGCTCACAAACCCATATTTGCTGCCTTTATCCCCATCGGGAAACCGCGGATTTAAAGAAGTCTCCCATGACGGCCTGAATCTCGCAAACATCGGCTTACAGATGCGTGAACTGATGCTGTCTGCCAAACCAAAAGATGCAAGGGTGAACAACAATGGAATCCAACATTTCTTTCCAAATTTCTGAACAAACAAACCTATAAACATCACATACAAGGGAACAAATGCCCATTTGCTGCTGAGGAAAATCATCATTGGATCCAATGATGATGTGGCCCAACGCTGATTGATCAGTACAAATAAGTCGCGATCAAAAAAATCCAATACAAACATCATAAAACGAAGATCAACTTTTCTTTGATATCACCACGATGCGGGGAGACATTTTATCATCAAAATTGCCCAGTGCGTAATCGCCAAAGAACCCCACAATTCCCAAACCCGCCAATTGGTGCAACTCCGCCAACTCCGGCTGAGAAAAAATCCTCACTTGCTCCTGAAAGGCAAGGTCAGCGTCACCATCCCTCACCCAAATATCTTTCACGATGTGGTTTTCGGTGCGATATTTTTTTGTTTTGAAATCGTAGCCCCCCAAACTGCATTCAGCAGACTGAGGCAAACTGCCGATGACCGATGCAGCATTCAAATAGTCTTGAACCACATAGCCACCCGGTGCACATGCGGCGCACATATTGATCAATACTTTCAAATCATCGGCTGGATCATCAAAATAACCAAAGCTCGTAAACAGGTTAAAAACCGCTTTAAACCCTTGTTGGGGGAAAGTCTCACGCATATCGTGCACCTGAAAAACTGCCCCACCCACTTGCAAATCATTGGCCTTGGCAATGCTGTTCTCACTCAAATCCATGCCCCAAACAGCCAAACCGTGAGCGGCGAGTTGCGCACTATGCCTACCTTTGCCACAGGCTATATCCGCAACACGCTCACCGGATTTTAACTGCAAATATGAAATCAACGTATCAACAAACTTGGCTGCCTCACCCTCATTTCGATGTTGATACAGTGCGTGATAATACGAGGTATCGAACCAAGACTCAAACCATTTCATCTGAATTTCCAATATTTTTCAAAGGTAGTGTAACTTTTGGCATCCCTTGTGCGTATTACCCATCAACTGAATGACAGTATCGGAATACAATAAATGCGTGGAGCTGCACAGCCATGCAATTTTCCGATTCGCACTCAAACAAATGCGCAATGCCGATGATGCCAAAGAAATAGTGCAAATCAGTTTCGAAAAACTCTGGATGAAACACGAGAACGTAGATATCAACACTATTTTATATACCTTCATGTACAAAATTCAGCTGATCTTACAATTCAAACCACACCCGTTGGCACATACCGGATACCTGGTTAGCGCTCATGTAAAACTGAAAGAATCAAGGGGCCATACCACCAAGCGATACGATGATTTCAACCTCAACAATTTTATCTTATCCCCGTTTTTGAATGAAGAATACAAAGATGTTGGCCTGTACGTGCGCTATCTGTTAACCAACATTTTCAAGGCCAGACAAGGCGCGAACAGTCAATGCCTTCAATTTGGCATTGCCTTGAAATTTACCTAAACCCCATTGGGTATAAATATGCCGTCAGATCTTTTTGCAAGAGACGGGGCGCAACAGGGCTCTTTTTACATATCCATCCCCCACTTATTCCTATCTTTGCAGCCACAACAAACCCATGAGCCAACGTCAGTGGACCCCCATCAAAACCTATTCAGACATTCTGTTTGAACACCATGGCAACATCGCCAAAGTGAGCATCAACCGCCCCGAAGTGTACAATGCATTTCGCCCGCAAACCATCGTGGACATGCTAGACGCTTTTGATATATGCAGGGAGAGGGCAGACATTGGTGTGGTGATTCTCACCGGTGTGGGAGACAAGGCCTTCTGCTCTGGAGGCGACCAAAACGTAAAAGGAATTGGAGGCTATGTAGACGAAAATGGGGTACCACGCCTCAATGTATTGGATCTGCACAAGAAAATTCGATCTCTGCCAAAGCCCGTGGTAGCCATGGTAAACGGTTATGCCATCGGAGGTGGCCACGTACTGCATGTAGTGTGTGACCTTACCATCGCCGCTGAACATGCCAAATTCGGACAAACCGGCCCCAAAGTGGGTAGCTTTGATGGAGGATTCGGTAGCAGCTACTTAGCCAGACACGTGGGTCAGAAAAAAGCCCGCGAAATCTGGTTCTTATGCCGTCAATACACTGCCGAAGAATCGGAAAAAATGGGAATGGTTAACAAAGTGGTTTCCCTTGAAATGCTAGAAGATGAAACCATCGAGTGGTGCAATACCATGTTAGAACACTCACCGATGGCCCTGCGCATGCTCAAACGCGCCTTCAATGCCGAACTCGATGGCCAACACGGACTGATGGAACTCGCCGGAGATGCCACACTCTTATACTATTTAACCGAAGAAGCACAAGAGGGAAAACAGGCATTTTTAGAAAAACGCAAGCCCGATTTCAAGCAGTTTCCAAAGTTTCCCTAAGGCCGATTTTCCGGAATTCTTTATGGATATTCTGCAACCCCTGCATATTGTGTATATTCATTGGATTGGGGAAACGCGACAATTACGACAGGCTGTTTACCCGCTACCTCTCCTTTTTGTATTCCTCCCAAAAATCGTAACTTTGCCCCAATAAAATCAATAGTATTTCAAATGAAAATTAAAGTCGAAAACCCCGTAGTAGAATTGGATGGCGATGAAATGACCCGCATCATCTGGCGTTTTATTAAAGACAAACTGATCCTTCCTTACCTCGATATAGACATTAAATACTTCGACTTGGGCATGGAATACCGCGACACAACCAACGACCAAGTAACCGTTGACGCCGCAGAAGCCATCAAACTTTACAATGTCGGTATTAAATGTGCTACCATCACCCCGGATGAAGAACGGGTTAAAGAATTTAACTTGAAACAAATGTGGCGGAGTCCAAACGGAACCGTGCGCAATATTCTCGATGGTACTGTTTTCCGTGAACCCATAGTTTGCAAAAACGTACCCCGTTTGGTTCCCAACTGGACCGCTCCAATTTGTATCGGACGACATGCTTTTGGAGACCAATATCGTGCTACGGATTTTGTAACCAAAGGCAAAGGGAAACTAACCATCAAATTCGAGGGCGAAAATGGACAAGTAATTGAGCATGAAGTCTATAATTTTGGTGGAGATGGCATTGCTTTGGCGATGTATAATACCGATGATAGTATTCGAGGATTTGCACGCGCTTGCTTTACTATGGCTGTCAAGAAAATGTGGCCCTTGTATTTGAGCACCAAGAATACCATTCTCAAAAAATACGACGGTCGTTTCAAAGACATATTTGAAGAGATCTACCATACAGAATTTAAGGAAATTATGGACTCTAAAGGAATTTCCTATGAACACCGCCTCATTGATGACATGGTCGCGAGTGCAATGAAATGGAATGGCAACTTTGTTTGGGCCTGTAAAAACTACGATGGCGACGTTCAATCTGATACAGTTGCCCAAGGTTTTGGTTCTTTGGGATTGATGACCAGTGTATTAATCACTCCCGATGGGAAAACCATGGAGGCAGAAGCCGCACACGGAACCGTTACACGACACTACCGCATGCACCAAAAAGGTCAAAAAACCAGTACCAATCCCATTGCCAGTATTTTTGCTTGGACACGCGGATTAGAACACCGGGGGAAATTGGACGGAAACACAGCCTTAATCTCCTTTTGTCACACCTTAGAACAAGTGTGTATTGATGTGGTGGAAAGCGGAAAAATGACCAAAGATTTGGCGGTTTGTATCTATGGCAACAAGGTGTCAGAAGATCAATACTTGCATACTGAAGAGTTTCTTGAGGCACTGAATGCCGAATTGAAAATTCGGTTGGCTTAAAACAAATTTTTGAGTTTGTCAAAAAATGATTTTTCCTTTTCAGCAGGGTTGAAATTGTGTAATTTTCCGATTTTTTCGAGCATCTCTTTTTCTTCAACACTCAACTTAACAGGGACATATACATTGACCACTATCAATTGATCACCCGTTTTATATCCATTAATTTCAGGAAATCCTTTCCCTTTTAAACGCAACATTTTTCCGGGTTGGGTACCTGCATCAATTTTAATGCGCACCATGCCCTCGAGGGTTTCCACCTCTATACTATCGCCCAAGGCAGCCTGCGAAAAACTCACCCACAAATGAAGTATAACATTGTCTCCATCACGGGTAAGATGTTCGTGCTCGATGCCCTCAATTAACACCATTAAATCACCTGCAGATCCTCCACCAGGGCCATAATTCCCCTTTCCATTGATGCTCAATTGCATGCTTTCAGCAACACCTGCCGGAATACGAATCACGGTTTCAATTTCCTGAGAAATCAATCCCTGTTCATTCGCTTCTTTGGGTTTGCTTTCAATTATCTTCCCGATACCCTGACAAACAGGACACGCACTGTTGGTAGCCATTTGGCCTAAAAATGTATTTTGTACCCTCCGCACAGCACCCGTTCCATTGCAATGTTTACAATTGCCGTAGTGGACACCTTCGGCCTGAACCATGCGGCGATATTTGACTGTTTTTTCTACCCCAGCCTTCATTTCAGTCAAGGTTAGTTTAATTTTTATTCGAATATTAGAACCCGAAGAACGGCGTGATCTACCGCCCCCTTGACCCCCAAAAAAAGATCCAAAAACACTGTCATCCCCGCCAAAAACATCTCCAAATTGCGAGAAAATATCGTCCATGCTAAAGCCATGAGATCCACCACCTCCGCCACCACTAGCACCCATCCCCGCATGTCCAAACTGGTCATACCGTTGTTTTTTTTCGGGATTACTCAATACATCATACGCACTGGCAGCCTCTTTAAACATCTCTTCGGCCTGCTTATCTCCCTGGTTTTTATCAGGATGGTATTTGATTGCCAATTTTCGGTATGCCTTTTTTATTTCTTCGGCACTAGAAGATTTAGAAACACCCAGTACATCATAAAAATCTTTCTTGCTCATGTCAATGTATCCATAAATTAGCTACCGATTACCACCTTCGCAAAACGAATTACCTTGTCGCTAAGAAAATACCCCTTTTCTACCTCATCAATCACCTTTCCCTTGAGATCTGGGGAAGGTGCTGGAAATTGGGTAATGGCTTCATGAACCTCAACATCAAAAAGTTTTCCAATGCTATCCATGGATTTTAATCCTGTTTTTTGAAGAATCCCCATCAATTTTTTGTTGATGAGATCAAATCCCTCTACTGCCTTTTTTTCAGTTTCTGACAAATTTTCCATGGCCTTGATGGCCCTTTCTAAATCGTCAATCACTGGAAGCAAATTTACGACTAGCTCTTTTGAGGCCGTTTGCATCCATTCCAAACGGTCTTTGGTAGTCCGGCGGCGAAAATTCTCAAACTCACTGTAAAGGCGAATATATTTGTCTCGTTCAATCTCCAACTGCATTTCCGGGCTTGTCACCTCCACAGATGGTGCTTCTGACACGTCTGTAACATCGGTATTTTCGACAGTACTTTGATTGCTCAATTCTTCTAAAGACAAATCAGTATCTTTTTTCTTTGGGTTAACATTATTCTTCGCCATTGCGATGCTCCTTAAACAACTTTATTGCCAAAATGCGTAAATTGTCATTCTGTCAGACCAACTTTTTCGAATAATTATTGTTAGTTTGTTTTTTAACCATACCAAAATGTTTACTGGAATTATAGAAAGTCAAGCGCAGGTTTTGCTTATAAAAGCCGAATTGCACAATGTTCACATTAAATTTTCTAGCACGATTACCCCAGAACTCAATGTTAATCAAAGCCTTTCACACAATGGCGTTTGTTTAACAGTTACCCAAATTGAAGAAGATGGGTATTGGGTTACAGCCATAAACGAAACCCTGGTCTGCACCCAACTTGGTTCACTTATAGTGGGTGACTATGTAAACATAGAGCGATGCCTCCTCCTGAATGGAAGGTTTGATGGACATGTAGTCCAAGGTCATGTAGATTGCAAGGGTCTGGTTGAAGAAATTTCTGAACAAGGTGGCAGTTGGGTTCTCAGAATACTTCATCCCAGAGATGCTGGCATGACAGTCAAAAAAGGCAGTGTCTGTTTAAATGGCATCAGCCTTACTGTGGTAGACAGCTTTCTGGAAGCGTTCAGCGTAGCCATTATACCCTATACTTGGGAAAACAGCAATGTTTCATCACTTCGTATAGGCGACCCCGTGAATATAGAATTTGATATTTACGGCAAATACATCCAAAAAATGATGGGGCATGAATGAGCTCGAATACACAGGCAAACAAAAATATTTTCATGGTATCATCAAACTCAAAATCACAAGGTAAACGATTACTTCCATTGCGTGACAACCTTGCAAAAGAAAACATCCAATCGCAGACAGCACTATGGTACCTTAAGCAAACCCAAATGCCACCTAAAAATAGAAATGCAAAAACAAAGATTACATCAATTGGCATATCTTTGTAGAAAGAAATTTACTGATACAATATATAGCGATTTATGAAACTTTTCTCCTTCCTTTTTACCTCTAGTATTGGTCGGAAAATACTAATGTCGGTCACTGGATTGTCTTTGGTGGCTTTTTTATTGGTGCACTGCAGCATCAATGCCTGTATTTTTTTTAACGACCACGGAAAAACCTTTAACGAAGCGGCTGCATTTATGGGCAATAACTGGTTGATACGGACTGCAGAAATAGGTTTGTTTGTTGGCCTATTATTGCACAGCTTTCAGGGACTATATCTTTGGGCAAGCAATGGCCAAAAACGAAAACAGAAATACCATTCTACACCAGGAAATGCCAACAGCAAATGGTATTCTCGCAGCATGGGTATTCTCGGCAGCTTGCTGTTGTTATTTTTGGTTTTACACCTCAGTCATTTTTGGGTAGTCAGCCGTTTTACGGATGAACTTTCCGAAACGGGTAGCAACACATTGTTTCATAAAATGTCTCTGATTTTCAAATCTCCGGTTCTTGTTATAGTTTATGTAATAGGGTGCATAAGTTTGGCTTATCACCTCTTACATGGTTTCCAAAGCGGCTTCCAATCATTGGGATTCAACCATCCTTTATTAAATCCAATAATCAAAAATTTTGGTATCGTATTTTCTCTTTTAATTCCTCTCATTTTTGCGTCAATGCCTATTGTCATGTATTTGGGTTGGATAAAATAAATTCATTAATTGTAAACACGATGAAACTCGATTCAAAAATTCCCAAGGGTTCTATTTCTGATAAATGGACCCAATACCGCAGTTCTGTCTCTTTGGTTAACCCTTCCAATAAACGAAATCTCGAAATAATTGTAGTGGGAACAGGTCTGGCGGGTGCCAGTGCTGCTTCCTCACTGGCCGAATTGGGATACAAGGTCAAAGCTTTTTGCTTTCAAGATAGCCCCAGACGGGCGCATTCAATTGCTGCCCAAGGGGGAATCAACGCGGCCAAAAACTACCAAAATGATGGTGATTCTGTGTATCGTTTATTTTATGATACCATTAAGGGTGGCGATTATCGTTCACGTGAAGCCAATGTTCATCGTTTGGCTGAGGTTTCAACCAGTATTATTGACCAATGTGTCGCTCAGGGTGTTCCCTTTGCCCGTGAATACGGCGGAACTCTCAGCAATCGTTCATTTGGAGGCACACAAGTTCAACGAACTTTTTATGCAGCTGGTCAAACAGGGCAGCAATTGTTACTCGGTGCATACAGTGGCCTAGAAAGACAAGTGGGTTTGGGAAATATAAAAATGTATGCCCGCCACGAAATGGTAGAAGTGGTAAAAATTGATGGCAAAGCACAAGGAATTATTGCACGAAACCTAATCACGGGAGAACTAGAGCGACATTTTGGCCATGCCGTTTTGCTGTGCACAGGTGGATACGGAAATGTATTCTATCTTTCCACGAATGCGATGGGCAGCAATGTTACCGCAGCCTGGAAAGCCCATAAAGCGGGTGCCTTTTTTGGCAATCCTTGCTTCACCCAAATACATCCTACCTGTATCCCGGTTTCGGGTCATTACCAATCGAAATTAACCTTAATGAGTGAATCTCTTCGGAATGATGGGCGCATTTGGGTTCCCAAGATAAAAGACGATACCCGCAATCCAAACACTATTCCAGAAGAAGAACGCGACTATTATTTGGAGCGTCGATACCCCGCATTCGGCAATTTGGTTCCAAGAGATATCGCATCCCGCGCAGCCAAAGAGCGCTGCGATGCAGGGTTTGGAGTAGGTCCCAGTAAAATGGCTGTTTACCTCGATTTTAAACACAATTTGATGTATAAATATGGTCAGTCTGAGGCCAGTAAATTGGGCATTTCAAATCCTGATGACGACACACTTACCCGATTGGGAAAAGCTGTGGTGAAAGAAAAGTACGGCAATTTGTTTGATATGTACAAACAAATTACCGACGAAGATCCCTATGAAATACCGATGCGTATATACCCGGCTGTGCATTATACAATGGGAGGCTTGTGGGTTGATTACGACCTAATGACGACAGTTCCAGGCATGTATGCATTGGGCGAAGCAAATTTTTCCGATCATGGTGCCAACCGATTGGGTGCTTCAGCTTTGATGCAAGGTTTGGCCGATGGATATTTTGTAATACCCTATACAATTGGTTCTTATCTCAGCAAAGAAATACATACCAAGCCCATCTCGACAGACCATGAAGCATTTGTGGCTGCAGAAAAATTCGCCGCCGATCGAATTTCAATGTTGATGGAAATTCAAGGTACTCGGAGCGTAGAAAGCTACCACCGTGAATTGGGTTTGATTATGTGGAATAAGTGTGGCATGGCAAGAAATGAACAAGGCTTGAAAGAAGCCATCGAAGAAATCAAAGAACTTCGTGCAAATTTTTATAAAAATGTACGTATCCCCGGATCAATCAATGAGTTTAATCCAGAACTGGACAAAGCTGGACGCGTAGCCGACTTTTTGGAATTGGGCGAATTGATGTGTGTAGATGCCCTCGAGCGAGAAGAAAGTTGTGGCGGTCATTTCCGTGAAGAGCACCAAACCGAAGATGGAGAAGCCCTTCGCAATGACGATACGCACATGTATGTTTCTGCATGGGAACACAAAGAAAATTGCCAATGGGAATTAAACAAAGAAGCATTGAACTACGAGAATATCAAAATTCAGCAACGTAGTTATAAATAACACTGAGCAAATTTATCATGACTAAATCGATGAAAATAAACTTAAAAGTATGGCGACAACGCAATGCTGATGCAGTCGGAAATTTTGCGGACTATACAGTGGATGCTAGCCCTGATATGAGCTTTCTAGAAATGTTTGATGTACTGAATGAGCAACTTATCCAAAATGGTCTGGAGCCTGTGGCCTTTGACCACGACTGTAGAGAGGGTATTTGTGGAATGTGCAGTATGGTTATCAATGGCCGGCCGCACGGTCCAAAACGAGGAGTGACAACTTGCCAACTTCACATGCGCAGTTTCAAAGATGGCGACACAATTTCAGTAGAGCCCTGGAGAGCCAATGCATTTCCTGTTGTAAAGGACTTAAGTGTAAACCGAAGTGCCTTCGACAGAATTATTTCGGCAGGAGGTTTCATTTCTACAAATACAGGCAATGCCGTCGATGCCAATACCATTCTCATACAAAAAGAAATAGCCGATGAGGCTTTTAAAGCCGCTACTTGTATTGGATGTGGTGCTTGCGTAAGTGCCTGTAAAAATGCCAGTGCGATGTTGTTTGTAGGGGCAAAGGTTACACAGCTTTCCCTTTTACCCCAAGGAAAACCCGAAAAGGAATCTCGTGTCGTGGCCATGGTCAACCAAATGGATGCAGAAGGTTTTGGGGCTTGTACCAATACCGGGGCTTGTTTCGCTGAATGTCCGAAGCAGATTCCATTGAGTGTGATTTCAACCCTGAATCGGGAGTATCTAAGTGCCAAATTAAGCGGAAAATAATTTTTAATTTTTTTGTCTGTGTATGATGGCTTTGCATCACTTTTAGAATTGTGCAGCCGGGTTTGGCATCAGGACTCTAGTTACGAATCTCGCCATCCCGACCTGTAAGTGATGTAACATTGTTGAGAGAACCACACTACCCTTCGAAAAAATAATTGAAGTATAAAGCAAAATTTGCATTTTGAGTTGTTGGGGACAGCCACAACCAGGCATTTGTATCATTGCATTTTGAGTATACTACACAGCAATCGGTGCCTTGATACCCGGCCATGGATCATAATTTTCGAGGGTAAAATCTTCGAAACTGAATGCAAATAAATCCTTCACTTGTGTATTGAGTTTTAGGGTAGGATATGGCCTTGGTTCGCGTGAAAGTTGAAGGTTAACTTGTTCTAAATGATTGGTATATATGTGGGCATCACCAAAGGTGTGCACAAAATCTCCAGGTAACAAGCCGCATACCTGAGCCATCATCAGTGTCAACAAAGCGTAACTGGCGATATTAAATGGCACCCCCAAAAACAAATCAGCACTGCGCTGGTAGAGTTGACAACTTAGTTTACCACCCGCTACATAAAACTGAAACATCGTATGGCATGGCATCAATGCCATTTGGTGAATTTCTCCCACATTCCAGGCATTGACAAGAATACGTCTGCTGTCGGGATTGTTTTTTATGAGTTCCACAGCCTCGACAATCTGGTCTATTGCCCGACCATCCTTGGCTTCCCAAGCCCTCCATTGTTTCCCATAAACAGGGCCTAATTCTCCGTTTTCATCGGCCCAATCATCCCAAATCTTAACCCCGTTTTCATTTAAATACGCAATATTTGTATCGCCTTTTAAAAACCACAACAGTTCGTAGACAATGCTTTTGAGGTGCACTTTTTTACTGGTAATCATTGGAAACCCTTTTTGTAAATCAAACCGCAATTGCCCCCCAAAAACACTGATGGTGCCTGTGCCAGTTCGGTCTGATTTGTGATTGCCGTTCGCCAACACATACTGCAAAAATTCTTCGTATACAAAAGCTGAACTCATGGATAAAATATATACTGCAATGATACCATCTACAGAGAATAAATTACCCATTTTACCTGGGTTCTTATTCGAATGTTTTCCACCAATCTACAGGGTTTTTTGAAAAGGCATTTGTTTTTGGGATCGCCCATTCTTCAAAACCAATGGCCCCTGACAATACGCGAGAATTGTATACAACACCGCCTTATGCAGGTCTTGAAAAAATGGATTCACTGGCATGGATGGTGTCGGCGTTTGAAATACACTTCTACCCAAAACAGAATGGGAAACCCAATCCAAAAACAGGATATAATTTTCATTTTCGGATATCGAAACGCCCTAATAACATGAAATATCGTGTAAATTTGCAGACAATTGTATTATGGCAGAAGTTGTTAGATTACCCAAAATGAGTGACACCATGACCGAAGGTGTCATCGTTAAATGGAATTATAAAGTGGGTGACGCAATTAAAAGTGGCGATATTTTGGCCGAGGTAGAGACCGACAAGGCCACCATGGATATGGAAGTTTACGCCAAAGGTGTTCTATTGTATTTGGCCTTAAAAGAAGGGGATGCAACCCCTGTTGATTCAATTATTGCGGTCGTGGGATCTGTGGGTGAATCCTTTGAAACCTTATTGATTTCATCTGCGAGCACTCCCCTTTCAATGCCCGTATCCAAATCCGAATTGCCCATTGCTCCACCCGCAATTCTCACCCCGCCAATCGTTCCTGCAATGCCTTCTGTGAACGCATCTACTGTAAGTGAAACAATCGTGCCAAGCGAAGTGGATTCTTCCTCCTTCCCCAGTATAGGCAGTGACTCTGAACGGCTGAAAGCCAGTCCACTTGCCAAAAAATTGGCAGCTGAAAAAGACATTGATCTCCATCAGATAAATGGTTCTGGAGAAAATGGAAGAATTGTGAAGAAAGACATCGAATCACACATACCCACCATCCCAAAAAATACTATTTCCTCTTCAATTGCACCAACTACTCCCGTTGCAACCCGGGTGTCTGGTATAGAAAGTTTCCATGAAGTGGCCGTAACGCAAATGCGCAAAACCATTGCAGCCAGACTAGGAGAAAGTAAATTCAGTGCTCCCCATTTCTATCTCAGCCTAGAAATCAATATGGACAAGGCGTCTATAGCACGTGTGCAAATGAACGCAGTGAGTGAAGTAAAAATTTCCATGAATGATTTGATTATTAAAGCCGCTGCAGTTGCATTGCGCAGTCATCCCAATATCAATTCTAGTTGGTTGCAAACCAAAATTAGGTATAACCACCATATTCATATTGGCGTTGCCTTGGCAGTAGAAGAGGGATTGTTGGTTCCTGTGGTTCGTTTTGCCGACTCAAAATCTTTGGGACAAATTAGTTCGGAAGTAAAAGAATATGGGAAAAAGGCCAAAGAAAAAAAATTGCAGCCCCAAGATTGGTCTGGAAATACCTTTACCATCAGCAATTTGGGAATGTTTGGCATCGACGAATTTACGGCCATCATCAATCCTCCGGATGCCTGTATTTTGGCTGTAGGCGCTGTAAAAGACACCGTTGGAATAATAAACGGAGAAATAATACCCGTAAAAACAATGAAAGTTACACTCAGTTGTGATCACCGTGTTGTTGATGGAACAATGGGCGCCAAGTTTCTTCAAACCCTGAAAGACTATTTAGAAGAACCCTACCGCTTGCTGGTTTAGTCTGATTACAGTGTTAAATAGTTCAAAAACCCAATCAAACATTAAACGGTTTTCGCGTTTGTTCTGTGACCAATTGTGGGTTTATAACCGAATAAAAACGCAGCGCCCTTGCCTTTTTTATCTGCGATGAAAATAAAATTTAACACTATTCAAGACCTTTCTGATGCGCGTTATGCCTCGGCTGCAATGGCAGAATGGATGGGTTTTGCTGTCGGAGGATTGCCCATAGATAAAGTACAAGAAATTATAGGCTGGTGTTCTGGGCCCAAATTAACACTTGAATTGCCTTCTACAAATCACCTCGAAACAGCCATCAGTTGGTGTACTATACTCCCCGTTGAGGCCATTGAATGCCCCATTGAAGAATATACATTTTGGCATCCGTCACTCCGTCTAAAAAACATCGAATGGATTTTACTTTGTAAAAACAACTACAGTCCGTCTGACAATATCAAAACCGATGATCACCCATCTGACAATGAACCGTTTCCCATTGCCCAGGATACTTTCAATTGGCAAATATGGGAGGAAGTATGCAAAGGAAGTTCTCCAACAAAACCCCATTGGTATCATTTCGAAAAATTCAACTCCAATCCAAGCCTTACAAGCAATGCTATGTATCATATTAATTCCAAAGAATCAAACGCAATCTGGGTAAAGAATCAACACTATGCGGCCATTAGCCTACAATGTGAAAAAGAAACCGTGTTGGGTATGAAAAATTACGATCTTTGGAATGAATTACTTGAAACCCTTGGAGTATGGTAATACAATATACAACTACAGAAAATGAAAATCCGCGCAAAAAAATTCAGCCTTGAAACAGGTATTCTGCTTGCGTTGTTCGCAATGGCTTGCTCTTCGACTACAGACAGTGCCTATAGCGAACAAGAAAAAATCAAACAAGACTCGATAGACAATGCAACAAACGAAGGCATGTTTGACGAACTGACGACAGACACCTCCGCAACAAACACAGACAAAAATCAAGCGCAAACCATCGACAGCAAGTTGCCAGATGAAAGCACTGAAGCAATACCCCAAACACCTTCAGACAATACCCCAATCCAAACTAGATAGTCATGAAAGTTGCAGTCATTGGTGCCACAGGGCTGGTAGGTAGTAAAATGTTAGAAGGATTGGCCGAACGTGCGTTTCCCCTGACTGAACTTATTGTCGCTGCTTCGTCGCGCAGTGTCGGAAAATGTATTCACTTCAAAGGCCATGATTATCCCTTGGTATCGATGCAAGAAGCGCTTGATGCGAAACCCCAACTGGCAATTTTTAGTGCAGGTGGATCTGTTAGCTTAGAATGGGCACCCAAATTCGTTTCGACTGGATGTTATGTGATTGACAATTCAAGCGCTTGGAGAATGGATGAAGGGGTTCCACTCATCGTACCCGAGGTTAATCCCAATTCCATGCATTCGACCCACGGTATCATCGCCAATCCCAATTGTTCTACCATTCAAATGGTTGTAGCCTTGCAACCACTTCATGCCCATTTTGGACTCGAACGCGTTGTGGTGAGTACCTATCAAAGTGTAACTGGAACAGGTCAAAAAGCCGTGGCCCAATTGTTCAACGAACGGAAAGGCATTCAAGGAGAAATGGCATATCCTTACCCTATTGATCTCAATGCATTGCCCCATATCGATGTGTTTATGGAAAATGATTACACAAAAGAAGAGTGGAAAATGATTGTGGAAACACGCAAAATAATGGGCCTCCCCGAACTAAAAATAACCGCCACAACTGTGAGGATTCCAACTGTCGGAGGCCATTCTGAAAGTATTAACGCTAGCTTTTCCAAGCCCTTTTCTATAGCAGATGTCAAATCTATTTTGGCCAATTCACCGGGGATCATCGTTCAGGACAATCCCAACAACTTAGAATACCCGATGCCCATTTACAGTGAAAACAAAGACGAGGTATTTGTTGGTAGAATTCGCCGGGACGACAGCGCGAACAATACCCTCAACATGTGGGTTGTAGCCGATAATCTCAGGAAAGGTGCCGCAACCAATGCGATACAAATTGCTGAAATTTTGTTGGCTAAAGGGTGGATTTCATAAAGGAACAAAATGAGATTTTAGTAAGCCAAACAAAATTCCAAATCCAATTGTTATATAAAAATGCCAGTCGAAAAAGACAATCGCCCGTTGGTATTGAAAGATGCTATTTTCCAAGGTGATTTACACGACTCACCCTATGCCTTAAGTGTCTCCTCTCCAAAAATTGAGCCTATTGATAAACGCATGCTCATCGCCAATGCCCATGAAAGCATGCAACACCAAGCTGACCAACAGATTATCATGTTGCGAAAACAAGCCGAACTGCTCATCAATCAGGCAAAAGCCATTGAAGAACGATTGGTATTGTCACACAGTATTTACAAAGCTGATATTAATTTTGAACCCGTGGTTCATGGGATTTACCATTTGTATCAAAAAGAAAATGGCCTACAGGTATTGAGTATGGTAGCCCCTTACGAATGGGGGAAAACCTGCCCATATGACTCTTTTCTCAATACAGTAAGGTTGTTGGCCGATCGCACCTGGGAGATTTTGGTTTAGTCAAAACCAACATGTCAATATTTCTTGTTCGCCCAAGCATCTATAGCCTTGCGAACCGATCCTTGTAAGAGCAATAATTTTTTTGCGGCCCCAGGGTCTAAATCTGTTTCGTCCATTACCATAGACGTACCCCGTTCGATTAATTTGCGGTTGCTGAGTTGCATGTCAACCATTTTATTGTCTTTGACATGCCCCAATCGAATCATCACACTTGTGGAAAGCATGTTTAAGACCATTTTGGTTACAGTACCCGCTTTCATTCGGGTACTTCCTGTAATATATTCCGCACCTGTTTCTACCTCAATGCATACACCGCACAAAGCACTTAGTTCGCTTGCTTTGTTGCAAACAATTGCACCTGTAGCAATCCCACGTTCTTGACAGGCCTTTAGCGCACCCATCACATAGGGAGTCCTGCCGGAGGCCGCTATACCCACTACGATATCTGATGCCGAAATATGAAATGCCTGCAAATCCCGAAACCCTTGCTCACAATCATCTTCCGCAAACTCAACCGCCCGTCGAATGGCAGAATCACCACCGGCAATGATACCTATGACTGTATCAAAGGAAACGCCAAATGTGGGAGGGCATTCACTGGCGTCTACAATGCCCAAACGGCCACTGGTACCCGCACCCATATAAAACAAGCGACCTCCTTTGGAAAGTCGCGAAAAAATCAATTCTGCCAAGGCTGCAATTTGCGGCAACTCCCTATTTACGCGTTCATGACAAAAAGCATCTTCCGCATTGATACCCGTTATCAATGACAAAAAATCGAGATGCTCTAAATCGCGGTGCAGGGAATTTGATTCGGTATGCATTGGCTTATGCAAAAATATCTATTTGGTGTCTTGCACCCAAAAATTTCGCCCATTCTTGGTAAACAGTTTCTGCCATTACCCTGGGAAATTTGGC
>NSIM01000009.1 GCA_002737705.1 Flavobacteriales bacterium
ATAGGGAGAGAATGTCTCGTCATCAGACTCAACTTTGAATTTAATTGTTTCTCCTTCACATACCTTCCAATTGTAAGGCCCTGTTATGGTGGGTGCTTTATTGTAACCACAGTCGTCCTTGACGACAATTTGCATATCACGCCGGTTTTTACCCACCCAACGCCATACACTATTTGTATCTTTTCGCCATTCCGTTATTTCTAACACCAGAACTGCAACCTCATCGCATTTAGTCGGTGTGAATATCAAATCGCCAGAACTCGTATCCATATAAAATCCCTTAGGTGGTTTTGTTTTGATATTGTATGCACATTTAATAGTGGTTGGAGGAACACAATAGGGAGTAACAGGATATAGGTAAGAAAAAGGACTTGTGTAGGGTACAGAAGTATTGGGAACAGAACTTAAGGCAGGACGCATTGCATAAGACAAAGAATCGTAATCTACGGTATCAATTGCACCATTGTTATAGTAATATGCTTGGTTACAACAAGCATATCCAATCGGAACATTCGATAACTGCGGGGAAGTATTACATTTACTCTTGGTTTTATTTGTATTGCAAACGTTAATTGTGGCGGTGGTCCAAAAATCAGCCCAGGTCGCACCAGTAGTGATGGCTGCATTTCTACAACACTGATTATATGCAAATGTTAGATCGCAATAAGAAGTACCCAAGCCAATACCCGTAAATGGTGATTTTGATATATCAATACTGGCTTCAAAGGTGTGTTCTTCTACACCATCACCCGTATAACTGGTATTTTGAGGATTACAAGGACTATTGGAAGTAGAACATCTTGGAGAAATATCCCTAATATTCGTTCGGCTCATGGAGATGGTTTTTGAAGAAGTGCTTTGACCTTGGTTATTCCCAGCATACCAATACAACAAACTCCAAGATGTTGGAGCAGCAGCACCCCTACAATCACGGTAAAATTTAATAATTATTTTGTATTTTCCACTGCCCAAACACTCGTATCTCATATCCGCACCCATAACGTGATCTGCCCTCAATGTATTCAAACCAAATACCAAAAGAAGAAGACTTAATAGACGAGAGAATGCCAAAATATTATATCTTTTAACCACAATGAGAATATTTATTCAACTACTATAAGGCGAATTTAAAGATGCATTGTTTGCCAAGCAAATTTTATTGATAAGATTTATCGCAAATCAAGCATTGCATATTTGTAATGATCGCAAAAAACAAGCATTTCCATAAATTACAATACGGTGGGTTTTGGGATTCATCGCTTCATAGACAGCCCAATAGTGTTTCATAAAGTATGTCTTAAAACAAATGGATTATGAAACTGCTCTATATAATAAAAGTAGATCATTGGCAACCCTAATCTATGCAATAATTTGTAACAATCCACCACTGGCATTTTGTTACAGGCGTTTGGATACCTATCATTCCGATTCAACTATCAATTGGGCTTCTTTTATGCGTATTTCGAGCAAAATTTCTAGAACTAACTGATTCTGGTAAGATGCGATCGAATATAGCTCAAGTCCGAAAAATGAATTTCTTTTTGAAAACCCTATATTTTTATGAATCTGAATACTTCTCCAATGCCAACATATTTAAAATGCATTGCCAGGCTTTGCGTTTCAATCCCTCTGAGCCAATCATTGTATTAAATGAAGGCAATCGCAGCGATGATCCTGTTGAAGTTCTATCAATTTTATACATCTCTGGCAGTTCCTTAAGAATTTGGTCGCTCCAAATAATTGTAAAGGCTGCTGAAAAAGATGCCCCCTTGGAGAACCCATTGTCCTGTGAAAAAATGTCATTTGGTTGATGAAAATTGATAATTTTATCGGGATTTATGGTTTGATTTCCCACTTTTAGTGCCGCCATTAGGCGCTGAAATATCAAAGCAACATCTTCTAGAAATACCCTGTCTACTTCATCCATAAAAACATTTACCAAAATGACTTCTGAAGCCATTGGAAAGGGCTTGTCAATATTAGCCCCTAGCAAGCTGTTTTCCTTGATTGTATCCATTATTGCCACGGGTAACGCTGCAGGTATCTCTGCGGGTAATTCTGCGGGTAATTTTACTTGGTCCAGAACCGGTATTGTATCATCAGGGATATAATAAATGCCTCTTGAAAACAATTGAACCCAGTGCAAAGGATTTTCAAAATGTTGAGGATTTTCTGACATAGAATGTAAAATTGAAGTAGTTTTGTTGTGAATGAATTTCAAAATTACCATTGAAAAAAGGCAAACCAGCAAGATTGCTGAATTTTACCCTGAAAATATTGGTTTTGGCAAGATTTTTACTGATCACATGTTTTTGGCCAATTGGGATGGTCTTGAATGGAAAGATGCGCGAATCGTTCCATACGGACCCATTCCATTAAGTCCGGCGACGAGCGCTATTCATTATGGCCAGTCAATTTTTGAGGGAATGAAAGCTTTCTCTCACAGCCATGACAAAGGGATACATCTTTTCCGCCCACTTGAGAATTGGATGCGTTTTAACATTTCTGCCGAACGCATGGTTATGCCCTACGTCCCTAAAGAACTTTATATAGATGGATTAAAAACCCTACTTAAATTAGAATCGGCTTGGGTTCCCAAAAATGAAAAAGGCTCTTTGTACATTCGGCCTTTTATGTTTGCCACCGATGATTTTATTGGCGTAACACCTTCCAAGACATTTATTTTCGTGATATTCTGTTGCCCAGTCGGCCCTTATTACAGCAAGCCTCTTAAAATAAAAGTTGAAGAGACCTATAGTCGATCTGCACCAGGTGGCGTAGGCTATGTAAAATGTGCGGGTAATTATGGTGGTGCGATGTTTCCAACATTACAAGCACAAAAAGAAGGCTATGATCAGGTTCTATGGACAGATCCCCTCACCCATACTTTGATTGAAGAAACCGGAACCTCCAATTTATTTGCAGTTATTAACGGGGAAGTAATAACCCCACCCCTCTCTGCCACACTGCTTTCTGGCATTACGCGCAATAGCGTAATCAAAGGATTGCGTCATTTGGGTTATGAAGTTAATGAGAGACCATTGTCTATCCTAGCATTAAAAAACGCCTTGAACGATGGTTCTTTAGCAGAATTGTTCATCACTGGAACAGCCGCAACTTTGGTTGGAATTCAAGGTTTTGGACACAGGGATGCCTATTTCGATGTAATGGATCAGGGAAATAACGCTGTGTCAACCCATATTAAAACATGGCTAGACAATGTACGTCATGGAAATATCCCAGACGAATTAGATTGGAACGTAAAAATTTAAAATTGATGCAATATGCTCAATCCAAATCCCGTGAGAACCTTGCCATTGGTCCGCTTGTTAGAACGATCGTAGAAAGATTGCAACATCATGTTTGGTTCAAGAATTATTGTCCAATGCTGGGTCAACGCAATACGAGGGCCAAAAGAAACCTTAGCATCAAAATTAAATGATCGATTTTTGCCAATGGAGAAATATTCGGAATTATTGAAATATTCTCCTTCTATCTTTGTAGTAAATCCTGGATTTAATTGCAATCCTGCCCTCCAAGAAATTCTCCCCAACATGGTTTGATAATAAAATGCAAGGGGTATAGAAAATTTGTTTACGCGGTAATGAATTTTGCCTTCGCTTGAAATTACTTCATTCACAAACGTTGTGTCACGGACTCTAATTGTTTGAACTGGTGGAATCAATACCACAATATCATGGGAATCTACATACATTCTCAGGGTGTTTACATTCTTGACCCACAGGCCATTTCCAATCCATTCTCCGTAGCCAATTCCTGCGCCAATCATAAATCCACGGCCACAATCTTTTAATACCAATGCTTGATAATTTGCATGGTATTGTGTTCCAAAAATAGCCATTGGGGTTTTTCCCTGCAAATCACTCATGGACATGCTTCCGGCATTAATACAAAATTCTGTATACCACCGAGATTCTAGAATAGTAGGATCCCACTGGGTTTCATATTCTCCCTCTGGAATTTCGACTTGGTCTTCTAAAGGATTGGCAATTCCAAACCCGTAAGGTGAAATACCCTTTGGGTCGATCAAAGGCTTGGAGTATTGGAGAAGATCAATGATTGTAACCAGAGGATTGGATGGGTTTGTGTTTTCTGCAAAAGTTGTTACATCCGCTACTCCCTTTACCTCAGAATAGATAAAATCTTTTGATGAAGGTATTAATTTCAGTGTTTTCCCGTTCGACTGCAATGTATTTTGAAAGCGATGGGAATGATGATGAATGCCTGAAATAGTGTGTTTGGTTGTTTTCGTCCCCTTTATATTAGACTTGATTACCAGTGCATGATTGCGCTGGTTTAAATCTGATTTTGGGGATGAATGATTCTGCCGTTTACGCTGATCTACTGCCTGCTCGGAACCCTGAGCCATAATTTTTTGATCCTGGGAAAACCCTTTGCTCGGAATGGATGGGTTTTTCGCAAAAGATCTTTGATTTGCTGGGGATTTTCCCAAACCAGCAATACCCTTAGACTTGAAATGCAAATATCCACCACCACAAAAAGACAAGACAATTAAAAGGGTTAAAGGTATCCAAAAAATCACCCTGCGCTTCTTGCGTTTGCGTTTACCCATAACAATACCAAAGGATACATTCTCTGAAAAAGGGGATTCCAAGTCTTGAAACCTCAATTTAAACTGCTCATTGAATGGATTGTTCTGCATATTATGAGGGCATTACTCCCCCCTCTAATTTTTCTATCGACAGTTGCAACGCTTTTCTAGCCTTGGAAAATTGTGAACGACTCGTACCCTCATCAATCGCCAATATCTTGGCAATTTCTTTGTGGGGATACCCTTCAATCGCATACAAATTAAAAATCGTACGATACCCAACTGGCAAGGATTCTACCAATTTTAAAATCTGCTGTACTTGCAAATTTTCGAAAGTATTGTCGTTAAAACCAATGCGGTATTCATCGTCTGAAATACTATTCCAAATATGCTTGCGGGCCCTAATTTTATTTATACAAAGATTCACAGTAACCCTACGCATCCATGTCTCTAAGGAACTTAGAAACTTGAATTTATTGAGGTTGTCGTATATTTTTATATAGGCTTCCATGAGCGCGTCTTCTGCTTCTTCTTGATTATTGCAATACCGTATACAAAGCGACATAAGCTTTTTAGAATATCGATCCCAGAGTTCTCGTTGACAAATTCGGTCCTCGCGAATACATCCATCTACCAATTCTTTTTCCGTCATTGGATACTTCTAAAATCATTGTTATTCGCCTAGTGCTTTATAAAGACATCCAAAACTGTCATTGTGAAGCACCCTGTCCAATATTTTTCTTAAAAGTCTGCAATATCGTGATTGGTTTATGTGTTTCCCAAAATAGAATGGGAAATAAATGTTCGAGATTGGTGTTGAATGTCTTTGATTTGCATCATGATTTGTAAAATTTATTGGCAGAAAATCATGTTAACACTGCTCTTTTTGGTGTTGCAATTGTGTGTTTCTGCCCAATCCCCGCAATCATTTAAACTAGCCAATACCCTTGTAGCAAAAATGCCTTTTAGAGAACAAGTGGCGCAAATGCTCATGGTTCCGGCCTGGACTCGGGAAAACAAAACCATTGACTTGATCGATTCTACAGAAGGAGATTCATTCAATCTACTCTATCAGATTCGGAAATTGGGCGTAGGAGGAATACTCTTTTTTCAAGGCCATCCCCTTACCCAAACCTATTTGTATAATTATTACCAACAAGAGAGCAAATTGCCTTTACTGATTGGGATGGATGCCGAATGGGGTGTTGCTATGCGTTTGTCGGAACTCGAAAAATACCCATTTCAGCTCACCTTGGGAGCGACCAACAATACGCAACTTGCTTTTGCAACGGGTCGGTCTATTGGTTTACAATGCAAACGATTGGGCATTCATATCAATTTCGCACCCTCTGTAGATGTAAATACCGAACCCAATAATCCCATCATTGGCTTCCGAAGTTTTGGGTCAACTCCGGATGCCGTAGCTGCGATGGGGTCTTCGTTAATGCGAGGAATGCAATCGTCAGGAATATATTGCAGTGCAAAACACTTCCCTGGGCATGGCGATACAAAAACAGACTCGCACAAGGAATTGCCGATTTTGACAAAACCCCTATCTTATATTGAAAAAACAGACCTCCCCCCATTTAAACAACTTATCAATGACGGTGTGGCCTCTGTTATGGTGGCTCATTTGAAGGTTCCTGCATATGATACTGGCTTTCTGCCGAGCTCGATATCGCCATTGGTAATAAAACGGTGGTTGCGAAAAGAACACCATTTTAAGGGATTAATTATTACAGACGCACTAAACATGAAAGGGGTTGCAAAAATTGCTTCTCCTGCCATGGTAGCTTTTCTGGCACTCAAAGCAGGTAACGATATCATACTTTTTCCAGAAGATGTTGCGGGTTTTATTGATTTGGCAGAGCAAGAATTGCACAAAGGATCTATCGACAGTGCCGAAATTTCACACAGGGTAAAAAAAATAATTGCTACCAAATACGAACTCGGATTGTTTAACAATCGATTCGTTTCTTCACACAATTTGATGGCAGACTTGGCACAGATTAAAAACATATTCAACCAAAAATACATGGTTGATATTTCTGCCCAATCAATTGCAAGCGTGGTATCAAAACCATTGTTGGTGAAAGTAAACCCTGGCTTTGACCAAGCACCACCAGAAACGATTCGTTCTCAAAGCAATACGCAATCACAATGCCTATTTTCTCCTTATGGCGATAGCATTTCCGTGATAGTGATTGGCGACAGCATTCCGTTTGCTTTCTCAAGAGATTTGGGTTTGTACAACAATTTCAAGATTCTTACACTGCTTCAATGGTCTGACGACAGCACCAAAATAAACAGCATTCTCAATAATAAAAATGCCTTTGACACCAATACAAACTCCAATTCTCGCATACTAATTGCCGGATTCGATTGGCCAACTTGGGGTGCCAAATCACGCAATATTCCAGCTGTTTGGGCAAATACAATTGACAAACTAGCCTTGCACAATAAAACATCGATTTACATTCACTTTGGACATAGTTATGCCATTCGGTCGCTGTTAAACCAAAATGGATCCACAACTATCCTATTGGCCCATGAGCAAAATGATTATAGCATTCGGGAATCCTTGCGGTCAGTGTTTGGTATGTCAAATACGCCTGGACGTATTCCAATTGCGCTTCCGCAAGCAGAAACAATTGAATACCCTCTCTCTTTAAAAAATGCCAATTCCGACGAAGACTTCTTCGCGCCCAATCTAAAATTTGTTTTGGATTCCATGCTCCGTTATGGCGTAGAGCGGGGTATTTTCCCATCTGCTCAACTTTTGGTCCTGAAGAATGGAAAAATTCTCACACACTCAGCAGTTGGAATGGTAAACGATTTACAGGGCCATTCGGTACCTGCATCTGTAGACAATGTTTACGATTTGGCTTCAATCACAAAAATAGCCTCCACAACGCTTGCAATCATGAAATTATACGATGAAAAAAAATATTTGGACCTGTTTTCTCCGATTAAAACCTATTGGCCAGAAGCCAAAAAAACCCCATGGGGATCCTTGTGTTTGTTTGATTTGCTGACCCATACAAGTGGATTGCCCGCATTCTTGCCCATACAACAGATGGCCAAAAAACAGGGTGCCAAATGTATCCCATGCCAATTGTCATATGCCCCCTTAAATCATAGATTCGAATCGAACCCAAATCAGATTTTAGAAAATCCAAATCCATCCAATCTTAATTCTGAAACAAAGGGCAGTATTCTTCCGAATGAAAACGAATCGGCCGATACGCAATATGAGATTGGCAATGGGGTTTGTCTGGAAAATCGTTGGAAAGATTCTGCATGGCATTGGATTAAACAGGCTATTCCAAAAAAAGACAACCATTATTTGTACAGCGATTTAAATATGATTGTTGTCGGAAAATGGATAGAATTTATGACCCAAAAAAACCTGAACGACTTTGTTCAGACAGCGTTTTACACTCCAATGCACTTGCCAACAATGGGCTATCTCCCCAAAACAAAACACATCCCGTTAAGGGGTATTGCCCCTAGCCTAATGGATTCATCTTGGTGTCGGGGTGAAGTGCGGGGTATTGTTCATGATCCAAGTGCAATGTTATTGGGTGGTGTTGCTGGCAATGCTGGATTATTCTCCAATTCAATGGATTTGGGCAAACTATTATTGATGTTAGAAAATCATGGTTCTTTTCAGGGCGTCCAATACCTAAAACCGAGTACTGTAGAGCTATTTACTAAAATTGCTACAAAAACAAAAAAGAAAGAACCCACAAATTACCGTGGTCTGGGATTCGACAAACCCAATGGGAAAGAAGGCAATAATGCCAATATTTTTGAGAATGCACCCCTGGGCTTATTTGGTCACTCTGGCTATACTGGAACCTGGGCGTGGGCAGATCCCACAAATGGAATCAGCTTTGTCTTTTTGTCAAATAGAACCTATCCCACTGAATACAATAAAAAGATTTCACAAGAAGGATTCAGGGGAAGCTTACTTCAAGCCGTCTATGAACGTTTGGGAGAAGTGAAATAAGGTGGTTCGAATGCAAATGGATACGATAGCGTTACAGATTTAGCATTGAAACTCTTTTGGATCTAATCCACCCAGATTTCCACTACTCATGAGTAGAAGTACAGTGGGTGTATGGGATTGTATGCCAGCAATTACAGCAGATTTAAGGGTGCTTATATCACTCATGGCCATGCCTTTACCAAAACGCATTTCAACGGTTTCCTTGCTGGGAATCTCCATATTTTTTTGGGTAAACACATGGGGGTCAAACAAAATAATTACCTCGTCTGCGGGATCCAAACTTCCATTATACCGCGCCATAAACTCCGAATCAAGACTGGAATATGTGTGAACTTCAAATACCGCAATAAAATGATGCGTTGAAAACTGCTCTCTGACCGCCAAAACAGATGCTTCAACCTTGCTTGGGGCATGGGCAAAATCTCGAATAATACTCAAGTTTGGTGAGGAATACACCTGCTCCAATCGTTTGGCAGTGCCGGGAAAAGTTTGCAATGCCTTCCATGATTCAAGTGCTGAAATACCAAAGGTTTCGGCCATCTTAACCACGCCTGAGGCATTCTGAAGGTTGTGTTTTCCATAAAAAGGCAATGAAAAAGAGTGTCCGTCTACTTTTACAAGGCTTCCCTTTAAAATATTCTCATATTGAGGCTCTTTATACGATTCTTGGTTCGGGTAATTGCTGGCTGAAACAATTTCTTTCAATGCAGCATCGCCTTCAAACCAAAATAAGGATCCATCCAACTGCAAGGTATTGATAAGCAATGAAAACTGCTTGTGATAGATTTCTTCTGTCGGAAACACATTTACATGATCCCATGCAATTCCGGTTATCATAGCAACATGTGCCTTGTAATGAACAAATTTTGGACGAGAATCTAGGGGTGATGTGAGATATTCGTCGGCCTCAATTACCATAATTGGCGCGTCGCTGAGTTTGACCATCCTTTCAAAACCTGGCAGTTGAGAGCCTACCAGAAAATCAAATTCAATTTCCAATGTCTTGAGAATATGCATCAACATGCCTGTACAGGTAGTTTTTCCATGGCTTCCTGCCATGGCCAAACGCGTTTTGTTCTGGGAATGGTGGTATATAAATTCGGGAAACGAATACGTCGGAATTTCCAATGCCAACGCATGCAATAGTTCGGGATTGTCGGCCTTTGCATGCATACCCACAATAACACCGTCTATATTTTTGGTTATTTTATTGGGGTACCATCCATTGGAATCTGGCAACAAACCTGCGTTGAATAGTCTTGATTTTGCGGGTTCAAAAATATTGTCATCGCTTCCTGTTACTGTATGGTTTGTGTATTGGAGTTCCAATGCCAAATTGTGCATCACAGCACCCCCGATCGCTATAAAATGATAATTCATGTCTTGAAAGAACGAAACTAGCAACTTACGTGTTTCTTTCAAACAAACCCGTAAAAAAATTCCTATTTTTGTACCCACTATATTAAATCCTCGGAATGAAAATCCTTGTATGCATCAGCGTGGTTCCGGATACCACTACAAAAATCACTTTCATAGAAAACAATACCCAGTTAAATTTGGCGGGTGTGCAATATATCCTCAACCCATACGATGAACTCGCAATAACCCGCGGTTTAGATATTGCTGAAGCCAATGGCGGAAACCTGAGCATCGTCCATGTCGGACCAGTGGAGAGTGAGCCCGTCATCAGAAAAGCATTGAGTATGGGCGCAGACCAAGCAATCCGTATTGATGCCCTGGCAACCGATTCCCAATTTGTAGCCGAAGAAATTGCCAAAATTGCCGGTGAGTTCGATCTGATTCTAACAGGTCGTGAAAGCATCGATTATAATGGCGGTGCCGTATGCGGTTTATTGGGTGCTCTATTGGAAATTCCTTCGATCAATGTAGTAACCCGCATTGATTACGCTGACGGCATATTCACTTTCGACCGAGATATTGACGGCGGTAGAGAGACCATTCGCTGTGCAGGAAAATGTGTTGCCAGCGCGCAAAAAGATTTGTGCGAACCGCGAATTCCAACAATGAGGGGAATCATGGCAGCCCGAAGCAAGCCCTTGCAAATTATTGCGCCACAGGGCAATGGAAATTTTTCCACTTATTCAAATTATGAATTACCTCCCAGCAAAACAGGGGTAAAACTAATCGCTGCCCATGAAGCGGGAAAACTCATTGATTTATTAAAAAACGAAGCCAAAATTATTTGATATGTCAGTTTTAGTATTTGTAGAAATGGGTGACGGCGCTTTCAAAAAAACAGCCTTTGAGGCTGTTTCATATAGCCGAGAACTTGCCGATATGCTTGGAACCCAAGTTGTTGCCGTGGCAATTGGAAAAGGGATTGATGGTTCCGAATTGGGAAAATACGGCGCACAAAAAGTAAGAATATTGCCTTGTTCTGATTCTTTTACAGCAGATGCCCATGGCCGCATGTTGCATAATTTGGTCCATGAATCTGGTGCAAGCATTGTAGTTATTAGCAATACCTATACTGGCAAATCTTTGGCTCCGCGTTTGGCCCAATTAATGGATGCTTCATTGGCTTCCAATGTTGTGAGTTTGCCCACCATAAGTGGGGGATTTGTGGTAAAACGGTCTGTATTTTCGGGAAAAGCGTTTGCTTATGTTCATTTGCTTAAAGACAAAAAGGTCATTGCCATTACCCCAAATTCTTTTGATATAAAATACCATGATGGCATTGCTACAGTCGAAGAATCCACAATGAATACCGAGATTTCTAAGACAACAATTGATTCCGTAAACAAGGTAAGCGGAAAAATCGTACTCACCGAAGCCGAGGTAGTTGTAAGTGGTGGACGTGGACTAAAAGGTCCAGAAAATTGGCATTTAATCGAAGATTTAGCTGCCGTTTTGGGGGCAGCAACTGCTTGTTCAAAACCCGTAAGCGATATGGGTTGGAGGCCTCACAGCGAGCACGTTGGCCAAACTGGTATTACAATAAAACCCAATCTTTATATTGCGGTAGGCATCTCTGGTGCAATACAACATTTGGCAGGTGTGAGTGCAAGTAAAGTTATTGTTGCAATTAACAAAGACCCAGAAGCCCCATTTTTTAGAGCTGCTGATTATGGAATTGTAGGTGATGCATTTGAGATACTGCCACAATTAATCGAAGCAAGCAAAAAATACACGTAACAACCCATGAGCGCCCGCATTGAAATGATCATTCGGAACATCGTCCCCGCTCATTCTCACGGGGCCTATACCCTGTATCTAAAAGAACTTAATGGAATTAGAATTCTTCCCATAATCATCGGTGGATTTGAAGCCCAATCAATCGCAATGGAGTTGGAAGGAATAACTGCGAGTAGGCCACTTACACACGACCTATTTTCGGCAGCATTGAAAGAATTTTCTATTACTGTGGATGAAATTAACATAGAACGATTGGATGAAGGTATTTATTTTGCAGAAATAGCTTGCACCTGCCATGTGAATCGAAATTTCAAAAGGGTACTACTAGACAGTAGAACAAGTGATGCCATCGCACTGGGTATTAAGTTCAAGGCCCCCATTTTTTGTGCCGAAAAAATCTTAGAAGAGGCAGCCTACTCTGATGAACATCCCGAAGAAGAAAAAAACGAAGAATTTCCAGGGCAAAGCGTTGATGATTTGATAGAGCCAAGATCCAAAGTAAAATCGCCCTCTGAATTGTCAAAATTTACCATGGAAGAATTGCAACAGATGTTAGAAACTGCCATCAATGAAGAAGAATACAGCAAGGCTGCTTCCATCCGTGATGAAATAAAACAACGCAAATAAATCCGTCTCATCGGTCACAGATGTCCATTTACCTTATCAACAATATACCAGTCAAGAAAAACAGCCCCTATTTTAGCCCTGATTCCAGAGGATACCGCTATGGAGATGGGTTTTTTGAAAGTTGTATTTTTTCTGGTCATCGTATCTTGCATTTGGCTATTCATGCCGAACGAATTCAAAAATCAAGTCTGTTATTACAAATTCAATTGCCCCCAGATTGGAGCACAGAAGTATGGGAAACGGCAGTAAAAAAGGCCTGTTCGGATGCTTTAATTCAATTCGCAAGGATACGGCTAACCCTATTTCGTGAGGGTGAAGGGTATTATGCGCCGAGTGGCTCTGGAGTTTGTATTGTAACCCAAATTACGCCCATCATTGGAGATGCTCCGTATGAATGGAATACACAAGGTCTAAAGATTGACACTTACAAAGAACTAAGCAAAAATAGCAATTACATCTCGACACTTAAAACCTGTTCTGCATTGATTTATATAATGGCTGGCATATATGCAAAAGAAAAAGGGCTCGACGAAGTAGTCATTTTTAATGAATACGGCCGACCTTGCGAAGCAAGTTCGAGCAATATCTTTGTGGTCAAAGGAGAATTTATTCTTACACCACCCATCTCTGAATATTGCATTGATGGGGTTATGCGCCGCGTACTCATGTTGTTGATTAATGCCTACGGGTATAATCTCCAGGAACGGATGATTACCGAGATTGATTTGAGTGCATCAGAAGAAATTATACTTACCTCTGCTACAAGGGGAATTCAGTGGGTCTGTGATTATCAAGGCAAAAAACTTAAAAACGTTGTTTCGAAAGTACTCTTTGATCGCTTGACAAAATCGATTCAATAATTACAGGATAAGCCCGTCATTCACTTTCACTCAGCCACACGTATTAATAGACCAATCGAGAGTATTGAATAACCACAGCCATTAATCAGCTTGTAGAAAAGGATACCTATAGTCTGTTGGGGGCACAAATGTTTCCTTAATGGTACGCTGGCTCACCCAACGCAAGAGATTTACTTTTGATCCAGCCTTGTCGTTGGTACCACTTCCCCTTCCGCCACCAAAAGGTTGTTGCCCTACAACCGCTCCTGTGGGTTTGTCGTTAATATAGAAATTTCCCGCACTGTTTCGCAAAGCCCAGGTGGCGTCGGTGATTGCTTGACGATCTTGGGCCAATACTGCACCCGTTAAGGCGTATTCGCTTGTTGTGTCGATGATATCAAAGAGGGCATCCCAATCTTGGTCTTCGTATACCCAAATGCTAAGCACAGGACCAAAAATTTCTTCACACATGCTCCGGTATTGAGCAGAAGGTGCAATAATTATCGTGGGTTCAATAAAATATCCTTTCGACATGTCGTAAGCTCCTCCGCATAAAATCTCAACTCCATTTTTTTTGGCATCATCGATATAACCTGTAATCTTCTTGAAGGCTTTTTCATCGATCACAGCGTTCACAAAATTGGTAAAATCTTCACAGGGGCCCATTTTGACACTTGCCATATCGGCCAATAATTTCTGCTTAACATCCGGCCATATACTTTTCGGAATATACACCCGACTGGCTGCAGAACATTTCTGGCCTTGGTATTCAAACCCACCGCGAATCATGGCAGTAACCAATACATCCACTTGGGCAGAACGATGGGCCAAAATAAAATCTTTGCCTCCTGTTTCACCTACAATACGCGGATAACTGCGGTACTTGGCAATATTATTGGAAATTGATTGCCAAATTTGGCGAAATACTCCAGTACTTCCAGTATAGTGAATCCCTGCAAAATCTGGATGTGAAAATATCAAATCACCAACAGTTGCTCCGGGGATGTATACCAAATTAATGACTCCGTCAGGCAAACCCGCTTCCTTAAAAATACGCATTAATGTGTGGGCGCTGTATATCTGAGAATCGGCTGGCTTCCATACCACGACATTTCCCATCATGGCAGCACTGGTAGGCAAATTACCGGCAATGGCAGTAAAATTGAAGGGTGTAAGGGCAAAAACAAAGCCTTCTAATGGCCTATATTCAACACGATTCCAAATTCCTTTGCTGTTTTCAGAAGGCTGTTCGCTGTATATCTCTGAAGCAAATTGGACGTTAAAACGCAAAAAATCGACCAATTCGCAAATACTATCAATTTCTGATTGAAAAGCATTTTTGCTTTGGGCGAGCATAGTAGCGGCATTGAGTATGTATCTGTATTTTGTGCTGATCAGTTCAGCAGCTTTGAGAAAAATTGCTGCACGTTGTTCCCAGGGCATTTTTTCCCAAGCGGGTTTAGCCGCGAGAGCAGCATCGATAGCCAGTTGCACGTGACTCGAATCGCCGCGATGAAACTGGGCAATTTTATGGTGCCTATCATGCGGTGGAAATACATCATAGACAATACCAGTTCTCACCTCATTGCCACCGATAAACATGGGAATATCTTCCACCTTGCTTCTGGCTTCGACCAAAGCAGCTTGAAGAAGACTCCGCTCTTTGCTGCCCGATCCATACGCGTTAATGGGCTCATTGATGGCTTGGGGTATCTTAAATGTTCCGTTCATTGTATTTGCTTGTGCAAAAATACAACGCAATGTTCAGCTTTTGTTTGATTATCCTTTCGTTAATTGATCCATGAATGTATTTCAAATAGTAAATTTGTAGAATGAAATGCGTTTTAGTGATTTTGATATTGATCGAAAGCACGTTATTAATTGGCCAAGATTTACCCCTTTCAGCCTCACCCAAAAAATCAATAAACCAGACTAAAAGCGATTCCTATACCCCACCATCCCCTAGGCGTTTTGTGGTAAAAAAAGTACCCAAACACATCATCCTTATCATCGGAGATGGATCTGGTTTGGCACAATGGAGTGCATACGATGCCAAACGTACACAAGGTGATCATACCTCAGCCAATGGTGCCATCGTATTTACCGATTTCCCGGTTTTTGGATTGAGTTTTACCCAGAGCGCAAATTCCTTTATTACAGATAGCGGCGCAGGAGCAACAGCAATGTCCACAGGCCAAAAATCTCAAAACGGAATGATTGGTTTGTCGGCCGATAGTACACCGTTTAAAACGCTTTCTGAAATAGCCCACCTGAACAACAAATCTACCGGTATAGCCGTAACCTGCGAACTCACTCATGCTACGCCAGCAGCTTTCTTCGCACACCAAGTTTCACGGGAATCGATGCTGGAGATTGGGGAAGATTTTTTGAAAGGATCCTGCATCGATGTTGCCATGGGTGGTGGCAAACAATACTTTGATACGGTGGCATTGGTCAAAGCAGGATACGCTCTAGGAACTGGCGAAAAAGCCATTGTTGCCTTACAGGATCAAAAACGCAGGGTACTATTTTATGATAACCAACCCGCCCCTCCAAAAGCGCAAGAAGGACGAAATAGTATGGGTTCTTATTTGGAAAAAGCGTCTAATAGTATTCTTCGTACGATGTTCCAAAACCCCAATGGCAGTTTTACCATGATCGAAGGAAGCCAGATAGATTGGGCTGGTCACGACAATGATAGTGTATATCTAATGGCAGAAATGGAAGACTTCGATTATACCATCCGAGAAGTTTTAAAAATGGCCAAACAGCAACAGAATACCTTGGTTGTTGTAAGCGCCGACCATGAAACAGGTGGTTTGAGTTTATTGGGCTGGGACAATGATGGAAAACAACCCGCAATGAATTTTTCATCTCACCACCACAGTGGCATTCCAGTGCCTGTATTTGCTTGGGGGCCAGGATCAGAAATTTTTGGCGGCAGCTATCAAAACACTGAAATCTTTTATAAGATCAAAGGCTTGATGGAACTATCAAAACACTGAAATCTTTTATAAGACCAACAGATTGATGGAACTATCAAGCAAAAAGAAATAACTTGCACCCATGAGCAATCCATTGCGATTTGGTATTATTATTCCGGCAAGATTTGCCAGTACCCGGTTTCCTGGAAAACCCTTACAAGATTTGGGCGGAAAAACCTTGATTGAGCGTGTGGTAGATGCCGCAAAACTAGCCAACCCACAAGCTGGTATCGCTGTTGCCACAGACGATATACGTATTGCTGAACACCTCGCAGATAAATGCCGCGTACTTATGACCAAAAATACGCATCCCAGCGGTACAGATAGATGCGCCGAAGCCTTTGAACAATTACAATGGGATTGCGATGTGGTTGTAAATCTTCAAGGGGATGAACCCTTTATCCAAGCAGATCAGGTGGCTTTATTGCTGTCGGCCTTTGAAGATTCAAACATAGACATCGCTACATTGAAAATCGCCATCAAGGACTCAGAAGATATTGCCGACCCCAACATCGTAAAGGTGGTTTGTGACAAAAACGACAAAGCCTTGTATTTTTCTCGGGCCTCTATTCCTTTTAAACGCAGCATCACAAATGAAGTTCAGCACTTTCGGCACATCGGCATGTATGCATTTCGTTGCACCGCATTACAAAATATAGCTTCATTAAAGCCCAGCATGTTGGAAATTACCGAACTATTAGAGCAATTGCGCTGGCTAGAAAACGGATTGTCTATTGGCGTCAAAGAAACCCATTGGGCCTCCCCGGCCATTGATACCCCTGAGGATCTAGCCAAAGCATTGAAGTTTTTATAATGGCCTGTCGTTATAAGAATAGTCTATATGTAATTTGACACTTAATATTTACGTCGTCAAGTGTTCGTCGTCAAGATAATTTGGACAAGTGTTAGACAAAACCAAGTGATTGATTTTGAATTTGCAATAGGTGATTTATTCATCTTTGTAAAAGGTTTTTTTGTTTGATGGCTTCTCTTTTTTTTAGGATTTTCTTTCCTCGATTAAAATATACATCTACGGGTGTCAAGTTGTTGATTTGCACAAACGAAACTTTTTCTTGCATAACTAACAAACGTTAGTTAGCTTTGTATCCAATACCCATGACACGTCGGCAAGAAATCATTTCAACGGCCCTAGCGCTTATGCTAAAAAAGGGGTATCTCAATACCTCAATGCGCGATATTGCCGCCGCTGTCAATATGGAAGCAGCCAGTTTGTACAACCACATCAAAAACAAAGAGGAAATTCTCATAGAAACCTGTTTTGGATTGGCTAAAACACTCGAAATGGGTATCAAAGAGGTAAACGATATTTACTTTAATGCTTCCGAGAAATTGCGCATGGCAGTATCCAGCCATATTGCAGCCATCACCCAAGATTTGAATGCCTCACATCTGTTTGTCCATGAGTGGAGACACCTTTCGGGCGATACACGCGAACAATTTGTCAAACGCCGCGATTTATACGAACAAGAGTTTCGTGATATTGTGGTTTTGGGATTTGAAGAAGGTGAATTCAAAGACGTAGACCCCAAATTTGCCACCCTTACTATTTTGGCTTCACTTAATTGGGTGGGCGAATGGTACCGGCCAGAAGGTGAAATGCAAGCCAAGGAAATCGCAGATAAACTCACACAATTCATCCTTTCAGGACTTCAAAAAAACTAAAAAAACCAACCCCAAAACATTATGTACGGAAACGCATACATCGAAACAGACGGCAGCAAGGTACACAGTATCATTGCCGATGAAGATCCTATCAAATTGGCTTTATTTGAAGCACGCATTGCTGCAGGTGATAAAATCGAACCCAAAGATTGGATGCCCAAGGAATACCGAAAACAATTGATCCGGATGATCGAACAACACGGCCATTCTGAAATTATCGGATCATTGCCCGAAGGCACCTGGATTACCCGAGCCCCGGGTTTTCGCCGAAAATTGGCTTTGATGGCCAAGGTACAGGACGAGGTTGGACATGCTCAATTGCTTTACAGTGCAGCAGAAACCTTGGGGAAAAGCCGCGAAGACATGACCAATGATTTAATCAATGGTAAAAGCAAATACTCCAATGTATTTAATTATCCCGCCCCCACTTGGGCCGACAGCGCCATAATTGCTTGGTTGATTGATGCAGGGGCTATTGTAAACCAATTGGCCAATAGTAAGGGGTCTTATGGCCCCTACTGCAGGGCATTAGAACGCATTTGCGCCGAAGAATCCTTTCACCTTAAATACGGGCATGACAATGTGGTATTTTTGGCTACAGGCACTCCAATCCAGCGCCAAATGGTACAAAATGCATTGCACCGTTGGTGGGAGCCCATTATGCATTTTTTTGGTCCACCAGACAAGTCCTCTCAACACAGTGAAATTTTGATGCGTTGGAAACTTAAAATGGGGAGCAATGATTCGATGCGACAAACTTTCTTGGCCATGTATGTTCCAAAAATTTGGGACTTGGGCCTCACCCTTCCTGATCCCAACTTACGCAAAAATGAAGAATCTGGATTTTGGGAATACACAGAGCCAAACTGGGAAGTTTTCAAGCAGGTCATTAATGGCAATGGCCCCTGTAACAAGGAGCGATTGGCCGTTCGACGCATGGCCGAAGAAAAAGGTCGATGGGTGCGCAAGGCATTGATGAACCAAGGCGCGATGTATGTAAGTCCATTATCATAATGAAACAATTCAGTGTAAAACCATGATTATTCAATCATTAGATCCCAGAATTTCTCGTGCAAGACTCGACGATCAATCTTGCGACGGACAACTAAGCGAACACGAACACTTTGAGACCTTTGAAGTCTTCCAACAGGTAAAACGAGGGACACACCACCAGCACGTCGGCAGTTTGCACGCACCCAATCCTGAAATGGCGATCTTGTTTGCAAAAGAGCAGTATTGTCGCCGTGGAAAATCTGTTAATCTCTGGGTAGTCAAAACATCCGACGTATTTGTTACCGATTATGAAGATGCCGACATATTTGAAACTACTGAAGACAAAAAATACCGCGACCCTGAAGCCTATAAGGTAATGGACCGCATCAACGCATACAAAGCCCGATTGAACCCTTAATATATTCACGATGGAATTTACACAAAAACACGTTTTGGGCCTCAAAGAGCTCCTTTATAAAATGGCAGATGACCAACTCATTCTTGGCCATAGAAACAGCGAATGGACAGGTTTGGGACCAATGTTGGAAGAAGATATTTCTTTCAGCAGCATGGCACAAGACAAAATTGGCCAGTCATTGGCATTGTTTGAACTGCTGCAAGAATTGGGTGAAAGCGACCCTGACACAGTTGCATTTACCCGCAATGACAATCAATTTCATTGCTCTCAGTTTGTAGAATTGCCTATCGGTGGATACGATTTTTCCTTGGTACGGCATTTCTTCTTCGATCATGCTGAAGCCATTCGATTTGAGATGTTGGCTGATACAGTTTTCGAACCTCTGGCAATGGTTGCCAAAAAATTCAAAGGCGAAATTAAATACCATACTATGCATGCCGATATTTTCATGAAAAAATTGGCCGAGGGAGGGCCTGAAAGTTATGGACTCATCCAACAGGCAATTAACGACAATTTCGGATTGGCACTGGGCATATTCGAGCCCGGAGAGTATGAATCTGAATTGATCGAGGCTGGTATTTTTGGTGGCGAGAACGCACTTCAAAGCCGTTGGTTGGCAAAAGTCGTTCCTTTGTTGGAATCCTTTGGATACACAGTTCCAAAAGTAGAAAATACCGCCCCTGCCCTGGGAGGGAGAAAAGGTATTCACACCCATCACCTTCAACCTTTACTCGATGAAATGACCGAAGTATTTAGCATTGATCCCGGTGCTGATTGGTAAGATGTTGTTACAATTCAACCTTAACAACCAAAAACGCGTTCAGTCGATCCAAGTACGCGTTGTATCGTTCAAAAAATTCATTACAGTCTACCAACCCGATCATGGCGCCATCTATACATATTCTTTCTGGTCTTTTACGAAAGGTATTTTTCTCATAAATTTCAAACCCTTGGCACTGTAACACCTTCATAATCCTATTCAGAACCAATGAAAAACACGATAAAAGCGCTACTCGAAACCATAATGGATCCTGAAATACCGACCATTTCCATCGTAGACCTGGGAATCGTAACGCGCATCGAATCTAACGGCAAAAAACAAGTACGGGTAGAACTTACCCCCACATTTAGTGGCTGCCCTGCCTTGAAAATAATGGAACAGTTGGTAACCGACAAACTCGTAGAACATGGATACACCGACATTGAGGTAAAAACAAGCTTTAACAAACAATGGAATACCAATATGATTAGCGAAAAAGGTTTGGCTGCATTAAAAAAACATGGCTTGGCACCGCCAGCCAAACACAAAGGATACATCGAATTGGACGTGCTCAGCGACACCCCCTGCCCCTATTGCAACTCAAGAAATACAGAATTACAATCACCATTTGGCCCGACACTGTGTAGAAGCATGCATTATTGCAAAAACTGTCTCAACGCTTTTGAGGGATTTAAACCACTTGTCTAAAAAGTAATTGCCAGGGAGGAGATACCCAGAGACTTGTTTTCCTTTGACAATCTTTGCGATGGTTTGCGATGATTTGGGCGCACACGACAATTTTTGGTGTTCAGTGAGCCAGAACCATGAGGAGAAATAAGGGAAATTGTTATTGGAAATATCCTTACCCAGAAACCACCAGCAATACTTGCTTTGAATCTTGCCCAAGACCTTGTGTTTTGAGTATAAAAACCCCCATAGGCAGCGTAAAAGGCAAATGAATCAGTTCATTTGTGGGTGATTCTCCTTGCATGATCACCCTTCCTCCCCCATCATATATTACCCAGTCGACAACAACTGAAATAGGATATCCAATCGTAAAAGCATTGCCGAGAAACGGATTTGGGAAAACAATGGGCCTAATATGAGACTCCAAGGTTTCAACCGCGTAGTTTGGCTCGACTGATGAACACCAAGAATCCATCTTCTGCCAAGTGCCATAAGATTGTAACACGCCTTCACTGACCGTCTTTTTTGTAAAACTTGCATTTTTTTCGGCCGAGGACAAGATCCAGTTTCGGAGCAATTGTATCGCAGAATCGGGGTTGGATTTGATCAGTGAAAGGTATGATTTACACACGACGTTGTATATCCAAGCAATGGTTCCACTGACTTGCGGTGCAGCAAATGAAGTACCCGATTGAAAATGATAGGGCAAGGAACGATTCGAAGCATAAGGCATGAGGGTATACACTGGCTCTGCAGGGGCTGATATGTCAACGGAAATATTCCCATATCCACTCCCTACCCTCTGTTTATCCATATTTGCATTGGCGACAACAATAAGTGCATTGGAAGAACACAAGCTGGGAATATCTCCCTTAACCTCAATATCTATATTGGAATTTGTGACAGCACCCGCCGAAACGATACCCACTGAACCCAAAGAATCAAACAATGAACACCAAATTGGTGTTTCGTTGGGAAAAGTATTGTCTATGCCTACAGACATATTCAATGCAACGATATTGGCTCCCTGAATACCCTTTGATTTGATCCACAATTTCTTTTGTCGAAAGGCATACAACATACACCGAATTACCCCGACTTCCCCGCTGCTTCCATTGGTTGAATAGCAAAGTAATGGCATCAATTTTATATACCAATTGATTCCACTAATGCCTAATTTATTGTTTCCGCGTGCACCCAGAACTCCCGATACAGCGGTTCCATGACCATAAAGAAGCGATTCTGAATTGAATACCAAGGCCGAAGAATCTCCCCCATTCCAGCCCCAGTAATCATCGGTATACCCATTGCCATCATCGTCTTTTCCATTCCAAGGAATTTCTGAGCGATTTACCCACCGATTTTCTTTTAAATCGGGATGCGAGGTATCCATACCATCATCCACAATGGCAACAACCAGGGTATCTCCATTGCGATCAATCCCTCCGCGACCATAATCCCAACAGCGGGGCATCTGAATCACCGAAAAAAACTTTTGTTCCGAAAAAAGCGAATCGTTGGGCGTTGAACTACGCCGTGACAATTCATGCCGAACCTGAACCTTTGCCGAATAACCCGCAAGGGCAAATTGCAACAAAAAAGCGTCTAATTCTCTCACTGTTGCGACAGATTCAAACAATCCAAATTCTATATCAATGGCCTTGATATTGCCCTGAGAAATAGATTTAAATACCTGTAATAAGGGCAAAACAGCTTGCTTTTCGATAGGTTTAAATTGAATCAGCCAATGATTGCTTTCGGCAGGAGATTGCGCCATTGCCAAAGAAAACGCCGTTAGGATCAATATCAATAGTAATGGCTTACGCATATTCTTCAATTCCAAGGCACTAATACCGAAAGGGTCTTTTATTCTATTATTTTTACGTGCCCAATACCTCGGTTGGAACAGGACTTTTTACTCCAGTTTTGGATTTGTTTTCCCTCGCTTTTACTTTTAACAAGTAATCGTCCCAGCGCTTCTTAATATCGATTGTTGCTTGGTCAGTTGGGCTTGTCTCCAATACCTTTCCATAATAATAACTGGTTTTTTCGTACTCTTTTTTCTTCTGGGCAAAATAGGCCATGTTGCGGTAAGCGTTTTCGATATCTATGGCAAACTTTCGCTGTTGGAGGGAATCCAATTTGCCAATCCAACGTTCAAATGCACGGCTTACATTTCCAGAAGAATCTATGGGATCGATGGCATTCCAGGTAGTTGCAATTAAATAATAGCCCGATATATAGTTTGAATCGTTTGCAATTATTTCACTGTAAATTTTTAATGCTTCAGGATTCATATTCATGAACGCCAAACACCGCCCCTCATAGTATAAATCACGGGAATTTAATATACCGGATTGTTTTTTGCGTTTCAACTCAAGAACCCCATAAGCTTGCTGATAGCTTTTGGCATTAAAATACATATCTTGAACCCGTTGATACAAATTAATATTGGTACGTGAGGTGTCTTCCAACACCGGGCGAAGCAATCCAAAACTTGCAAAAGACATCATTGATTTAATGGTGTCGTTGCCAGAAGCAATGCCTGATTTAAACATCAAAATTGCCTTGATATAATTTTCAGAACCCAACAATTCCCTACCCTGTGCTTGCACATAGAGTGCTTCATAATTTGAGAAATAATATTGCAGAGCAGAATCAACGAGCGATTTGCTGACCTTTTCTTTTTCTGCAATTGCATATGCTATCACACCATAAACATTGGGAATTTGCTTTTCGGCAAGCAATTTATTGCCCTCAACAATACAGAGGTCAAAATCACCATTCAGGTAAAGCGATTGAACAAAAAATTTGCGTGCACTAAGATTGTTGTTTCTACGCAAGTATTCTTGGTAATAATACACCGCCGAATCTCGCTCCTTCATCAATGAGAACACCTCAGCTTTTTGACGATATGCGGGAGCAAAATTCACGTCAACAAACAAGGCCTCCTCCAATTTAGTGATAGCCAACGCATAGGCAGAAGCACGCGAATACACTTTTGCTTGCCGAATAAGGGGTCTAGGATCATCGGCTCCATCATAGCTTGCGATGATGTATTGCTGTATTGCTTCAGAGGAATTTGATGGATTGGAAATAACCATCGCGTCGCCCAATAATATTTTAGATTCAAAATCATTGGTACTTAACTTAATATAATCCATTGCACGGACAGCATAGGTCTTTAATTGCGTGGGAGTTCCGAATTCTACGAGCAAATACGCCCTCGCAATTTCTTTGTTGATGAGGGGTCTTAGTTTCTTTTTTGTTGCAGCGGCGAGAATAAAAAAAGTTTCTGCCGATTGAACATTGTGGCGACGGAGTTGTAGGTGGCCCTTGCCCACCAAATTTATTGCAGATTTTGGTGCTTTGGCCAAACCGTCATTGAACATTTGAACCGCTTTTAATGAATCTCCCTTTGCGAGATAATTCAATCCGGCATAATAATAATAATCTCCAAAATTGGGCTTCTTTAAAATTAAATTCGAAAATACTTTCTCAGCATTTTCATATTCTTCATTTCGGGTATACCGCAACCCATCAGACAAAGATTGAGATGAAACATCTGTTATCAAACAAAAGCAACACAAGACAATACCAAAGGAGATTTTTTTCATTTTATACAAAAAAACTACGTAAATGTTATAGTTGTATTAATTTTATCAAAAAATATTCCAATTGGCTGATTAATTTTCTAACCGAATGGTTCGTGCTGGTGGCGAAATGGGAGAAAGTCCACATTTTTTGACAATGATTTGGCCTCCTTGATCGCAACAAAAAGACAAAAATCCTGCAGCCAATCCATTGTATCCTTGCAAATCGTAGCCCATCACAGGAGAAACAAATGGATACTGTTTGGCGCATACTTGAGATTGATAAGGCAAATGAAATTCATGGGTTTTGTCATTTTCTACTGCCAATACCTTTACAGAATGTCTGAGGTGTTTTGCCAAAGTGTCTCCACGGTCTGCAATCCAATTCAATCCTACAAATCCCAAAGCGCCAGGATGAGATTGAACGTATGCGAAAATTGCAAGCGGATTATCGCATTGTATCACCCGTTTTATACGCAACACTGTCGACCCATATTTTCCTTGTTTTCGCATCCAATCAGTAAAATTGTTGAATGCCAAATCATTTTTTAAAAAAACACATTCTATGGGAATTGAAAGACCTTTCCATCCAATTTGTTCTCCCAGCAAAATACGAGAAAGGGTATCACTGGAAAGTCGGTTATTAGGATTTCTCTTGTGCACAATAAATGCAGTCGATGTTTCGGCCAAGGCATGAAAACGTACCTTGATATTTCTGGATTCCAATTCCTTGATTGTTTGCGTGTCATATTGATAATTGAAAAACATCGCATGTAACTTTTTGTCTCTTACAGCCGCCAATATTTGATAGGGCTGCATAAACAAAGGAGCTATATGGGTTTGGGGATACAATTCCTGAAATCGATCGATGAGTTGAACAAACATCAAACTATCATTGACATCAAATGCGATAGACAATTCCCCCTTTGTGGGTATATCATTCCCCTGACCTTTGTGCTCTAAATCGAGGCAAGCACTAACAAATACAGAGACAAAAAATATCGATACTACAAACAATTTGCCTTTTCTCATTGTCGATTTTTTTTCCAAATTAGATACCCATTTAGTGCACGGAATAGGCCCCATGTCAACATAAATAAAACAATTGGCCAACGGCCATATCCCCACACATCTATGTCTTCTTTGAGGTAAAACACAAGGCCAAATGACCAAAAGGCCAGGGCCGAAATCCAATGATACCAATGGTTGGTTTTGAACACCCTACAAAAATAAACGAAAAGGGGCCCACAATGTTTTGCAGACCCCTAAATTCCAAGAAATTTTGGAAACAAAAAATTTGTATTTTATTATTTAACCATCATGGTTTTGCTCACGCTACTTGCGCCCGCAATCAGGGTATAGGTGTATACGCCCGAGGATAGACCATCGGAATTGATTACAAGCTCATGGTTACCAATATATAAATTGGCATAATTTTGAGTTTTAACCAATGCTCCCAATGCATTGCGAACTTCAAGATTTATATCTCCAGGTTTTGTTAAGTATATCAAAACGGTGGTATTATTGGAAAAAGGATTGGGGTAATTTTGATTGACAACCATGACTTTGCCTGTATTGGGCTCATCTACGCCAACACCCCATAACATTCCAATGCTGCCATTTAATATTTCAGAAACTGGTATGGCTTGGTAATTGATCAAATTTAACACAACAGGGTGGTTGCCAAATGAGGGCGAGTTGTTCTGAAGATTTGTTCCTGCAATTTCGTCCTGCTGCCATAACACATGCAAAAACCCGTTGGCCACCCGGCAAGTTGAGGCAAAATCGTCTTCCTTGCCCAATACCTGGGTTATATTTTGAGGCAGACTCCAAGTAACACCCCCATCGGTTGAGTACACCAAACCAATATCACGAAAATTGGCACCCAAATCTGAGATGTCCTGCTCTATGGGTACGCTAAAAATACAATACAAGTTGCCATTGGCATCCATGGCAGATGCGGGTTGACGCATGGCAGAGGTACTGCTTAAACGCGCTACCGTGCTCAAACCTGAGGGCACATTTCCGCCAGACAGTGCAGCAGTGGTTGCTTGCTCCAGGTTGTTAAATCCACTTTCGTCTCGGTCAAATTGGTTTCCTGAGGCAATTAAAGTTGTTTTGTTTGTGGCTTCAGACCAGTGCACGATTGCTTGCATTCCAGGATAGAAACTATAACTTTGGTCTGATGTATCTGAATCTATGACACGACTCAATCCCCAAAACACATGCAATTTATTATTGTTGTCAATGATCACATCCACTGTACCGTCATTGGTGTAGGGGGTGTCAAGCATTTCAACTTTTCCAGTCCAAGGGGCATATTTAAAAGTGTCTACAATGATGCGTTGCCAATTGTTACCAGTATCTGTGCTTTTCCATGCAATTACACCTTGTAACAAATCGCCATTCACAATGGCAACAGTATTTCCCTTGACATCGATGCTGTATTGATCTGCACCCCCGTTGTTGGTTAGGGTGCTGTCATAATCGGGCATCATCACGTGCTGCTTATCCCAAGTAGAACCGCCATCTTTTGAACGGCTGTAAACCATGGGGGCAAAAATGCCTTTCCTTTCCGGTGCACGTGATTCACCAGGAGATGCTGAATCTGTGTAAGAGCAAATCAAATGAATCACATCTCCATTGTTGGCAGTCCTCGCCCAAATGGGTTTATACGGGGTTTCTTTCAAAATACTGGTCACTGATGAAGGCCTTGAAGAAGCTGAATTGCTTTTTGTCATGTAAAATCCACCATTGGTTGCATCATGACCTATGGTAAATACACTCCCATTTGACAAAACGCCCACATTGGCCCATCCTGTACGAACATTTTCAACTGAACTACTATCTGATTTGTTCCATTTTGCGGCTGCATTGCGATAATTGTACCCCGAACCACGACCTGGAAATCCTTGGGCATCAGAAGTAGAAGTTGTCCAAACTGCAGACATTCCACCATTGGCATGTATTGCCAATCGATGCGGCATGGCCCCATTGGATTGCAAATCATAATAGGTAGAGCCTATTCGAATAAAATCTTTGTAATTAGCACCACGTGCAGAAAGCAATTTTTTTGTTTTGTGTGAAACACCAAATCCACCATTGTCAGATTTGTCAATGACAATATTTAAATTTGTAATCGTCTCAACTCTTCCCTGATTGGCAGTTACAGAAGACAAAGTGACTTGTGCCGTTGCTAAAACAGCTGAAAGCAATGTGACTGAAAGCAAGAATTGTTTTTTCATTTATTGCTATTTTATTTTTAAATACGTAATATTTCAAATATCGGAAATAATAACAAATAAACAATAAAAATAATTTATACTCCCTTAGGATCACGCAGAATGCCAACAATTAAATCCACTAAAATTTCGCCATCGGTGGCAGAACCCCTATGAACCCCTTTCAAACGCAAATCAAGCAGCGCTATTTGATTGAAAGCCCGCTCGATATCTGCAACTGAATATTGATTGGCTGCGACGATATATTCTTCAACAAAAAATGGACTCACGCCCAATGCGATTGCGATTTCATTTTTTCCACTACCAACCATTTGCTGGACACGCAAAATTTTACCAAAGTAATTGTACAAGTTTGTAACGATTCTTAACAATTCACCTTTTTCGGCACTGAATCCCATTTGGTGGGCTATTTGAATGGCCTTGTTGAAATTTTTATACCCAAGGGCCGATTGCAATTCGAACACATTATACTCTCGGTTAAATCCAACATTGGCTTCAACATGCGAAATTCTGATAAACTCATCCTTGACATTAATCAGCAACTTGTTTAATTCATTGTGTATTAAAGGCAGGTCGGCACCCAACAATTCAACGAGCATTTGAATGGCAGCACCATCGATACTTCGACCCCGCTGCTTCAGATATTCGGGGAGCCAATCTTTTATCTGATAATCACGTAATTTTCCTGCATAATAAGAAACATGTTTGTCTAGTTGCTTCCCAATTTTGGTACGCATATCCATCTTAGCCCCCCGGAAAGCACAAACCAAAATAGTTGAAACCAAAGGATTCTCAAGGTAGGGTAACAATTTGTCAAAGTCCTTCATGTCTTGTGCGTCTTTAACCACAATCAACTGATACTGACCCATCATTGGATAACGCCTCGCCATGGCAATCAATTCATGAATTTTTAATTCTTTGCCATACTTTATAGACTGGTTAAAACTTCGCTCCGATTCATCTAAAACCGAATTCTCGAGCTGCTCCACCAAGGAATCAATAAAAAAGACCTCCTCTCCATGAAAAAAATAGATGGGCGAAAATTGCTTGGCCTGAATTTTCTGATTTAACTGTAAATAATTCGCTATGGTATCGCTCAATTTGGCCATGGATTTGTATTTTTACCGCGGTGCAAGAGTTAAATTTCCCTCCCTATGTGTTTACTGTTGAGAAACAAGAACAAAAAAAAGTCATTTTTGATCCAGTTAGAAAAAAATTTATCCCCCTAACTCCGGAAGAATGGGTAAGACAACATTGTATTGCCCACTTATTCCATCAATATCGATGGCCATTGGGTCGAATCGCCGTAGAGAGAGCCATATGGCCATATGGATTGCACAAACGCTTTGATATTGTTGCATTTGGGGCAGATTCAAAGCCCAAAATATTGATTGAATGCAAGGCTCCCGAACAAAAGATAACCCAGAATGTTCTGCTTCAGGCAGCCACATATAACAGTAAATTAGACAGTGAATGGATGTGGATTACCAATGGCATGCAACACGCCTGGTTTCAGCGAATTGATGGGAAAAATGTGATACAAGGTCCGCCTAGCCATATCGAATGATCGATTGATCAAATCATTCATCCATTTGTTCACCCTTTGAGCGGGTCGGCGCAACATCCAATTTAACAAAATCAACATTGGGTAAGCAGCCGTAAATTTGTCCAGCAAGGGTAAATAGTATATCCTAAACGAAGGCGGCTACTCAATTTCAAAATCTATGATTTTGCCTGCAATTGTAGCCCTTACAAACCGATCACAAGCCTCATTTTCAAAAGGATCATAGTCTATATTAATGCGTTTATTGTCTTTGTCATCGTTTAGGTCTACAACCCCTTTCACACAGACCACCGCGCATCCAGGCTCCATTTTTTTTAATAAAGGCAAGGCAATTGCCCAAGAGAAATTGTGGCCATCTGCTTCAGAAATTAGCCCCTTTCCATTAAAAAGGTAATGGTCTCCAAGAATTCCGGGGATCGTAATTCCCACTACTTTTTCCAGTGAGCATTGTCCTGTTAATTGAACAGGATCTGAAATACCGATTTGAGACAATTTTCCAACCTTAATGTCGAATGTTTTCTTTAGAACCCGCACGAGGGTCATTGACAACACGAATTCCCGGGGATTGTCGGTTGTGATGCCCACAGAATATCTCATTCCCTTGTCAATTTTAACTTCAGCAATGGCACTATTTTCTTGGTAATGTGATACAATCTTTACCCATATTTTTCCCGCCCTATATTTCCCATCCATACTTTTTTGGGCTTGGGAAAAAGGGAGACTGGGATCGCTAAAAGAAATAAAAAACTCAATTCCGTCACCGTCTTGGTAAGTTGAATCTACGAGTTCAAGCAACCCATTCTTACCCAAAAACGTAGTATTTACGGTACTAGAGATTCCATTTCCATTGCTTTGGTCTGCTATTTCGTCTACGCATTCTACCACAGATAAAAGTTCGGACTGAAGGGCGGCGAACTGAACAGCAACTTCTAAATTTTCATTTTTTTCCTTGTTAATTCGCTCACAAGATTGGCATACAAAAAGAAGGCAGGATACCCATACTATAAAAGGACTGATGGACACTACAGGTTGTCTATATTTCATTCTAAACTATGGCAAAACCAATCAAAACAATTGGCATAAAACAAATATAGGCTAGTTAACCCCCAAAATAATTTCATATTTCGTCCAATATTTCTGTTATCGATGAACACGCAAATGCTATTTCATCTCCTGTGATGGTTAATGGAGGTGCAATTCTAAGGCAATGAGGTGCATATAAAAACCAATCGGAAAAGATCCCCCGCGAAAGCATTGTTTGAATTAACGAAGAGACTTCTTCATGGTCCGATAATTCAATTGCCAAAAGAAGACCTTTTCCATGAATCGCACGTATGCGCTCATGCTGAAGTAAGCGACGAAATAACTGTTCTTTCACAGACACTTCGTCCATGAGCTTTTCTTCTAACAGAACCTCAAATGCAGCATTACCCGCTGCCGCAACTACTGGGTGTCCCCCAAATGTTGTCAGGTGACCGAGTATTGGGTTCTCACTGAGTGTATGCATTCGTTTACGGGATGCTATAAAAGCGCCCATGGGCATACCCCCTCCAATGGCTTTGCCCAATACGAGCACATCGGGAATAACGCCATATTGTTCAAAAGCAAACAGGGTTCCGGTGCGTCCCATCGCAGTCTGAATTTCATCAAAAATAAGCAGTGAACCATGTTGGGTACATTTATCTCTTAGAGAGGCGATAAATTCTTTACCCGAAGGTTTGGCGCCACGTTCGGCTTGAATCAATTCTACCACCACTGCCGCCACCCGAGACCAAGGTATATTTTCCAATCCTTCTATGTCGTCTTGGGCAATAAAATGCACAGAGGGTAAGAGTGGCCTATAGGCTTGTGAATAATATTCGTTGCTCATAAGACTAAGTGGGCCTTGGCTACTGCCATGGTAAGCATCGGTTTGGGCCACAAAATCGGTTTTGCCAGTAACCCGCTTGGCAAGTTTCATTGCACCATCAATGGCTTCAGCACCTGAATTAACAAAATAGCAGCAATCTAAAGAAGGGGGTAAATATTGGACCAGATTATGCGCAAATAGTGATTGTGGGCTTTGAATGGTCTCTCCGTAAACCATAACATGCATAAAATTAGCCGATTGCTCTTGAACTACAGCTACAACCTTTGGGTGTTGGTGTCCAATATTACAAACACCAATTCCCGCGATCAAATCGAGATAACGCTGTCCATCGGCATCGAAGAGATAATTTCCCTCAGCCTTTACAATATGAATATTCATTGGCGAAGAACTGGTTTGGGCCAAATGCGCAAAAAAAGCCTGACGCGGGTGAATATGCATGGCGCAAAATTAGGAAAGAATGTCTGAAATGGAGAAAAAAAAACCCGCCATAGGCGGGTTTTTTTTTGCTAGAATTCAATTACATACTGCCATTCAACTCAGCACCAGCTTTGAATTTTGCAACTTTCTTTGCAGCGATGTTAATCACAGCACCTGTTTGTGGGTTGCGGCCTTTGCGGGCATTACGGCTACTCACAGAAAAAGTACCAAATCCTACCAAAATTACCTTGCCGCCTTTTTTAAGCGTCTCAGTGGTAGCAGAGGTGAAACTTCCAAGTGCAGAAGCAGCTTGGGCCTTAGTGATGCCAGCGTCGCTAGACATTCTTCCAATTAAATCTGATTTGTTCATAGGTGTTTTTTTTATTGTGTTATTGTATCCCAAAAGTAATTAAGTGCTTTTACTTGTCAAGTATTGAAAACACTAAGAAGCGATGAACTTTTGCACTAGAAATTAACAATTGGGCAAAATTACAGAATGATTAAATCGCAATTAATTGACTTACAGCATTATAAAATAATTCATTCGGCTCGCTTTTATTCCAAATAATCTTGGCTAAACCATGGAAAACACAGCGTTTTTCTGATATTTTAGACAGTTTTGTCATGATTTCAGGGTTCGGTTGTCCAATAAACATTGGTCTTAATGCAGGTTCAATTGCAATTCTGTGCACCAATACATCCAAAGGCGTGTTCAAATAAATCGTAAGTCCGTTCACTTTCATCCACTCCATATTGCCATGAAAAGCAGCTGTACCTCCCCCACATCCCACGACGGTATTTCTTAAATGCTTGGTAGCCCTGAGACATTCTGCTTCGATCATTCTAAATGATTCTTCTCCATGCAAACCGAAATAGTCAGTTATAGACATCTCAGTTTCCGCTTCAATGGAAGCATCCAAATCAAAAAACTGCCAAGCCATTCTCTTGGCAAGCCACTGGGCGGTGGTGGTCTTTCCGGAGGCAGGCAAACCCACTAGGTATACTTTATTCATATCGAACTCGGGGATCGATCCAAACATACAACATCTCAGTTATGGTATGCAAAATGAAAAATACACATGCTGTGAATAAGACAGCACCCATAAGCACCGGAAAGTCGGATTGTTGCAACGCTTCAATCGTAATTTTGCCCAATCCCTTCCATTGAAAAATATATTCCGTAAAAAAAGAACCGGCCAACAGACTACTAAACCACCCGCCAACACTTGTAATGAGTGGATTCATGGCATTGGGCAGTGCATGCTTAAATGTAGCTTGCCAACGAGAAAGGCCTTTTGCACGCGCGGTGCGGACAAAATCTTGGGCAAGCATCTCAACCATCGTGTTTCTTGTTAATTGAATAAATACTGCCAAGGGACGAATACCCAAGGCACAAGCCGGCAAGATCATATTAGACCAGACCAGCTGTCGATTCTCTCCCAATTCGTCAATTTCCCATAAACTGCCCGTCATGGGCAGTCCAGTATAGCGATGCCAAACAAATCCAAAAAGCCAAGAGAATAGCATAGCCGAAAAAAATGACGGCATGGATATTCCCACTGCAGACAAAGAGACAATCACATTGTCATTCCATTTCCCCTGATTCATGGCAGCCCATACGCCCAAAGGAATACCCAACAAAAGCGCGATACCCATTGCTGCGATTGCCAATACCATGGTCCCAATAAACGCCTGAAACAACATCCCCCCCACTGGCTGCTTTGTTTGAAATGATTTGCGGAGATACGGAAACTTTAACCAATAGTGGTATTGCGCTGTTTTAATCGAAAAACCGCTGAGGTAGGGTATTTTTTGGCTATTACTTTGATATATTGAAATGGGTGAGAGGTCGTTTACGTAAAATAGTGCTTGTAAATACATAGGCTGGTCGAGCCCCAACTCAGCAACTATGGCCTGTTTGGTTTTGGCATCGGCCCTTTGTGTAGTTAACATTTCTTCAGCGCCCGGCAAGGCCTGAAATAGAAAAAAAATGAACATCACCAATCCCATCAAGACCGACAGTAAAAAGGTCATCTTTCGGGCGATGTTCTTTTGTATCATTGAATCAGTTTTTCAACTTCTCGAACACTGGGCAATTGAATCCCACTCCACTTTTCGATCACTACTGGTCCCTTAAATAAATATAATGTTGGATTGTATCGTGCCATTGTCATCAACATTTTCTGGTCGGCCGGATAAAAAACAAAAGGTAGTTTTAGCTCGGAAACCACTGCTTTCGAAGCTTCTGGCGATTCTGCAGTAAGGGCATACATAACGATCCCTTTGGATTTGCCCCAGGTGAATAAAGATGCCATTTTTTGAGAGATTCTTTCATCTGTTTCGCTTAAGAATGTTGCTATATAGACCCATTTAAAAGCGGTATTATTTAGAAAACTGTCTTTCAATTCAATACCACGTATGGGGTCATTGATAGAAAAATCGTGAATGGGCCATTTGTAGCCTTCGACAACAATTTTTCGCCGCAATGATTTATTGACATCATACTGAAACCCATTGTCAATCGCAGACTCATATTCTTTGCTGGTGCATGCAATTGAATCTTTTCCTTTATACAAAACAAATGAAACCTCAATACTGTCAGATTCACGCTCACCTTTAGGCAAAGTGGTCATGATTTGTTTTATATCATTGCCTTTCTTATAGGGTAAAAAATCCCATACTGGCAAATACAGATAACAGTAAACACCAAACAATAGTGTCAAAATACCAAGAACAGCCATGAGTTTGTTTCCAAAACGCCTCGAGAACCATTGGGAATTGTATTGAATGCCTATAATCAGAACCGACAGCAAAGACAACAGTACAAGGTCTTTGTAAAAGGAATGCCAAGGCTTGAGTTTTACAAAATCACCAAAACAACCACAGTCTGTAACCTTGTTGAAGAAGGCACTGTAAAATGTTAAAAATGTAAAAAAAATGATGAGCGCCGAAGTGATAAAAAGGGTTAATCGAATATTCCAACCGATGAACAGTGCCAATCCCAAAAACACTTCCAATGCACATACAAAAACACTCAAGTAGAGTGTATACTTTTTGCATCCCTTAAAAAAATGATATGCCCATCCATTGGATTTTGCATAATTTGCCACATCCACATTAACAGCAGATTGGACTGTTATCGCAGCGCCTATCGAATCGAATGAGAGCGTCTTATCGGCAGAAGCCAATACAAGAGAATCGGGTCCTAGCAAACGAATTGTAATTCCCTTGTCTAAGGTGTCTCCTGCAACAATATCAATGCTTCCTTCAGCCAAAGAAGAGCCTCCCCATGTGGTCTTGATTCCAATCGAACCAACATGGGTTGCTGTGGCAGGCGTTGCCACAATTTCCCAGCCAAATTCTTTTTTTGTATCAAAATTGTAAAGCACTGTTTTGCTGTCTACGCAGTGCACTTTGCCCATAGAAACCACAACCCGAATTGAATCTTGTCTGGCAGATACATCTTGAGAAAACACATCGAAGTATTCGTTGAGTTTAATCGAAAATCCACTGGGGTCATTGAGTTTGACGATCCCAGATAAAATGAGCAATCCAGCGGTAAGGAATTTGGCGATATGAAATACAACTTTCATCTTATAATCTTATTAAGGCAAAAATAGCATAGTTGACAATGTCTTGGTAGTTGGCCTCTACCCCTTCACTTACCTTTGTTTTTCCTTGGTTGTCTTCTATTTGTTTGATGCGGGCAATTTTCACCAAAACCATATCGGTAAAACTGCTGATGCGCATATCTCTCCATACCTCGCTATAATCAGAATTCTTTAATCGCATCAATGATTGGGTTTTATTTGCCCAATCTTCATAGACAAGGGAAATTTCATCGGCATTCATTGGATCTTTTTGTTGTTGAATGTATGAGAGTTGAATCAATGCGATTAGGCTGTAATTGACAATACCCATAAATTCACTTCTAATATTATCCCCCACAGCATTGCGTCCCGATTCTTCGATATTGCGAATGCGTTGGGCTTTGATGTATATTTGATCGGTAAGGCTTGATGGACGAAACAATCTCCATGAAGTCCCATAATCCTCGTTCTTTTTAAGAAATACTTCTCTGCAGGCAAATAAAATAGTTGCATACTCTTGGTTCGTATCAGACATCGATTACAAAGATAGTTAATGGGTTTCGAATTTAGGATTTATCCATTCTGAGGATCCATTCCATCCAACCCTTGTTAACGAAAATACCCTAGCAATTCTGATTTTTTTTTAGTATATTGCATAGATGGATTCTTTCGAAGATTTATTCAACAATCTCAATACCGAACAACAACGTGCCGTAAATACAATCGATGGCCCTGTAATGGTAGTCGCCGGACCAGGAACTGGTAAAACCCAAATTTTGGCCACGCGCATTCTCAATATTATTTCTAAAACAGATACCCAAGCCCAAAATATTCTCTGCCTTACCTATACCGATGCTGGTGCCATTGCCATGCAAAAACGCTTGGGTTTATTTATGGGTGCATCCGCGTTTAATGTCCCCATATATACCTTTCATGGATTGTGCAATAAAATCATTCAAGAAAATTCCGAAAAGTTTTCACGTACCGAATTGCGGGTGATGGATGATTTAGATAAAATTGACCTTATTCAGGGTATTGTCGAACAATTGCCTGCCAATTCTTTGTTAAAGTCATACCAAGATGATGCCCAACAAATAAGGCGTGATCTTTCTAAAATGTGGAATTTGATGCAATCTGAAAGTATCGAACTGACACAAATAGAAGCATGGACAGAGAGCCTACTCATCGCAGAAAACTTCAAATTGGCTTTCCCTAATTTGGTATATAAAAAACCCTCAGGAGAAAACAAAGTAGGCGATATCAAGGCCTCAGAATACAAAAAAATGAGTCTGGCATGGAAAAAAGGCTTAGAGGCTGCTAAATTGTTTGCTACTTATAAAGAATTAAAGAAAAAGAAGGGCTTGTATGAATTTTCAGACATGCTAGAGTGGGTGTGCGAAGGCTTCAAAAATGATCCAGACCTATTGCTCGATTCACAAGAACGCTACCAATATATTTTGGTGGATGAATACCAAGACACCAGCGGACTTCAAAATCAAATTCTTCACCAATTAATTTCATTCTGGGGAGATACGCCGAATTGTTTTGTTGTAGGAGATGATGACCAAAGTGTCTATGCTTTTCAAGGCGCAAAAGTGAGTAACATGCTCGATTTCGCCAAAAAATACGAGCAAAATTTACAGACATTCGTCCTCACCGAAAATTACCGTAGTTCACAGCCCATTCTCGACATGGCCAAAAAGGTGATTGAAAACAATTCGCAGCGATTGGTATACAAAATGCAAGGCCTTTCCAAAGAGTTAATTGCTGCAGGGAAAAACTGTTTTTTTGATCCCATCACCCCCAATATCAAACAATTCAAAAATGAATTCCACGAAGCCGTTGGCATAGCTGAAGAAATTAAACTCCTCATCGAATCAGGCGAAAAAGCCAATGAAATCGCTGTTTTGTATCCGTTTAACAAACATGCAAAAATACTGGTTGACACCTTTGATGAAATGAAATTGCCTTTTGTTATACATCGGTCTGTCGACATACTAAACGAAACAACAATACAACATCTTCTTGTATGGATCGAATACCTATCATTAGAAATTGCTGTGGCAAACAGTGGCGAACACCTGATTTACAAATTGCTGATCAGCCCCCTTTACGATATTTCTAGCTTTGAGGTAAACCAACTTTCAGTTGCTGTTTATGCCAAAAAAACATCCTCGCGCAATCAGGGAATCCAGTACCACTGGAGAGACCATATCGCAGAAATTATAAAACTGCCCCAACAAACAGAACTATTTGGAGAACCTCCCTCCGTTGCATTAAAAGCACTTTGGATCAATATCGAAAAATGGATCAAAGAAGCGAGTTGGCTAACTGTACCCCAACTCATTCAACAATTTTACAGTGAAGGAGGCTATTTGGCGTATGCCTTGAAATCGAACGATACAGAATGGACCCTGGAGGTTTTACAAACTTTTTTACAATTCTCCAATCGTCAAAACGAGAAAAACCCTTTTCAAAAGCCCCACGAATTTTTGGCAACGGTTAAAAAAATGCTGGGTAACAACATTGCAATCCCTTTAGAAAAAAGGATTGGAAATGCCCAAGGAGTGCAATTTATTACTACACATAGTTCCAAAGGATTGGAATTTGAACATGTATTTGTTACAAGATTAAATCCCAAAGAGTGGGAAGAAAACGATGCTGGAAGAATGCCTTTCAGAATAATGAAATTGATTCAAGGAAAAGAAATTCAGCTACACAATCAAACAACAGCCGAAGAAGATCTTGAAGAACGCCGCAGATTGTTTTATGTTGCACTAACCCGGGCAAAAAAGACACTTCATATTAGTTTTAATCAATTGCGCGTTACCCCAACAAAAATTTCGGAACAGACCGCTTCCTTATTTGTCTATGAATGCGCAGATGAAATTACGACTACAAATCAGGAAATTTCTTTGCAAAACCTACTCTTTGTGCAACAAGCCATCCTTCAAAAAACATCAAAACCCAAATTACTCAGTGACAAATTAGATTGGATACTTGATAGAACCACCAACTTTACGTTTTCACCCTCATCCCTCTATAGCATCCTAGAATGTGGTTTGAAATTTTATTTTACACGAATTGTGCGGGTACCTGATGCCCCACACCCGGCAACATCCTATGGAACAGCGATGCATGCAGCGATGAAGATATGGGTTGATACCTGGACAAATGACAAAAAATGGCTGACGCAATCGGCCATTATCCAAATTTTCGAAAAAGAAATGTACCGCCAAAGACATGGGTTCAACGAAAAACAATTTTCGCTGCGCATGCAACAAGGCAAAGACATACTTCCCGATTATTACGCCGCCAGAAGCACCGAATTTAGATCCCATCAGCTTGTACTTTCGGAGAAAACCATAAAAACCGTAATCGATGGCGTGCCCATTGCCGGGAATTTGGACAAAATTGTTTTTGATGGAAAAAATGTCACTGTGGTCGATTACAAAACAGGAAAACCCGAAAATTCAATAAAAAAATCCCAAGCCCCGGGTGTGCGTTCTATCGAAAAGCTTCCTCCCAGCTATTGGTTTCAGATTGGTATCTATCAATTGATGATAAACAATCTGCCAGGGAAAGACTGGAAATGCAATCTAGGCGTTATCGATTGTATCGAAAAAGATGAAAATGGAGAATTTCCGCACATCAAAATCTATTATACGGAAGAGCATAACCAACTGCTCAAATCATGGATTCAAGCAGCAAATGCGCAACTACAATCGCTTTCTTTTATGAGCGGTTGTGGAAAAGCAGACTGTTATTGGTGTGATTTTGCAAAAAACACCCACCAAATTGTTTACCTGCCAGAAATTGAAAAAGAAGATATGGAGGCTTAGTTAACTACAAACCCAATTTTCGACACGCTTTTTCAGAACAGAGTTCTTCCGCTTTTTTGCGGCTAAAATTTTCTTCCGTAAACCATGTTTCTCCATCAACGACCAAAGAAACTGTGTTTAGGCTATTGGTATTCTCACCTAAATGCTGGACAACAAATTGAATACTTTTATGGTTTTGTTGGGTCCATTTCATAATCAAGGCTTTATAGCTCACAGTAGTAGACATAAGTTTTTCCATGTCAAGATAATGACCAACCAAGCGATCAACCACAAATTTTCGTGCTGCAGAAAATCCTTTATCCAAATAAATTGCCCCAATTAATGCTTCCAATGCATTGCCCCCTATTGTTTTCATTGCAACTTTATTGTGATGCAAATCGGATTTTATTTCCATTATTTCAACCAATCCCAATTTGGCAGCCAAAAATGACAACTGCTCTCGGTTTACGATTCGGGTTCGCATCTCCGTCAAAAAACCCTCGTTTTTGCGGGGAAATTGCATGTAAAGCAAATCGGCAATCACGGCATCCAAAATTGCGTCGCCAAGGAATTCTAAGCGTTCGTTGTTGCCAATTTGTTCTGTGTTCTGGATAAGAGACATCGAACTATGCCGCAATGCTTCTTGATAAATACGCAATTTCCCTGGTCTAACTCCCGTTAGCCGATACACCTGATTTGAAAGTTTGTTTCTGTTAAATAATGAGGATAATACAGTCTTCAAAACAGAAACTTAGGCTTCATATTTTTTGAAAATCACCGTTGCGTTGTGACCGCCAAAACCAAAAGTATTGCATAATGCTGCGCGCACAGTCTTTTTCTGGGCGACATTGAATGTGAAATTGAGTCGTGAATCAAACTCCGGATCATCCGTAAAATGATTGATTGTGGGTGGTATAATATCTTCATGAACTGCCATCACACAAGCAAGTGACTCAACCGCTCCCGCACCGCCCAACAGGTGACCTGTCATGCTCTTGGTACTACTAATATTTAGTTTGTATGCATCTTCTCCGAAAACCGAAACAATGGCTTTGGCCTCCGCAATATCGCCAAGTGGCGTACTTGTCCCATGGACATTGATATAATCAATATCAGCGGGTTTTAGATTGGCCTCTTGCAGTGCTCTTTGCATCACATTGCGCGCACCCAAACCTTCGGGATGAGGTGCCGTAATATGATAGGCATCGGAGGTTAATCCGCTGCCAACAATTTCTGCATAAATCTTTGCTCCGCGGGAAACAGCAAATTCTAAGTCTTCCAAAATCAAGCAAGCGCCACCCTCTCCCACGACAAACCCATCTCGGTCTAAATCGAATGGCCTCGATGCTGTTTTGAAATCATCATTCCTTTCACTCAATGCTTTCATATTGCCAAACCCACCCAAAGAAGGCTCAGTCACAGCAGCTTCAGAACCGCCCGTAACAATGGCATCTGCTTTGCCCAAACGAATTAAATTAAAGGCATCTATGATTGCATTTGTAGAGGACGCACAAGCCGAAACAGTCGAAAAATTGGGACCCCGAAATCCGTATTTAATACTAATCAAGCCAGGTGCAATATCTACGATGATTTTAGGGATAAAAAAAGGAGAAAACCGGGGTGTTCCATCCCCATTTGCAAAATCAACAGATTCCTGAAAAAAAGAAGTTAGACCTCCGATTCCCGTGCCCCAGATAACCCCAATCCTGTCCAAATCAAATCCTTTACAGTGCATCAAACCACTGTTTATGATTGCTTCATCGGCAGCCACCAAGGCAAATTGGGTGAACAAGTCCATCCTTTTAGATTCTTTTCTATCAAAAAAATTGTCGGCTGAAAAATTCTTTACCTCACAGGCAAATTTTACCTTAAATTTTTCTGTATCAAACCGGGATATGAGATTGGCACCACCAATACCATTGCGCAAAGAATGGAAATACGATGAAACGTCGTTTCCCAGGGGAGTAATGGCTCCAATACCTGTAACTACAACCCTACGGAGCTGCATAACTTACTTTTTATTTTCTTCGATATATTGGATGGCTTCACCGACAGTTTGAATTTTTTCTGCCTGATCATCTGGGATACTGATATCGAATTCTTTTTCAAATTCCATAATCAGTTCAACGGTATCGAGTGAATCGGCACCTAGGTCGTTTGTGAAATTGGCCTCATTAACAACTTCAGTAGCTTCGACACCAAGTTTGTCTACAATAATGGCCTTTACTTTTTCTGCAATTTGTGACATGCTATTGTTTTTTGATTTAAATTGTGATGCAAAGAAACATTTTTTTTGTGAGATACAACATTAAAATTATTTTTGTATGTACACCTTGCCCCTAAAAAAATACAAATCCCTACAACTTGAAGCAGATATCGAACTTGATATCATAACCATTCATGCCCAAATACCGCCTCATTTTATGGCTTGGTGTCTTGATGACACTTTTTCTTCGATTTTTGTGCGACAACCCGAATTATTTTCAGTATCATTGCCTAAGGATACAGAATCAAACCACGTAGAATACTACTGGAATGACGTCGAACTATCGGGGCAAATGTGGCTAATAGAGAACAAAGGTGACAAAGGGTTTTTGTATGCCCCAAAGCCTCGTCCCGATTTTTGGATTTTGATGAAAAATATGGAAGAACGGGTTGAATTGGAGAACTGGATAAAAAAAATACAATCCATCTCCACAGTTCAAACCGCCTATATATTTCCCAAGTCAAAACACGGAAAACTATTTTGGCTTAAAGCTTTAAGTCACCTTTAAAGACGATAAAATGACACACTATGTTCGAAGGCAAATTTAACAAAACCAAGATAATTGCTACAATTGGACCAGCGACAAGCAGTGAAGAGATGTTGGAAAAAATCATTCTGGCTGGTGTAAATGTATGCCGTCTCAATTTTTCCCATGGGACCCACGAAGACCACAAAGCCGTCATCGACAGGATACACAAAATCAATGCACGTTTGGGTTCTCATGTTGCCATAATGCAAGATTTACAGGGCCCAAAACTGCGCATAGGAAAAATAAATGGAGAAATTGAATTGCGCGAAGGTGATAGCATTTTATTGAGCACCACAGAACAAGAGTGCACAAACAAAATTCTGTTTGTGAGCTACAAACGATTGGTGAAAGATTGTAAAGTGGGCGAGCCTGTGTTGCTTAATGACGGGAAAGTACACCTTGAATTGACAGAAAAAGTAGACAAAAATACGATGCGTGCGAAGGTGGTTTCGGGAGGGCCGCTCTCCTCAAACAAAGGGTTTAACCTCCCCTTTTCTTCGCTTTTTGTTCCCAGCTTGACAAAAAAAGACCTGGTCGACCTAGAATTTGGTCTCTCCCAGGATTTGGATTGGATTGCCTTAAGCTTTGTAAGAAAAGCCAATGATATTTTGGAATTGAAACAATTAATTGCTGAAAAAGGTCTTGATGTCAAGGTTATTGCCAAAATCGAAAAACCCGAAGCGATGCTTAATATAGATGCGATCATACAAGTTGCCGATGCGATCATGGTTGCAAGGGGAGATTTAGGCGTAGAGGTTCCAATGCAAAAGGTTCCACTTATTCAAAAAACAATCATTGAAAAATGTTTGGCTGCCGCAAAACCTTCCATTATTGCCACCCAAATGATGGAATCGATGATTGTGGATAGCATGCCCACACGTGCCGAAATTACCGATGTTGCAAATGCGGTATTGGATGGTGCCGATGCCTTAATGCTCTCGGGTGAAACATCTGTGGGCAAACATCCTGAGCGCGTAATTGAAATCATGGGCAATATTGTCTCTGATATTGAGAGTGACCGTCGGGCCTACTACAAAGGCGTAAAACCCAATATCGAATCTCCCTCGTTTTACAGTGATGAGATCTGTTTTACAGCAGTTCGCATGAGTGACCACCTAAAAGCCAAAGCCATCGTTGCCCTTACAAAAAGTGGTTTTACAGGCTATAGGGTGGCGAGTTTTCGACCAGAAGCAAATATTTTCATTTTTACCCAAAGTCCGAAGTTGCTCAAGACCATGTCTTTGGTTTGGGGCATCCGTGGTTTTTTTTACGACAACTTTGTTAGTACCGACAATACATTGCAAGACATCGTTACCATATTGAAAACCGATAATCACATTGATATTGGCGATTATATTATTAGTTGTGCCAGCATGCCAATGCACAAAAAACTCCGTACCAATACCATTAAGGTAACATTGGTCGATTAATAAAGTGTAATTTTGCGATACCATGGACGGGGTATTCACAAACAAAGTAGCATCCAGTGGTTTAATTACACTGAATTTAGAGGACTACTACCCCTCATGTGATCGAAAAGTCATTGATATCAAAGACGTTTTGTATATGGGTCGGGTATTGAAAGAAAAGGATTTTCGTGAATGGGCAAAAAATCATGATTGGGAACAGTATAAAGAAGCATCAGTGGCCATCACTTGCAGTGTCGATGCCATAATACCCTTTTGGGCGTATATGATTATTGTATCAAATCTTTCGGGAATCGCCATCCATGCCGTATTTGGAGACTTGAACACATTGGATGCAGTATTGTGGCATAACGCACTCGCTTCACTAGACATAGAATCATACCGCAACGAAAGGGTTGTTGTGAAAGGTTGTGGAGTCATGCCCGTCTCTGCTGCCGCATACGCAGAAATAACCCGATTGTTGGTAGGGGTTACCAAAAGTATTATGTATGGAGAACCTTGTTCGACCGTACCGGTATATAAATCCAAAAATAAAGACCCGTTGAAAAATTGCAACTGATGGGTTTTACACGCATAAAGGCAGATTTTTTGAAAGATTGGGTTGAAACAATCTTGGTACAGGAAGGATTTTCTCAAGAACATGCAAATTTGTCGGCAGATGTTCTTTTAATGGCTGATTTGAGAGGCATTGATAGCCATGGGGTAGCCCGATTGGAAGGGTATATTCGATTGATTCGGTCGGGACAAATCAATCCCAAGCCCAATATGGTTTTTACACAGCGCAAAAAATCGATGGGGCTGTTAAATGCAGATTCAGCCATCGGATTGGTTTCAGCTCCCTTGGCTATGCTAAAAGCCATAGAAATGGGAAAAGAAGTAGGCAGTGGATGGGTGGGAATTTCCAACTCAAATCATTTTGGAATTGCTGCATACCATGCAATGTTGGCATTAGAACATTCTATGATTGGTCTTGCCATGACCAATGCCAGCCCACTTGTAACGCCTGCCGGCGGATCTGAAAGGATGTTGGGGACCAACCCACTTTGTATCTGTATACCTGCTGCCGAAGAGTTGCCCTTTGTCTTGGATATGGCAACATCGGCTGCTGCCAATGGAAAATTGGAAATTGCCGACCGACTTGGCAAATCAATTCCAAGGGGTTGGGCTTTGGATAATAGCGGTGGAGAAACAAATGATCCAACAATTTTGAAACAAGGTGGGATGCTTCTTCCTTTGGGTTCTGATTCAGAACACGGCGCCCATAAAGGATTTGGCTTAGGAGCATGGGTCGATATTTTTTCTGGTGTCTTGTCTGGCGCAAATTATGGACCATGGGTACCCCCGTTTGTACAATTTTTACATGCTCAAAACGACCAACCCGGTCTGGGAATCGGTCATTTTGTTGGCTGTTGGGAACTCGATGGATTTAGAGATATACAGGCCGTTAAAAAAGACATGGACCAATGGATTCGTCGTTTTAAAACCACTGTCCCCGCATCGGGTATAGAAAGGGTAATGATACCCGGTGAACCCGAATATTTTGAGCACAAAAAAAGAGCGTCTCTGGGTATTCCCATCGAAAATTCTTTGCTTCAACATCTGAAGTTGATTTCCGACCAGTATTCCATTCCATTTAATCCTTAGGCTAGGTTATGATTCACCAACAAAAAATAAAATTACTGATTGCAATAGGATTTTTTGCCTTGTTTACAGGATTATCAATCTTTGGATATCACAGGTATTTAAAACCCATTCGTGACGGTCGCAATAAGCGGTCTGAAAAGTTCTCACTCAAAAAAAAATACAGAACCACATTCAATCCTGACTTTATTGATAGCGTCAGCAAACTAAATATTCAACGCAAGAAAGACACTGTCACCCAAGAGACTCCATAAATTTATTTTTTAACCCGAATAGATGAAAATACCTTATTCAGGTATAGATAGACTTCTGGTTAAGGGTTATTTTCGATTCCTAAAATGTCTTTGCTGTTTTGTTATTTCCAACATCTATGCGCCCCATGTTAGAACCCTTAGGCTAACATATCTAAAAGCAATGCTTCAATAAAATCGCGATCATTCAACCTGCCCTCTAATTTATTGTCAATGATATGCTGGAGTATTTTGTCGTTCTTGGCACCGAATTTCAATGCCTCAGAATAATCACGGGAACTAAAGGTTACCCGCTCGTATTGGCTGGTAAAGAGTTTGGAGTAATTTTCTGAAAGACTGTGTTCTATTTTCTTTTTTTGCAAAAACGCGTCACTACCAACCCAATCGCGCATCTCTTCAAAATTCTGCAAAGCCAAATCTGCAATGGCATCGGCATTGGGTTTGCGCAATTTTTGGTAAGAATCCAAGACCACTTCCCAATTACCACCAAAATCTTCGATACAATTGTCCAATACAATACAATCTTCAAAAGAACAATTCATTCCTTGTCCATAAAAAGGCACCAGTGCATGTGCGCTATCTCCCATCAGTGCATTGTTTCCGCTAACCCATGGATAACACCGAATGGTGGTTAACATCCCCGTTGGATTGTTTTGAAAATCGTCTACGATAGAAGGCATTGCATCCAACACATCAGGAAAATTTTCTTTGAAAAATGCATTAATTTCTGCAGGTGTTTTAAGTTGTTCTATTCCAGGACTAGCATCAAAAGGCATAAACAAGGTGCACGTGAAATTGCCCCCAGGATTTGGCAAAGCAATCATCAGAAAACTCTTTCGCGGCCAAATATGCAAACAATTCTTATCCAAACGAAAATTTCCATTTGAATCGGCTGGAATTTCCAATTCCTTGTATCCATAATTCTCGTAAGTCTGGGAAAAATTAAACCGTGGTAAGCGCTGCATGGAGTCGCGCAAAGCACTAAAAGCACCGTCGGTTCCCAAAACCAAATCTGCTTTGTCTATCACTTTGAGCCCGTCAGCATTAAGGTAGGTGGTCTCGCAAGTTTTAAGATTTGCCCCAATACAGGTATAATTAAAAAACATTTGAATTGAGGGATATTGATTGGCCAATTTAAGCAATTTAATATTTAGTGCACTGCGCGACACGCTGTAAATAGCCTGACCCTCTTTACCATAGGGTTGGTATTTGAGATTTCCTGCAATATCATGCATCATCCTGCCCGTCATGGGTATGCCTATTTCGAGAACTTCTTTGTCTAATCCAACGCGTTCTAATCCTCTAATTCCCCTTGTAGAGAGCGCAAGATTGATACTCCTTCCACCTTGGTACTTGCCCGAACGCATATCGTCTCTTCGCTCATAAATACTCACTTCATAGCCTCTTTTGGCTAAATAAATAGACATCAAACTGCCAGCCAACCCCCCCCCAACCAATGTAATTTTTTCTGCCATTGCGAAACAAATTTAACCATAGATATGTTTGGAAAACAGTACAAAAGGCAGAACTTTGTGAAGTTATGCATTTTTTTTCGGTGCCACGCATATTGCGCAGTCTGGTTTCAGGATGCACTTGGGAAAAATCAGGTTCCCAGAAAATCATTTATTTGAGTTTTGACGACGGGCCAACCCCAAAAATTACGAGCCTAATACTCGAATTGCTAGCCCAATTTAACGCCAAAGCCACTTTTTTCTGTGTGGGTGAAAATCTGCAACGTTATCCCGAAATGGCCGCACAGATTGTTTTGGGGGGGCATACACTTGGCAACCACACATTACGACATAGTAAAGGCTGGAATACGCCTGTAGAAATCTATATCGACGAGGTAGACCAAACCCAAGGTATAATAGATCGCATCCAACCCAATGCCCCAAAATTGTTCAGACCGCCATATGGGCGTATCACCCCCAAGCAAATTACAGAAATAACAAAACGTGGCTATGAAATTGTTCTGTGGAGCGAATTGAGTTGCGATTATGATCCAAACGTAAATATCCAAAAAAGCATCGGCTCACTTTCCAAAAACAGCAAGTCCGGCTCCATTGTTGTTTTTCATGACAGCGAAAAAGCTGCTGCCCAAGTCTTACAAATATTGCCTGCATACTTACAAAAAATGTCTGAATCCGGTTTTGGTTTTAATTGTCTTGCCTAATTTCGGGGGCACCAAAAAAAATTACGATTTATTTGATTGATTCTGTGTTATTTTGCGTAGAAATGGACGCCCTTCAAGTTGATTATAATACCCAACGCTCACCCCTCTCAATTGCTGAATACGGTCGTCATGTCCAAGAGTATATTGAACATATTAAAACATTGCCTGATAAGGAAAAACGAACCTCGTGGGTATCTAACTTGGTGCAAATTATGACGAGTTTAAACCCAGAAATAAAATTGCAGGCAAACTACAAAGAAATACTCTGGGGACATATATTTCACATTGCCAATTACGAATTGGACGTAGACTGCCCTTACGAGATTATCCAGATTAAGAAAGAAATTACTGTACCTAAACATTTGGGATACAATTCAAACGGCATTCGCTTTCGTTTTTATGGTCGCAATCTCCAGATGATGATAGACAAGGCCGCTGAAATGCCAAATAGTGAATTAAAGCAAGACTTGGTAAACATGATTGCCTCGTTTATGTATAATTCTTGTAAGGCTTGGAACAACGAAAATTTAAGCAATGAAGTCATTGCAGAACACTTGAATACACTTTCAAAAGGACAATTGAAAATTGCGGGCGATGAGTTGGTTGTGAGTGCTGATACAAATATTCCACTTCCCAAACCCGTCCAAAAAAATAATTTTGGAAGAAAAAATAATAAAAATCAAAACCGCGGGAAGAACTTCCGTAGATACTAAAAACAATGGCAGTATTTGAAATTGAAGGTGGGCACAAACTCGAGGGTGAAATTACCCCGCAAGGTGCCAAAAATGAAGCGCTTCAAGTGATTTGCGCAGTACTTCTCACTGCAGATCCTATTACAATAAACAATATCCCTGAAATTAGCGATGTTCTCAAACTAATTGACCTATTGAAAAGTTTGGGTGTAAAAGTGACGCGCAATGAAAGAGGTTCTTTCACCTTTCAAGCCGATAAAATTGATATTGAATTTCTCAATACCGCAGAATTTAAAACACAAGGTGCGGCATTGCGTGGTTCTATTATGATCGTTGGTCCTTTGCTTTCTCGCTTTGGCCGCGGCTATATCCCATCGCCAGGTGGTGATAAAATCGGTCGTAGACGTTTAGACACCCACTTTGAAGGATTTGTCAATTTGGGCGCAAAATTCGAATTCCAAGCAGAAAATAATTTCTACAAGGTTTCCGCCGATAAATTAAAAGGTTGTTTCATGCTCTTGGATGAGGCTTCTGTGACCGGCACTGCCAATATTTTGATGGCCGCCGTCTTGGCAGAAGGAATTACCACCATTTACAATGCCGCTTGCGAACCCTATCTGCAACAACTTTGTTTGATGCTAAACAGCATGGGTGCCAAAATTACTGGCATTGGCTCAAACCAACTCACCATCGAAGGGGTTACCGCACTTAAAGGATGCGAACACCGTTGCTTACCCGATATGATTGAAATCGGAAGCTTTATTGGCATGGCGGCCATCACACAGAGTGAAATTACCTTAAAAGGATGTCGAATTGATATGCTCGGCATCATCCCCAAAATGTTCCAACGATTGGGGGTTAAATTGGAAATCCACGGCGACGATATTTATATCCCTGCCATGGATCATTACGAAATTGATACATTTATTGATGGCTCTATACTCACCGTTTCCGATCAAATTTGGCCAGGCTTTACCCCTGATTTGATTTCGATTGCACTGGTAACAGCCACCCAGGCTAGAGGAACTGTGTTGATTCATCAAAAGATGTTTGAAAGTCGTTTGTTTTTTGTAGACAATCTAATCGATATGGGCGCTCAAATCATCCTTTGCGACCCTCATCGTTGTACCGTAATAGGCTTGGACCGCAGAACCCAGCTCAAAGGCATTATGATGAGTTCTCCCGACATTAGAGCGGGTGTAGCACTGCTCATTGCTGCAATGAGTGCAAAAGGCAAGAGCACAATTAAAAACATCGAACAAATTGATCGGGGTTATGAGCGCATCGAAGAAAGGTTGAACGCCTTGGGTGCGAAAATCACGCGCATCGATTAAGCTATTTCTTACATTTCCCCAGTGATGTGCTAAGACCAAAATATAAGTTTAATCCCTTTACTTTATTGGTTAAAAAGGCGGATACGACATTGTCTGAACCCAAAAAAATGGGGCCTAATCGAAAATAACTTCCCACCATTGGCATGCGATAATCTTGAAAAAGTCCCAATGGCATCGAAAATTCAAGCCACTTGGTTTCGATACGAGGCACTATAACCAAAGACGAAGGCTGTCTGAATCCGATTTTTTGGGCAGATACCAGTGATTGTCGCAACTGCGCTGCCACATAAAAAAATGAAGCAAGACGCATGTCTCCTTGAAGCTGAATTTGCGTTGGCAAATCAACCCGACTGAGTGATTTTAATTCGGTATAATTCATATTTTGTTTGGCAAAATCCTCAATATATTGAAAACCCTCAACCGAACCTTTTGCAAAGGCAGCAGAAAATGATGAATCGATTCGTAAAATTTGGGGTTGTGAATTATTCATGCGAAAGCTTTTTGTTTGGTTCCCATAATTTACATTTCCCCAATCGGTAAGTGCCGCGGAAAATCTCCAGCGATAATTTCTGGCACCAGGATTTCCCAACCAGTTGTCTTTTACTTGGCTAACTAGACTACCCCGACCACCTTCGATGGATAGACCAAAATCAAATCCCAAGCCACTGCCTATAATATTGCGCACCATGGGAAGTCCTCCGACAATAAATCCCTGTAAAAACCTTTGCATAAATTGTCCTTGGGAATATGAAACCTGTAGATTGCTTTTAACAATACGCAGGGAGTCGTGATTGAAGTCCTCGATTTGCAGGCCCTCGGAAATAATTGATACATGCCCCAAGCCCATCAAATATTTCCCCGTGACGCCCATTGACATTTTTATTTTTTTTTGATCTACCATTGTCATTGCCATCGATGCACTTAATTCTTGGTAGGCGTTGGCTTGAAACGAAAATGGTTGCGGAGCAATTAATACCCATAAATCCTTGGGCATAGGGCTTGCATTCAAAAGATAGTTTACATAATTTACGGTGCCTTGCGATATATGTTTTATTGCTATATTGCTCCGCGTCCTTGAGGCAACTGCCCACACGAACCGATTACCCACCCGTTTTGCATAGGAAGGCCCACGCCATTCCAAATTCAAATTTCCCCAACCCTCAACCCCAACAGATTGGGCTTGAAGAAAGGTATTCTTCCATTGAATGCGTCCTTTTGAATTCAGATATTGTTGGGGAACATTCCCATTAATGGCTTGCCAGAGGCTAAATGGCGTGTTGAGAGAAACCATGTTGTTTTGAATATCGGCAGAGAATGTTGAAAGATTGGAATGTCTTTTATATTGCATCGATGCAAGCAATGCTGGATTGGAAAACAAAGAATGTACACCTGCAAAATTGCTGCTTTGCAGTCCTGAAAAAGACTGTGCTTTGATAGATTGCGCCTGCAAAAGAAAAACAATCGCTAGAAAGAGATTGGGTCTTGAAAACATGTGGGCGTGAGGATTTATGAGACAAGAAAAACGGCCCGAATCCAGGTTTTCCTGAATTGCTGAAATTCGGCCGAAAAAGCTGATATCAAATTTTTGGGCCCGCATTGAAAGTAGTATATGCCTTGCGCCTGTTTTCTTAGGATTTAGAACCAAAAAAAAGAGATTCCGCAAAATCCAGATTACACAACTATTGTCGAGATAGAATATGCGCTTAATCACATGTGCAAGTAACAAAAAAAAGAGCCGGATACACCGGCTCTTTTCAACATATATTGGGTGTGATTAGTTTATTGTCAATTTGCTTGTCATCCGGCCCACAGCACTTTCAAGGGTAAGCACATATATTCCCTTAGACAGACCTTCTGTATTGACAACAATTGAATTTGTACCAGCCACGAATTGTTTGGCAGATATGGCGCTCACAACACGTCCATTCATGTCACTCAAAACCAGACGAACACTGGCATTTGAAGAGAGCATGAAAACAACATCCGTTTGGCTATTATTCGAAACGGGATTTGGATACACTTGAATACCAGAAATGCCTGTTTGAATATTTTGGGAAGACAAATTCAGTGTTGAAATTTTTAAAAAATTTGGAAAAAATATTGAAGATGCAAATAATGTGCCTGGCAGATAGGATTTCAAGAACCCAAAAAGGATCGATCCGTAACGTAATTGAAAATTGGAAGCAAACATATTATTGATTTTGTTTGTTGAAAAAATTTCTTGGGAGTGGTCAGCTAAACTGGCTAATCTCACACCATACGAATTGTATTTTTTGGTCCACTTGGATCCGTCGTACGCAATTCCTGTATCACCCAAAACACATTTTACCATCGGTTTGTATACTACCGTAAAAGCAAATAAATTGGAAAACCCGTTGGCACCACTGGTAGAAAGTGCCTTTACATTTACAGGAATCTGTATGCCCCGTCCTATGAATGATTTCGGAGTTCCATTTTCGTATACCAAACTATCTGCCTCAGAGGCAGTAAGCAATAGCGTGTCAGTTCTTATGGCAGCGCTGTTCAACAAAGATTTGGTAGAGAATTTGTCGGTATTGGGTGTAGCATATCGGTGGGTTAATTTTGGTGTTGCATTGTAAGTATAACCACCCGTTTTGATACCTGTGAAATCAAAGTATTGAATATACACAGTATCAACTACATCAACGGTTTTACCAGCGACAATGGTTTTATCGAGCAAACGAATATAAAACTGGGTAAATGCCAATGAATCCACAGTATAAGGATTAAATCGTGTAAGCACCTGATTTCCGACTCCCAAAAAATTAGTATCTTTAGGATCAAACATGTTGCCAAAAACATGGAAGCCAATTTTTTGCTTAGTCCCATCTGCATAAACGGTATACAGTGTAGTATCGGGATAAATAAAAGAAACATATCCTGACAATTTCTGACCCAAGAGTGTACTTTCTTCATAGGCTCCTGTATAATTGTACCAAGAACTGTAAGACTCACTTCGACGAACAGGCTGCAAAGTTTTGCCTTTTAATACGAAGGTGGTTTTACCTTGATGAATATTTTTTTGCTCCTTGGGAATATCAAAAGAAGCAATTTGGGCAAATGAAGACAAACTACAAAAAATTGGTAAGGTTAATGCTAAGTATGATTTTTTCATTTTGAAACTTTTTTATATTCTACAAATTTAACAAAAAAAATTCATACCTGTATTATTTACCAGGAACTAGCCTTGAAAAGTCATTTCTGCGAAATTAGATGTCGCCCAATAGCGGACGAATCAATACTTCTTCCATCACGGCACTTTCATTAATCTCAAAAGCTGCATAGATTGCGGTTGCTATATCTGTAGACTTCATAAAACGAGATTCAGGTAGATTGATCCCAGCCCAACTGTCTGTATAGGTTGCCCCGAGGATTACTGCACTAACAGCTATCCCATAGGGCATACCCTCTAAGCGCAATGATTTTGAGAAGCCAAGCAGTGCAAATTTAGACAAAGAATAGGTTCCACCTGCGCTGTAAGCCATCAAACTGGCAACACTACACAGGGTAAATACATGGGCTCTTGAAGAAACCTTAAGAACCGGCCAGAGACCTTTACTCACCCAATATGCAGAAGACACATTGGTATTCCACAGTTGTTGAAATTGTGCGTTAGACTCTTCCATCATTGTTCCGGGCATAAACATTCCCGTACTGTTTACCAAGACTGTTATATGGGTAAATTGTGCTTTGATGGCTTCAATAGCCGATTGAGTTTGGGATTCATCACTTAAGTCGGCCGAATATATATACACCGATGGTGCACCCGCCTGCAATAAATCGCGCTTTGCATTTTCTAAATCACCGGTATTCCGAGAAACCAAAAACAACGAAAATCCGGCTTCCGCAAATCGCTTGGCTACGGCATATCCAATGCCTCTGCTTGCGCCCGTAATAACGGCGGTGTAGATCATGGACCAAAGGTAATATTAACTCAACAAAAAAGGGACTTCTAGTTTGAATTCTGGAATACCCACGAAAAACTCCTCGGCAAGCAATGGTCTTTCAAAAATATAATGCCCACGCATTTGACCAAAAGCAGTTGGCAGAATACAGGAACTAGAATATTGGTGAATTTCATTGGGATTGAGGTTAGGCTGTAGTCCCAATACTCCTTGCCCTTCAACTATGCGCTGGATTCCAGTTGCATCTGTAATAATCCATTTGCGGCGAAGAAGTTTTACAGGATACATTCCCAAGTTTTCGATACTTACATGATAATGATAGACAAATTGATTTAACAGTGATTTGCTATGATGATCACTGAATTCCGAATATACAGAAACCTTAATATCATTTGTTACTGCGAACACCTCCATAATATTGGTTTATTGCATTGTTGGCGTTTAGTCTTCTTCATCAGGATTAGACTTATGGGAATCCTCTTCTTCTTGGGGTTCCTGCTCCTCAGCATCCTCCTCTTCAATGTCTTTACTCTTTACCGCTGTTCTGATGAGTGCATCTAAATCTTCATTGGTAAGAACCTCCTTGGCCCTTGCACTGATCTTAACCAAATAATTGGTGGTTTCTGTTTCTATTCGGACTGCAGTAACAATTTGACCCAAGGAATTGGGATAACGAATTGTTTTACCGGTAACACCTGTTGGATAAGTTTCATCAAACAAATCGAGTAAGTCTGGTGTGAGCTTGTTGAAGTCTATTACAACTTTGGGCTTATCCATTAACAATCATTTTTTATACAAAACAACAATAGAAACTTCAAAGTCAAAAACAGTTTTAAAAATATTTTATCGAATGCCCCTAATTTGCAATTTTCGTCAATAAAATTAGTAGGCTTAGAATTAGCGATTCATGCTAATTAAAAACTCATTGTTGTCTTTGGTGTTTTGCATGTATTTAAGAAAGGTATTCATTGCCTCCTCAGAATTCATGTCGGCCAAATGATTTCGAAGAACCCACATTCTTTGGTTGGTTATTTTGTCTACCAACAAATCATCCCGTCGCGTACTTGAACTTAAAATATCAATGGCTGGGAAAATGCGTTTGTTCGACAATTTGCGATCCAATTGCAATTCCATATTACCAGTTCCTTTAAATTCTTCGAAGATTACCTCGTCCATTTTAGAACCCGTATCGGTAAGAGCCGTGGCAATTATGGTGAGTGATCCACCACCCTCAATATTGCGTGCGGCACCAAAGAAACGTTTGGGCTTGTGCAAGGCATTTGCATCAACACCCCCAGACAATATTTTGCCTGATGCAGGCTGAACTGTATTGTAAGCACGAGCCAAACGTGTAATTGAGTCGAGTAAAATCACCACATCATGGCCACATTCAACCAATCGTTTGGCTTTTTCGAGAACCATATTCGTAAGTTTTACGTGTTTGTCTGCAGGCTCATCAAATGTCGAAGCAACGACTTCGGCACGCACACTCCGGGCCATGTCTGTAACTTCTTCGGGGCGCTCATCAATCAATAGAATAATCATATATACTTCCGGATGATTGTTGGCTATCGCATTTGCGATGCCTTTAAGCAACCAGGTTTTACCCGTTTTGGGCTGTGCTACAATCAATCCCCGCTGACCCTTTCCGATAGGAGATATCAAATCGATAATGCGGTTTGGATAATTGGTGGCGCCATCACACAAATCGAGTTTTTCGTCTGGGAACAAAGGAGTAAGATGTTCAAATGCCACCCGGTCGCGCACTTCCTCCGGAGATCTCCCATTAATACTTTCAATTTTTACCAAGCAAAAATATTTCTCATTTTCCTTGGGGGGCCGAATACTTCCACGAACGGTATCTCCTGTTTTGAGACCATTTTGTTTAATCATAAAACCGGGGATGTAGACATCATCGGGAGAGGCTACATAGTTGTAATCGGAAGAGCGAAGAAATCCGTATCCATCTGGAACCGTTTCAAGAACACCTTGTGTGGTCACCACCCCGTCTAACTCCGTAAACTGAGCCAATGCTTCACGGCGACGTTTATCCTCTGCACTCAAAGGAAGTTCTAGCTTTACTGGAAGCACTCCATCGTTGTTTGGTGGACTGTTTTCGGCATTGGAATCGTTTCGTATTTCATTTCTATCACCCGTTAATCGGGGTTCTCTAGATTGATTTTTACGCATATTGCGATCAGTTTTTTCAATTCTAACAGGATTGTTATCGGAACGCAAACCATTGGATTCTTGGCTTTGTTCGAATCGAACATTTTCTCGACTATCGATCGTGTCATACTTGGTAGTTGTGTCTCTATTTCGCTGAAAAGGGGTTAATTTACGCTGCCCCAAAGGCCCCGAGTTGGGAACAATTTCGACAGTAGGAGATTCTGTATTGGGTGTCTGGATAGCTGTTTCTACTGGGGCAACTGCGTCGCTGTCTACAAAATCTGGATTTATTGTAGGAAGAGGAGAAACAGTCTGGTTCACTTTTTCTGAGTCGGATCCCGAGAAATTTTTTCGCAAACGCCGTCCTTTTGATGGATTTTGGGCGGCATCTTCCGACATGGGTGGACTGGATTCTATCACATCACCAGGTTCTGATTGTGTTGATAAATTGTTAGCTCCTGCCTGAATGGCAGCAATCAATTCGCCTTTTTTGAATTTTTCGGCGTTGCGAATCTGTAAAGTTTCGGCGAGCGTGCGCAATTCTGCCACGCCCATTTTTGAGAAATCTGGTCTATCGGCCATAATTGATAATCGTATTCAACAAGTTTTGGAATGGGTAATTTAGGTAGGAAAATTATGGGTTTGCAGACGAGCAACACCCAAACTCGGAACAAATATAAACCAAAATTCTTTGCTAAAAAATATTTTTTGCCTCCTAACGAAAAAAATCCAACTATAGATTGTGTTATGCCACCAAAAAAATAGATCTATCAATGAATCTATTATTGAGTAAAAGCGATACATTGATTGATGGTATTTTGCACCGCCTGGAGGTGATTTGTGCCGCCTGGTGTTGATTTGCACTGCCTGGTGATGATGATTAAAAAGTCTGGGACTGCCCTAAAGATTGCTCTGTTAAACGGAGCAAACCCAATCTCTTTCATATCGTTTTCCCCATCGAGATTTTAATGTAGAATAAATATTTTTATCCCCCGCAGTATAAAATTACCCTTGCCCAATGAAATGAAACGCTTGAATGAATTAAATTCGCCCAATGATCAAGCCCTATTTGGCATTATACCTGATTGCAGGCGGTTCTTGCGGAACGCTTATGCGTTGGTGCTTGTCTCATTTTCTGCCCTTTGATCCCCATTCTTTCGCCAAGTCTACATTTTTGATAAACATGTTGGCTTGTTTGCTTACGGGTTTTCTGTGGAAATGGATCCCAGAAGAGGCCGAATCTACAAAATTGTTTTGGATTGTTGGCTTTGGGGGAAGTTTTAGCACATTTTCTGCATTGGGTTTTGAATTGTTCTCTTATCTGCAACATAACAAATACGAATTGGCCTTGGTGTATGGTCTATCTTCTTTAATTTTAGGAATTATAATGGTATGGTTCGGTCAGCGATTATTGGCATATTGTTAATTTTGACCCATTCGTTGGGTGCGATGCAAATCATTATTCCAATGGATGTTTCCCAAAAAAATCACTTGAAAGCCTATGGTATTGCATTTTGGATGCTCCAGAAACAACGTGAAATACAATGGTTATTGAATTATAATGGGGGTAGTTTTATGTTCGATTATGCCAAGGATGTAGAACTAGAATGTAAAATCAGGGGGGTGAATTATGACATTATTAGCGACGGTGCTGCCAATGCAATTATAACCCAAATCCAAGATCCTTCTGTAAATATGAACGCCATTAAATTGCTAAATGCTCCCAAAATTGCTGTTTACTCTCCAAAAACCAAACAACCTTGGGACGATGCCGTTACAATGGTTCTTACCTATGCCGAAATTCCTTACGATGTAATATTCGATGATGAAGTTTTGGATGAAAAATTGCTCAATTACGATTGGCTGCACTTACACCATGAAGATTTTACGGGTCAATTTGGCAAATTTTACAGCAGTTACAGTTCGGCGCCTTGGTATCTTGCAGAAGTAAAAGAAACAGAAACAATGGCAAAAAAACATGGCTATGCATCTGCCAGAGAATTGAAACTGGCAACAGCCGTTAAAATTAGAAATTTTATATTGGGTGGTGGTTTTTTGTTTGCCATGTGCAGTGCCACCGACACCTATGATATCGCTATGGCCGCATCCGAAACCGATATATGCGAAGAAATATTCGATGGTAGTCCTGCAGATCCAAATGCCCAATCAAAATTACAATTCGACCGGTGTCTTGCTTTCAAAAACTTTACGCTGAATACAGATCCTTTTTATTACGAGTTTAGCAATATTGATGTTGACCCAGATTATAGAAGGGTGGGCGAAGCAGATGATTTATTCACGCTTTTTGATTATTCTGCAAAATGGGACTTGATACCGAGTATTCTATGCCAGAATCACACCAGAACAATCAAGGGATTCATGGGGCAAACAACCGCATTTCGTTCGGATTTTGTTCGAAGCGATGTTCTGGTCATGGGTGAAAATGCATTACTCAATGAATCCCGCTACCTTCACGGAGAATTGGGAAAAGGAACCTGGACGTTTTATGGGGGCCATGATCCAGAAGACTATCAACATTTTATTGGGGAACAGCCCACCGACTTAAATTTGCATCCAAACAGTCCGGGATACCGTCTCATCCTAAACAATATACTGTTTCCTTCGGCCAAAAAGACGAAACAAAAAACCTGACACAGTACAAGTACAAACCTGAGCAGTCATTAGAAACTTGAAACCCCAAATGCTTCAATCCCTCAAACAAGCAGTCAAAGAAATTCAATTGTCTTATCGGCTTGCACCCTTGGGATTTCGTCTGGGATGGATTGTCGTTTTGGCTGGACTAATTTTCCTGCGATTTTGGCGATTGGATGAAAGACAATGGGGATACGATGAGCTAAGTGCTGTTTTGAGGGCTGTCTCTGCCAAAACATGGGCTGATCACTTACACTTGGGTGTTGCGACAGATGGTCATCCGGCTGGCTTACAAACCTTGATTTGGTTTTGGATTCGGGGATTTGGAGAGGCTGTTTTTCCAATGCGTTTCATCACCGCTTTGGTTTCTTTGTATACATTATGGCAGCTATATTCGATGGCGCTAAAACGATGGGGGCATGAATCGGCCTACTGGGTGGTAACCTTAATGGGATTGATGTGGTGGCAAGTAAGCATCGGCGTGTGGATTCGGCCTTATATTTTTGCCATGCCATTTGTTTTAAGGGCATGGGACCTGGTATTAGAAACTCCCATTACACACCCCAGGAACCCTAAGCCTTATCAATATGGCTGGTTCTCTTTTCACTTAGGCGCCGCAATAGCAGGCGCCGCCTATTTTCATTTTTTTGCTGGGCTAACAGCCGGAACAGCGTTTGTTATTTATATTCTCCAAAAAAAACCCCATCCAGAACCCCAATCAAAACACATACAAGGATTGCATACATCTTATATTCGATTTCTACCTTTAAGCATTGCATTTTTATTATACATCCCCCATTTGCCCCTTCTTTTTGCCCAATTTGACCATGGGGGATTGGATTGGCTGGCAAAACCCAATGCCCAATTCCTAAGCCACTATTTCTTATGGGTATGTGGAAATAATCGGCTGATTGCCCTTTTGCTTTTAGCCTCACTTGTATATGCTGTAATCCATTCGTTTCAGACCAGCCTTCTTCCAAGACCACGGCGAATTAGCCTTTTGTTTAGACAAGCACCCATACAAGGATTGTTGGGCTTTTTCATTGTATTTTCAGTAGGATTTACCTACTCCGTTTTTCGCATGCCCGTATTACAAGATACTGCTTTGTTCTTTGCTACCCCTCTTTGGATATTCTCGGCCGCGCAGGGATTAACCCTCATTCGACAGAATATGCGATTCCGTTTCCTTGAATTTTTAATACCACGGAGAACACAAGCCATTGAAGACGCTGAACCCAACGGGTTAAAAAATGGCCAGTATGGTACAGAGATTGGTAAACCTTTCAAACCCAGTCAATGCTGGATGCGGTGTGGAGGGGCATTTCTTTTTCATTCAAGTGCCTGTGCATTGCCATTGTTATTGTTGTTTAATACGATTCAAGAAAAATCTTGGTTCAACCTTGATCTCAAAGGTAACCATCACCGAATCGCAGAAAAAGTGTCCCTATTCCAATCCAAAAATACCCAAAACCAAAGGGCTTTAAGCACGGGCATGTATCCGGTTCAAATTTGGATATCTGGACCACCCGATGTGTATCGATACCATTTCAAACACCTCAACCCAGGAACTTTAAAAGCCTGGGAACCCTCTTCTAGACCAAAAGAATCCTTATCTCATGCTTTGCCTCACCCTGGAATCACTCCGATAGAAAAGAAAAATCAGAACATGCAAAAGACGATTGCAACCCAGAAAAATGCAAAGTCGATGTCGTTAAACCCGCATAAAAAATTGGAGATGAGTAAAAACATGCCGGTTGAGATTTATCCGTATTGGCTCATGGATAATTCGCCAGGTTTTACACTTAGAAATTTGAAAGAGAAACTTTCGAACCTACAACCCAATTCAAGCTTGTTTCTTGGACTTCAATCGAGCGCTGAGCCTTGGCTATTGCCCCTGATAGAAGCGCATTTTCAAAATTCTCCACCCCGAAACAATCAGCACCCCTCCCCTGCCATTTTTTCGAATCAAGCTGGTGAAACTTTGACGCATACAAGCCAGCAAGAATTCCTTATTGGGGGTGAATGGCTGGTATTCTCAAATCCAATACCCTTGTCTCAAAAAACAATCCCAGCAAAAATTAATTTCGGGGGAAACTCCTTATATTTTCGGATTGACAATTCCCAAGTTTTGATTTCAACCTGTTCTTCTCCCCGCTCAAGAAATAATCGCCCGAAGCCCATCACCCCCCTCAGTAAATCCATTGGTTTCACAAAGAATAGAATTCAACTGAAACGCACCCGTTTTGATCCCCAATCTGTTCCTGCCTGCCTGCCAGAAGACCAGAGCGCATCCTCCATTGCGGCTGTTGCGCGTATTCCAATCCAATCGGAAAAAGATTCCGAAATAAGACAATGCTTCTCACTGTCAGAATTCAAGCCAGAATCCAATGACATTATTATTTTATTGGTGGATTCTAATTGCGGTGGCGAAATTCAAACATCGTTGTGGAATGGAGATCAACAAATTGATTGGAGGAGCACCCACATTGTTGATTTTGCGTCTGCAGGATTTCCAACCGCAGTCCATGCCATTAAATTGTCCGATATCGCAGGATGGAATCATCAAACGCAATTGCGCTGTTTTGTGAGCCATGCCAGTCGAGCAAGAATTGGTCTCTACAAAGGAAACCCCTTCCAATATGGCATTCCTTAAAATAGAAACTTACTGAAACCGACTGGGGTCTAGCACCGTAAAAACCCTGTGTAAATTGAATCCAAATCGAACTCCCGCAGCGCCCCATTGATCTGAAGTTCGGGAAATAAACAAGGACTCGTTCAGTCCGATACTATTCGTGAAATCCATTTGAAAGACATGGCCCCCCGTCTCGAAGTCAAATCCAAGGGAAAAGCTACTAAAAAAATCTCCATTCCCATTGAGTATGGGTATGTATTCCATATTAAAGGATGTGCGCTTGGTCAGTTTATTCCGGAACCCCATACCCAAAGCAAATTGGGTCTGGGGGAGATTCCGACCCCCTTGCCAATTGGATATTTTATTGTCATAAAACCAGTTGGGATTCACCAGATGGTGCACAATTGTCGGCGCAATTTCCCAGGTAAATTTTTCAGACTCTTTTCTCCCAAGAATGAATTGCCCTACAAAAGAAAAACGCTGCTTGGAAGACAAATACATCCTTTCTCCAACTAAATTTGAATAGTGGGTATTTTTATAATCCATAGCCCCCAACAACAATACCGTCAATGGTCTTTTATTGTCGGTAGTTTGGTGCATAATACGCCATTTAAAATAGCCGTCAACACCCTTTTCTGATTGCACATTAAAGCGCCCCAATCCCACCATTAAGTTGGGCAAAATACCGTATTCACCCCCAAACCGAATGGTGGCAAAATCCAAGCCAAATGCATGGACCGCCCCCATATTTACTGCACCAAATCGGTGGCTCATTTTGAAGTCAAATACCCCCGGATCAATCATTTCTAAACTCTGGAGATTGACCACTTTCGTTGTTTTAAAACTGTTTTGTACTTTTTCCCACTGTACAAAAGCGGGCTCGTCAAGTAAAGAAAAATTTGAATCGTTTTGTGCGCGTATATCAAGCGAATAAAGTAAACCCAGTAGACCCAAACTTTGGGAAAAAAAATGAAAATGGCCGATGCCCAATCTCAAATTGGCTTTGATCTGGTGTATCAAGGTCTTTCGGCCGCCAGGGTAGAACCCATGTTTTACCATCTTCTAACAATATTAAATCCAAACCGCAAATTCTTGACAGTAAACGAAGGGTTGTTTTGAACCATAAACGTCGATTCGTTCATTGATTGTGCATTGCTCAAACTCAATTGAAACATATGCTTTCCGGAAAAAATCTCAAATCCCAATCCTAAATATGCCGATGCGGGTATGCTTACCGATTTTGAGTACCCATCACGGAACTGGATAAAATGATCGGCTACCGGCTTTTGAATCTCTGCAGTAAGGGCATATTTATCGGAAATTTTTATCCTTGCATATCCGCCAATTATACCAATATCATTGGCTTGGATCTGGCTATCTACCAAATTAATATGAACCAAGGATGGCGTTATCGCTACCAAAAAACGATTCTTGATATTCGCGCTTACAATGAGGGTATTCACAAAGCGAAGTCTGTTTGAAAAATAGAAAGGCTCTGGAGCAATCGCATTGGCTGAACCGCAATTTACAGACAAATTACTATACCATGAGGCCATCCATACTTGGGTTGGCGACTGGGCTGAAAGACTTTTATTACGCCTATTTTCGATGCCTTCATCGTCAGTTTTTGTTTCTTTGGCTGAATCTGATAGATTAACGCTTGGGGCTAATTGAGCAATGGGATTGACCCTTTTTATTGTCTTCCCTATAAACTGATATTTAAAATACACATCGGCAGTTTTTTGCATACTGCTTCGAGAAATACCCATGCTTGTTGCATCGCTTAATCCATAATCAAATCCCAAACGCATATAACTTTGATCGAACCCATACCAATTGTATGGGCCAGTTTGGAATGTTCCAAAGCGGTGTTGGATAAATATTTCCCACTTCCCTTTGGGCAATACAGCCGCACCGTGCATATTGATAATACGCAAACTTTTTCGGTCTAATGAAACAACAGGGGGTGAGTACATGGAACCGAGAAAAACAACAGCAGGGATTTTTGGGGTTTCTGCAAAATGGGGACAACCCGAAAATCGATCAGCCAACAACACAGTATCAGAGAGAGCCAACAACACATTGTTAGACATACCCAAGAAAAAAAACAAGACTACTTGGGCAAGTCTATAGGGGCATTCCATTTCGTATCCATTTATTGACTTGGCCTAGCTTACACGAACTAAGCTTTCCGCCCGGAGGCATCAATGAATATGTTCCACTTTCATTCATTGTCCCTTCAATCTTTCCGGCCAAAGTTTGGGCTTTAACCAAGTCATATGTCTGTAAAGAAACGGTTGCTGAACTTCCATGACAACCGATACAATTTTGGTCTATTAAGGGTTTAATGACACTGGTATAATTTACGTTCGAGGTGTCGCAAGTAACCGAACTACCATACATTTCTTTTTTATTGTCATAGTAACAGGCCGAAAAAACAATCATGGACCCCATTAAAAGAAAAACAGGGATACGAGATTTAGTCATTGGTTGCGCTTGGAAAGAATTATTGGGTTAATACACAATTTACATCAATGGAAATAACATCTGAAATTGAATCGATAGATCTCAGGGGTATCTCGATGCCAAAATCAGAACATTTGATTTTGAAACTTGATTTCAACTGAATCCCCACGGTTTTAACCAAAATAGTCCCTGAAGTGTTTACCTCTTTGGTAACACCATGAATGGTTAATTTCCCCGCCACATTCACAGGGTATTCGCCCACTTTCTCGAATTTAACGTCGTTAATATTTTTGATTTCACCCAAAAAATCCCCGGTGGGATATGTTGAAGTCTCCATATAATTCTCATTAAAATGTTTCTGCATCAGGGCCGATTTAAACTGAAATCCATTGATCGGAACGCGGAATTGCATTTGGTTTTTTGAGGGTGCAATGGCTACTGAAACTTGTGAATTGTTTGCGACAATTTCTTCGGTCAATGTTTTGCTTTTAAAAACCACATTGCCAGTTGAAGTTTTTAAAACCTGTGCGGTGGCTTTTTGGGAAAATAAAAAACAATAAATGAAAATTAATGACGGGTAGATAAGGGTTTTTTGTATAGACATGGTGGCTTCTTTATTATTTTGGGTTGGAAAAATGTATTTCGATTTATCTCTTTCACGTATGGGTTTACTTACAATTGTAATTTATTACTTATAATCGCAATTGTCTAAGTGTTTTGGAATTTGTGCTTATTGATTGTTGGGTTACCCCAAAAATTTTTGGAGCTAATTACAATATTACATATTCTATTGGAGACGGTATTGACAAAAATGAAGCACAGAAATTCAATGCCGAGGAGGGTTTTATGGTATTGATTTAACGGAAATCGTATCATGTTCGTGTGATTTTGAAAGATCGGGAACGGTTGTACTCAGTTTTAAAAGATTGCAACGACCCAATTTCATTACTTTTTCTGAAAATAAATCATCGGTGTTTTGCGGTAAATTTAAGGAATTGCATTCGCATTGCAGTGTAACCGAGTCTCCAGCCAATACTGCTCCAAGCTCTTTTTTCATCGATACATCAAAATTGGCATCCACCAAAAAACCCTCTTTACCCGATTCCAATTGAAGGGTAATGCTGGAATCTCCTTTAATCTCGGTAACCACAGCGCTAAATCTTACAGACTTGCCTATAAAAGCCAAAAATGTTTGATTGGCGTGGGAATCTGCATCGAGCGATTTAACCCAATCGAGCATGTTTTTCTCATAATCGGGTTTGCCTCCACTTTTGACTTCAGCGGGCTCATGCCATAGAAAATAACCTACGGAAAGGCAAATGAGAAAAAAAAATAAAATGCTAAGGTAAATGGGTTTTTTTTGCATTATTTGGTTGAATTTTGCAATTCAATGAAGTGCTATTCTAAACAATCCATAATCAAAAACAATGCCAAGATTACTGGCTATGTGAACAATAGATTCCTGTTGTTCATTCTCTCCTCCATCCCACTGTTTCTGCAAGCCCAAAATGCCCCAGAAACCTTCCTATACACCGCCGAAAAAATTTACCAATCAGATACCGCTTTTGGCATCGTCGAGGCGATGGTTGTAGAAAAAAATACAATCGTTTTTCTTGGCAATGCCAAAGTTGCTGATTCTATTTACCCTAAAGCCACACATATTGCATTCAAAGGAAAATACATCTATCCAGGATTTATTGACGCACATTGCCATTTTCTTTCATACTGCCGAGGCCTTACCCAAGCAAATTTGTGGGAAACCCAATCGGAGGATGCGGTTATAAAGCGATTAAAAAAATACCACAAAACAAACAAAGAGCCTTGGATCATTGGACAAGGTTGGGACCAAAACAATTGGCCCGGAACCACAATGAATGGAAGCAACAAACCCTACCCAAACATGGATAAGCTCAACAAGGCTTTTCCGAATGTCCCCGTCTGCTTAAAACGAATTGACGGGCACGCCGTCTGGATCAATTCTGCGGCCAAAAGATTGCTTTTACTCAATACAGATTCATTGATAGATGGCGGACTATTTATAAAGACACCGGGTTTAAAGGGTGGACAAGGCGATTTTTCTGGAATTTGCATCGATCAGGCTGCCGACTTTGTTCAATCAAAAATTCCAGTTTTGCCTTTTTCTTCTTGGAAACCATCACTCCTAAAAGGATTGAAAAATTGCTATGCATTTGGTCTTACAACACTTGACGAAGCGGGACTCAGCCTGTCAGATATCAATTTAATCATGGCATTGCAAGAAAATGGGGAAATGGACATGCGCATTTATGCCATGCTCTCCCAAACCGAAGAAAACCTAAATTATTTAGCCACAAATGGGATGATCCAAACAGAGAAACTGTCTGTTCGTTCGATGAAATTGTATTTAGACGGGGCATTGGGATCGAATGGGGCGTTGTTGAAGAAAGATTATTGTGGCCAAAAAGGGTATCGGGGATTGCAATTGATGTCGAGTACTACCTTCGATTACATTCAACAATTGTTATTGTCGAGGGGTTACCAGGTTTGTGTCCATGCAATTGGAGACAGTGCCAATGCAATGGCATTGAGGTCATTTAACAAAAATATTCCTGAAGGATATGATGCACGGTGGAGAATTGAACACGCTCAAATTGTGAGTCAGAAAGATCAAAAATTATTTGCAAAGCGAAGTATTATTCCCAGTGTTCAACCTACACATGCCACTTCAGATGCCCATTGGGCTGAAAACCGATTGTGTGGCGAATCTGGCCAAAGAATATCGGGCGCTTATGCCTATGCCGATTTATTGAAACAAGCAAAACTATTGGCTTTGGGCACAGACTTTCCTGTAGAGGGACTGTCTCCCATTCATACATTTTATTCAGCCACTCAACGCATGGATGCGGCTGGACATCTATCCAAACCTTTTATGGGAAATCAAGCATTAACAAGAAAACAAGCACTTTGGGGGATGACTTTATGGGCAGCATATTCTAACTTTGATGAAGGTCGATTGGGCAGTCTAGAAGAAGGGAAACTCGCAGATTTTGTTATTCTCGACACCGATATTATGACCATAGAAGCCAAAAAATTGCTGAAAACGAAAACGGTGGCCACCTATATTGATGGGAAACGCGTCTGGTAAATCACCCAAGAATTGCTGTTGAAAGTTTGTTTGTTTCTGATGTGACAGAGCGACCCCAAACATTTTGAAAACTTGCATTGGCTATCAATCACAGAATTTTGGCTGCCCCTATCAAATAGGAATCAATTTTAGCAAAGCTTATCGGCTGTTTTTAAGGGTGTAAAATCCTCACTGCACGGATAACAATGTCAATTTTGTCTGCCTCATGAAAAAAAATATTATTATTCCTATATTTGCACTTCGTAAAAAGGTCGGATGGCCGAGCGGCTAGGCACGGGTCTGCAAAACCCTTTACAGCGGTTCGAATCCGCTTCCGACCTCAACTAAAAACCCCTTTCTACATGCAATCGAAAGGGGTTTTTCTTACTCCATTTTTCTTTTTCTGCAAGAAATCAACCATTCATCGTCTATGAAAAATCAATAATTCTAACACTGCGCAGGGATATCATAGATAGTATGATTGAATAGAGATACACTGCCTTATTTTTGCGCTATGGCAACTGCAACAACCAAGTATTTGGGAAAACTCCGCTGTAGCAACCTGCACTTGCAGAGTGGTACTGAAATTTTTACCGATGCCCCCACCGACAATCAAGGAATGGGCTCGGCATTTTCACCAACAGACCTATGTGCATTGAGTCTTACAACCTGTATCATCACAACAATGGGAATTTATGCGCAGCTAAAAGGATTTGACATACTTAGAATCGAAGCCGATACCAGCAAGCACATGGGTATTGATCCGCGGCGCATTGAAAAAATAAGTGCCTTGATTCAAATTCAATTGTCGGAAGATGCTTCAGACAGACAGAAAGAAGGTCTGCAACGCATTACACATATCTGCCCTGTATCTCGAAGTTTGCACCCAGACTTAATTCAGGACGTTGTGCTGAAATTTATATGATACTGATCTCGTTTTAATTCATAAACCCTGTGATTGCCCCGAATCAATCTAGCGGGGTTAAAGCCAATTCATTTGTTTTGCAATTTTCATTGAAAAACGCTTTTCAGCACGTAATTTCGCACCCTTATTGGAGAGATGGCAGAGCGGTCGAACGCGGCGGTCTTGAAAACCGTTGACTGTAATAGGTCCGGGGGTTCGAATCCCTCTCTCTCCGCCCGATTCAATTTCACATTGTTTCAATACCTTCGAAACCGTTGTCCTGCAACGGTTT